>JAIEQI010000097.1 GCA_019747875.1 Candidatus Obscuribacterales bacterium
CTCCATACTAGCTGCAAAAATCTGCACTAGACAAGCTGAGATGAGATCGCCAACAGCATCGTCCCGTCCGCCCATAAGGCTAAGCGCGTTGCAGCTAAGTTGCTAAAGAGAACCAGGCATCTCCATCGCAGATCTTTTTCTTGATCTTGGTATAAAGATACTTATTTGTGATGGGAGACTTTGGTTTTGTTCAACTGGTCGAGGGCATCGGCGCGCAATTCATAGAGCGCCTTGTCGTTGCAGCCAGAACGGATCAAATCATTGATGATGGTAATTGCTTTGCGGCATTCCTCTGCCGATGCCGACTTTTCGTCAGCTGCATTAACTGGCGCCGCAGCGCATGCAAGTCCGGAAACCATCGTTAGTAATACAATTGCTTTTTTGATATTCATGAGAATCGCCCTTTTCCTTTTTTAGCGCTTCATAGGTTCTCCGGACTTTCGCCCCTCTCACCCTCTTCGCGCAATGCACTCGATAATTTCGCGAGTGCTAACCTCAAGCCCAAGAAACAATCAACAGTTTTAATCTAACTGTCAATTTTGAGGAAGTTTTGAAATTTCCCTCGTATAAGGTCTACATTTCAATACGAATAAATAGAACGGGTTGAATATTAAATCGGCGGCACAGAGTGGCCACCATCCGTTAGAGATCTTATGGGGAAAGCGATTGCTCGTTTCAGACGAATCTCAAAATCGTCCAAGATACTGCTAGCAATCGGATTGCTAAAACTCAAATCGTCGGCAAGGGCAGAGGGTTTTAATCGGGCGCCAGAGAATTGACACAATTGTGACCAATGGCTGCCCCGGGTCCGGTCTAATCTAGGAACGTACGCAGGGCAAGGATTTTGAACATGAAAACTATTCAGCTCAATCGCATCGGAGTCATTTTAAGCACAGCCGGCATAATGACGGCACTAATTGGTTCGTCGGTGGATGTCGTATCCGCCCGAACGATGGCTTCAGGCTCGACAAGAGAA
Source organism: Candidatus Obscuribacterales bacterium (assembly GCA_019747875.1). Lineage (GTDB taxonomy): Bacteria > Cyanobacteriota > Vampirovibrionia > Obscuribacterales > Obscuribacteraceae > JAIEPM01. Next base: position 977 of record JAIEQI010000097.1, read on the forward strand.
GAATGCATTCAGGCATTGCAAGTGATAAATTCGATGCAAGCGACCGGCTGCGACGATTCAGCATTAATTGAATTGCGCAAGGACGCCATCCAAGAACTTGAGAAACTAAACTTCAAGTCAGGTCAGTTGGAAACTTTGAAAATAAAACCAAATAATTAAGCCGGTTCGACAGACTCTTCCTGTTTGTAATCTTCGCGATCGGTCGGATCGTTTTGCGCCGCACTCTTGTCGCGATGATCACGTGGAAAGTCGGTTGCGCGACGGCGAGGATGTTCTGAAACTGCTTTTTCAACAACAATTGGATTTCTTCGGTTGAACAATTGCAAGAACGATTGCAGTGGCGTATGCGACTCAACTGCTTTCTGATCCGGCTCCTGGTGATACATGTAATTCAATGCATCGGCAAGCTCATCTGCACTGTTATATCGAACAAGCATCCCTCGATTTGCTGCCGAGATCGCACCGGTTTCCTCCGATGCCACGATGCACAAGCCATCATATCGCTCCGATAGACCGAGAGCAGCTCTGTGCCTGGTACCATAGCGATTGTTCAACTTGGTACTGTCTGTCATTGGAAGAATCACACCAGCTGCAATAATTTTGTTCTGCCTGATCACGACGGCTCCATCGTGAAGAGGAGAGGACGTGTGAAAGATGCTGATCAACAAACTCGAACTCACATCGGCATTGATGGTTGTGCCGGGACTGATATAGTCCCTTTCTCCCTCCGGAGGTTCTACGACAATTAGTGCACCAGTTTTGCTGCGCGACAATTCTCGAACAGCTTGGATGATTTGTGCAATCACTTCCTTCGCTTTCTCGTTTTGCGTATCTGAAATTGCCAGGTCGACGCGAAAGCGCGTGCGTCCCAGATAGCCGAGTCCGCGTCGCAATTCCGGTTGGAAAACAATGACGACTGCAATCAAGAGAACAGGGATCATCTCGCGCAAAATTGCAGTTATGATCGTCAGCCCCATGAAATAGCAAACGAGCCAGAAGCTAACAAAAAACATAACGCCTTTCACGAGACGCTCTGCTTGTGTCCCGTGGATGCGTCCCCATGTCCAGATGATCGCGTAGAGAATAATTAAAAACTGCAAGACAATCTTCGCCGTCTCCCAGGCGTTAAATCGATGGTCGAGATCCGCCATCAAATAAATCTGGCGAAAGATGTCTTCCATTGCTACCTCGCTAAACGCGGCGGAACCCGATCGTTCCTGATTATGTCGTCGTTGCTTTCGCGCTCGACGATAATCTCCGCGTTGCCGTCTTTCACCAAAACACATGCGGGGCGAGGACTTCGGTTGTAATTTGACGCCATACTGAAGTTATAAGCTCCGGTACCAAATATGGCGATCAAATCTCCCGAGTTCGCGTCCAGATATGTCTCTTTTATGATTATATCGCCTGACTCGCAGTACTTGCCCACAATAGAGCGCGGCTCTTGCGCTGGGGGGGCATCGGCGCGATTTGCAAGGGATGCCGTATATATTGATTGATACGTGATTGGACGGGGATTGTCTGCCATGCCTCCGTCGACAGCGATAAACCTGGCACCGCCGGGTAATTGTTTGCAATGACCGACGCGATAGAGCGTCAGCCCTGACGGCCCGACGATTGATCGACCAGGCTCTACCAGGAGGCGTGGAAGTTTCAATCCGCGGCGCTCAAACGATTCCGTCACCTGTTTTGCAACAGCTTTTGCCCAACTGGAGGCGCTGACTGGCGAATCACCTTTTGAGTACTTTATTGCAAGACCACCGCCAACATCCAAAGTACTTAGCTCGAAGCCAAGCTCTCTTTTAAGTTGCTCCGTCAGATCAGCCAGTATCTCAGCATTTTCCAAATATGGTTCAAGACGCTGAGCCTGACTGCCGATATGGGCATGAAGTCCTTCCACAATCAAATGTTCGCAAGTCAGAGCCTTTTGCACAGCCGATTTGATCTGCTCTAAAGGAATACCAAACTTGCTGTCATGTTGGCCGGTCTTTATATGTTGGTGCGTGTCTGGTTCTACACCTGGTATCACTCTAAAAAGGATGCGAGCTTTCCTGTTCAGGCGCGACGCAATTGTTGCCAGTAAATCCAGCTCAGAAAAATTATCGACAACAACATTGACGTCGCCATATTGGAGACCCGCGGTCAGTTCGGATTCGGATTTGTTGTTGCCATGCATGTAAATGCGATCGGCTGGAAATCCGGCTTGAGCAGCCGTAAAGAGTTCGCCTTCCGAAACAACATCTAAGCCCAGACCCAGCGATTCGACCAGACGGCACATGGCCAGGCAGAGAAATGCCTTCCCGGCATAGAGCACTTGGGAATTCGCATAGTTCGAAAGTCCGTCCTTATAGGCAGACACTCCTTCGAGTATGGTCTGCTCATCGATGATCCAGAGTGGCGTTCCAAAACGTTGCGCCAGTTCATTAGTGTCGCAGCCGCCCACCCAGAGGTGACCTTGCGAATCAACTTGACATGATATTGGACGAATCTGAGTGTTAGGCGCCGTGGCCGAATCGCTCGAAGCGGTCATTTTCTCACTTGCTTGGCATCAAAGGGATAAACAGCCCTTATTATCCCATGTTAGACCCTGGCGACAGCTCTTCCTTTAGCTCCAGCATGATGATGCTCGGAAGTCCGTCTAATGCGTGCTTGCGTGCGAACGGCCTGGGCTACTGCTTCTTGCGATGCTGTTCTTCTGCGCTCCGCCGGAGTTTGTGGAGGCTGAGGCGGAGTCGGTGGCAGCGGAGCTTGTGATGGCTGAACCTGTGGGCGCTGTGGTGCTTGCGGAGCTTGAGGCATTCTCGGCTCCTGAAGCTGCCGAGCCGCTTGCGGAGAGAAGTCTTGAGTTTGATAGCGCGAAGAAGGCTCCGCCATCGAAGGAGCAGCCCCCATCGGCGCCGGACTAAAGTCAAAGCGAGCCTCTAGCCCCGTGAGGCTGAACCCGAAATGCTGCGCATCTCTGTATGTAAGAATCGAAGCGTGAACGCGGCAAGGCTGTGATGTCAAAAGCCGCTTAGCTTCCTGAGGCGTTGCTTTAAGCCAGCCTTCATGTGCGCTATACATGCCAACAACCTTGCCGGCAGCAATGTACACGATACATATGGTCTGGTCGCTTTCATTATTTATGAGAACGCAGCCCGGAAGACCACAACGGAGCAAGGAATTGACGGCGTAGTCAAAGGTGTGAGAGTTTTCCTGAGTAAAACTGAGATCCAGTGTTTCGCCGTAGAACAGTGACGCTGCGGCAAGAACCATTTCCTCAGGCAATTCATAAGCGTCAAGCAAATTACCGGGAGCGGCTAAATCAGCCATCGCGCACTTATGAGCATCTTGATGCAAATACTGCCCACGCATCCCCTTTTGCCCGTAGATACAGCCGACTACGCGCCCACGGTAAAGCAAAATAGCAGAACGAGAACGCCTGTTTGGCGATGTAATTTTCAAGCAGCCAGTGCGTTTTGTACCTTCAAGACTGACCAAAAGATGATGGAAGCGAATCGCAAGAGTATCGCGAACCTCGTGCATCGCTTTCTCATAGGCATCGGGCATTAATCCAATCGAACGGCGAATGGTTCGAGGCATGGCAATGACATTCTGACCAAGAGCCTTTCTGGTTGCCTGATCTGCCTTGTTGCGAAATCGGAACATTGTGCCTCCAAATGTCCTAGCGGAAACGGGAAGTTGACCGCAGTCGGGTTCCCTAACAGAGAGACTAGCAAAGCCTCCAGACGCCGTCACTGGTAGAACTACGAAGCCGCCGCCGCTAGCGCGCCGATGCTCAACGCAATCCCCAAGAAGCGCCGAAACGCAGAGCCACAGGGAGTCTGAAGATCTGTTCATTGTGAACAATCGCGAAGTCGGATGCAAAGAGTGGGCAAGGCTTTGCCGTGTTCTCAATAGAACGCGTTTTCGACATGAAAGAGGCGAGGCTTCGTATTGTCGCAGCCACCAGGTCTTTCGAAGATCGTAATCACAATCACGTCGTAGCGCCATCGCCCAGAACCGAAGTCCTTGGCGGAAAGATAAGCGCGAGCAGCTCGCATTATTCGCTGTTGTTTCCTGTATCCGACAGCTTCAAAGCCAAGCTCTGGTATGCCATAAGGTTGCTTATCGATAGTTCGCGTCTTAACTTCGACGAAAACTATCACCTGATCGGGAGACAGACAAATGATATCTATCTCCCCAGCTCGACCTGCTCGAAAGTTGCGAATTAGAACATGGTAGCCATGTTGCTCAAGAAAGGACGCCGCCATTTCCTCCCCCTCTGTTGCAATTCGCTTTGCGTTCAATCGGGATCGCAACTTAGTCGGCGCGGGGGCAGGGTATAATCTTTGATTCTCAGTCATTCTGTCCTCCTCCTCGAAGAATTCGCTTAACAAGCCGGGGAAGCAGAGGACGAAGATCCCCAAACTCCGAAGCCTTTATCATTAAGACGGCAGGCGAGTTGTCAAAGTTCAATGGAAAAACAAAAATGCTCGACATAAAAATCGTTCGTGAACATCAAGAGGACATTCAAAAATCGCTCGACCGTCGAAATGGACAGTGGTCGATTGAAAAACTCATCGAAGTTGACAAGAAATGCCGCGAAGTTCAAGCAGAGTGGGAGTCACTTAGACGCCGCTCCAACGAGATTTCAGAGCAATTCAAAACAGGCAAGGTTCCAAAAGAGCAACAAGATCAATTTCGTGCTGAGACAAAAGAACTCAAAAAGAAACTAGAAGAGATCGAACCTCAATTCAAAAATCTGGAAGAGGAGCGAAACACGCTTCTGCTGTCAATTCCCAACCCACCAGATCCCTCTGTACCAGATGGTGCAGACGAGACTGGCAACAAAGTCGTGAAAGAATGGGGCACCATCCGCGATATCAAGGATCCGAAACATCATTATGAACTGGGAGCAGAACTCGGACTGCTGGATTTCGAGAGAGGCGTAAAATTAGCCGAATCGCGCTTCACGGTTCTGATGAACATGGGTGCAAAAATCGAAAGAGCATTGATGAACTTCATGCTCGATCTGCACGGTGCAAAAGGTTATGTTGAAGTATTCCCCCCAATCCTGGTTAATCGTCAGTGCATGATTGGCACAGGGCAATTGCCAAAATTCGAAGGCGACTTTTACAAAGTCGAGGAAGAAGAACTATATCTGGTACCAACAGCAGAAGTACCAGTTACAAATTTGTACCGCGATGAAGTAGTAGAAGAAGCTAAATTGCCAATCTATCATTGCGCATACACTCCGAACTTCCGGCGTGAAGCGGGAGCAGCAGGGAAAGATACACGCGGATATATCAGGCAGCACCAGTTCAACAAAGTCGAATTAGTCAAATTCAGCTTGCCTGAAAATTCGGAAGAAGAACACGAGAAAATGACTTGCGATGCAGAAGCCATCCTAGAAGCGCTGGAGCTTCCTTACAGACGAGTTCTCCTTTGCGCTGGCGACATGGGATTTTCGGCTCGCAAATGTTATGACCTTGAAGTATGGTTCCCAGCTCAAGGCAAGTATCGCGAAATCAGTTCATGCAGTAACTTCGGCGACTTCCAAGCGCGCCGAACGAACTTGCGTTACAGCCCAACAGAAGGTGGCAAACCAAAATTCATGCACACCCTCAACGGCTCCGGTCTGGCAATCGGTCGAACACTGGCTGCGATTCTCGAAAACTATCAGCAACCTGATGGTTCAGTAAAGATCCCAGACGTGCTGATCTCATATCTCGGCGGTTCCACTTTCCTTCGCAAAACCGAACCCGAAAAAGCCAGCGTCTAGTGACTCCCTAAGGGGTCGCGGACGTCTCGCCGACGTCTCGCCAGCTTTCGTGCCGACACAATGACCTGGGAAGATTCCCATCAGAATTAATGCAGCATGGGTGTTCTACCATAGCGGCTAGCCCCTGCAGTCTCGATACTTACTAGCAGGGAAAAGGCGCTGAAAAACCTGTTAGGGATATGTCCGAGAAGACGGGGCGAGCTGGAATCGAGTCGAAAGATACTTTGCCGGAAAGCAAAGCGTCTTCCCATGAGTTAGCTCAATTCAAGTCGCCACAGTACGCCGACTTACTCAATCAGGACTCGGGCTCGCTGCAAAATTGGGTAAGCTCAAACGTCTGGCGTCCGATTGCCAACACTCTGGTTGTCGACACACACAACGCGGTGACAAGCACCGTCAACGATATTTCGAAAGCCTTCGGCGGCTCAGCTGTCTTGGAAGATTGGAAAAAATATGATGTGCCGGTCGCAAAAAACAATAGCGATTGGTTAGCACAAAACGTTTCCACGGGCATTGCCATGGTTATTCCATATGGAATCGCAGCAATTGCGAGTAAGGGAGCCTTGTCCCCACTAGCGAACAGGTTCTCTTCGGAGAGCATTGCTTCCAAAGTATTAGCCAGCAATAGCGCAGCGCTAATTACGGGCGCCACCATCTATGATGGCTTGAAAAAGCCTGGAGAGAATCAAACCAGGTTGGGAAATGCTCTTGGCGCAGCAGTAGGCTTCTCGATTTTTGAAGGCGGAACGTATTTAGCTCGGGGCTCGAATGGTTGGACGCTTGCGCTCAGTAGAGCTTTTACCGGAGGACTTGGAGCCGGAGCTCAACTTTCCGTTTCAGATATTGTCGCAACGGGCGCAGCCCCTGATAAAGAACGTTTATATCAAGCTGCAATACAGGGTGCGATTTTGAATCCAATTCTGGGTAAAGGGCTTGACGCAATCAGTCCGCAATCAAGGATAGCAACGTTACGATCAGATTCCGCGCCTGCAAAACCTTCTCCAATAGAATCGGCAATCAATCGCGCGGTACGCCAGGATTCAGTCGAGACACCGCCACTAAAGTTTATCGAGACCAAGAAGGCGACAGAGGTTACGGGACTGCCCGTTGAGGGCGGGTTCAAAAACTATGCCGACTACCAATCCCGTGGATTGCGCTATCCATTGGTTGAAACCAATATCTTCGAAACTGGCCACGGAGCAAGAATCGTTTTTCCAAAAGCAGATTCCAATTACGGCAGATTGACTCTTGAGCAAACGAGCGAAGTCTTGCACGCCATGCCTGACAAAACGTTGATCAGGAAACTGGAAGTTTCCGATCTTGCGCACGCTGACCAGGCCTGGTTTAGGCAGGTTCGCAACGAACCAAACTTCACGATTGCAGCGCAATCATTTCCTGATGGAAGCGTACACCTGTTCCGCCCAAATCAAATCGGGGCATATGACAAAGTCATTCACGAGTGGGGACATTTATTCGAGCAGAAGAGCGCGAAAGCCAGTAAGGTGTTCGACAAGGTTGATTCAGTAGAGAAATTCACTTCAGGAAGCAACTCTCATATTGAAGGCAAGACAGAAATATGGCCGGTCCTAACCGAATCACTTTTAGCGAGGGATAACGTGCTGGCCTCCGCCACGGCGTTAGCGAACCCGGTCCGGTCAATGATCTGGTCAAAGGCGTTCCATGAACATTTGGCGTCCTTGAAACCAAACGAAAGATCGGCAATGCATGATACATTCCTAAAACGTGCTGAGATGATTCGAGCCCTCAGTTCAAAACGCGCTTTTGAAGCACTCAACGCATCACAAGCAGCAGATACCGCAGCCATTCGCGAGTTTCTCTCAAATCCGAATTGAAACCACTCCGCAGGAGACGTGGCAAGCCTGCGTGAGCTAGAAGCTGGCAGGATACAGGCGCTCCAGGGAGCATTGCAACATGCCTAGATCACACCCTGATAGGACAATAGATCTACGGTCTTAGGCTGCCCTAGATCAGCGTGGGTAGTGGACTCCGCGGACCAGGCGGTTGAAATACGCGATCATCTCATCAACGCTGGACCAATTTCCGTTTCGTAGATATTGCGCAAGCGCCGCTGGATTTACTTGAGGTTCGCCATCTGGAGCCGGAATGCGCTGATAGAAGATTTGATTACCTTCAGTTCCTAAATCTCTCTTTGTGGTGCCTTGTTTGATTTCTACAATCGTGAACCGTTCAACACCGTCTTCTCCTTGCGATCTCCTAAATAGCAGATGGAGAGATTGATCATCTCCGGGTTTCAGAGCTGGGTTCGATGCTATTTTTCCGTCGGGCTTAAGAGGTTGCAAAAACACTTTCAAACTATCACGCTCGGTGTTTCCTGCGGCCATACGCGCAAGCATGTAGTTGCCATCCGGACCCTTCAAGATCTGAAAGCCGTGTTCAGTATCTCTTGTGCCTCTAGCGAAAAACTCTTTCGCAGAGTTTATGAAGTTTTGCCGCGCCTCTTCTGATGGGAATCTCATCGTTCTGGCAAAATCTTCGATGGCTTTGGGATCGGGTCTGCCTCTGAATGCATGAACAAGTTCAGTTCCTGATCCTGGCATGTCGAGAACACCGCGTCCGCGTTTGAGAATTTCCAATTCCTTTTTGACTAAGTCCACCAAACGGCGGGCTTCCGCAGAGTTCAGCCCCGCCTGTGTTAATTCACGTTCCAAAGCTGGCAGACTCTTTTCGAGAACACCGAGATCGTCGGCTTTTGAACTTCCTGTAAATTCCTTCAACAACTTTCGGACCCGTTCTTCGTCAGACAAGGATCGATCAGCAAGCGTATTGAAAGCTGAGTTTATTACGCGAGGCTCAGCAGCTTTTGCCTCCAAAATACCTCGCAAGCGTGTGAGTAAAGCTTGATCGACGGTGCTGCTATCTTTAAACAGCTTGGCCACATCATCGCTGATGATTTTGGCAATCTCTTCTTGAGAAAGGGCTTCCCGTCCTCCACCAGCTGTGGGGCGACCGCCGTTTATCAGCGCATCGATGTTCTCCAGTCGCTTCGCATCATTCCGGAGTGTGCTTTCAATGAATTTGAGACGCGCCTCGTCGCTTTGGATCGAGTTCCAGTTTTTCGGAGCTCTACCCGAGGCCTTTAGGTACTCATCAATCAGCTGTTTAGCCTTATTGATGTCTCCGGATTCAAATGCTTCGCGTGCAGCATTCAGGTGGCGTCGCATTTCGGGGAGCTTATCTCCAACTTGCGCACGTAGATCATCAACACCGTTTCGGAGCAGATTACGCAGTGTTTCCTCAGTTGTCCGGGCGGGAGTATCTGCGACTTTCGTACGCGCATGTTCTGCTAAACGCTGATTAAATGCCACATCATCAAGCGCCGCGTTTGCGTCTCTTCTTACGACCTGTGCTATGGTCTGGATGCGCTCTTCAGGAATTCCAGCCGCTCTAAGGGCGGCAACAGTTTCCTCGTGAGTCAGCTTGCGTCCAGCTTTGAACGCTTCCTCCATCGGTTTGCGAAGCGCATTATCAATCTGCGTTCGGGCAGCTTGGTCAAGACCGAAAGTAGCACGCACCGACTCAGCTGCTCTTGCTGCCGAACGTGCGGCCATTGCAATAGCGGCTTCTGCCGCAAAGGGACCAAAGACTAATGCGCCTTCGAGAAGACCAAGTCCCAGCTCCTTCAGCATGCGGTTGGGATCGTTGTTGAAGTCTTTTCCTTCGACGAATTTCAACACCGCAATTCTTGCAGCAGGGGTCAAGGCGGCGCCGGCTGCCGATATGGCTGCAAGTGCTGCAGGGCTCAAGGCTCCTGCAGAAGCTGCAGTCAACAGCAACGCACTAGCTACTAGAAGCGCTGCCTCACCATAGCGAAGCAATCTCTGTGCATACTCTTCTTTTGAACCTTTGAATTCAGCAAGAGCTTGTTCGAAAGCGCGGCGCAAAATCTCTTGATCTTGAGGTGTGAGATTTCGACCTTCAAATGCTGCCCGTTGCAATTGCTCGGCGTAGATTTGCAACTCGCGGCGAGCCGTCTGCTGCGTGCCGTCCGGAGCATATCCGGTAGAGCTGTCAGCTAAGCGGCCAAGCGCGTCAAAATAGTATTGCCTACCGTCACCTTGTCCACCCGATAAGATCGCGACAGCACTGGTTCGATCTTTGTCCGGCATTTTTGCCAACAGATCCGCATCCAGGCTTCTTCCATATTTGGTGGCGTATTCCTCGCGCAACGCTTTGATCTGCTCAGGAGTCATGCTTGAAAGCTCACGACGAAGCGCGTTTAAGTCTTTGATATCACCAGCAGCGATTCGATCAGTGAGTTTTACTTCGCCATTTTGCGAGCGAATGTTCTCCAATACCTTTCGCAATAGCGGATCATTTCCCACTGCGTAGTGCATGAGCGCTGCGGCTCCTTCGGGATTAGTTTTTTCCAGCTCCGCGATGCGAGCGATGCGATCGGAAGCAGGCAACGGCAATTTGACGTAATCAAAATCTGAAATTTTGCCATCGCGCATCAAGCTGTTCAAAATTTGATTACGAGTTGTGCGGGCACCTTCCGTAGAGGCAAGATCATTGGCAACACGATTGGCAATTAGTTTCAACGCAAAATCAGCTTCGGACCCAGGTGTTGCAGCAAAGATGCGAGCGCGAGCTGCAGGGTCACGGAGCACCGCCTCTAGATCCTTGAGCATCTCAAATTTATCGCCACCTGTAATTGAACGATAAAGCAAACGCTCGGTCGGATTCATCTGTTCAACTGATGGAACTCGCCCTTCATTTTTCAACCGTTCCAACATCATCTGAGCAAAAACGCGATGCTCGCCAGTGAGATCCTTTTGGATCTTCTCATCGACCTGTCTGCGAAATTCCGGATCCTCACGATAGCGAAGTTGATCCCTCGGGCTCATTGAGGCAACACTTTCAACAAGTCCGACTTTGTTGGATGGATCAACCAGTAAGGGGCTTCTTCGAACATCCAGCGAAGCTGTGTAGGAATCTGCAGCGACTTTTTGATCGTATAGTTCCAGCGCTCGTGCCCGAACTTCAGGGCTCACATTGGGCGAATCCAAAGCACGCTCGATTTCCCGGCGCATCTGTGCTCGATGCTCGGGATTCCTTCCTCGTTCATAATCTTCAGGAGACATGTTCTCAATGGCGCGGAAGATATCCTCTGGTTTTCCTCTGACGGCTGCAAGTGTGCCGGCAAGTGATCCACCGCGGATGAGCACATCTTCAAGGCGTGAGACTTCTGAGTTCAGGCGCTCCTGAGCATCACGTCCATAGATGCCACCAAAGCGTGACTCAACAAAATTGCGGGTGCGTTCGTCTGCCTGGGCCAATCTTTCCCGAACAATCCCCGGAGGCAACCCTAAGCTGGCTGCAGACAATGCATCAAGCCGTCCCTCACTTAAGAGCTGACTCGTCGCACGCCGAACAGGATCGAGTCCATTTATCGGTTGCTCTGCTCGGCCGGCTGCGTCAGCCGCCGCACCCCTTATAACGTTCAGAAGCGCTAAGTCTTGTTCTTTCTGTTTGTCCCATCGCGCCGCTTCCTCGGCATTTCGGAAGACTGGCTGAAAACCTGGATTTGCGTTCAAGCGGCGCAGGCGTTCGCGAAGCTCCGGATCTGCTTTAAGCAGTTCCTCAGCTGTAAGCAATGTTCGGGCTGGAGAGGCACCTGACACTTTCTCATAAAGCAGCTTCTCAGCAGGAGTAAGATTTTTGATGTCTTCACCGCGTGCTGCACGTTCGAGCAAGCTCTTAAGCAAGGCACGCTCTGTCGGGTCATTCGGCAAACGCGACTCGACTTCTTTTCTGAAGTTTGGATCAGACGCAAGACGCGCAATCTCATCCTCTTTCAGATTTAGTTTGTCACGCAGAATTCTTTCGGGGTGTGGCTGATCGCTTGAGTGTAGGTCGCTGGAAGGGGATCTACCACTGACGATACTTTCCAGAGCCGCATGAGTTCTTCTGTAGAATTCGAGATCTTTCTTCTGTTGATCTGTGAGGTCAGGCGTCTGACCAGCTTTTTTGATTTCCAGATCCAACTCACGCCCAGCTGCATATGCACGCCGTTCATCTGGCGTCGCTGTGCGCAGAGCATGTTCCAAGTTCAGCCGGTTGGAAGCGCCGAATAGACCCGTTCCATTATTAAGGTTGGCAATCGTTTCAAGCGAGATACGTCCGTTGCGCAAGATATCTCTGGCAATCGCATCGTTTCCGAATTTATTCTTGAGTTGTTGAACAAAGTCGCGATCGTTATTCAGCTCCTCGCGAGCTTTGACGGCGTTTGGCTCGGTGCCGCGCAAGCCCAACTCGATCATATGAATGTCTTTATGGCGTAACCCAATACGGGCGAGTTCTTTATTGTCTTCGGTAGCACCGGCTGCGCGATCGGTTCCCTTCATTAATATAGGAAAGGCTTCCTTCGTGGCGGCACTCAGCTTGGATTCTTTAACAGCATCTTCCAGCTTCTTACCTGTGAGACGCTCGTACTCCTCAGCGAGCTTTTTATTTCCTTCAGCGTTTTGTGTAGCTAAGATCTCCCGGATGCGCAGTTCGGCTGCCTTATCTCCATTATTTAGGTTACGGAATTCCAGTGCCAGACGCGCTGCATCATCAGCACGTGTGCCATCCCCTTTCAATAGATTGGCGAGGCGATCGCCGTGCTCGCCGCGCATAGAGCGCAGATCTTTCACCAGCGCATCGGGTCTGTTGTTCCCATATTTTTCCTGGTACGCAGCTGTTATTGCATCACGCTCAGCCTTGCTTAAGGGTTCAAGAATGTCGCGGATCTGCTTGTGATCGCCTTTCCGAATTGCCTCACGCAGCTGGTCGGCTATTACTCGATGAGCGCGTTTCTCCGCCGCGGAATCTTTTGTGCTGGGATCTTCAGCATTCTTTTCGGCAAGTGGTTCTTTCTTTTCTGCCTCGGACGGTTTCTCCGACGGTTTCTCCGGCGGTTTCTCGGGCGGTTTCTCCGGCAGCTTCTCCGGCAGCTTCTCCGGATCCTGCCCAGGTTCTTTCGTACTCGGACTCTTAACGCGCGCACGGGGATCAGTGGAAGTAGACTCCGTCCGTGAACTCAATTCTCTTGACTCAGTCGAATCCTTTATAGTTTTCTGCGCATTTTCACTTGTGCCCTTTGTTGCATTAGCAAGCAAAGCTTTGAAATCCGTTAGAATCAAATCTGGAAGCGCTGTATTTTTCGCTTTAGCAGATTGCTCTTGCTCGGCTCTCCGTTGCGCAATCAGGTTACTCAGAGCCGCTGTTTCCGGCGTCTGAGTTTCAGATTTCCTTTCGCTCGTTTTCGTCTCGGAGCTTGTATCTTCTTTAGAGTTTGGTCGAGCTAAATCAGCGTCCTCCAAGAGGCGCAGTTTCGACTCGTTGCCCGAAGATTCGGACGTATCTGAGTCATCCGAAACCTTTTTGGTTTCGTCTGAATTGACGGATTCATTTTCAGCCATAGTAGTAATAATCTATTGAGCACCGAGCTAAATCTATGGCATGCAAAGCCTGTGTTCAACGCGCGCCCATGCATGCTAGTGCAGAGATGAATACTCTTTGCTAACTGCATATTTGTACAGTAATTTTCTTAGCGAAAAAATCGGTCTCATGGTGACTTCCCCATTACCATTATTTGTCAATGTCGTCTATATTTGAACCGAAGCTCAAGTTGGGTATGGAAAAGAGTTTCAATAAAGAATCAGAGAACGAATTGATTGGGTAATTTGGTCGTTTGGGCGGAAATGACTGGGAAAAATAAAAATCACTTGCTTGCTACAAGCTAAAGACGACGAGGACCTATCAGGGTTATCTCAACTGGCGTCTAATAGTTAAAGTCCCCGCGCAGGTCTGCAACGTAGAAAAACGTTGCTGGTATTTCTTTCCAAAATTTCAGCTCAAAAAAGTCTATCCCGCGCTTTTACAAGGAGCTAACGTTGACTATATTGAAGTATTTGGGTTGTCTATCGCGCATCGCTGCATTGCTATTTCTTGTTCCCATAGCTGGAGTTCTTGTTTCTCATCCAATGCAACGACTGGGCATCTACTTCGATGAAGCATTCACTGGTGCGATGTTATGGTTGTTTACCATCATCATTGCAGGTACGTTCTTGCGTTTCTTCAGCAAGCAACAGACTCCGGCTCTCAAGCCTGCTCGCTATTCGACCATCGGATGGTATGGCGACACACTTAAAGGGATTCCAAAACTGAAACCGATAATCAGTAAGAAGTAATCAGTTATAGTAATTGAAAGCAGGATTTGATCCACTTATCTTAGCCACCAGGCCATGGATGATTCAATCAAGTCCTGTTTTTTTCGAAAACACCAACCGGAAAAATGGAACTTAGAAGCCGGCAAGATGATGCCGTTGGCGATCTCATCGCTGTGTATGGAGAGCGGACGTCCCGCGATACTCCTGGCGATCTCAATGCGCTTTGTATGGAGCGCGGACGTCCCGTCCGCCCATAAGCGCGAAGCGCGTTGCAGCTATGCAATCGGAGTTTCGCAAGAGATAGAGTCTCCCTAAAGCTGTGGCGTAGATAGCAGAATTTGCATATGGGCGGGCAAGATGCCCGCGCTCCATACGTTTCCGAGCCGAATCAAAGGAACGTGCCAGCAGTGTTTGCATTCGCGGCTGCAAGAATGAGATCGCCAACAGCAGATGCTGGCGCTCCAGGATCAAACCAAACTATTTAAGAACCATGCTTGCGAACATTGCTATGGCTGCGATTCCCATAGCTGCAGTCGTGGCCCAGCCCAGAGTGTTTGTCAGCCAACCATTCGTTTTGGCTCCCATTATATCTTTGTTGTTTGCCATCAGCATGATCAAAGCCAGCACCGGTGGTGCCACCACGCCATTAATCACCGCTGACCAGAAGAGCGCCGTCATTGCGTTGACATTAAACAGGTTAAACAGGACTCCCAATAGGGTCGAAACAATAATGCATATATAGAACTGCTTGGCTCCACCGAAGTTTTCATTTAGGCTCGACTTCCATCCGAATGTTTCCGAAAGAGCATAGGCAGCAGATCCTGTTAGCACTGGAATTGCCAACAAGCCGGTACCAATCAATCCACAGGCAAACAAAAGTTTTGACCACGGACCAGCAAATGGCTCCAAAGCTTTAGCCGCATCGGTTGCAGAATTTATTTGTGTTTGCCCATTGGCATGCAGCGTCGCTGCGCAGGTAAGAATAATGAAGAACATAACTGCGTTTGAGAAAAGCATTCCCAGATCAACATCGATTGCGGCAAATTTGATCTTCTGCTCCGTCTCAACTTTTGTAGTCCGCTTTCCGTTTTCAGTCTCTTCTTCCTTTAGTTCCTCAACTTCCTGGTTTGACTGCCAGAAAAAGAGATAGGGAGAAATGGTAGTGCCCAGTATCGCAACAACTGTGGTTATCCATTCGTTGCTCAACTTGAAAGTGGGAATGAAAGTGTGCGTAAGCACGGCGTTGATGTCCACTTTTACGAAAAAAGCGGTCGCAATATATGCGAACAGCGCAAGCGTTAACCATTTGAAAATGCGAGCGATAAGATGGTATGAGCCGGCAATTTGCAATGCCACAAGAAAGATGCTGACGCAAACAACTGATACCAAACTAGGTATTGGCACGAACATATTGATTGCGGCAGCTACAGCTGATATATCCGCACCCACATTCAAAGTATTTGCGAAGAATAGAAGAAAAACGGCAGCATAAAGAAAGGGGCGCGGATAGTGATCTTTCAGCACTCCGGCTAATCCTTTTCTGCTTACGAGCCCAATTTTTGCACAGGTGAACTGCACAGCACTCATCATGGGCAATGTCAGAAGTGATAGCCAAAGTGGTGCATATCCTAGTGATGCTCCTGCCATCGAGTAAGTTGCAATGCCGGCGGGATCATCATCCGATGCGCCAGTAATCAACCCTGGTCCTAAGCTTTTTGCGACTCTCTTGTATAAAGAGTCATCGGACGTTTCTGACGTGCTTTGTTTTTTCTTTGAGGATGCGACATTCTTTGTAGTCATCTAAACTAGCTTTCCAGGTTCTGCTACTAAATCTCTGGTAGCGACGAACTAGACAGGGCAAAGTTCCGCCCCCAGAGTCTTTAGCCCAATGGGGATTGCTTCTGCATACTGAATGCAGAAGGAACTTTTCAACGAGGTTCTCTTCTAACTTCTGAG
Source organism: Candidatus Obscuribacterales bacterium (assembly GCA_019747875.1). Taxonomy (GTDB): domain Bacteria; phylum Cyanobacteriota; class Vampirovibrionia; order Obscuribacterales; family Obscuribacteraceae; genus JAIEPM01. The sequence goes on from JAIEQI010000097.1 coordinate 16,892, forward strand.
ACTGAGTGGGAGGAATGAATAATGAGAGGAAAGTCTACCGAAGAAGCTATGGTGAGCTCGGGTATGAACGCAGTTGAAATGTTGAAGGCTGACCATAGAAAGGTCGAGGGATTGTTTGAACAGTTTGAGTCTTCGACCACCAAGAGAGAAAAGATGAAGCTGATCAAGGAAGTTATCAACGAATTGACGCTCCATACTAAACTTGAAGAGAAGCTCGTCTATCCGATTCTTTTGGAAGAGAAGGAAGAAGAGGATATGGCTCAAGAAGCTTTTGAAGAGCACCACGTTGTAAAAAACGTGCTGAAAGAACTATCAAGCATGGACGGTTCGGAAGAGAATTTGAAAGCAAAAATGAAAGTACTTTCTGAGCTAGTTGATCATCACGTTCAGGAAGAAGAAAAGGAAATGTTCCCTGCGTTGGAGAAAACAGGAGAGGATCTCACTGCACTCGGCGAGAAAATATCGCAAGAGAAAATGAAGCTGATGCAGCGTGGTAGTGGTCGTCGCAGCACACGAGCAAGCGCGAAATCCTCAGGCAGAAAAACAGCGACCAGATCAATCAGCCGCTCCACAACCGGACGTCGCAAAGCAAGTTAACTGGCTTTGACAATCTAAACTAAAGAAGAAAGCGAACGATGCCAACACTTTGTTGACTCCGTAACCGATGTGATGGCAAGTCCAATCGGTCGCTTTCTCTTTTTTTTACTATGCGTTTCATGCCAAATAACATACGACCCTTGCTGGAAAACGTCTCCGTTGAAACTAGCATTCCCGTAGAGATCACGCAGCGGTCTTGAATGAGGCAATCAGATCATCTAGCTGTATGACCTTTGCGGAGTGCAGCTTTTCCATCTGATCAAAAGCAAATTCATTATCTTCTTGAGTGTTGGATTCGACACACTCACGCGGCACAATCAACTTGTAACCTCTCATGTACGCGTCATTGGCAGTAAAAAGAACACAGATGTTTCCAGCAACGCCAGCGAGAATAAGGGTTTTCACGCCCAGTTCTGAGAGCAAGATCTCCAAGGGAGTGCAATAGAATCCCGAATGCATTGGTTTAAGAACAAAGTAATCATCGCTGTCCGGGCTAAGTTTCTCTGCCATCATACGTCCAGGTACACTATTGTTCAGACAATGCTTAAGTGTCTCCTCAAAATCAGATCGCCACTTGTGAAAATTATCGTTGACGTAGATTACGGGAAGATGAATAGCCTTCGCAGCCGCCTTCAATCGAGCTAGACTTTCGGTTAGCGTCGGCACCTTTTTAACAAGCTCTTCATTCCCTTCAAAGTCAAGATCATTTATCACGTCGATCAATATCAACGCGGTTTCAGATTTGTCGTTCTTGGAGCTGAGGTTTTCACTCATTGTTGCTTACCTGTCTTTACAGGCGACGCGTGGCATCGCCCCTACAGCGTCATCAGCGATTCTTCGCAGCACTCGTCATCAGCGATTCTTCACAGCATTCGTCTTCAGCGATCCTTCACAGCTTTCGTCTTCAGCGATCCTTCACAGCATTCGTCTTCAGCGATCGTTCGCAGCATTCGTCTTCAGCGATCGTTCGCAGCATTCGTCTTCAGCGATCGTTCGCAGCATTCGTCTTCAGCGATTTTCCACAGAACATTAGCAGCGCCTAGAGTGACTTCTTACAAGACACTAGAAGAGTCTATAGCGATTTGGTTCCCGAACGTAACTAGCTTGTGTAACGCGCTTGCAGTTCCTGAATTTTCGACATTGCGTTTTTCAAAGCGCTACGAATGCGTGTGCGTCCTTCCTCACCGCGTGTGCGCAGTGCTGATTCTGCTCTTTCTCGCAGATATACCAGTTCGTCGAGTGATTCCGATTTTTGGAGTTGAACTCGATTTCCCATTTCTGCATAGGCACGAGAAATGTGTTCACGAGCAATAATATCGAACTTCAGACACGTTTCATCGCGAGTGCGGATGAGCTCGGGGCTGTTTAGCACGGTTTCGGCTACACGACTAATGTCTTGTATGCTCTCAACTTTAGCTCTGGCTTGAGCGAGATACTCACTGACCTTACGCTCCAAATTGGCATGAATAACTTCGAGTGATTCCTGGTGCTCCTCAAGTGTAGATAGCCAGCGACCGCGGAAATCTTTGAGAGTAGCGGAGCAAAACTCTGAGTTGGCTCTTATGAGAGGATCAAATTCAGCTAACTTTGCATCCAGTAATTGTTGAATAGCATCAGCGAACTCATCTTGGAATGAACCAGCCAACTCTACTGAATATTTGCGTCGTTCTTGCAAAGCCGGAAGTAGCTTCTCGCGGGCAAGTTTATCAATGAGCTTAGTGCACTCCATTTCAGCCTTGACGGTTTGTTCGCGCAAAGACTTGACCGCCTCAGTGGAAAGATCGTCCAGGCGCTTAGCGACTTCATCCTGAGACTGCTGCCCTTGCAGTTTTGCCGCTTCCGCGAGAGACTCCACAGACAACGCAATACCTTCAGTTAGAATCTGACTCTGCGCACGAAAGCCGTCGATCCTCTCGTCCATACTTTTCAGACTCTGAGTCTGGATCTGATTCAGGTTTACTTCTGTTGTACCAACAAGACCACGAAGAGTTTGTTGAGAGCGGCTGACCGTCTTTGTTAGATCATCCTTACCACCGGCAACTGCATCTTGTACCTTTTGCTTTGATTCAACGGCGGTTTTGGTGATCTCGGCTTGCTTCTCTTCAAGCAACTTCTGAAGTTCAGCAGCTGCATAAGCTTGGAAAGCACGTACACGGGATGATCCTTCAGCTGCAACCTTGGAAAGTTCATCTTTAGAACGAGCCGCGGAGTCCTCCAGTTTTTTCTGATAGGCAGCCCTTATCTCTTCAAGGGCCTGCAAACTACGCTGCTCCTTCTCGTTTAGATTGTGCTTGTTGGAAACGAGCTGATCGAGCAAACGAGACTTATGAGTGCTGACCCTATACTCCATGTTATCGGCCGCGATATTCACTTGCTGGCGAATATTGCTTACTAATTTGATGACAGGAGAGGAAGGATCAATCTTGGAGCGAAATGCAGGGACATTCATTTCACTAAAGGTATCCATTCCTTTAGGTAGCTTACCGGCAAGTCGAGCCTCAAGACGGCTGCGAACATTAAGTGGCGGGCGCGGGCTTCTCGGGTGCCGATGCTCATCATCATCGATCTCAGATGCAGCAGCATCTTGTGCTTCTGCCGTTTCCAACTCAGCAACTTTCTTGGCGAAGTCTTCGCTGAAAGCACTGGCATAGCTAGGTTCCTTGTTAGCTTCACTTGAATCCATGGAATCGAGGAATGAATGAGCAGGCTGCTCCAGGCGCGTACGTGGCGGCGACGGTGGAAGTGCTGAAGATTGTGCAGTCGTCGAGCCGCTTGGTGCTGTCGTCGAAGCGCTCGGTGCTGTCGTCGAAGCGCTCGGTGCTGTCGTCGAAGCGCTCGGTGCCGTCGTCGAAGCGCTGCTAGCTGTTGGTGAAATATTCGAGCTTGATGGTACTGCAAATGGGTTTTCTATCGTACTTGGCTTTGGCAGCGAGTTCGATACAGGTGGTTTCTCATTTGAGGCCGGACTGGCAGTAGTCGACGCAGCTGGTGAATTCGTGCTTGGGGTAGCAGGAGTCGGCGTCGGCCCCGACGGCGGTGTTGTTGCTGTAGTTGTCGGTGTTGCCGTTGGAGGATTTACTGGAGCGGCCGGTGTTGCAGGTGTCGGCTTTGTCTCCATCATGGTGATAGAAGAAATAGAACTGGCACCGGATGCGGTGGCAGTAGTCGCAGCTGCACTTCCCGCTTGGAAATCAAAATTGGAGATGCGTGCGTAGAATGGTCTTAAGTCCGGAGTCGAAGGTCCGTCGGGTCCTTTCACTAAGGAAGCAGCTAGAACACTAATACTCAAGATCGGTGTCAATGGAATGGTAACGCCAATACAACTCAAAAATGCTGCGAGTGGATCAGGCAAGCCGAGCGGCGGCGAATTGCGACTGCCACCACTTCCCCAACGACGCATGCTGCTCATGAACGGCAGACGATCACTGGCAATGCTACCTGCAAACGGCACCAAAACATACGAGAAGGCGTGCCCCTGGCTTGCCAGAGCTGAAGCTCTTTCTCTGAAAATGTTCTCTGAGAAATCGGTTACATAGAAGTCTTCGGTGACGAGGACGCAAGCCGGCTTTCCGTCTTCAACGGCAAACACCAGCATCAAAGCAGTGGTTACAACTTCGGAGACTTTGCCATCGAGACCTGTCAGTGGACTAAAGCAAAGCGCTATATCTCCGACTTTTAAGCCGGTTGCTTGCTGTTTGGCCCACAATTCCGGAGATGTGCCGGAGTCTCGATTAAACTCCTTAATGCTCGTCAGAGCCTTCAGCGGAAATTTGGCTTTGAACGACGTCGTCATAATATCAGTCCCTTCCTACAGCGGTTTCTATAAGCTGAATTGCTTTTTCCAGTCTTCGTTCAATCATTTTTAGTATGCGAGCTTCTTCCTCTTCGATTTGTCTCATATATAGATTGGACAAATGAGAGATTTTTGCTGAAACGCTCTTGCGGGCGGCAGCAATTTCAGTGACAGCCACTTCGCAGCTCTGCGAGATGCGAGTAGACTGGTCTTCCGATAGCTTTGTTATTCGTTTTTCAAAGTTTGCTTCGATCTCTTTCATCTCAGTAAGAATCTGAGCCATCACAGTCGACTTCTGAGCTGCTATGACACGCTGATCTTCAATCAGATTCAGCAGTTCGTCAGATAATTGCATTGCGCGGTCTGCATTTAGATTTGCTTTGCGCCGCTCGTCATCACTTATGCTGTTTGCCGTGCGATTCATTTCGTCAAGTAATTGCACCAGAAACTCGGCGGTTGTATCGCGACTGTCTCTTGCTGTCGCTTCCAAATCATCATGGTACTGTTTTGTGTAACCCTCATTAGCGCCCAGTAATCTGGTGCGCATCTCGTCATAGGTGATGCGGAGGCGATCTTCAGTATGGCTTGAAGTATCAACAATTCTAGCCATCTCAGATTCGGCTACATCACTTACTTTCTTGCTAATTTCGACAATACGGTCGTCGATCTTCTCGGTATGCTGACGGTGGAGATCCGCGAGTTTGTCCTCATGGGTTCTTGCTTTGGAAATCATGTCAGCCAAGAGATCTGGAATCTCTTTTCGTGCCTGCGACTCGCGTGTAACCAGATCTGCGAATTGTTGACTTTGCTTTTCAACAAGTGCCTCTCCGAATTGTGTAGCAACTACATTTGACTGTTCGCGCAGATTTTGGCGCGCTCGATTCGATGTTTGCTGCACACTCTCGACAGCTTTGTCGCAATGACCACTCAAGCGAGCTGCATGCGATTTGGCTGTCAACTGGTGAGCACGAAGTAGTTGCTCTGTTATATCGTTGATTTCTTGTTGGAGCGTTCGGCAATTGAGAATCAGCTCCTCGCCTACATGCTCAAGGAATCGATCGTTCTCATCAATGGTCTGTTCAACCGAAGTACGAATCGCATCGAGTGATTTATTCAGGCAGAGGATGATTTCTCGCTCCTGCTCAGTTACTACCGCCGAGGCTTTCTCCCTCGCAACGACTTCGGTGTCTTCATACGATAGCAGCGCCGAGTCTACCGCTGCGGAGAAGCCCTGTAGCAGCTTGTTTGCCATCTCGTCGAAATTGCGACAGGCATTCAAATAAATTTCTTGCAGGCTCGGTCCGCTTTCGCTCATTAGTAATTCTCCGGAAACTTGATGCTGGATTTCTTGTATGCCGAAATGATTCGGGACACACCGAGACCAGCTTTTTCGACCTTGGAGACCTCTTTTTGCAGGTCAGACAATTGGCGTTCAATCTCTTCGTAAAGCAAGCCAAAATCCTTGCGCGCTTCGGAATATTCATGTTCTAGCTGCTCACATGTTTCATCCGAGAAGTTCTCGACATTTTTTACCATCGTGTCAATCGCGCGTTCGAAATACATTTCAACCTGGTGTGACTTCGCGACTGTCTTGCCTCGAAATTCCTGAGCCATGTTTTTCATAGCCACTTTCACGCGCTCGGAAACGCCACTGTCGCTTTCAACTTGCGTCTCAATTGCTTGTTCGAGCTTGTGCAGCAGAGCATCGCAGCGAGCCCATGTCGCGCGTTGTTGCTCTGTCATCGAAGCAGAGAATTCTTTCTGCGAGGCTTGCATTTCTTCCTGGCAGTTTCTGGTGGCACTATTTATATCGACTTTGGATTGCAGAGCAATGTTCTTCAGCTTTGCCTGGAACGAACCGGACTGCAAATCGCTTACCGACATCAACGAGTCTTCGAAAGACTTGACGACATCATCAAAGTAGCTATCTACTTCATCGCCTTTCCAGTGCAGGTAAAATCGTTGTGGAAGATTTTTCTCAACGTGATCAAGCAACTTGAACGTATTGGCGAACTTGATCTGTTGAGCATCAGACGTCTGTTCTAACTCGCGTGAGGAATTCAGCGAAATAACCTCAAGCTCGTCTTTCAATTGTCCCAACTGGGACTGGAGAACCAGTTCAATCTTGCTTTGCGACTGCAGAATATCAGATTCAACGACGCTAAGTTTCTCACGTGAGACTTCCGGCAAACGTCGCAAATAATTGGAAAGCATTTCTGCAATTCTTTCAGTGCACTCTTTCGAAAGTGACGATACTTTTGCTTGGTCAGCTTTGACGTCGATGTCCGTTTTCATCGCAGCAACAAGAGCCTTCATTTCCTCCAGCTCTGACTTAATGGACGAGCCGTACTCAGCAAACATCTTGTTTGCTTCGTTTTTGGCTTGCATACGGCTGCTTTTGCCAACATCGAGAATGGCTCTGATCTCAGATTGCCTGAATTGCGAAAGTTGAGTTATGAGATCGTCTTTTTCTCTGGTAGCTGAACTCAGATAGGTTTCAAGATATGATTCGACGCGCTGGCGAGAAATGCGAATTTCATTGAGCAGGGTTTTGCGAAGCCGCCCTCCGAGCCTGTTGAGCTGATCGTTCAGCCTCTGCACCAGATATTCCAAATCTGATGATGCCGATGCCAAAGACTCCAGCATTCTGGAAACTTCTTCCGAATCTGGATCGATCGCCGAAAAATTAGGTGTGTCTTGTGGCTCCAAGGTGCCTCTCCCTCCTTAATCCTTATGCCACCCCGCCCGTATATCTATCAACTAAGCGCATAAATCGGCTTGATTCTCCGTTTATCAGCCCCAAAAGATGTTGATCGTCTGAGAAAATTTGTCTATAAGCTGCGTCGAAAACCATTGCTGTTACTATCTTTCCGCCATCAGCCAAGAACAACCGCGCGAATTATCGGACCCAAAAAGCCCGCCCAGTATACATTTTGGGATTTACACGGATAAACCGATTAAGCCCTTGACTACATGAGGATGCGCGAATTTCACTCCGTGAAGTTTCATATAGATGCCTCAAATAACTGAGTTTCCGAAACGTCAAACGGTGACACCCGAGAAACAGTTCTCCTGTGGAAGTTTTCGGATCATTACGACTAACTAAGATTCTTTCGAACTATCTGAAGAAAAGCATGAGATAGCGCTGAATTGCGTGGCCAAGAGATATAGTTTAGACTCATAAGGCATAAGCGAGAGCCCCTCAAAACTCATTATTAGCAGTTAATTACAGGTAATTAGAAATGGTCACGGAAACGAAAGAAGCCAAAAACTCAAACGCAAAAACAGGCACATTGCTCGTAAAGAAGGCTCTCCCTCAGATGTTGAAGAGCGGCGTCATCATGGACGTGGTAAATGCTGAACAAGCAAAAATTGCAGAAGCAGCAGGGGCTGTTGCCGTTATGGCTCTCGAACGCGTGCCCGCCGACATCCGAGCAAACGGTGGTGTCGCTCGAATGAGTGACCCCGAGTTGATTATCCAAATCAAAGAAGCTGTCAGCATTCCCGTAATGGCCAAAGCGCGCATCGGACATTTCGTCGAAGCGCAAATCCTCGAATCTCTCGGCGTCGATTGCATCGACGAGAGCGAAGTATTGACCCCAGCCGATGAAGAGTTTCATATCGACAAAAGCAAGTTCCAAATCCCATTTGTATGCGGAGCTCGCAATTTAGGTGAAGCGCTCCGAAGAATCGGTGAGGGCGCAGCCATGATGAGAACAAAAGGCGAGGCCGGTACTGGCGATGTCGTAGAAGCTGTTCGGCACGCACGCACCATACTTGGTGAGATCAGAAAATTGACCGTTCTTCCGAAAGAAGAGCTCATGACCTACGCTAAGAACATCGGAGCTCCTTTTGAAATCATTCTGCAAGTAGCCGAAACCGGAAAGCTTCCAGTAGTAAATTTCGCAGCCGGCGGTATTGCAACTCCGGCAGATGCAGCACTCATGATGCAATTGGGCGTTGACGGCGTATTTGTCGGCTCTGGCATCTTTAAATCTGGAAATCCTCAAAAGAGAGCTGAAGCGATCGTCAAGGCAACAACCTTCTACAACGATCCGGCTGTGCTTGCTGAAGTCAGCCGCAATCTAGGCGAACCAATGGTTGGCCGAACAGTTCAGAGCCTCTCTGAAGCAGAAACCTTAGCCAAGAGAGGTTGGTAAGATGCGCCTTGCTGTGCTTGCATTGCAAGGTGATTTCGCCGAGCACGCCGAGATGTTGCACGCCTGTGGAGCCGAAGAAATCGTCTTCGTTCGTAGAGCTGCAGACTTAGAAGGTGTAGATGGTCTGGTAATTCCTGGTGGCGAGTCAACGACGATTGCCAAACTCACAGGAAATACCACAGACCCTATATTTGATACCATCATCGATAAAGCAAAAAATGGCATGCCGGTGTATGGAACCTGCATGGGCTTGATCTTCCTGGCGCGCGAGATCGAAGGATATTCGCAAGGTCGGCTGGCCTTGATGAACATCAAGGTTCGCCGTAATGCCTTCGGTTCCCAAAAGTTCAGCAGAGAAGAATCACTGAGCATTCCGGAATTAGGTGCCGAATCGTTTCCGTTAGTTTTCATCCGTGGACCAATCATCATTTCAGCAGGCGCTGATGTGGATGTTTTTGCCTCGGTGGCTGAAGGTATAGTTATGTGCCGGCAAGGAAATCTGCTGGCAACCGCCTTTCACCCTGAACTCACGGAAGATACTCGCGTACATGCGTTCTTTATCAATATGGTCAAAGAGTACCTCCAGGAAAAATCCTCAAAAAAGGATTCAACTGAAGTGCCCGTAACGGCAGGCAGGACGCTTGCTACAGCCGGGCGCAGTTAAATACGGAAACCCTTACAGCAAGGCATTTAGCGCGGACATCCGTTGCTGGTACAGATGCGCCGGGAGAAACTAGTTGCACCGCATCAGGTGCACCAGAGCTTTCAAGCGAATTCCGAATGCCGCACTGAATATGGTGCTGTGAGTATTGCTGATAACGAGTAGCCCTGTTGACAACCCGCCAATTCATCGTATTTTTCCCCATCATCATATAAGGATGATGCAGGGCATTTTTAAGCAAGCGCGTATATCATCCGCTGGGGCTATGCCAGAATCGCCAGCAACCTTGATTGCAGCGGCCCGTGATTGGTCCTACAAAGTAGATTTAGCGGGCTGCAGCGTACATAGTACCGGCGGCGATGCTTACATAGTCCGGTCGCATTTCGACTGAATTCGGCACAAAAGACCGGACGATGCGCCCTCTATGGATAAGGAAAGCACCAGGCATCTGCATTGTGTCGCCGTGGAAGGGTCCAATTGCATGGCCATGCAAAAGAGCCTCAAGAGCACGTGATATTACTTTCGGTGCCAAAATCTTGTCTGCAGTACCTCTGCCCAGACCGAAGTACTTATAGAGAGCCTGGTCAGGTGAGCTGACCCGAGAGAGGTCTGCCAGTCCGTAGCTAGCCAAAAGGGTTGCGGCCTCATCTTCTTCAGCCATATGAACCAGGACAATCTTCACACCGGAAGACTGGATAGCAGAAACACAGTCATGGATATCAGAAAGAGCTTCCTTGCAAAAGCAGCAACCGAAATGACGCAGAAACACGACAAGTGTAGGAGCTGAGTTGGAAATCTCATATAAGGTCGAATGGTACTGATCTTCAACGGACCGGAGAACATCATCCAATGAAGCTTCAGATTCCATAGTGGCTGTCGCCAAACTTTTGCTTAAACGCATACGGTTATTTGAACCCGCCTGTTGCCTGAGTTATTTTAGTACTCTAAAAGCCTAGTGTGAAGTGTGTGTGACTTGATATTTTGTCCTTCAAATAAGTTCCCATTTCTCGGTCGGCAGTCTGCACAAATCAGCCGAAACTCTACCTGGGGTTATTCCTGAATCTACACGAGGGGTATGCTCCTTTGGACATAGTGGAAAAACCTGTATAACTATTAATGCTTACTAGTTTTTAGAGGTATGCGCATGCGCGGCTCGAATTTCTTCCTCATGATCATGTCCAGGATTCCGCCAAAGGTAATGCTGCTGGTAATGTTGGCGCTCGCCACCACGGCTACGGTTATGGTCCAGCAGACCATCGAAAAAAACAAGCCGAAACCTCAAATTGCAGAGGCGGTGCCCACTGAAGCCGTATTGGTGGCCATAAAAGACATTCCGGAAGGGACGACCATAGAACAGGACGCGTTCAAAATTGCGGAAATGCCGTCCAAGGAAATTCCTCGGGGAGCATTGCGGAGCAGCGGAATGGTGTTAGGGCTGAAAGCAAAAGCCAACATCTCTGCAAATGACTTTTTCTTCTCGCAATTTCTAGCGATGGCGGAGAGACCAACAGGTTTTGAATCAAAGATCAGAGAAGGGCATCGAGCCTTTACAATTCCTGTTGACACAAATACGGGAGTCGCCGGTTTTCTAACGCCTGATTCGCATGTCGACATCATGGCGCAAATTGGTTCTGGCGCCGACTCACACGCAATGGTTATACTCGGCGATGTTCAGGTAATTGCAGTTGGACAGCAATTCAAAAGGATGCCAGGGCAAAGTGAAGCTCAACCAGTTAGTTCGGTGACGGTCTCTGTTTCACCAGCAGATGCTGGCAAACTGGCCAATGCTATGTCCTCTGGAAAACTTTACTGCCTGATGAGAAACAGCAAAGATTACAGTCCTGTGCAAACAACAGATGTTAGCAAGGCTTTCAAAAAACCGGTCGACAGTATCCCTCAATCGGACCTGGTGAATGTGCCACCGCCCATACTACCAGAGATTCCGAAACTCCCACCGCCAGATCTGCCGAAATCGTCGGCAGAAGAAGCACGACTTCGCAATGTAGACATGTGGGCTGGAAGCAAGAAAGACCAGATGGAATTTGTCGAAACATCGGGACAAAAATAACTCATCCCGGATTTTGATGTAGCACCTGCGCCGGTAGACCAGGCAGGTGCTCTCCTATTACAGACTTAATCCAATCAATTCCGAAGAAAGTGAACTCAAGTACCGCCACAACACCAATAATACCGATGAATGTCGCTACCTGCACAACATAAATGGCACTCAAAGCAAAGACATAACCGAGCAGTACAAAGAACAATGTGGACAGCAACGTTAGAGCCAACGGATACTTGAAAGAATCACCGACATCAAGGACGCGAAAGCCTCTCAACAGAACGCTTTCGCTGGGCTTCGCTGGATTGTAGTAGGCAATACTGTTACTGCCTGCTGGGTATTTGTTCAAGAGCTTATCGGGGATGGAAGCATCTCTATATTGCGGATCGAGTATGCTAATTTGATCACTCTCAAATGTTTTGCCGCCCACATCGTAGGTGTAATGCACAATGGCTCTGTAATCAGCTTTTCTCGATGAAACGATCTTTGCATTTACCGGAGCCCAAGCTTGCGTACCATGAGCCTTTTCGATCGGCAAAAGATCACAAAAGAGAAAGATACTAGTAATTAGAGTACCAATGAACAAGGATAGATAAGCGGCCCCAAAGCATGTCCGAGTTTTTACATACATGTATTCAGGTCCTGGTCCCGCTTGGGAAAGAACGCGCCATATCGAAGAAGGAAATCGATCACATAATTTAGAGAGAAAATTGTGATCCCAATCTCGATTTGTTGACTGTGGTTCCAAATTTCGACTCCAGATTTCGTGATAAGACCAGTTGAAAATAGTACCTTCAATTCTCGATTCGATGCTTCTCACTTTAATAACTTAAAACAAAGGCTCCGCATTTACGCGGAGCCTTTTGATCTTGCTGCTGTCTTAGCAGGGGATTAAAGCATTCTGCCATCCAGATCTTTGATGTCTAAACGCACGTTGCGGAGTTTGAGGTAGGTGTTGTCCAACGAACGGCTCAAATCGTCGATAGTTTTATCTAGATTTTTGTCGTTAGCTTTTCTAAGATCATCAATAGTCTTTTGAAGAGCGTCAAAGTCTTTCTGCAAACGCTGTTCTTTGTTCAACAGGTTCACTCTTACACTTTGATATTGCGAGTACACGTTGGAGTCAGCGACTACGGCTTTCGCGCTCGGTGCGTTCAAAGCGACCAGGATCAGGCTCAATGCCATCCCCGACACAGTGACTTTTTTGATTGAGTTCGAAAACATGATTTTGTCCTCCAGACCTCTATAGAATAGCAATTAAATTGGACTTGCAAAAGTGCCACTTTCGTGTTTTACTACCAGTCCACTTTGGAGGTGTTTTAAGTGGATTTTTTGATAGTTTTAGATAGCCAATCTAACGTTCCACTCCACCGTCAGCTCTACGAGGAAATAAGACGGGCCATACTTTCTGGGCGTTTAATGCCTGGTCAAAGAGTACCCTCCACCCGTGCCATCGCAGAGTCTCTTGGGATCTCCAGAGCGACCGCAACATTGGCTTATGAATTCCTCTTGTCTGAGGGATATCTCCAGTCCACTACCGGATCTGGCACCTACGTGACAAGGCACCTTCCGGATGCAACCATGCGGGTAGACACGAAAGATGGCCGACGAAAAACTCTCATCGAAACAGGTGGACTGACGAAGAAATCAGTCAAACGACTTTCGAAATACGGATCATATATAAAGGACCGTCCTTGGTTTGCTTATGGCGAGGATGAACCTGAAATCCAGTTCAGCTTTGGACGTCCCGATTTCGATCAATTCCCTATGCGGCAATGGATGATGCTAGCCAACCAGCTTGCCAAGAAGCACGATCTTTCTTTGCTGGATTGCCCAAGCAAATCACAAGGCTTTTTGCCATTGAGAGAAGCTATTGCCGCCCACCTCTCAAAATCACGGGCGGTAAACTGCACACCGCAGCAAATTATCGTCGTAAATGGATCCCAACAAGGAATCGACCTTGTCACTCGGGTGATTCTAGATCGTGGCGATCAAGCCGGAATCGAAGATCCGGGATACATTGGCGCCAAAAAAGCATTTGAAGTTCAAGGTGCGCAGTTAATTGGTGTTCCTGTGGACGAATCAGGATTGGTGGTCGAAAAGCTAAAAGATCCGGCAATGGCCAACATGAAACTGCTCTACGTGACGCCATCACATCAATCACCGACAGGCGTTGTGATGAGCCTGCCGCGCAGACTTGAATTGTTGAATTGGGCTCAAAGAAGCGGCACATTCATCATTGAAGATGACTACGACAGCGAATATCGCTACGCAGGAAGGCCTGTTCCTGCGCTGGCGGGCTTGGATCGCTCTGACTCTGTTATCTATATAGGTACTTTCTCAAAGGTCCTGTTTCCAGCATTGCGCCTCGGTTATCTTGTAGTGCCCGCAAGCCTGACTGAAATATTTGCTAGAGCAAAGTTTCTTGCAGACAGACACTCATCTCTTCTTGATCAACAAATACTTGCAGAATTCATCAAACAAGGACATTTCGAACGACACATCAGAAGAATGCGTGGTTTATACCAACAGCGCAGACAAGTTATTATCGCGAGTTTGAAAAAACACTTTGGTGAAGGTGTTGAGGTTCTCGGAGAGAACGCGGGGATCAATATCTTGATTCGCATCAACTGGCGAATTGATGATGAGGCGTTCCTGAGAGTCGCTCGCGATAAAGGCGTTGGGCTAGTACATACAAAACCATTCTATTTGAACGTAACGCCACCACCCCACGAATTCTTGCTTAACTATGCTGGTTTAACCGACGAAAAAATCGAGATGGGCATCGAACGCTTACATGCAGCAGCCCAAGAAACGCGCAATCGAGGACCGATCGTTCCGGCGTAATCTGAGCAACGGAGCTCGCGGGTCGAATGCCGAAAAGGTATCGTCAGTGTCTCGCCGGCATCCGATCGTGCGAATCGCTCTCAAAAAAAAATTAGAAGCCGGCAAGATGCCGGCGCTCCCGGGTCGAACCGAATCATTTTCTTGTAGGGCGCTCCATGCGTGTGCGCGAATCGCTCTCAAAAAAAATTAGAAGCCGGCAAGATGCCGGCGCTCCCGGGTCGAACCGAATCATTTTCTTGTAGGGCGCTCCATGCGTGTGCGCGAATCGCTCTCAAAAAAAATTAGAAGCCGGCAAGATGCCGGCGCTCCCGGGATCGAACCGAATTCGGTCCTGTAGACGCTGCCAGCGTCGCCCGCCTAAAGAAGCAGAAGAACTAGTTGTTACTGGCGCGCAAGATCTCTTCGATTTCGCCCGGAAGTTTCATTGGATCGAAAGGTTTACTAATAATACCGGCGGCACCTAACGCCAGATAAGAATCAACTTCTTGCTTTTGGACTTTCGCCGTGAAGAAAATCACAGGAATTGATGCGAGCTCAGCATTCTCACGCAAACGAGCAAGGGTAGTTGGACCATCCATTTCAGGCATCATGACGTCCAGCAAAATCACGTCTGGTCGGTCACTGCTAGCGGCTTCCAATGCTTCAAACCCGGAAGATACGGCGCGAACGTTCCAGCCGCCTACCCCCTGTAAGCTAATCTGCGCAATCTTACGAATACGCGGATCGTCATCAACAAGCAATACTTTCTCAATCGACATGCTGGAATCGTATCAGGAATTAGCTTTCGCTTCCACCTCGATACGAACCTTTTCAAGCAATTCATCAATCGCACTCACAAGCTCAAGTTCACTAGCTTTGCTCTTGGTCAAATAGCGGGTAAAACCAATAGTTAAATCTCGCCGTTCTGCAGCGGTCAAGTCTCTTCCCGTGTATACAAGTAATGGCAATGCTTTGCAAGAAGGCTCCTCACGCAGTCGTTTCACGAAATCGAAACCATTCATGTCAGGAAGACCAACATCTAAAACGATTAGCTCTGGATTTTCAGTAGCTAGAATATTGAGACCTTCCTCACCGCCGGAAGCTTCTAAACAACGAATTCCATATTTTCCTAACTGATGTACCAGCGTCTTTCTTGTTCCGGGATCATCTTCGACAACAAGCACCGTAGGACAATTTGATGAATCGACAGCCCGTTTTATATCCCGAACGACAATCTCTTCCTTGACCGGTCGCTTATGCCACTCCACGCGAACCGGCGAGGGGGCATCGGCGTCAGAAGTACTGTGAGTGAATAGCACAACCGGTTTATTGTGCACCGCATATAGTGAACGTAACTGCTCCTGCAACTCTAAATCCGCCTCGTCAGGCTGCGAGACATTGAAGATAACGAGATCAGGAACCCGTTCTGCAATCACCTTAGATGCTTCATCGCTATCGTGAACATGAACAAGCTGGCACCGACTCGGTAAGAGATGGCGATTCAAAAGATCACCAAGCTTACTAGCGTCATCAATCACAACTACATAACTGGTACGCCCCTCATCCTCTGTTGGCTTATAGAATTCTCCGCTCACAACAGGTATCGTGAACCAGAAAGAAGCACCTTTATCTGAATCTGATTCGACACCGATTTGTCCGCCATGCTGCTCAACTATAGCCTTGCAGATTGCAAGGCCAAGACCGGTTCCCTCCTGCTCACGCTTGTCCGAGGAATCGACTTGTTGAAACTTGCAAAACAGCTTATGTTGTTGATCTTTCGAAATTCCCTTCCCTTGATCGCGGACGACAAAACGAACCGCATTATCCGCGATGGTTGCACTAAGCTCTACAACACCGGCTTTCGGAGAGAATTTGATGGCATTTGAAATCAGATTCACCAGACCCTGGTTAAGCCTGTCTGTATCCGCGATGATCGGCTGCTCAGTTGTCCATCCCAATTCCAATCTGATACCACGCTCCCTTGCCATTCCTTCCGTAAATGCAAGCGACATTCCAAGTAATTCAGAGGGAGTGATTTCCATTTTGTGAAACTCAAACTTGCCGGCTTCAAGCTTTTTAAGATCCAAAATGTCGTTGATAAGACGGATCAAGCGATCACAACTTTCGCGAGCAATGTTTACCAACTCAAGTGTCTCGACCGGCAAGTCTCCTGTCATTCCGCCTTCGATCAGACCAAGTGATCCGCGAATTGATGTTAGCGGCGTGCGTAATTCATGAGAAACGATTGAATAAAATTCTGAAACACGGCGCTCAGCTTCTTTGCGTTCAGAGATGTCGCGCACGATTGCGGTGATCAATTTCTTCCCTTTGAGGTTGACAAAGCTCAAGGAAATTTCAATAGGTATTTCAACGCGGCCGCGCGCCAAACCGATGCCTTCCAAGCGTAGCGCATTACGCCTGACGCGGCACATATCACGCCACTTTACCCAGCTATCTTCTGTGCAGAGTTCATCGCCAATTTGTTTTATAAGGAATGAAATGTGTTTTCCGAATATTGTGTGAAACTGATAGCCATACATTTTTTCGCATGTTTGATTCGCTGTTTCAATCGTTCCATTCTCGGCAATGGTAATGATAGAATCAGCCGCAGTTTCAAAAATCGCTCTGATAGTCGCTTCGCTATCACGCAAATTTTGTTCGGAAAGTTTTAGCTCAGCAGTACGAGCAACGACCTCTTGCTCAACATAGTTTTTTGCTGACTCCAGCTCTGCTTGGCGGTGAGCCATAAGTCTCATATCGCGCAAACTGTGCCGAATCGAAATGATCAGAAAGAAATCACAGAAGACTACCCATGTACTGTGCTCGAACCATCGCCATGGCTCCGCCACCTGGACGCCATAGATGCTCGCCGGAGCATAGATTCCGCGCAAAAAGTGATCCAATGCTGTAATGGCAGAAGCGGTCAACAAGACTCGCCAGTCTCTATAAAACGCCAAAAATGCAAGCGAACCAAAAACATGAAAATGTGTTTCAATGCGTCCACCAGAGATAGCGATGATCAACCCGGACCATAGCATTTGCGCGATCGCAATTGTTTGCCTCGTCAACAATGTGCCTGGTTGCTTCCAGACTAAGAATAGCGGCAAGCTGTTTACGATGCCACCAAGGACAATAGCTTGCCAAACATGGATATGAATTGAGTGCTGCGTTCCTTCCCAGGTGTAGGGCGAAATCAAAAGAGCTGCAATTGCAGAACCAATCCACTGCAAGATAAACAGCCACCCAAACATCTTGTCGGTGCGAACGTAAATTGCATGCCGCTGCTGATCGAAGAGATACTCGCTGCGTGTATAGGTCGCCGGCGAACTCGACTCTTCTTTGGCTTTCAGTGGTGGCGAGAACAACATTTTCGTTTCCTGTAATTAGTTAGCATCAAATAAGGTGCATCCATAAACAACGTTACTGATTGCTGTTAACGATCTCCCTTCAACTATTGAAGAGAGCTGCTCCAGCCCCAAATTGTCTCCTTCGTGTCCACGAGCGACTGTTATGCCGCCATGGAAAAGTAAAGTCGCTTTACGATCAAATAGAAAACACTCACCGGATGCGCAGGCTTTGAACTTTTCTGCTAAGACTCCGTTTTCGTCAATTCTAACTTCTACACCGGGAATACGAGCTGCGGCCTTGAAATTCTCCGAATTTTTCCAGGATTCAAAACCGTTTGGAACGATGAAGTAGACCCGGGTAGAAACGTTATTGTTCCTTCCGAGAAAGCGGTCCAGTTCTGAGAGAGTAGCTTTTGTACAAGGGCACTGCGGATGAGCGAACATAACGAGCTCATATTGCTTGGAGCCGGTCAAAACTGGAGTGTAATTTGGACAAAAGGAATTTGGCGTGGCAGAGTTTGCCGTTACAGACCGCGACGAACCCGCAGGCATCGTTGGAATTGCTTTTGCTTGTGCCGCAGCGTTAGCAATCCGTGCCGGCGTTTTCTCATATTCCATCGACACCCAAATGCCACAGATTATGAGCAAAAGCCAGAGGGCAAAAAGAACCAGCGTTCTTGCCGAACGACGTAAATACACAGCTAATGCCGCCTTCAGAGATATTCGTATACTGCCAGTCTAACAAGCAAGACTAGCGACTCCAACCCCCATTCGGCGGGTTTTGCATCACTCGTTAGGAGTATTATTTAAGCTTCCGAAAAAATTTCAGCGAAAGACTTTGGGGAGTATTGTGCCACAAGGGTTTTCGGACGCCAAAAGAGTTGACAAGGAGCAGCGTTTCGCTTATTATCTTCTGACTTACCATAGCGGGGCAAAGGAAGCGCCCTGGACCTGGAGGTCGGCAAGTCTTTTCTTGCCGGTTATTGTGTTGGAAACAAGTATTCAAGCCAGTTGTTGCGTGGCTTGAAGCGTACGCGATTGGCAATTTTCTGCGAACTCCCGCATGAGCTGCTGCATTTAAGAAATTAGACCTGTCGCAATTTTTCGTCTTAAGTGGGAAAAACCCCACCCTGCTTGACATCCAAATTAACCTAACTTCGGTTATCGAGTGTAAAGCAAGTGGAAAAACATATAAGTGGATGGTCTCTGTCCATAAATCCCCGGTAGAAACGTAAGCTTGCAGGAAAATTTGAGTTATGGCGCCTAACCCCGAAGAATTGTCGCAGGAAAGCACTGAGAGTCAGAAGAAGAGTTCCGGTGATGGCGATGCACTTGTGTCTCAGCAGCATGGTGCGCCAAAAACTACCGAAGTTCAGGCAGCCAGAGAGAAAACAACAAACACCGGCAAAGCTGTAGTAGATCCCAAGGGTGCCAAAGAATTTGAACTTACTGGTCAAATAACAAATAGCGATACCGGGACCTTCAAGAAACCTACAAGTCCAGACAACACAAAGAAAGAAGCTCCGCAAACTTCAAAGGACGCGGCTCCTCAAGCAGGTAATGACACGACTCCTGCCCAGACTGGCAAAGACACTCCGCCAGCGCAAACTGGCAAAGACACTCCTCCTGCGCAGACTGGCAAAGACAATCCTCCGGCCCAAACTGGCAAAGACAATCCTCCTGCCCAAACTGGCAAAGACACTCCTCCTGCGCAGACTGGCAATGACACTCCTCCTGCGCAGACTGGCAAAGACAATCCTCCGGCCCAAACTGGCAAAGACAATCCTCCGGCCCAAACTGGCAAAGACAATCCTCCGGC
>JAIEQI010000182.1 GCA_019747875.1 Candidatus Obscuribacterales bacterium
AAATGGCCAGTCTTGGCAAGACTTTAGAAAATAATTTCTCCTTTAGCACAACCTGTATTCATCGAATGCTTACTTTTTTGCGTCCTACTAGTATATGCTGTAGTAGTAGCTCGGTTGTTTTTAGCTGGAAAAAGAAGAGATGATGCAGCAGAGCAGATCAAGCCTTTTGCTGGCTGATCTGCTCTGCTGCGATCCGGGCTATTTAGAGTTTCAGGCTCTTACATTGTGTAGAGCTGAATTGAGAGCGAGCATGCTTTGCCGGTATCCGTATTCGATCATATCCTCGAATCGGCTGCGGGCCTGGTTAAAGCAGAGCCCAGCCATGTCCGGCATGCCAACGTCAACCAGAAAATGATCGGGAGCAAGCACCGGTCGGCTGAAGATTGATCCAGTGGCTATGTCACCAAGCTGAATCAGGAAGTCGAGCAGCGTCATCTTTCGAGTAGGGAGGTAACGTGCCTGCCCTATCTTGCTGATGATGGTTCTGCCTTTGCAGTGAGTGGTTGGGTAAGGGTGATAGCAGGCGCCGTCAACAAGAAGCTTGCGCCCCAGATGACCAGCGTGCAGGATTGGTCGCATGAAGAACGGCACGGCAGCGGATGACGCCACTGCTTCGGCCAGGTTGTACTCGGTTCCTTGAAAGAAAACTGGCTTCATGCTGCGGACATCGAAAGAAAGGATATAGAGTCCATCTCTCGGTGTCAGCTGGTAGCGATTGGTAATTCGCTCCGCGTGCGATCTTAAGTTGATGCCTCCTTGCAAGAATCCCTTGAACAGGAGCTTGAACGGATGTCCTCCGAAGGTAACCGTATTTGATTCTTCGATCAGGATATCCTTGATCTGCAAGTGGTTGAAACCGTTCGCGAAGAACGCTGCCACGATGGCTCCGATGGAAACGCCGGTGATTCGGTTGATCCGGATTTGCTTTTCTTCAATTGCCTTGAGAAGACCCAGATGACCGAAGCCTTTGATTCCTCCGCTGCCCAGGACCAGGTCGAATTGAGGGATGCTGGCTGAGTTCATCCTTGCACCGCCATTCCGACGCCGACTTCTATGTCCGCGCCTTAGTGTATTTAGCTTTTGAGCTTCACCTGTGAGCTCTTCGCGTTATTGTTCAGGACCGGATGGAATGTAAAACCAGTGCTCATCCAGATCCCCGTCATTGAGAGAGTTGTCACCTGCTTCCTCGCTATCAAAGCGGCTGACGTGATGCTCACCAGTCCAGATGCCATTGTTGTTCTCGTCACCGATGATGGTGGCGCTTTTGCTGCTGGTGCAGCCGGCGCTCTCGTAGGAGCTGACCGCTTCCGGCAATCCGAAGTTGGCATAGGGTCTGATCTCGCGGTCATCCTTCGTGGCTCCGAAGATGCCACCGAACTTGGGGATGTGATCGCAATGGGTGAGGAAGTTGAACATTGATTTCGTTCCTTTCTTATTCTTCTTTTTCTGCTTGCGAACAGGCGAGATTCTCAGGTCCCACAGCCCGCGGTCTGAAAGGTGGGGAGGCGATATTCGTCATTGGCGAGCACCGCCTCAGCAAACGCACGCGTCAAGGAGCCGTTGAACGAGTCACCGGCAATCTGTGCGATCTTGCCAGGGTAGACGCGAGCGGGCTCCTTTTCCAGAAAGCAGGCGCAGAGCCCTGGGAAAAAACTGAAATCTTCATCCTGTCTCTTGCGGGCTGCCAGTTTGCTATGCATCAGTGATTCCACGATGGTCTCGTCGTCGAGTTCTTGGGCCAGCTCGTCAACGGCCTGTTCAAGCTGGCGAAAGGAGCTTTCGACAAGGAATACCGCTGCACCTGCCGCAAACAAGAGCAGGCAGAACGCGAGGCGCTGCGCTCTTGCGGAAGTCCGCCCGCTGCTTAAGCGCAGATTCGCAATCTGGTTGGCGAGGCGAAGGTGTTCAGTTCGTTTCTTTGAGATCTCCTCTGCAACTACGATTTCCATGCTGTTCCCCTTTCTATTCAGTTATTGAAATTGGATGCGCTGTGCGCTCCAGGTTGAGCTGGGAGTTTACTCCCAGCTATCAGGTTTGCAGTTGCAGTAATCCAAGCTGCCGCAAGCCGGACACCTCTTGAACAGTAACGGCTCGCACTCACGGCAGTGGTAAGTCCCAGCAGAACACTGGTCGGTTCTTCGCTGGCAGAATCTGCAAGTGCCGTGCAGGATGAATCGCGGCGCATTGAATTGGACCCTGTTGCTCATGACCTGGCAGAAGGCCCAGGTGATAGTCGAATCCAGGTCGTCCTTCAGTCTGTCGTAGTCGCAGAAGAGGTAAAGGTGACTCTCGGAGAGGAAGAGACACGCTTGCTTCGGGAAGTAGCAGCCACGATCCTGTCTGTCGGCGGCGGTGGCTCTCATCTTTTCGATCTTGGCGAAGTGTTCGGGAGCTGCGCAGCCGAACCGTGCGCTGTTGGAGTAGAGTTGGTAGAAGGCATTGTCCGGCATAAAGACCGATGCCCCAGCGGCAAACAAGGCTAGCCCATAGGCTCGCATGGCATGCGGCTCCGAGACGTTGCCTTTGCTGTGGGCCGCAATCAGATTAGCGATTTCAAGCATTTCCGCTTGGAGCGAGTTCGGATCCAACTGTAGGTGAACGAACATGGAGGCGGTTCCTTTCTTCTTTTTCTTCTTTTCGCTTGGCTATCGCAAGCGGAAGCTTGGAGGACAGGGGCTCAGGGTCTCCAGAGTGTTTGGTCTGGAGAAGTTAAAGAAAGTTGTGGTGGAAGAAAGTTGTAGTTGTAAGTTTACGGGGCAGTTGTCGGGGTTGGAGGGTGTTTCCTTACTCTAGTTTTTTCTCTTTTGTATTTCGAAGAACTTTGTATGCTGAATTCTTCTAAGTGTGATGATGGAGCTTGCTTTTCGATGCCTCTTCCAGAAACTGAGTTGTTGTAATTACTAAGGAGGGCACGGCGGAAACAGTTTGCGCATTGATTAGAGAGGATATCTTGAAGATATTCTCGTTGCGCCGTAATCTTACGCTGCTTCTGTGTTTTGACAGGCTAACTCAGCTCTGAAAGGAGTAGGACCTTTGGCGAAGAATCCAAAACTGAAAAAGCTTCAGGTGCTGCGGAAGCTCAAGGAGACTGTTGAAAAGCGCAATAAAATGTTGGAGCACTATAAAGTTCTTCTTGCTCAAAGTGCGCTTTTGCAAAAGGACGTAAAGCAAGTGAATGAGGAAATTGAAGTGCTCCGGCAGTTCATGCCCGATGAAATTCCAGAGGATCTCGATGAGTATGTAAAGAAGCATCTAAGCGATGAACAGCAGGAACATTGAAACAAGAATCAGAGTAAAAGGATCAAAACTGAGGATAGGAAAATGACAGAGACCGCCCAAAGAAATTCCGTGAAGCTCTTTGTGGAGCGGGCTAAATCCATCAGAGAAAAGCTTGTGGAGATGAGGCGCCATATTCATAACGATCCTGAACTGAGCTTTCAGGAAAACAAGACAGGAAGTTATGCGTCAGAGGTTTTGAAAAAGATAGGTTATTCGGTGCGTGATAAAGTCGGTGGCACTGGTGTTATTGCCGATCTGTCATCTCCCCAAGCAAAAGGTCCTATCATTGCCATCCGTGCTGACATGGATGCCCTGCCCATTCAGGAAGATAATCCGAATGCATATTGTTCCAAGAATTCTGGTGTTATGCATGCTTGTGGACATGATGCGCACACCGCATGTGCGCTTGGCGCTGCCCAAATTCTCGCTGACATGGTGACGGCCGGTGAGCTAGCTGGACGTTTTCGCATGATTTTCCAGCCAGCCGAAGAAACTGTAAACGCCGATGGAATTTCTGGTGCAACCGTGATGATGAACGAGGGGTGTCTGGATGACGTTGCTGCTTTAGTTGGAACACATGTCTTTCCAGAGATTCCGGTCGGCATGCTCGGTTTTAGAAGTGGTACTTTTCTTGCTGCTTGTGATTCCTTTGATATTCGGTTGATTGGAAAAGGCGGACACGGCGCGCAGCCGGAGAATACCGTTGATGCGATCGTTCTTGCAGCAGAGCTGGTTCAGCATTTGCAAACCATAATCTCAAGGCGCAAATCAGCACTAGAGCCGGCTGTACTGACGATCGGTGGGATCAGGAGCAAGACTTATAGAGCGAACATCATTGCAGAAGAAGTGGAGTTGACAGGCACAATTCGCTATTTCGGCGAACAAATGAGTGCGTTCTTCAAGAACGAAATCTTGAAACTCGGTGAGATGATGAAGGTTCAAGGTGCTCGATTGGAACTGCAGTATCGCACAGAAAATCCGCCATTAGTTAATAACGAGGCGCTCAATGAGAAGTTGCGCGCCCTTGCGGTCGACATGATCGGGGAAAGTAAGATAGTCGACGTTCCAATGGAGCTGGGAGCAGAGGACTTCAGCTTTTACACCAACAAAGTACCTTCTTTATTCATAGTTGTAGGCGCGGCAATTGAGGGCGACCATCGCGAATTGCATTCCCCACGCTTCGATATCAATGAGGATGCTTTGATCTACGGTACTGCTATCATGGCCGCCAGTGCGGCCCACCTATCGGCCGAAAACCACTAACGCCTATCGGTTGAAGGTGGCTCGAATTACAGGGTGACGCCATGCGTCGTCCGCCATAGAGCCATTCCGCCCACTATCTAAAGAGCTTTGCAGTTTTCTTCGATCGTTAAGAGCTTCTTAAAGCGTGCTCTATGCAGATTGGTCGTCAGGAATTGATGAATTCAATTATTTCGCGAATGTCCATGCCCGATAGTCCCAGGTCAGAAAGTTTGCGGCCTTCTGAACGTAGATCTCTGGCGGCTGCCTTGGATGCTTCGTCGATGATGCTATCGATTGTCGGAACAGGATGATAAGCTTTGGCTGCCAACTCTGCCAACATTACGAAGTTTTCGCAAACGCCTGCAGCCATCGATTGTCTTTCTCGTTCTAACGAATCGGAGAAAGCGAAAGACAATTCTGTGCGCTCAGGTACAGTAACGTTGAAGATCTTCGCCAGGGTCTGGATTTCGCTCTCCAAAGCGCTGAGAATTTCGTCTTCCGCTTTGTTCAGTTCGGTGATCGGGGTGACCTGTTTGGCAGCTGGCGATCTATGAATGAGGAACATGCGAAGAGCCGTCTTCAAGAGACTAGCAGTGTCGTTAAGTCCTCGTTCCAGTACGTTGGATGCAGGAACCAAACCACTAAACAGTTGTCTGCCAAACGGCATGCATGTTCTGGTTTCGTTGACTGATCTGCCGCAAATGGAGACTTGTTCCTTCAGTCCAATAATCTCCAGTGAGCGACCTTCAAAGTAGCATTCGTCAAATAGCGGCCCCATCTCGACGATGTTGACCGCCATGCGCTTTCTCAATTTAAAAAGCTTGGTCGACAATTCAAAAGCTGTGCCCATTGGGGCATCGGTGATAAATACAGTCTGTCCGGGAGCCAAACGCTCCGCCACCATATCCAGTGCCTGGGGGTAGTCGACCGCACGGGCGGTCAGCACCATAATATCTGGGCGGCGTGAATAAAGGGGGTCCGCCGCATCTTGTTTGCCGGTTTGCAGGCGCCCAGCGCGATAGTTTGTTGATTCACCTCTGATGACCAGTTGCTCCGGCATGGAGAAACCTTCACGGGCAAATCCAACAGATCTTCCGCGGGCAGATAGCAGGGCGGCAATAGCTAGACTTTCTACACCACCGCTAATGATGTCTACGTCTTGGCAGGGTGCGAATGTCTCGACTGCAAGGTGTGTATTCAGCATAGCGTGTTACCTCTTAAAAACCGTCGCTGCAGGATTGCAGGGACGACCTGACATTAGGTCAGACTAATAGAATAGTCAGGATGTCGCGACAACACAAGATTTACTAACAAACCTTTAATCAGAAATGCGCAGAAATTGGACTTTGTTTTGAACCTACTATATATTCAGAAGCCTTACTAAAAGAGCTTTTCGAGAGAGCAGATGGCAAATATTTTTTATGACGATTCAGGTGACCTTTCTTCACTTGAAAATTTAATTTTGGGCTTGGTGGGCTACGGAAACCAAGGCCGGGCACACGCTTTGAACCTTCGCGACAGCGGCTTTGATGTGAAGATCGGCACCAGGACTGGTAGCAAGGCTTGTCAACAGTCCGTGGAGGATGGTTTTGAAAGATTGGAGATAAGCGAGGTTGCAAAGAGGTGTGACTTGATTGCGTTGATGTTGCCGGACGAACAAATGCCATCCGTTTATGCCGAGCACATCGGCCCAAATCTGCGGCCCGGTAGTGCTCTTGTGTTCGCGCATGGTTTTGTTGTCCATCATAAGACAATCTGTATAGCAAATGAAGTCGATGTCATTCTTGTAGCACCGACAGGACCTGGTCGCCAGTTGCGCTCTCTCTATGAGGCAGGTGAAGGCTTACCGGCCCTGGTGGCTGTGGAGCAGGACTATAGTGGCAAGGCCTGGCAGCGCTGCCTGGCTTATGCCAAAGCCGTGGGCTGTACTCGCGCTGGCGCGATAAAAACAACGTTCGCAGAAGAAACGGTTACGGACTTGTTTTGCGAGCAAGCTGTGCTTTGTGGAGGCATTCCTGAGCTAATCAAAGCTAGTTTCGAAACTCTGACGAGCAAGGGTTATCAAAGTGAGCTTGCTTATATATCTTGTTTGAAAGAGGTAAAACTGATTGCAGATCTCCTTTTTCAACAAGGGATTGATGGCATGAGGCAGGCAATCTCAAATACAGCCAAATATGGTTCAGCTGTCGCTGGTCCGCGCATAATAAATGACGCCACGCGCAAACAACTGGCAGGAATACTTGATCACATTGAAAGTGGTGAGTTTGCCCGCGAGTTTGAAAGGGACACCGCCGCTGGTGCACCAGCTGTAGCAAAGCTATTGGATGAAGAGAAGCAATCCAGCATCGCTAAGGTCGGTCGCCAACTTAGCGAACACTTGCGTTTCTGATTGACGAAAAGAGGCTTCGGCACGCAGCGATTCTCGTAGCGACTAGTGGCGAGACCAGGTAGGCCAGTTTGGGCATAATCTAAGCTAAGGAATCAGCAGGGCCAATAGCCGTTCTTGTCGTTTATAAGTCATAAAAGGAAGAAGTGGACACCGATCGCTTAGTCGGAAAAATTTTGGATGGCAGATATAAAATTCTGGAGCCTCTTGGCGCCGGAGGCATGGGCACGGTTTATAAGGCTAAAGAAATTGCGCTTGAAAGGTTCATTGCCTTAAAGTTGTTGAAAAACTCAGACATGTCTGAAGAAGACCAGGCACGCTTTGAGCGTGAAGGCAAGATCGTGTCTGAACTTGTGCATCAGAACATTGTCAATTTCTATAGGTTTGGTTTTGCGCCTGATGGGACGCCTTACATTGCGATGGAGCATCTTCAAGGAAAGACCCTTCGCGATCTCCTCAATTCCGAATCACAGCTCAACTGGCACCGAATTGGAAAAATTGTTGTGCAGATATGCCATGCGTTGGAATACACCCATGGTCGGGCAATAGTGCATCGTGATTTAAAGCCAGAGAACATAATGCTTTTAGATGCATCTGGACCTGAAACAGTAAAGCTTCTCGATTTCGGACTTGCCACGTTTATGCCAGCAGCAGTTGAATCTTATCAACGAATAACCACTACTGGACAACTCGTGGGAAGTGTCAATTACATCAGTCCCGAGCAGTGCGTCGGAAAAATTGTTGATCACCGAGCTGACATTTACGCTCTTGGTTGCATTATGTATGAGGCTGTATCCGGGCGCCTTCCGCATGTGGCGGACAATCCACTTGGTGTGGTCTACAAACATGCAAATGACCAGCCAGATAAGTTTGGACAATTTTTGCAGTTTCACAGTATTCCGCTGGCATTTGAGAAGATTGTGTTTCATGCTTTGGAAAAGGACCCGGCTAAGAGATACAGCAGCGCGACTGAGCTTAGGCAGGAGCTGGAGCAGCTCATGCAAGATCCGGCAGCCACGTTGACGTTAGCTCTAGCTGGACTCTTCAAGGAAGGAAGTCCGGAGCAGCAAAAGAAGTCAAAGATTCAACCAGTTGTTATTTGTGCTGCGCTAGCAATTTGTTTGTTGGTGTTTTCGATTGCATTCCTGCATCGATCGAACCTGGCTGAACGTGCAGCGCAAGAGTCTTTGGACTTCCAACCACGCACAGAACTGGATACACGCATCCGTGGATTTCAAGTTAAGTTGCAAGTGGCAAGAAAGAATTTGGCAAGAATGAAGAAGCAATTTGCTGCTATGCCAGCCCACAGTGCCGATCGAATCCAGCTTGAGCGTGAACTGATTCTGGAATTATTGAATGCCTGCAGTCTCAGTTACCACGTTTCTGATTTTGAAAATGCCAGGGAGTACTACAAACAAGTGGAGAAGTTTTTGGGAGCGGAAGCTTTCAAGGATGCTTACATGCTGGATCGCCTCTCTGATGCTCAATTCAAAGTGAAGAGGGTGGCAGAGGCTCGGAAGACTATGGAAAGATCATTGGCAATTCGTAAGGAAAATAATGTACCAGGTGCAGACAATTTGCTCCGAATAGGGCAGGCGGACCTTAGTTTAGGCAACACAAAATCAGCCAGGGACTATTTTGCAAAGGCAAGACAGGCATGGCGTCCTTACTTGGTTGAGACAACAAAAGCTACTACAAGCAGAGTTAGCCATTCATCAGCTATTGACACAGTTTGCTTTAGAGAGCGTAAGGCGGCCAGTGGCGCGACTGAGGGATTTGTGAGGCAGGCTATCGAGCTGAAGATAGACGATCCCGCTCAGAAACTGGAAAGAGTTGCGCTATTGAATGACATGGTGGATTTCTTTCTCGAACTGCAAAATTCGAACGATAAGCTTGATTGGCCTTTACGGCGGGCTCGCGCATGGATAAAGGAGCTTCCTCCTAGTATGCCTGGTTATTCCTCTGAAGCAGCTCGGACTTATACTCTCTCTGCGCGTGCATGTAAGATATTTGGAAGCGAAACAGAGGCAAAGGAATACCAACGCATAGCCAAATCGTTCGGGGGTGGCAAAACGATTTCTTTGGGCTCAGAGCTTTAGCTCCGTTTCTGGGCGTGATTCCTTTGGAAGGGTAAAGGCGAATGTTGTCCCTTCTCCCTCTGAACTGTTTGCCCAAATTTTGCCACCATGTTCTTCAACAAGAGTTTTGCATATTGCTAAACCCAAGCCGCTGCCTTTTTTGTCACTAGCGTCGGAGTGATCGAGCTGCTCAAAACGTTCAAATACGTTACCAAGCTTTTCCTGCGGAATGGTTCTTCCTTTGTTGGTCACCGCAATTTGAATCTCGTTCGGTTCAATAGTTGCAGAGATAATCACTTCTGTGCCTGGATTGGCAAACTTGATTGCGTTATCCAGCAGATTTACGAGAACTTGAATGATGCGGGCACCATCGCAATTGCAAGTAATGTCGTTCGGAACATTTACGGAAATCGTCACTTCATGTAAAGCAGCTAGTGGCTCAACAGCTTTTATGGATGAACGTATTGTCTCGTCTATGGAAGTTTCTTTCGCGTGAATCTGGTACTTGCCCGCTTTTACCCTTTCAATGTCCAATAGGTCTTGAATAAGCCTAATCAGTCTTAAACATTCATTTTCGGCTCTGGATGCGGCAGCTTTTCCTTGCTCGGTTAGGCTGCCGTTTCGGCCTTCAGAAAATGATGCTAGAACCATCAGGATTGAAGACAGAGGACTCTTGAGGTCATGAGTTACCATTGCTACAAATTCGCGTTTTGTTCGTTCCAACTCATGTTTAACTCTTGCATCCATGAGAATAACCAAACAACTTTCTTCTCCTTGATTAGAAAGCATACTGACTGAGGTCTCGCAGGGAATGCGCTCACCGCTGCTGGATGTCGTCAAGCTTTCAAATACAGAACCCTCTTGTTGGATAAGTGTTGATAGCTGTTGCATGTGAAACGGTTCGCTGCAGAAACTGAACAATGTTGTGGCTTTTATTTCAGACAGATCAATGTTCTGCTCATAGCCTGTTAGTGCAAAGGCACTGCGATTCATGAATTCAAGGCAGCCGCTGCGATTAATCAGCGCTACTGCCGCTGGTAAATTTTCGAGAATCCCGCGAACCTTTTCTTCGCTTTCTCTTATTGCTTTTTCCGCTCGCTTGCGTTCTGTAATGTTGTGCGCCACACAAAACAAGCCGCCATCAGAAACTGACCAATGTGCGGACCACAGCATGTCTTCTACACGACCATTCTTTTTCTTGAAACGATTCTCGAATGTTATTTTTGCAATACTTTGTTCTGCTCCAATTATGGCATTGAGTGTTTTTTCGACACTGGAATCATTCTCTAAATAGTCACGCAAGTTCTTTCCAACAAGCTCTTCCGGTTTATAACCCCAGACTCGATTGGAGGCGGCGTTCACCTGTAAGAATGTGCAGTTGGTGTCTATGAGACAGATTACATCAGCCGCATTTTCGATCATCATCCGCATTTTGTCTTCCGTGGTCCCGGTCGTTTCCGCCTTTTTCTCCGGTATCTCTGCCAGGCGTTGAGCGGGCGCGATTTGGGGCTGTTGACTGTTCTTGCTCGTTTCGATGCCTAACCGTTTTGCAAGAAGTGGTTGAATAACGCGGAACGTAAATAGAGCGACAATGAGGGAGATTGCAATTGGGATCAAACAAACGTAAAGAGATACTGTGTTTGCATCCAATGCTCCGCTCTTTATGGCCCCGATAACTTTCCAAAGAACAAGCGAAGCACCAACCCCGGAGCAAATTGAGGCAAACAGAATTGTGCTAGCGATGAGATAACCGGCTTTCATGGCTGGATAGCTTTAGTCTCCCTGGTTCTATTTCGACTCTTTGTTGCTTTGATATTGGCTTAGCTCATTGCGCGCTTCTTTTATGACGGCCATTGCTTCTTCATCTTTCGGATCAACGTTGTCTTGCCCATCTCTGTCCAGCTTCTGCAGAGTCTCCACTCCTTTGCTCTTTGAGGTCTTGTCTTCCTTAGCTAAAAGAGCTTTGGCTAGCCAGAGTTTCGCGCCAAGAGTGTTTTTATCAAAGAGACGAGATTTCGCGAAGTTAGTACTCAGACTCTCGTTGCATGCAATGATCGCTTTGTCTGGATTGCCTGCTAGCAAATAAACAATTCCTTTGTCTCTATAAAGCTCGGTCAGATTATCCATCACGTCTCTTTGAGGATTTTTTTCTTCATATTGTATTGCTGAATCTATGTATTTTTGTGCGCTTTCATACTTTTTCTTCCCTCTGTAAGCTTGGTGCAGATGACCAAGAACGTGATTGAGTACCTTTGAGTAAGGACGGTGAAGAGTGTATTGGACTTGGGCCTCAGCAAGGCGATCTGCTTCATCAAACCGTCCTTCGGCAATTAAGTCCATGGCTCTATTCAAGCGGATGAGATTGAAGAGTTGACCTTGCTCTATGTGTCTACTTTGACGTGTCATGTCTTTGACGATTTGTCTTATGCTTCGCTCTTGTCTATTTGATTCTTCCTGCTTTTGAATGGCACTAGCATTTGCTGCTAGTGGATTCTCCTTCAGTGAGGACAATCGTTTGTTTACAGCCTCGATATACTCAGCCAAGTGCTGTTTGCGAAACTCAGCATCTCTTGCTTTTACGAGGCTGTTTTTGTTCACAGTATAAGATTGCTGATTCTCTTTTGCTTGCTGCACTAAGATAGCTTGGGGGGTATTGGCTTCGAGTGGCAACGCGCCTAGTTCTGCGACGATGGATTTGGCCTCTGCCTCTAACTGTTTTGAATTTGCTATGTCCGGTTTATCGATTAAAAGGTGACTGATTGCTTGTGCTTTGCTTTGTTTTGTGTAGAGCACCATCAGTTCGCTCGGATATCTTTTAGCATATTCGCTATTTAGAAACTGATTCGACTTTGCTATAGACTCTTCGAACTGGTCGGTTGAATCGAGAAATTGTGCCTGTGATGTTGAGAAAAAAGCGAACTGCGGATTCTCTCCTCCCTTGATGGCAAAGTCAGCGGCTTTTTCAGATATGTCGTAGCCAATGTCATAATATTGTTTGTCTTTGAGCGACGCCACTAAATCGTGAAGCTTCTTATTTTTGTCAACCGTAGGTTTTAGGGTGGACATTAGCGATATGATTTGAGAGGTCAGTGTGTAAACCTTCTCTGGATCGTTGCCATCGATTGCTTTGCTCATTTCGCCAACAGCTGTGTAGAACCTTTTGTCGTCCGTCATTGGTTGAGCAGTCAGGCTGTCTTGTTTGTGAGTTTTAGTAGTTATTTTGCCGATAGTTCCAATCGCTAATGAAACTAGCACCAGCACGCAGGCAGCCGCCACAGCAGCCTGTTTTCTCTTAGTGATTCTTTTATCGATGGTGTCCGGCACAACAAGTCTGCTCTTAGCGACCAGTTCTTTGACCTCATCTGCTGATGAATATCTGGAATCTGGGCTTTTTTGCAAAAGCTTATTAACGCAGGCTTGGAGAGTCCTGCTTAGTTTTGAATTAGTTGCCGGATTAGTTTCTGGTGATACCGCAAATGGTATCCCGTCTTTGAGTGGGGGCTCGCAAGCCAGGAGTTCATAGATGAGGCAGCCTAAGGAGAACAGATCAGAGCGCGTGTCGACTGTCGCTCCGCTCAGCTGTTCCGGGCTTGAGTAGGATGCCGAACCAATCATCTCGCCTGTTTGTGTGACCCGCATTTCGTTTCGATTTGAGGAGAATTTTGCAAACTCGAAATCCGTGAGTTTTACATACTGTTTGTCATCTGAAATCAGTATATTTTCCGGTCGTAGATCACGATGAACTAAACCGTGAGAATGTAAATAGCTTAGCGCGTCGCAGATCTGGCAGATAATCGATCGTTTGCTTTCGATGTCCAGAATCGGTCTATCTATGGATTCTGTGGGCATAGCCAAAAGATCTGCAAGCGTATGAGCGTCCATCTCCTCCGTTACAAGATAAGGGTGCTCCTGATGAATGCCAGTTGCGTAAGCTGTCACAATATTTGCATGGCCGAGCGAACTCAGCGCTGCAATTTCACGTTGAAACCGTTGAAAAGAAGCGCTTTCCTTGCATTTCTCATTTAGCACCTTAACTATTACGTTCTTGTCCAGAAGCAAATGGTGCGCTCTGTAAAGGACTGCTGTGCTAGTTGTTGCCAATACGCATTCGATCTCAAAACGTTCATCAAGGACCGTTTTTGGTTCGAGCAGATGAACTTGACGCTCCGCGCTTTCCATGGAACTCTCGTTGCGATGACTAACCTAGACATACCACTTCTGTGTGCAAACCCTCTAAGTTAAAGTCATGTTCCAAGAATTGCATTTTGTTTAAGCTGCCCAGTCAATGTGGTTACCGGTTTCTTGCGGTTCCGAGCTGTCTATAGCAGTGCCTTCAGGGTTGAACCGGCTTGTGTTATTGGACTCAGTATGGAACTGGTTGGTTTGTTGTTATGTGACCATGATATTGTCAATCAAACGGACGCTGCCAAGTTTTGCGGCGACAAGGATTACCATTGGTGGCTTGGCTTCTGATAATGGTTCCAAAGTGTTTGGGTCGCAAACTTCCAAATACTGCAACGAAAACTCAGGTACTTTGCTTAGTTTTTCACGTGCAAATTTAAGAGCTTCTTGCAAACTACGCCTTCCTGACATTGAGTCTTCTCGGACAACGCAGAGTGTTCGATAGAGCTCGGGGGCTCTTCTTCTTTCATCAGAACTTAGTTGAGCATTTCTCGAGCTCATGGCCAGTCCATCGGATTCGCGCACTGTAGCGACGGATACGATTGCAACTGGCTCATTTAAATCCTGCACCATGCGCCGGATGATTGTAAGTTGTTGATAGTCTTTTTCGCCAAAGTAAGCTTGGTTAGGTTGAACAATCGAAAAAAGTTTTTGGACGACTGTTGCAACTCCAATGAAATGTCCTGGGCGGTATGTTCCGCAAAGCCGGTCTGTTAGCTCTTGTGGGGGCACCACCTTTGTGCTGCTTGTATGTCCGGCGGCATAAAGTTCTTCAACTTGCGGATGGAAAACCGCGGCAACGCCAGCATCGCGGCACATTGCCAAATCCTTTTCCAATGTCCGTGGATAGCGATCGAAGTCTTCATTTGGACCGAACTGCATTGGGTTGACAAAAATCGAGACGGCAACATGTTGACAGTCGCGCACGGCTCGCCGAATAAGTGTCATATGACCTTCATGCAAAGCACCCATGGTCGGAACAAAACCGAGAAGCGGTTTGTCGGATGTGCTCTGCAGGTTCTTATGCCAAGTGCGGAATTCGGCAATTGTTTCGATGACGGGGCATTCTGTGGTTGATTTCATTTGCTTGTCCAGGGTGCCGAAGTTTATTAAATGCTCCGAAAGTTCTTCAGGCTAACGCCTTCTCACTTCCACCGTTCTAATTATCGCGGCTATAAGTGCATTTTCGCACAGATAACAAGCAAGATGAAGGATTTTTCTGGGATAATTCAAAGAGTTCCAAAAACAATGTCATATTGACTGAACCAGGTCCATTTAGCATGATGCCAAGATTCAAGGCACGCAGTCGTTTTGTTTTACTCCTATCAACAGCGTTGCTGCTCTTGGCACCGTCAGTCCCGATACTTGCTGACGAATTGAAGGTGGCGACAACGCAAAGCGCGGCGTCGGCAACGGAGCTCGCAAACCAAGTCGCGGCTGCTTATGGCGGCATGGCGAAAATCAAAGAGATGATAGAAAAGGGCACGCGAAGCCATGGTAAGGTTCACACATGGTCAACAATTTCTGCTGCCAGCAATCAGTTCGAGTGCGAGATCATTTCTCGGGGATACAAAGTTCGCACTGAAATGCTGATATTCGGACAGCTCCATATCATGGCCTACGACGGCAAGAAGGGTTGGAGTCAGACCGGCGATTGGGTATCGGCCAGCAGCGAGAGCACGGTCCAGCGTTTTGCCAACGAGCTGGAACATGGATTGAACGCGCTTGAGCATTTAGACAACCCGAATTACAAATTGGAGACTTTGCCGGACACTTTTGTGGACGGAAAGAATCTGGATGTTTTGAAACTGACCTCTCCCGACGGAAAGTGGACGAAGTTTTTTGTTGATCCGATCACACGACTTGTTATGCGAACTGAATTCATGGGGCACGATAACGAGCAAGGTATCGAGACGGTTCAGTCGATTGATTATTCTCATTACAAGAATGTTGCGGGCTTTCCAACGCCGTTCAAAATCGTGCAATACAGTCTGGGCAAGAAAAGCTCTGAGACTAATTTGAGTGCTGTCACCATTGATGACAGCATAAAAGATGCACTTTTTGAAATGCCGCGCGAAAGCAAGATCTCGCGTTTGGAGCACGGACCGATCACCATACCGTTTGAGTATGTTGGAAATCAGATTTTGATCTCGGCTCGCGTAAACGGCGGTGCGGAGCAGAAGTTCGTCGTTGATACCGGTGCTAGTCAAACTGTAATTGATAAAACAGTTGCGCAAAGCATTGGACCGCAGACAATGTCAACCTTCACTGTGACAGCCGGATCTAAGGCGGTTCCTCTAGGGTATTTAAGTATCCAGAAAGTACAAATCGGCGACTTGACGATGGAAAACATTCCAGCGCTAGTAGCTGATCTGGCTTCTTTTAAGGCGACTCTAGGACATCGCCCGGCTGGTTTGATCGGAACCAGTGTCTTAAAGAGATTTGCGGTGACGATCGATTATCGCGATCGAAAAATTGTACTGACAGATCCGCTTAAGCTGCAGGTGCCGGAAGGCGCGATCATTGTTCCCACCTCGCCGGCCTTCGGTTCTACCTTGCTTGTGGTGAATGGAACGATCGATGGGCAGCACCCGATGAATTTTTTGGTTGATACCGCTGCTGGTTTCAATAATTTGCCGCACGAGATGGCTAAGAAGTTGAATGTAGGTGCTGTCTTGCCTGTCGGACAGGTCTTTGGGCTTGAAGGGCAAAAAATGAGTATTGGATCGGTTCAGTTTAAGTCATTGGAAGTTGGCGGCTTCAAGTTGCAAAATCCTGTCTTTGCTATCCAACTGCAGCAGGCTCCCGAAAAGCCTTCCGGGTTGTTTACTGCAGGCAAGATGGGCATAATTGGTAATCCGATCTGGAGCAGCGCCAGAGTTACCATTGATTACCGCAATGATAGGCTCTTGATTGAAGTGCCTGCCAGTCGTCCGGCGCTAGATCGACTACTTGCACAAATTGACCAGGTTGACCGCTTATATCTTCGAACAAAGAGCATGGATGAGGCGGCTGCAGCATATGAGAAGGTCTTGAAAGAAGCTCAAAATAGCGGACTGAAGGCAGCAGAGGCACTCGCAATCGCAAGGCTAGCTAACCTTTACTCGGACA
Source organism: Candidatus Obscuribacterales bacterium (assembly GCA_019747875.1). Taxonomy (GTDB): domain Bacteria; phylum Cyanobacteriota; class Vampirovibrionia; order Obscuribacterales; family Obscuribacteraceae; genus JAIEPM01. The sequence goes on from JAIEQI010000182.1 coordinate 16,279, forward strand.
AGTTTAACGAGAAGAAAGAAGCAAAATGGTTTGACTTAGCCAGCCGTGAGTACGAGCGTGCCGGAAAAATTGCAGCTGAGTCTCGCAATAAACAGGTTGAAGGCGAGATACTTGCTCAATGGGCGATGTTGTATCTGAATTCTCCTCGAAGCAAGAACGATCTGGATGGAGCGCAAAAGCTTCTAAACAGGGCTTTGGCAAAGGCACCATCTGAGGGTTCTATTTATGCGGGACTGGCCAATGCCATGTTGAAGACAGGCAAGGCACAGATGGCAACACAGTTTGTTGATAATGCGCTTCTCTTAGATCCGTCAAACTGGCAGGCCTTGTGGCTTAAATATAAGCTCTGTGAAGAAGCTGGCAAGCAGAAGGACGTGGGACTCGTATTAGCCCAGCTGGAACGATATTATCGCGATCTGCCGCAGGTGAAGGAGGCCATGGCGAAAGCGTCTGGGGCCGCCCGCAATCAGGCCGCTGCGAAAGCCACCAGATCAGCTCCCGCCAGAAAAAAGTAGTTTTAGGCGCTGCTCTCTGGAGCAAAATGGAGTACCTGGAAAGCCATGTTTGTGACGTCCTTGCCGTCCAATGCCAGATTTAGTTGATAGCTGCCTTCCTGGGGAAAGACAAGCCCCTGGAATGCGCCGATCAGCTTGTGAGTCATGTATTTGTTGGGAAGAGGTGAAACCCGTTGTATGTTGGACGTAGCCAGTTCTGTTCCGTGTCGATCGACGAATTTGAACTGGTATGTAAAGTCTTGATCGGAGCCGGTAACTTCGGCATAGGCGAACACCAACGGCAACACGGCAGGAAATGCTTGCACAGTCATCATGTTGTGCATGTTTATACAAGAAATTGAGTCTGGTCTTAGAACATCTCTGAGAACGCGTTCACAAAGAAAAATGCCAATTGGTTTGGGTGGGTCTGTTGTTGTCACGTGAAAACCTCACTGTTATAGTTGCTCCTGGCAACCTTTGATGCTTGAATTAGTAATGCTGATTGGAAAGGTGGTCCAGATTATAGATGATTGACCCCGAAGAACTAACGTTTGTTCAACTATTCTGGCTCTTTTTCGGCCTTATCATCGCCGTGGTTCTGTTTTGCAGATGGGTAGACATGAACTGGGTCTTCACGCACTGAGTCTTTGAATCGCACGTTTTTTGCACGTTTTGAAATTTATCATCACCTAAGTGTTAGAGCTAGGAGTTGGGTTTGCCCTGTGACACTCCTGAGTGCCTTTCTTTTTCAGAGGTGATAATGTCGGAACGCGGATCTGGTGATCTTCAAGTTGGTAGAGCCAGAAGCGCTCACTTGGCTGGAGCTGATGAAGATGCGCCGCTGATATATGCTGCTTTTGGCGCTCCTGATCGTCGCAGGAGCAAGGACGATAATAGTGATTTTGTACAAGGAAAAGCGGTCAAACACAAGCCGGAAGGTCAGAGGAAGCAGGAAAAGAACACTGATGAAAGTAAGAGAATAGACGAACTTTTGGCGAAAATTGAAGACACTGCATCGGAGCATTTTGGCGCTAAGTTATGGGATCCCGACTATCGCAAAGTCACCAAAAACGGCGAGCTAGGCTGTGCTGTGTCAGTTTCCAAAATTTTGATCGAAAGTGGTGCTGTCGGTAAAATGGGCGTAAAAGAAAGCGTTGCTTCGCTTGATTCAGCCTTACGAGATAGAGGCTGGAAGCCTCTGGACAAGGACGAGCCCGTAAAAGCCGGTTACGTAGTTATTGGCTACAATTCAGATACGAATTGGAAGAAAGGCGGTGGCAACGCCCATGTCGGCATTGTTAGCGATCTTGGTTTGATTTGGAATAACAGCAGTCGAGCTGGTTTGGGATGGGGTGAGCCGCGTTGGATTGCTGAACCTCAGGTGATCGCGTTGCGTCCCTGGAAGTACGATCGCACTTATGTGCTCAAGCCAACCGGTCGGTAAGACTCTTACTATCTTGTCGAGGGCGACTGTTGCAAGATAGATAAGCGGCGCATCATTTTTTCAAAGAAGAACGTTTGATCTGGTGCTTGCTGTTAGCGCCTCTTGGCTAGCTGCGCGAACCCCGATTTTCCTTGTCTGCAAGGGTATTGCGAACTGAGCAGTGAGGTTTACAAGGGTTTCTTAGCATTGATTTAGTTAGTTTGCGATCACATGGCTCTGAGAGCCTCGATTTTGCATTGTTTTCGCGAGAGTAGATCACTAGGTTATAAGCCATTGTTTTCTTTTTGATCTGAGATCCCTGCAAGCCTACCTAGCACCCTATTACACTTCAGAATTTCACCAGCGGTCGACGCTTGGGAATAGTCTGTCGTGCGGTTGGATCTGGGATCTTGCGGACTCTTGGATTGCAAGGAAGCGGTCTGATGCGACGTTGCATCATCAGTGGCCCTGGCATTTGCTCGGGCACAGTTTCAACTCGGTCGCTTGGTCTCAGATTGAGCGACCCTAACAAAAGACAATTGCAATGAGCAAGAAGGACAAAATCCTGCGCCCTGTCGCAGGTGTTGACTACGAGCAACTTGCAAGTGGCGCCATTCGTATTGCTGGCTTCAACACGCCTCCGACTGAACTCGGTCGCGAATCGGAGCTTAAGGCGCCTGACTATCTCGGGCTTGTCGATCACGCTCTGGCGATTGACGACAAGAAGCTTTACGAGAAGCTTCTAGCCCAGGAGGAGGAGCGTTTCGGTCTCAACTATCGCAAGTTGAAGGGACTGAAGCGGTCGCTGATTGTTCTGCTTCAGGGACGTGACGGAGCCGGCAAGAGCGGCTGCGCCAAGGTTATCCAGGAAGCGACGGACTTCGACGCCAAGAACTTCCTCTGGGTTCCGATCGGTCCGCCGACGGATGACGAGCTGGAGCACGGTCATCTCTGGCGTTTCTACGCCTTCGACCGCATGCCCCGCCACGGCCAGGTCCGCATCTTCGATCGGAGCTGGGCCGAGCGCGGTCTCGTTGAGCCGGTGATGGACATCATCAACGAGAAGACGCTGGTCAATTCCTACGCGGAGCTGCGCACTCACGAGTGGCTGCTCGAGCGGCAGGGAGCGATCGTCGTCAAGTTCTGGATGGACATCACCAAGGGTGAGCAGAAGAAGCGCTTCAAGGACCGCCAGGACGACAAGCCGTGGAAATATGGCGAGTCGGACAAGGTCGCCCGCGAGCACTGGGACGACTACACCAGGTACGCCAATCTGCTCTTCCACTACACCGGCACACCGTACTGCCCCTGGTTCATCCTGTCCAGCGAGGACAAGCGATACAGCCGGGTCACCTCTCTGGCTATCCTCAACGAAGCCATCGAGGACGCGCTGGCCGGTCGTTCGTAAGTTAAGAGCGGTTATCCAACCCGCTCAGTAGTTAGCGATTCTCAAACGGAATCGCCGCAGATAACGTCACCCATGCGCTGCCTTTGGTGCCGCATGTGGTGGCGAGTTCTGCTGTTTGTGTGGCGAGCGCCTTTGCATGCGCTCAGCCCAAGAACAACCACCAAAGCCCAGTTAAGCCCCTGCTAAGGGCGGAATGGGCAGGAGTTCTAAAATGACTCACACACCCGAAAAGCAGTCCCGCGTCTTTACGTGGCTGCTGGTTTTCTTCGGGCTGGCATACTTCTGCCAGCACTTCGGTCAGGCTGGACTGATCATGCAGCCGCTGAAGTACTACCTCAAGGACGTGTTGAACTACGACACTGTCCAGATGACGGCGTTTTTCAACATCCTCACCTTCCCCTGGATCATCAAGCCGCTCTACGGGCTTGTGAGCGACTACTTCCCGCTCATGGGCTACCGCCGCAAGAGCTACTTGCTCATCGTGAACATCCTTGCATCGCTGGGCTTCCTGGCGGTCTGGGGCGTCAACGATATCGGCGCTGTGCAGATGGCTCTTCTCCTGACGGCTTTCTCGACGGCGTTCTCGGACGTGGCGGTCGACGGACTGATGGTGGAGCTGGGGAACAAGACCGGACAGACGCAGCACTTCCAGTCGCAGCAGTGGCTGTGGTTCAACGTGGCCACAGTCATCACCAGCCTCGGTGGCGGCTACATCAGCGAGCTGATGGATCCCGAGAGCGCGTTCCGCTGGACGGCAATGGCTACGGCGGCATTTCCTGCTATCGTGGCTGTGTCGACCTGGTTCGCGGTCGAGGAAGAGAAGTCCAAGGCGGACAAGAAGGCGCTTGTTCAGACGACCAAGGGTCTATGGGAAGCGCTCAAGTCGAAGACGCTCTGGCTTGTCGCAGGGTTCATCCTCTGCTGGCAGTTCAGCCCGCACTTCGGCGATCCGATGCTCTATCACATGCGTGACACGCTCGGCTTCAGCAAGAGCCTGATCGGCTGGCTGGGTGCCATCGGCGCCGTCGCGTCTGTGATTGGTGCAGGCGTCTACGCCAAGTACTTCGCCGGTAAGGTGGGTACGCGGGCGCTGCTGTACGGGACTGGCATCATCGGCGTTGTTGGCATTCTGGCGAATCTGCTTCTGGTCACTCCGGTGACAGGCACGCCGGCTGTCGCTATCGCGCTGACCGTCATCTTCGGTGCTGTCGCCCCGGTCGCTATGATCGCGATCATGAACCTGGCGGCGGAAGTCTGCCCGAAGCGCGTCGAAGCCTTGACGTTTGCTACCCTGATGTCGGTGTACAACTTCGGCACGCAGGGCGGCTCCATGTTCGGCTCCTGGCTGTACGAGAATAAGGTGAATCACGACATCACATATCTCGTGCTGATCGCAGCGGCGTTCAGCGCTGTCTGCATCGTCCTTGTCTGGTTCCTGCCGAAACCGGCTGAGAACGGCGAGGGCTAAGGTCCGGCAAACCGGCACAGGGGATCAGGACTTAGTCCTGGTCCCCTGTAGCCCAAGCTCTCAACAAGAACGGAATCTGCCATGACTGCAATTTTTGGTGTCATCGGTGTGCTCTTCTTTGCGCTGGTGCTCGAAGTGTTCTTCAACATTCCGACCATCGAGCGGCTTCGCACCGGTATTGATCGGCTGTTTGCCGGGAAGGGCTACCTGCGCTTCTTCGGCTTGACCGCCGTGTTTGCGGCCGCCCTGTATGGTGTCGGCATCGCTACCATGGGTCCCTTCCTCGGCATCTACAACGCTGCCATCGAGGTCGGAACCCTCTGCACGCTCGTCTTCTTCGGCGGTATCGTCGCCTGCTTCTTCGGGTTCGCCCGAGATGTTGGTGCACGCACGCGTGAGGCATTCGGCGGCGCTGAAATGAAGGCTCGCCCGGATACGTCCATTCTCACCAGCGTCGTCTTCGTGACGTGCTTGTGGGGCTGCGTCATTCTGCTGACCTTCTATGACCACAGCGTCAGTGGCACCCTGATTGGTGTCAGCGTCAATCTGTAGTTCGTTTTGTTGCCGGCGGGGGTGGTATCGCATGCGATATCACTCCCGCTTGGCGATTTGTTCGAGGCTCACGGTCTCGGACGCGGTTAACAGCTTGTAGAGTAGAGTTCATTTTGCGGATTCGTCCGCTGCTTCTCCACATAATCTCTAGTTTGTGGAGTCTACAATGTACGCTCTTGCTACCATCGTCGCCACCTTCCTTACGATTTACATCCTCTCGCATCACCTGCGGCTGCCTGTGTACTCGAAGATTTGCTGGTACCTGGACGAGGTTTTTCTCGGCAAAGGCTTCGTGTTTTTTTGGGGAGTCTCGCTCCTGTTTGCGGTTATCGTAGCCGGCTCCTGGATCTTGACGGCGGGGATCTTTCTCGGATTTCCCAGGGCCGTGTTAGACCTCTTCATTGCTACCACCGTTCTTATGTTCGCTTGCATTGGCAGGTGGATGCTCAATCTCTTTGAGGAAGGCGCGATGTTCAGCATGAGAATTGAAGATGGCGCGAAGTGGGAACCTCTTCCCACCTGTGCCAGTATTCCGTTCTCGACGCTTGCTGCAATGGTCTTCTGGACGGACATGCTCTTGGCTGTCCATGTCGGTGTGAAACATTTCCTGTAGTAGCACGCGTCAATAACGCGCTTGCAAAACGGCGAAAGCAAACTGTTGATGTTTTGCGGAGATGCGGCACCTGAGGGGCCATCTCTGCAATTCTCATTTCTTATATTGTTGTCACGTATTACAAAAAGTAGTAGGAGGGCGTGTATCTGGGCATCTTCGGGAGAGCGTCTTGGCGGTTGTTTGATCATTATTTTGGTAAGTTCACGACCAGCGTATCGATTACTTTGTTGCCTTTGGAGTTGTCGTGAAGATCAACGAGTAGTTGTTTATTGCCCGTGGAAGCATCGGTCTCGTAATGCCAATTTAGTCCGTAATCGTTATTCATAAGCTTGATCCCAAAGTTCAATTCGGTTAGGACATAGTCCAACTGACGCTTTCTAAGTGAATGCTGCTCTACAAATTTATCTTCAACTATCTTTCGAAATCCGTCGGATCCAAAATTCTTTTCGTAACGTAGGTGCCAATAGATCTCATCGAGCGTTTTTTCAATACTGCTCTCTTCCTTCCGGCACGCTGTGTAACTCTCGATTATGTATGGCACATAACTTGTGGTGAGCGGTTGGTCGACGCACGTAGGACGCCAAATGTCTTTCGTCATTGCCGAGGCGTGTGAAGGTAGATTGTCATCTTTGGCGGATTTTCCTATCTCGAACGGGCTTTCCATTAGCAGTTCTCCCATAGTTTTTTGTCAATGGATCAGGCTCAAGAGGACTCTAGGGGAGCTAGTCTGGCGCCGTCCTCGCTCCGAGATAACGCCAAGTTAACAGCCGGCATTTTCTTGAGTTGTTCATCCAACAAATGAAACTCTCAAAGAAATGCCGGTCCGTAGTTTTATTTATCATTAGCCTGTCGATTTATTCGACAGAGAGCAAGCATTGCAAAACAGGTTGTTAATGCGGAATTGTTATTGCCAAGTCACTAAAGCTCAGATTTGAATTAGCAACGGGCGCTCTTGACCGCTTTGCCGCCGGAGTAAGCGCTTCCGCCACAGAGTCCGCCGCCTTCTTCATCGTCGTCGTTGAATTCTTGTAGTTTGATCTTTTTCTCGCTGATGTTAGCAGAGCCCTGGTAATAGCCCCAGTAGGTAGGTCCTACCATGCTGCCTTTTTTCTGGCGCCAGCCAGCAGGTACACCGGTCTCATTGAGTAAGAACCAACCAACTACTAGGGTTCCTGCGACATACAGAAAGATTACCCAGCTATAAATGTCCATATCAGTTTTTGGCTCCTTCGGTAGGTTTTGAGCCCTGCCACCCTTGATAACAAATCTTAATTACATCGGTTGAATCTGTCGATGGGATTTCCACGCATCACGCGGCGTGATAGGCATGGGGACAAGCTACCACCAGTCGGGGCCGCTGCCCCGGATTTACCCGAGTGCTAATCTCTAAGGAGAATGCTTGAAGTTGGGCACATGAATTCTGGAGGTTGAACTCGGTTCGTGGTTAAGGTAGGCAGCGCGATTATTTTGGTGGCAGCAGTAGTCATGCTGCTATCGCTTGCTGTCAGCGCCAAGAAAGAACTGCATGTGAGCCCGAAAACACCGCAGCAGGAACAAGCTTGCGTATTTTTGCTGGAAGGAACAAGGCTCCTTGAAGCAAAGCTCTTTTTCAAAGCGAGAAAGCCCCTTGAGCAAGCGGCAACTCTTTGGCCCGAATCCGCCGCCGTCCACTACAATCTTGGATTTTGTTATAACGAGTGTGCGTTATATGACAAAGCCATCTATGAGTTTCAGCGAGCGCTTGAATTAGAGCCGAAGATGACGGATTGTCTGGTGAATATTGGAAGTTGCTACCAGGTTCAAGGGAAAACAAATGAGGCGATTAATTGGTTCAAGGATTACTTGAAGAAGAACTCTTCATCGCCGGATGCTGAAACTGTTCGTGGAATGATTCGCGCACTCCAGAAGTACGATCGCGAACGTATAGAGTCAGACCCGATGGAACAAGATTATCTTCAGAGCGTTAGCGATCATGGACTGGTCCGTAGATGGCCCTATCATCGCTTGCCGTTGAGAGTGTACATCGCAAATGGAACCGATCCTTCCGGCAAACCGGTGAACGGATTCCGGGAAGAATTCAACTATCTACTGCTCGACGCGCTGAATGACTGGATCAAAGCCAGCCGCTACAAGATCTCCTATCGAATTGTGACCAATCCACAAGATGCTGATATAGCTTGTACGTGGACTGATGATCCGGCCTTTCTTCAAGAGAAGGGCAATAAAGTCGAGCAGGGCGTCGCGCAGGTTATGACCGAGCCGATGACGAATAGCTCGACGTTCAAAAGCATTTACAGTGCTCATGTAAGGATTTTTGTTCTCTCTCGTGATTCCGGCCATCCGCTTACGACCGACGAGATGCGGAAAACATGCTTGCATGAACTTGGTCACGCCCTCGGTATGGCGGGGCATTCTCCAAGCAATAAGGATGTGATGTTTTACACCGAATCGAGTTCGGTCTGGCCTGCCCTTACCAAACGTGACAAGGCAACAATGTTGCGCATGTATCATGAATACCCTGAGATGCCACCGCATCCAGTGCAATAAAAACAGGCTCTTTATTGTAATATCTTTAGTGTGCTGTGCTTTTTTCGAAAATTCTTGTTTTTTACGGACTGATCAATTTTTTCTCAAGCAGCAATCTAAGCGTGGTTTTTGCGCGATTCCATTCTTGAGTTAAAGGCTTTGATTGATGTCCAATTGTGCTGAGCGAATCTAAGAGCGGATAACTTGATTCTGGCTTTCTTACCCAGTTAGAGGTAGCAGGATCCCAGTCTCTGGTAAACGAATCCTTCCAAGATACTCTTCCCAGACTGATGAAACCTGAGGGATTCTGCGAATCGATTATTTCCATTGATTCACATATAGCTGATGCTGGTATTGCCCGCTCTAGTCGGAGGCTCCAATTCAATAAGAAGCTCCCTCCTCTCAGTACGTCGTAAAAATAGAATCTTGGGAAGCACAGCTGGGTCCAGCTGTCGTTAATGACAGCGCCAGTAGTGGCAGAGCGGAGTAGCTTACGTGCAATCAGATACGATGCTCCACGTTCCAGAAAGTTTAACTTGTGAATGGCATCTGCGCCGAGCAGTGGCGATTGCAAAACTGCCTCTAATGCGGGGAGTGTCGATACGATTGAGCTCTTGGGGTTCTTTTTTGTGTACGCTGCTTCGTCGCAATTCAGTCCACCATCCGGCAATTGATGTTTTTCATACCAATCAGAAGCCCAAGGAAACTGCTCCTTGAAGTTGATACCGTATGCGGTGAGCAATTGCTCGATGCATCCCATCTGACAGTGGCAGATTATTTGATTTAGTGGATTTGTACCAGCGGGAACGTCTTCAAGTTTGAAGGGGAAGTAGTGCAAATAGTATCTTCGGAATGCTTCGAGGAGTTGTTCTATACGCTCCCGAGGAATTAGTTTTGTCATCCCAAGCTCGTGCAGAACCATCATGTGCCACCATGGTCCGTCCCATTTTGGCCAATATGGATCTCGCTCCAACATCGTTCTGGCCTTATCTGATTGCAAGAACTGCAAGGATTCTTGTAGAAGTTCAGGAGCAGGGTCATCTAGCAGATCGACATCTGCAAGCGGGCGGGAGGCGATCTTTTCAAGCAGGGCAAGTTGCTTATCTTCTGTAAGTTCCTTTTCTTTCATCGAACTCTCCACTGCCAATTATCGACACGTTTCGCATATGTGATTTTACCTGATCCGGCTTCGTGCTAGAGTGAGGCGCGTGGAGGATTTCTTTGTGAGCAAATCTGCTGAAGTATTGGCTTCGGAGATAAATAGTCAAGATCATACACATGATGCAGTGCCTCTTTCTGAGCGGCGTAGCGCTCTTACGATGGGCTTGCTTTGGATCACGATGGTGACTTGCTTCCCTGGAATTCTGGCTGGATTTCAGTGGTATGCAGCTAAGATTTCGTTTTGGCAAGTAGTGCAGGGTTCGCTGATTAGTTGTCTGCTGGTGCTCGTGTATGCTCTGCCTGCATGCTATTTGGGGGCAAAAACTGGGTTCACATATACATTATTGAGCCGGTTTGTTTTTGGTCGTTGGGGAGCTCGCTTTATCACGGTCAACATTCTGTGTATTTCCACCTGCTGGTACGCGCTAAATGCAATCTTCCTGGCAGAGGGAATTCGTGGACTGTTCCATCTGCAACTGCCTGAAATTTGGTTTGCAGCTGTGATAGCTCTTTTAATGGCTATCAATAACTTCTTTGGATTTTCTGGAGTGGCAAATTTTGCTCAGTTCCTTGCAGCTCCATTGATGATCATTTGGGTGTTTTTGTCGCTGTATAGAGTCATCGGAATGGGCGATTCTGCTGCTGCTCTGCTGCATGCACCGCCGGTGGTGAGTCATATGGAATCGTTGACCGTCATATCATCATTCATATTAGGTGTTTCTTGTTGGGGAAACGAGCCTGATTACTGGCGATTCGGTAAGCCCGAAAAGTTTGGTCCATTTCTGCCGCTGCTTGCAGCTCTTTTGTTGGGACAAGTTCTCTTTCCAATCACTGGTTGGATGATGGCGGGAGTATCAGGAGTGACCGACACGGCTGCTGCAACTCGCTTCGTCAGTGAGTTCGTTTTCGGAGGCGCCGCCAGTGCTTTTGCACTGGTCCTTGCTGTCAGTTATGTGGCAGTGAACGACTCAGGGCTCTATGCGGCCATTAACGCGGCAGAGAATCTGAAAGAAGTGCCTAGAAAGCTGTGTGTAGCTGGATTGGCTTGCTGTGCCGCTTTGGTTACGGTAGCTTTGTTCGGCTTTTCCAGAAACTTCGAACTTGTGGCAGCTATTTCTTCCGTAATGTTGCCCTGTGCCACCACGATTATGGCCGCGGAAGCCTTCCTCATAAAGCGTATTTGTGGCAGGAGTGAGGAGTTCGGGGAGATTCCGCGATATCGCGATTTGCCGGCCCTGAGGTGGGCCTCGGCAGTCTCTTTTTTGCTGGGTGCAAGTGCAGGTGTTGTTTCTGCCGGCTTTTTACCGGGCACTGCCGCTCTTCGTTTTGGAGTTCCAGCGGTTAATGGCTGGATTGTAAGCGTCGCAGTGTATCTACTATTGCGTCCGCGTGAGCTGCGTACCGCTGACAAGTGAGTGTACGAATGGTTCCTCTGCAAATTTGTGATCGAAGTTCTTCAGGACTTACACCATGCGTGATATAAGTCGGGCTGCTTCATGGGCACCATCTTGTTTTTTGTAAGAAAATTGAACCTTCTCCACTGCTTCTTTTATTCGGGGTGATTCGAGAACAAACTGTAGTGCTCTCCAGCATTCGCCTGGATCCATCTTGGATAGGTCGTGTCTTTGGCCGACACTAGACTTGTCGATGAAATAGGCTTGATGCGAATGATCATCATAAAATGGATTAACCAGAATTGGAACGCCGTTTGCCAGCGATTCCATAACCGAACACGCACCGCCATGGCTGACGGTTGCGGCCATTGCAGGCAGTATGCTCAGCTGCGGAACGTCCTTCAGCAAAAGTACGTTGTCCGGGATTGATTCCAACTTCAGCGTGTCATAAAGTTCGCTAACAGAGCAAACTAATTGCACGCCGCGATCGCGAACTGCATCGATCAAGGTGCGCATGATTCCTGGCTGATAGAATGTCTGAGAGCCCAGCCAGACATAAATAACAGGCACGCTTTCGTCCAGATTTCGCCATGGAAATTCGCATTCATCCCCGCGGTCGGAAGGTGGAATAGATGGACCGAGGCGTTTCACTTCTGGAAAGGAGACATTTCCCAGAAGTTCATCTGTGGTGAAGCAAATGTTTAGCAGGGGCGATAAGCAATCAGTGAACCTGAATTTGAAAGAGACATCCATGGATTTTAGAAGCTGATCGCGATCTTCTTTGTACCATTTCACGGTTTCGTTCAATTCAGTCGCAAGGAAATCTGGACTGACCATCGTCAGTGAGGCGCTCATGGTCAGCCATTTGATTTTTTCTTGTTCGCAAACAATTGCTGCTTCGTAGATTTTTGGATCAACTACCACCAAGTGAGGCACGAAATCTTTGATTACTTGTCTGAGAGGTTCTATCTGAACCGGTACGCGGTCCAAATAAGCTGTCTTGAGGGAGTATCTAGCCCACTCTTTGTCTTTGATGTTCTCGGCAAAATACTTAGCACGGTTAGCCGTTACTGGTGGTGGTGCTTCTTGCTTTGCTGAATAGAATTGAGAGAAGCCGGCTTTTTTCATCCTGTCTGCGATGTTGTACTGGCAATAGAACGCAACGATGTTCTTTCTATCTTTTTGAAGATAGTGTGCCGGGCCAATAAACTGATTTATATGTCCACGTTCGGGACTGATGACAAAAAGTATTCGACTCATGTGCAAGCTGTATTTGGAAGCTTACACAGTATAACCGAACTGCTGTTCGGGTGCTTCTACGTTGGGTTCGCGTTCGCTGTGGCGTTGTTCAGGCGGTCTATTTGGTTGACAATCGAGGAGTGCGACTGCGAAATAGCTGTTGCAAGACCACCTTGAGTGAAGTGGAAGACCGTGATGATTAGGAGGCTGACAAATGCCAGTACAGCCGCGTATTCGGAGATACCTTGACCCTCTTCCTCACGAAAAAAATTAGTAAAAGTTTTCAGCATAAGATACCACCCCTGCAAAGCAGAAAAATGCGCAATGATTAGAATTGTTGGCCCAAGGAACTGAGGCGTTTTTGGTCACGCCTGAGATCGCTTGCGGACCCTGGTGGGAGAGCAAGCTGCGTTGGTAAAAGTAGGAGCGAGGACCATCTATCACCTACAGCTTAGTAGGTGTGTTTCCAACACCGCAATTGGAACGTCTCTATCCCTTCTCGTAGTCGAATTCTTCGGCTATCCACTCATTAAGTTCTGTTTCGAGTGCGGGAATCTGATCTATATCGATCAATCCGCGTTTGAGACCCTCCAGAACTAAGCGGGTTCGTGGGTTGTAAACTTCCATTCCGGCGCTTTCTTTCAAGAAAACATCTTCACCCTTGAAGAGTTTTGCAGAGAGCATAGCCAGTCTGTTTTGCACGCCGCGCACGCTTATATGCCTGCGATACGCAATTGCTTTGTCAGTAAGCCCCAGTGCGATGTCCAGCAAGGTCTCGTATTCTACGTCGGAAAGAGAGCCGTCTTTGCTCTGTAGTCGCGTTTGAACGCCGCGTATGATTGGGTCAATGTAAGGGTTGTCGTGAAGCATAATTGATGTGAGTGCGTACAAAAGTTTTTCGTCGCTCTCGCTTTTCAGGGCGTAGCCGTGAATGGCCTCATCGGGAACGATTTTTCCGAGTTCACGAATATATGCTTCTTTGTGAAACTGCGACCAGAACAATATTTTTGTGCGAGGATGCTCTGCCCAGATTTGTTGGGCAGCTTTTATGCCCGTCATTTCCGGCATCACGATGTCCATCACAACCATATCAGGCTTAAAGGTGCGAAAGAGCTTCAAACCTTCGGCACCGTTCGGTGCTTCCATGACCTCTAGGTCGCTTGTTACTTTCTCTTTCACTAGCCTGATGATGTGTTGCCTGAGTGCAGATAAATCATCAACAACTAGAAGTTTAGTCATCAGTTTGTACCGCCTGCCTGCCCGTAAGATCTAAGCGTATTTCTACCTTGGTGCCCTTGTCATTCTCACCTTGTTTCCACGCTATTGTCGCACCAATGAGATCAGCTCTCAAGCGCATGTATTTCAATCCGCGGGAGTCAGATCGCGACTTGGCAGGATCCAAGCCCTTTCCGTCATCGTTAATTGTGATCAAGAGACATCCGTCTACCTTGTCAACAGTGGCGCGGACGGTGCTTGCGTTGGCATGTTTGCATATATTTGTTATGGATTCTTGTACTAGTCGATAAACAAGGGACTGTTCGACAATCGATAGTCCCTTCAACTCGTCCGAATCGATTTTTCCTCGAAAGCGCACTTTGAATCCTGAACGTTCGCCACCTTTGCGAACGGCATCTTCTATCGCTGCAACCAAGCCAAGGTGTTCCAGGACTGAAGGACAGAGGCTATCCATCACTTCACGAATTTCATGCATCACTTTTGACGAGAGCGATCTGACTTTCTCGAGGTTGGCTTCTTTTTCGTTGCCGGAAACATAATCTTCGAAACGACCAACTAACTGCTTCATGTCGTTCAAGACCTGGTCGTGCAGATCGGCGGCAAGCATGCGCCTCTCCACTTCGTCCTGTTTGACCAGACTCAATCTAGTTTCTTGAAGCTCTTTATTGCGTATTTTGATTTCGTAGTAACGAGATTCGCTTTCGCGTCTTGTTAGTTCAAGTTGTCTGAGTCCACCGCCAGCGATGCAGCCAACTAGAATGGCGAAACTGTATCCAACCGGATGTCCTGCCACTTGAAGCCATTGCCAAATGCCCCATTGGTAAAAGAGGCTCATGACGAATAGCTGAATCCCAACTATAGTGCGCGGCACTGGAGCGAGTTTGAATCCGGCCCAGGTCGAGACGCTAGCGAAGCCAAGGAAACCAGCAGCTGTCGCAATCTTTGCTGACATGCTCAAGTTTTCAAACGGCGCTGAATCCAGCTTTATATCGGACGATCCGAACGCACTTATCAGACGTTGAAAGAGGTCTGCTTCAAAGAATTCGACCTGTTTTGCCAAAAGCCACACCATGATGGCTATGAAAAACGAAGCCACAAGGACTGAGATTATAGGTCGGTGGCGCATGGGTTCTGAGATCATCTGCAACACTTATACCCATGCGCAAGGCACTGCGCACACGCCAGGGGAAACGCGCGCAACTTGACGTTGCCTTTTATTAGGCACCGTCTATAGAGTCACTTTTCTTTTTTTCAATGTTTTTGAATTCTATTTCTTCTGTTGAATCTGTTGAAATTGATTTTGTATTACCAGGTCTATGGCGGCTTGTGTTTCCGGGCTCCTCTGGATTTTGTCACCGGCAGGCAGCTTCAAAACAGTATTCATACAGTCCGCTGGCGAGGTCTGCCTGAGCACAGAGAAGCCAGGGCGATTGCGCGTTCGCGGAGTATTGGGATGGGCTGTTGCCACCTGTGCGTGTGCGCTGGAGGGTAGCGCGTTATGTGCAATTGCACAGTAAACTCGGCGGAAATATCTATGTTGAAAGTTAGCCGGAAATCATATTCTAAACTCATGCAAAGGGAACCTGGTTCACCTGAGCCGGAAGCAATTTAATCACCTTACTAATTAAGCGTCCAATGGACCTGAGGCAGGAACTATGTTGGAAGATGCCAGCAACAGCATTGCAATTCTGGTAAACCCAATGAGCGGCGAAGAGTTTAACGTTCGTCGTTATTCCACATCGATTGGCAGAGACCTCGGAAATGATGTCGTGGTCGCCAGCGATCGCACAATGTCCAGACAGCATGCTCTTGTCCAGTTCATCAACGGCAAATTTTACGTTCAAGATCTGCAAAGCAAGAACGGTACACGTCTCAATGGTGGGGCTGTTACCAACATGATGAAAGTGTTGAACTCCGGTGATGAGCTTTCGGTTGGACTTACCCGCCTGATCTTCTTGCTGATTCCGGCTGCCGACATAGCTTCATGGGATTCAGGAGCTATGACCGAAACAGTAGATCCTGTTGTTCCTCGTGCTTTGGCCGCTCGCTAAGTTGTTAAAGTCTTGGAAAAACCGAGCAGATCGAATGGTCGGCACCAGATCGAAGAGTTTTTGGTCGAAAAGTTAGCGGGCGAATTAGCAAACAAAGCGGGCGAATTAGCAAACAAATGGCCCCGCAGACCGATTTGCCCCCAGGGTGAGTGCCTCGCAAGCAGAGCGAATTGGCCAACGCAATGGACGGCTTGATAGACTCTGCTAGCTAGGCTACGTAGATTGTCAGAGATCGGTAGGCGGGACTTAACGTGTACGCAACCCGAACTGTCCCTGTTATGGCGGCTTTTGATCCTTGTGGCAGGGAACTGGTAAGGTAAATGGAATAAAAGTTCACTTTGTCGCCTGGCCACCTTTCGATAATCTGAAAACAGATCTATTCACCTGACGCCCTGGAAATCCGAACTCCTTATCACATCCCATCAAACAAGCAACATTGCTTTTGCCGCTGGCAAATTGTGGGTTAACGGTTTCAGGTGAGCAGATCTGAGCTTTGAAACGGTTGCATGATGCAACCAGCAGAATGGAGAATGCTATGCGCATCTTCACTTGGTCGCTCCTTTCAGGAGCGCTGTTACTGCTTGCTTTGGGCTATCTTCATATGCAAGGCGACCCGGCAACACCGGTACTACCTGAAGCTCGCACGAGTTACCTGGAGTTGATGCCGGAATCATCCGGTGAGAATCCCCGCCTTCATCACCAAGGACCTGACGGTTTCGACCGCTGGATTGACCTCAGCTACCAAAATGGTGAGACGGGCAAGCTGATCTTCGGCGAGAAGGGCAAACTGCAGGAAGCTATTTACCGCTTCGCCGATGGTTCGTTGCGCAAGACGATGCGTTTTGCGGCGGACGGAAAAACACTTACCGAAGGCTTCGAGCTGCGTGCGTCTGACCGTTCGACCATCTGGCGCACGGAATCTGTCAATCGCAATGCTGTTTCTGTCACCACTGTTTACTGGGCTGGCGGAAAGCAGGTGTTTTCTGTGGTCGAGGAGAGTCGCCAACAAGGCGTTCGCTCCAGCAAGTTTTACCGGCAGGATGGCACGCTTCAATTGGCTCGGACGGAGAACGCCTCCGGCGTGCTGTTATCCGAGAAAGTGTTCGATCAAGCCGGCACGCTTCGCAGCTCGTTAACATCGAGCACGGGCGCCACGCAAGTAGATTACTTCCGCGCCAACGGCACTCTGGACTTCAGGCAGCTCTATGAGTCCTACGATTACCAGAAGAGCGGTCCTGAAGGACAATCCATCGCGGCCGTGGCACGAATCTTACAGAAGGTGCTTGTGCTTGGCGATGACGGAGATACTGTCATGCGCGTGCTGACAATTGCGGGCGGATACAAGCCGTTCGTTCAGCAGGAGCTCAAAGCCAACGAGGATGGGACGCGTTCGCGTTTTGTCCTCGATGAGAAAGGACAAGTAATTACTGCTAAGCGGCTTGGAAAGGACAACCGCCAGATCGACGGTTTTGTCGAAGCAAAAGGCGTCCAGCATGATTTCGACCCGCTCTACACCGCAAAGCCGGGTGGGCGAGCTGCTGAAGTCTTTGCTGAATGGAAAGCCGAAGAGGCGAAAGCCTCGAAGCACTAAATAGCTTCGCAACAAAAAAAACGCTATCAAACCTTGTCGGCAAGGATGCCCCCTTTCGGTGGCGCATCCTTGCCGGCTTTTAAAAATCAAGTCAGATACTACGCCATGTAACATTTTGGTCTGGTAATTTTCGGATGCGAACTCGCAATGACCTAGAAAAGCTTGTCAGGGTGTGCATTTTGTAAGGAAAATAGACTTCAATCTTGGTGCCTGCATTCCTTGAGCTGTTATGCGTGCGTGTGCGGATTTGCCTGCTCATGTGGTTTTTCATTCGACGGGTCGACGTCAAACATGTTTGACCATGACAACCCGGCTCGCCAAAAATGGGTGTGCCCGAAACCCTTGCAGCACAGCACTCAGAGGTTTCACCAAAAATCCTGTCGCCTTTCGCCGATGTAAAACATCTTTGGCCTTAACTAAAGGAGCCAATTTGGAGCGCCAGCGACGCGCTGTTTTCAAGTGCTCAAAACCTGAAAATACATCCGTTGGTTCGCGAAGCTGCGTGAGCAAACTCTCTTTGCAAAAAATGAAGCCAAAATCCGGAAAGCTTGATTAGAGCGCCCGCTTTCGCTAGTTTTCCGGTGCCAATTTTCCCCACTCGATTAGTCATCTTTCGCCCTTACCAATCTCGCTGAAAGCACATTTAGACACGCCCTTTGGAGAGACCTTCTGTCCAGGTGCTTGCCGTGTTTTCATCGCGATTCGCAAAAGATGAGCTCGAGTTTGGCTTCGCACACGTTGTGCGTTGAACTCTGAACATTACCGATGTCGATTCCGGGCGGATTCGGCATCAGTTTCAACAAGAAAAAGAGGAGATTCATGAAAGCACTCCTGCAACAGATGTTCAGCCGGAAGACCATTTCCGAGCTGGCGGATGATGAGGAAGGGCACGGGCCGCGTTTGAAGCGCGAACTCGGTGCCTGGGATGTCTTTGCTGCCGGTGTCGCCGCGATTATCGGCACGGGCATCTTTGTCCTCACCGGTGTGGCTGCTGCCAACAATGCCGGCCCTGGCATCATCTTGTCGTTTGTTCTTGCTGGACTCGTCTGCGGTTTCGTGTCGTTCGCTTACTCGGAGCTCGCGAGCATGATTCCAAAGTCGGGCTCGGCGTACACCTATGCATTTGCCACGCTGGGCGAATTTGTCGCCTGGTTCATTGGCTGGGATCTCTTGCTCGAATACTGCATCGGCTCAAGCGCCGTGGCAGTGGGCTGGAGCGCCTATATGCAGCACATTCTCAAAGACCTGGGAGTGTGGATCAGTAAAGCTGACGTCATGTACCAATGGGGACTCTTCCCTGGCGGTGTTGACCTCACTTTGCCTGCTTGGTTGGCTCAGGCCCCCGCTGACATGCCCTGGAATCACGTGGTTCTGGGTCTTGTCTGTTTTGGCTTTGGTCTGATGGCAATCATGCAATCGAAGCAGATCCTGCTTCGTGTGCTTGGAGCTGGTGGCATGCTAGTCGGCATCTACCATGGCGTCTTGGCCGCGATGCACATTACCAGCATTGATATTTTGGCTGTCGGTATTATTGCTGTGATCAACTACTGGCTGGTTCAGGGCGTTCGCCACACGGCACGCATGACGAGCATCTTTGTCGTCGTGAAGCTGGCCGTGATCCTGCTTTTCATCGCCATTGGTGTCAGCCACGTGGAGACTTCCAACTTCGTGCCGTTCCTGCCATTTGGTTTCCATGGCGTGCTTGCCGGAGCTGGTGTTGTGTTCTTTGCCTTCATCGGTTTCGACGCTGTTTCCACGCAAGCGGAGGAATGCAAGAATCCCAGTCGCGATATGCCTATCGGCATTATCGGGAGCTTGCTTGTCTCTGCCGTCCTTTACGTCGCTGTCGCTGCTGTGATGACGGGCATCGTTCCCTATCACCAGCTTGGCGTTGCTGCACCGATGGCTCTTGTGATGGAGAAGATTGGCGCGTTGTGGGCTAGCCCGCTTGTGTCGCTTGGTGCCATTGCTGGTATCACCTCTGTGCTCATCGTCTGCCTTTTCGGTCAAAGCCGAGTGATGATGAGTATGAGCCGTGACGGGCTAATCGCGCCGATCTTCAGTCGAATCAATCCTAGCTACGGCACACCCGTGGTTTCGATTCTCTTCTGGGGAACGGTGGCCGCGCTCACTGCGGGGCTGATTCCGATCAACGAGCTTGCTGAGTTAACCAGCATCGGAACACTGGCGGCATTCGTCGTCGTCTGCTGTGGCGTCATTCTCCTTCGCTATAAGGAGCCTGATCGCCCGCGCAAGTTCCGTTGTCCGGGCTTTCCCTGGGTGCCTGCTTTGGGCGCAATCTTCAGCCTCGTGTTGATGCTGAGCTTGCCCTGGACTACCTGGTTGCGTTTCCTCGGGTGGATGGCGATCGGCGTTGCCATTTACCTTTCCTACGGACGCTTCAATAGCGTCCACCACAAGCTGGAGGAAGAGAAGAAGAAGTAAATCTGCCTGGTTTGGCTGATTGACTTGGCGGGGTGGTGTCACTGTATGTGGTGCCACCCCGCTTTTCGTATTTTAAAGCACTTTTTGCATTTTAAAGCAGTTCAACTACGCTCTGGTCTGGTTCGTAGACTTTTGTTTTCCCTAATGCCAAGCCTGCTGATTAGTGTTTCGAATTTTTCAGTACATTTTTGTTTGCTATTTTGGCTCTGTTGCAAAAAATTTGAGAGTTGGTCAAGCGAAAGCGCCGGACCAATTTTTTCGGTCCGGTAAGTGTGGCGA
>JAIEQI010000166.1 GCA_019747875.1 Candidatus Obscuribacterales bacterium
CGGCGCTCCCGGGATCGAACCGAATCCGCAGAGCGAATCGATCAAAAGATCGAAGCCGGCAAGATGCCGGCGCTCCCGGGATCGAACCGAATCCGCAGAGCGAATCTGTCAAAAGATCGAAGCCCGCAAGATGCCGGCGCTCCCGGGATCGAACCGAATCCGCAGAGCGAATCGATCAAAAGATCGAAGCCGGCAAGATGCCGGCGCTCCCAGGATCGAACCGAATCCGCAGAGCGAATCGATCAAAAGATCGAAGCCGGCAAGATGCCGGCGCTCCCGGGATCGAAGCAAACTGCAAAGTGCGAATTGCAGTTCAGCAAAGGACAAGAAAAAGTAACTCGCTCAGGGCTGATGCATCAATGCAACGTCAACAGCAAGAACCTCTTCCGGATTCTTTTGAATCAAGGTTGTCACAGCAGATTCATTATTGGCAACGATAGACGAATCAGGTTTATTGTCATTGAACGGCGGAGTCGGTTTCAATGGCGACTCTGGAGCAGGTTTTTCGTTGTCTTGATCTGCATAAGCCAAAACCACAGAACCAGGAATTAGATCTTTTGACCCATTAGGCACGGCAGCGATTTGAACACGAGCTCTTGCCTTGTCTGCGACATATTTAGCAGCATCCAATTGTGTCCTTGAAAGCAACAAGATCAGTTTTTCAGTACCGGGATTTTGATCGAAAGCCAAGTACCCTTCGGCAGGTATCGGAATATCGCGATTAGAGCGAACCATATTATTATCGTGAAACTGCGGATCGGGAAACAGCACCGATTGCTCGCCCCGGCTTCCTTCAAGCAACATCACATAAGCATAGCCGTCGATGTTGGACTTGACGTGGATTCGAATTTTGTCACCGGACCTAAAAGCGAATTTGTTGCTTACGTTTAGAATCTTGCCGCCACGTTTCAGTTCAATCCAATATTGCAATCCGGTATTGATGGGAGCTGTCGGCTGTTCGATTTGTCGATAAAAAAGGTTCTTGGCCCCGTCTGCAGCCTGTACCACAGTTGCTACTGCCATTGGAAGAATCAACGCGGACAATCCAAGAGACCACCCTAAAATATTGCGCTTTTCGGTCAAGTTATTTTGCATCAGCCCGTAAGAACTCCAAAACCCCTTGTCTAATACTTGCTATTATTCCAGAACTTGCGGTCTCTCAGCATTTAATCTAAAGCTATCCGCCGTAACTGCTTAAATGGTCAACGTAAATGTTCTCAAAATTAGAATCTGTCTCGAAAAAACTTACTGTGAAAAAGAGCAAATCTATGGTCAGCAGAAAAATGATTGGTTCAAAGGCTCAAGTAGTAGCCTTGTCCCTATTAGCCAGCCTTTACGGCTTTGACTTGCAAGCAACACATTCAGCTAACGATTCACAACGAAACCAAACTCAAGACTATCTCAGCATCTCGCAGTCGCCGCCCGAAATCGCCTGGGGCACAAGACTTTCGTCACCGAAAGCGATAATCCTTTGCATACATGGACTAGGTCTACATAAGGCTACATATGACGAATTCGGCCAGGCTATGGCGAAGGAAAAAGTAGAAGTTCATGCAATTGACATTCGAGGCTTCGGCGAATGGTACCTGGGAGGTAAGGACAAACTCGATTTTCCACAAGCATTTGCCGATATCAAAGACGTACTTTTAAAATTACGCGAGAAGCGACCGAATACCCCAATCTACCTCTTGGGTGAATCAATGGGCGGTGCTATTGCATTGCAGGCAGCAGCACGTTATCCCGAACTGGTTCAAGGTTTAATCTCATCGGTTCCATCAGGAGATCGCTGGTCCGGACTTGGCGACGATCTGAAGATTGGTGGACATGTCCTTTTCGGTGGCTTCAACAAAAGGTTCAACGTCGGCCAACATGTTGTCACTCACGCAACAGATAAGCCGGATTTGCAGGCGCGCTGGGATGGCGACCCCGCATGCCGCGCACAGTTCTCCCCAGCTGAACTGCTTCTATTTCAAAAATTCATGAATCAAAACAACGAAGCTGCAGGCGCCATCAAGACATTGCCAGTATTGATCATACAAGGGGCCCAAGACAAACTGGTGAGACCAGGTGGCACATGGAACGTTTGGGAACACCTTTCGACCACGGATAAACAGGTAGTAGTCAGCACCACCGCCGAGCATTTGATATTTGAATTTGGCCAGTTCAATAACGATGACATCAAGTTCGTTTCTCAATGGCTCAATAAAAAGCTTGCCGCGCGCCCAGACAGTGGGGTAATCGAAGAGAGCCGCCTTGCGTCAAACAAACCAGCCACACTCTCAAGTTCCGAGCTACTAGCTAATGGTCCACAAAATCTATCCGGACCATCAAAAGTAGCAACAAACTCGACTGCAAGTAATGCAATTCTCGCCACCACCGCATCTGGTACCGCAAGCATTTCTTACTGGATCGAGTTGATGCGCGATGGAAAACGCTATCGCTGCAACAATAAAACTACTTTTAAATCTGGTGATGAGATTCGCATCCATATAACGAGCAATCAGCCTGGCTACGCATACATATTGTTGAAGCAGGGATCATCGGGGTCCCACGCACTACTGTTTCCGGAAAAACGAACAGGACAAAACAACAAGATTCAACCTCAAATGGATTACGCTCTGCCAAGTGCAACGTGGCTCAAATTTGACGAACATGAAGGAAGAGAAAAAGTCAGCCTTGTTTTTTCTCCCAACGTATTAGATCCAAATACAAACCGGTATTTGAATTCATCCAACATAGTTATTTCTTCTGATCGCAGCGGTGCAAAAGATCTTTGTCCAACAAGAATGCAAATATCTTGGGACGATCCAAATCCGCTAATCATCCCGGCTGACACCGCTGCCATTCCGGTATCGAACTCGAGCGCCGTCAAGGTGACCGGTGCCGCGGATAAAGCCACATCCATAGTTGCACTCGATATTGATCTGGATCACCAAAAATGAGAAAACCCGCTTTTCCAGTGAGCGCCTTGCTTGCATACCTGGCACTTCTAGATGGTAGTGCAACTGCAACAGCATTTGAATCGAGAGAAAATCCATCGGCAATTAGACAGCTAGCCGATGGACAAACGCCGCCAAATTTTACGAAGATCCAAGATCTCAATCCAAACAAACAAGGAGTTAACCGTCCCGTAAGGCAGAAATGGGCAGTAGTCATCGGCGTTTCAAAATTTGCTGATTCTCGCCTTGACTCAGCCGACGATGCAGCTAAAACAGCAAGGAAATTCTATGACTACCTTATAGACCCTAAAGCGGGTCGTTTCAGAGCAGATCACGTAAGGCTTCTGACAGATGAAGCAGCTTCCCAACAGACAATTAACAATTCGATCGGATCGATGTGGCTTGGCCGGTTGGCAGGTCCCGACGATCTTGTAGTTGTCTATATTGCAACAAAAGCATTTCCAACGACTGATGGCAACAGTTATTTGTGCTCATACAATTGCAGACTGGATAACATCTACGGAACGTGTATGTCCATCCAATCATTGATGCAATTGTTGAAAGAAAACGTGAAGTCAGACCGAGTTGTGCTGGTTTTGGAGTCTGCTTATAGTGGTAACGCACAGCTTTCCTCATCCGGCACTTCGAAAGGTTCGACAGGAACCAGCGCTGCTAGTGCTTCTGGTCCGGAAGATCAAAAGTCCAAAAGCACTCCTTCTGAAGACAAAACATCAAGTTCTTCAGACAAGAGGCCTCCAGGTAAGAAAGTTGACACAAGCAGCTTGAATGTGGATCTGGATCAAATTGCTCTAGGTAAAGGGTTTGTGATCTTAAGCTCAAGCGCTGCCGATCAACTGAGTTGGAAGGATCTATTCTCAGAGAATTTGATCAGTGCACTGAAGGAGAAAGATGGATTGGTGTCTCTTGATGAGGCTTTTGCAAAGACACGGAAGCAAACTGAATACGATTCTCTCTATCGCATGGTTGGAGGAAAGCGCCAAACACCACAATTGAAGTCAGATTGGAAGGGAAACGATCTTGTAATTGGATGCGTACCTGTTGAGGAGACAGAAGGACTTCCCCAATCGGTGCTGAATTTCGTCGGAGCTGAGGCACACTATTTGGAAGCCAATCGCGCCGTTATTGCTGGCAAGCTCGATGATGCAATGAAAGAGTACAAAGCAGCAATTTCCACAGATCCGGAATTGACCGATGCAATCGCAGACTACGCAGTTGCATTAAGCATGAAAGGACAATGGGCTGAAGCTGAGACTGAAATGCGCAAGGCATTGTCGCAAAAGCCAAAAGACGTTCTTTATCTGACAAATTATGCAAGGATTTTAGACAAGCTAGGAAAGCCTGAAGATTGCAAGAAAGCCCTTGAAAAAGCATACGTGCTCAATCCAAAAGACCGCATGGTATTAATGGCGCTGTCAGATAAATGCATCTCCTCAGGTGATCGCCAAACGGCAATGCAGCTGATCGACCAGACCCTGGTCCTGTATCCAAACAATGCGCTGGCTCACGATCGCATGTCGTTTTTGTTATCGATGGACGGACGCACCGAAGATGCTTTGCTAGAAGCGAAGGAAGCAGTGAAATTAGATCCGGATCTAGCAAGTGCTCATTTAAAGCTCGGCTCCCTCTTCGTTATCAAGGGTGACACCGAATCAGGTATCAAAGAATATCAGGCAGTTCTGGATAAAAACCCACAAAACTCTGATGCTCATTATTTGCTGGCTGGGGCTCTCGATAAAGCCAATGATCGGCAAAACGCCGTCAAGGAGTACAACCGGTTTCTCGAGTTGGCTGCTCCAGGGGATTCAAGACGAGCCGTTGCAGAGGATAAGCTACGAGCACTCGGTTCCGTCATCACTCAGTAGAGTGAGCAAAAGCTCTTCCTGAAGGGCGCCGAACGCCAGCATGCTCCTGATGTTCAGGGAGAACTCCGGGAAATCTGTTATCCCCTACAGTTTGTGTCTTCAAGTTCGATGTATGGTTGACGCCATGCGTCACCTTATGAAGAAGAGAAGAATAAATTGCTCTCAAAAGATCAGATTGGCTCTACACATCGAATTCTGACCTTTCAAACCTTTCGCTTGACAGCACTAAAAACTGGCAGAATCCGCCATTTGTGGGATGTTTCAGGCTGCCAAGACTTGGGTATGCTTATTCTATTGTTCTGAATGCTCAAAAAAACGAGCTTTTCCGGTTCGAAAGTTCAAATCCGAGGGTCAACAAAAGTCCAACTAGCGTTAGAATGAGTGAGGGCCAAAAGGGCAATTTTGTGGACCATATCGAAAATAGTGGCGTGAAAGAGAGCGAAACAGCTATTCGCGCTAAAGTGTGCGCCGTTTGCAACAAAGAAGTTTCATCACAGCTTGAACGCTGTCCCAACGATGGGGGAGAGCTGATCCCCGTCATGGGCGATCCTCTTGTAGGAACAACTTTTGCCGAAAAATACGAGATAATCTCGATCCTCGGTGAGGGCGGCATGAGCGTCGTTTACAAAGCACGCCATAAATACATGGAAAGAATTGTCGCCGTTAAACTTTTGCACGAACACCTGGTTGGCGATCCATTAGCCGTGCAGAGATTCGAAAGAGAATCGAAAGCAGCCAGCTCACTGTCACACCAGAACATTGTCACGGTTCACGATTTCGGGATGACGAAAAAGGGTCAAGCATATTTCGTTATGGATTGCCTCGAAGGCGAAAGCTTAGGTGAGGTATTAGAGCGTGATGTCAGGCTTACCCTTGCCGATGCAATCTCTATCTTCAAACAAACATGCGATGGTTTAGAACATGCACACAAGAAAGGCATTGTTCATCGCGATCTAAAACCGAGCAACCTGGTACTGATTAAGCAAGATGATGGCTCCGTCCTGGTAAAGATAGTCGACTTCGGTATTGCAAAAGTAATTCCGAAGGACGGTCAGGCGAAACAACAACTGACCCAAACCGGTGAGATCTTTGGAAGCCCTCTCTACATGAGCCCAGAGCAGTGTAATGGCAGTGAACTAGACCACCGCTCAGATATATATTCGCTTGGTTGCCTGATGTATGAAACATTGGCTGGTGTGCCACCATTTATCGGCGACAACTTTATCAATACCGTAGTCAAACACATAAACGAACCACCACCTGAGTTCACGAGAACGGCGCCAGAAGCCGGAATTCCAGAGCAAGTAGAGGCTACTATCTTCAAATGCCTGGCCAAGGATCCTGCCGATCGTTATCAGAACGTCGCTATTCTTCGTCAGAGCCTGATGGATGCGGCGCTTGAAGCAGGCGTCAAAGGTTTCCGACCAGGCGCGGTGCCTGAAACTACAAAACGAGCATTTTTAGCTAAAACTTTCGAACGGGTAAAATTGACAGGCGATCAGCGCATCGTTACAACGAAACGCCGCATTCC
The DNA here is from genome assembly GCA_019747875.1 of Candidatus Obscuribacterales bacterium. Classification (GTDB taxonomy): domain Bacteria; phylum Cyanobacteriota; class Vampirovibrionia; order Obscuribacterales; family Obscuribacteraceae; genus JAIEPM01. The sequence goes on from JAIEQI010000166.1 coordinate 6,354, forward strand.
ACTCTTACTCGTAGCATCCGGCATAATCTTGCCGGTTCTACTATTTGCGGTCGCGTTCCTGGCATTTTGGCCAGGACCAGAAGGTGATCGCGGTCCGAACTATGTGCGGTTAGGTTGGCAAATACAGATGTATTTAGCCCAACAAGCATTGCAACAGAAGGATTTTGAAGCAGCAAGAAAAAATCTGGAGAGCGCAAAGAAAAACGCACTACTCATGGACGATCATCACAAACGGCTTCTGGACACGCTTACACTTATGGCCGATACATACGGCAAATGCGGCATGTTTGCAGAACAGGAAAAAACTAACGACGAAATTGTGACCGTCAATACCGAACAGGTAATGGAAGAAGTCGGACGTGCGCAGAAGTTGCTAGAAACTTTGCGTGCAAAATCAAATTCATCGGTTGATGCCACACTGAATCAACTTCAAGCTGAAGCCAACGCAGACGTCATCTTGTTGTGCGTTAGAAAACTAATTGCACGATCGCTTTTTACCGACGCTGAGAAATTACTTCTGCAAGCGATCTCGACCTTTGATCATCTAAACCTGGCAAATCATCAAAAAATAGCCGAGTTCAAAACGATGCTGGCCGTTTGCTTAGAGCTGCAGCAACGCTTGCCTGAAGTCAGACCCTTGCTGGTCGAATCGCTCAAGATTCGAAAAGAAGGAGCTGACATGCACAATGTTCGCAGCTTGCGCCCGCTCGTGAAAGCCTACCTCAAACTTGGACAATTCGATCGCGATCAGAGCAACTTCAAAGAATCAGGCGAGGAGCTAAAAGCGGCACTGGATTTGGCCAGAGAGAAAATGCCGAAAGACTTTGAAATTATGTACGAAGCTCTAAATAGCTACGGTGATTATCTTCGTCAGACTGGCAAGAAAGCCGAATCAGAAGCCATCTTCGAAGAATCTAAGCAACTGGCAGCAAAGCGCCGTATGTAGGTCGTCGTAAGTGTTCTTTCAGCTTATGCATTTTTTGTCGCAGGCATTAGTTCGGCACCAATTTGACCTATTGTAGCGAACATAATTCCCGCAGCTTTGCATATTTCGTCGGCTTCTTGCTTACTCAAGTTCAATTGGTTCATCGATTCTTTAAAATCTTTCCAGATAGGCATGAAATTGCTTCCATAAGGATCGAAGTAACGTACACCAGCTCCGTCAGAAAATTTGTACGAATCCTGGCACGTCTTTGCAATAAACTTGCCACCATGTTTACTACCGAGAAGTACATAATGCATACCCAGTAGGGCAGACGGTTGGGACTGCGAGAACTGTTCTATTTCTGCCAGAATCTTCTTTGTCGATGGCACACTTTTAGCGTGCTCTGCATTTCTGCCAAGCGCTTTTAAGTCTTCGTTCAAAAAATCTTTTTGTCTTTGTTGCTCGGTAACTATCCTGCTTGCGCGATCTCCCTTTCCTTGATGAAAGGAAAAAGAATCTTCCAGCGCTCTGTGAATCAAAAACAGCTGCTCAAGGTAATCAGCATAACAACTGATTGGTAGTTTACCCTGAGCCAGATGTGCCTGAAATTGACTGGATTCTGCGGCGTCATGCATCACAGCAGTGCTCTCTTTGAGGCGCTCCATAATATTATTCGATCCATTTTCGTTCTGACTCATTTGATACTCCAAGGAAAATTTCTACGTCTTGATTCCCATTTCAACGAAGACATCGCCCAAATTTACTGAGCGTATACGGCATGCACTCAAAGCATAGATTGCCTGCTCGGGGCGCAACACACCTTTAACAAGAAGGGCCCGGCAACGAAGGAAGTTGTCCAAATTTGTTTGCGTCAACAAGCCTGTCGCCATAAACAGCTTCGCCGCTATGTCAGAACTAGCAAGGGCCCTCTCAATCGCTGCATCAATATCAGCACGATTGCAATATCCCGCCATCTGCATCATTTCCACAAGACCCATGTTCTTGCTGGGAGTTAAAGTCGTGTCTGGTGTGCTTGTCACAGCAGCAGCACTAGCTTGCATTGAAGAGGAAGGCTGTTCTAATGCAGGATTTGGCGCTGTAGATTCTGGCGGCTGAAAAGTCGTCTGAACAGACCCATTTGTTAGTAAACCGGAAGATCGCTTTTGCCCATATTCATAAAGGTTATCGCTTGCATCCTTTGATTGAGAACTTTCCGCTGTCGCCCAAAACATCAAGGCGGATTTGAGATTCTCAACGGCTTGTGTCCGCGAAACCTTTCCTTCGCGGATATGCTCTTGAGCATTCAGAACCATAGGCAAAAGCTGTGCGCTGAGAACTCCTTGGAGAACGAGCGTTCCACCGAGAGGCATGCCGGATTCAAAACTTGCTTGCAGAGCCTGGTCCAACTGGGCCTGGGTTACCATGTTTGAGTCCATCAATAGCTCACCAAGCTTATTTGACGATACATCCTTGCGCGGCGCCCAGCGCAGGTCCACAAGTGCATCCTGCAAACTTCTTTGAGATGCATATGCATTTTTCAAAGCATTTATTGCTGTGTCATAGTCAAGAAGTCCGTCTTTTATTAAAGACTGGGCTTCAAGTGCATACTGAAGGTTCCCTTCAGTAATGACACCTGACATCACTATAACTCTGCCAATTGGCAAGTTCATTCGCTTGGCGATTTGAATTGCTTCCTGCAAGTCCCCGCTCGTTACCACTCCAACGGAAACAAGCATTTCGCCTATCTTGACGTCTCTCCGATCTGCGTTAACTTCCTCGGCCACTGAACACTCCGCTGCTAGAACAACCAGCTAAGAGTTTACATCGTTTGACCACTTAAGGTTGTCTGGGAATAGTCAGCATTTTGCAAGCGTTGAATTCTCTCTTCCAGCGGTGGGTGGGAAGACCATAGCCTCATCAGTCCGCCCGGCTTGGATGAGATCTGTAATGTTTGAACAGTCGCCGGCTTAGCGGAAACGTCGACAAGTTCATATGTGCGTTGTAGTTCTTGCAAAGCAGCAATCATTTTTTGCTTGCCGGCAAGTTTGGCTCCGCCCGCATCGGCGCGGAACTCTCTCCAGCGCGAGAACCAGGCAACAACCATGGAGCCAAGCATCATAAATACAATTTCCAGACCGATCTGCACGACGTAGTACATCAATCCAGGTCCGCGCTCCTCATCGCGGTCACGACCACTGGTGAGAACGAAAGCCAAGAGACGGGAAAGAAACATGACGAATGAGTTCATGATTCCCTGAAGAAGGGTCATCGTCACCATATCGCCATTTCCGATGTGCGAGATTTCGTGACCAAGCACTCCTTCAATTTCGGCGCGATTCATGCGAGAAAGCAAACCGGTTGATACCGCAACTAGTGACCTGGATTTTGTCGGACCGGTGGCAAAGGCATTGGGATCGGGTGAGTCATAAATGCCAACTTCGGGCATTGCCGGAAGATTAGCCTTGCGCGCAAGGTCATAAACAATGTTGAGTAACTGTCTTAATGAGGGATCAGTCGTCTCAGGTGAGATCAGTTGCACACCACACGACCACTTAGCTATGGCCCTAGACATAAGCAGCGAGATAAAGGCTCCGCCGGAGCCCCAAATGACGCAGAATATCGCGAGGCTCGGAATGTCCAAGCCATACTGATTCAAGTAAGGCTTAACACCCAACACACTCATTAGGACCGACATAGAGACGACCACAAGAGCGTTTACCAAAAAGAATAGGAACATTCGTCCAATCATTGCCATTTTCTGCATCCTCTAGAGAACACAAGCATACAGACATAATTCTAAATTGATTGTTCCAAAATTCGGGTTTTTAACGATTTCATTAGGAATCAGTCATCCAAATTTTTCGGGAAAATTGGTGTAATCGTTCCTTGCTGCTGAAACTGTGTGACCTGGGGTATGTAAAAGCTTCCGCCCGATGGAGAATTCCAGGGCGAACTCCAAGGTGCTCGCCAGCGCGGGGACCAAACCGAGCTGCCGGGACCCGCCCAAAATGGCATGCCAGCGGCAAAAGGCAGCCCTGCTCCGAAGGAAGGTCCAAATGAAGGATAGTAAGAAAAGGGTGAGCCTCCAAAAGGAGCCACCGTCGTAAATGGTGAAGTGGGACCAAATGGAGAGAACATACCTCCAGGAGAGAGGCGATTAAATGGGTAACCACCACCATAATAAGGACCTGGAAACACTGGCGGGTAATTGTAAAAAGTGCCGGAATTCTGATAATTGAACGAGCCGGGTGGATCATCGGAAGAGCTGCTAAAGTATCGCGGCAAACCGAGTGGGACCGGAAAATATCCATACAAGGGATTGGAGTAAACTGTCCTCGGAATCACACCATAAGGCGTGCTTTGAGGAATGGAATATGGAGCCATGAAAGGTGAATAGTACGGAACGTACACAGCAGGAGGAGTGTACTCAACTTCAATTCGGCTGGAATTGCGCAAGACCCCACCTGGTTCCGATTGAATCAAGGGAACGATTCGTCCTTTAGGATCAACTGGTACACCTAGAGAGGAAAAATCTATTGGTGGAACCTTCGGAGCGGGAGCTTTCTTTTTAGGACCCGGGTGCTCTTCCATAAAAACGGATCCGCTCTCGCCGCGAATGACCTGTCCCTTCGGAGCCGGATCCGCCACTTCTTCCATGAAGACAGATCCATTTTGATCTTTTACAAGTTGATCAGCAAATGCCGGAGCACTCGCCAAGAAAGCACAAATCGATTCAAAAACCGTGCAAACAAGCAACGCTCTTACAAAGTTCGAACGCTTAGTCATCAGATTTGTCCCACCCAATCACGTTGTGCAATTTCGCTCCACCTCTTTCTGATAGCTTGAAATTCATTCTCGGGCAGCCTTCCACTTTCCAGCATTTTTGCATTTTCTTGCCAGCGTTTTTTCTGTGTTGTACCAACAATTGCAGTATGTACTCCCGGAACGCTCAGCGTGAATCGAAGGGCTTTGCTTACTTCATCTGAGAGATTGCCATTGATGAAATCGTACTTGAGTTTTTGAAATCGCTCCCAATACTCTTGAATGTAGAAATACTCTGGTTTCGTCTTTTCTTTCCAGGCAACATTTGCAACTGGACGTTTTGCAATTACACCCATGTTTTTCTCTTGAGCCTTTGGCAATGTCAGTTCAAGAGCTTCCTGGTCTGCAATATTGACAGAAGTTTGAAGCGCATCAAAAGCACCGGATTCAATAGCATAGAGGGCCGCGGAACTGTCTCCGCTGTAGCCGATGTAGCGCGTTTTCCCTGCGGCTTTCGCCTCCTGCAAAGCTTCAATCACTTCGCCTTTGCGCAACTCTTCTTCACTGCAACTATGAAGAAGCACGAGATCTAACCTGTCTGTATTCAATCTTTTGAGGCTTCTGTCAATGCTTGAGAGAATCTGACTTTTCCCCCAGGCTCCGTTCTCATAAGACTTTTCGTGACCACACTTAGTAAACAAGTGATAGTCGTCGCGTCGACCGGATACGGTTTTGCCGATCATCTCTTCACTGTTTTCATAGCACTCCGCAGTGTCAATTACGTTGAGTCCTGCATCCAATGCATTGTTCAAGATGGTTTCAACATCTGCTACAGACACCCCTTGAAAGCCAATTTCGGCTCCACCAAAGCCGAGCACAGAAACCATCATGTCGGTCTTGCCGAATTGCCTCTTTTCCATACCTTCGTCCTCATCTTCCAATCAGAGCCGCTCAATCACTTATGGGCGTATGCAATGCGCTCCAAGCATCAACGAGTCGCTTTAAAGCGCCTATTGCGAACAGAAAGATATCATTCATTCGCACGTAGAATCATATCAATTCGCTGGGTTCAAGAGTAAGGGCAGTGACGTCTTAGCACTGTATGACAACATTGATAATATGCAAAGGACAGCAAAAAAGAACTCCGGATCTGGCGTTGCTCGGTTGCCAGTTCCGGAGTTCGTTCAATATGGAGTAATAGCTTGAATTGAAAAGATTACTTTGTCGAGTTGACAATTTCGTGAAATCTAGAGATTTAGGCTCATGAATCTCTCGTCATTCCGTTTACGCAGTTCCGTGTATGGAGACCGAAGTCACTCTCTACAAGGCAGCCCTCAGGACTTCCTGCAGCATTGCTTTCTCTTCATTAGCCGCAATGCGCATGATTTTCACCGCACTTTCAGGAGCACTAATAACATCATCTGTGGTGTCAGAAGAATTCAACCGAGAATCGATTTCTACCCCGATAAATTTCAGGCGCTGGCAAATTGCGGAGCGAACTGACGCTGAATGTTCGCCAATTCCAGCTGTGAAAACGAGAACATCTATCCCATCCAAACTTACACACATGGCGGCAATTTCTTTGGCAGCCCTCAAGACAAACAAATCGAATGCCAATTTAGCGCGTGAAGATCCCGCCTTAGCGGCTTTCTCTATTTCCCTCATATCCTTGCTAATTCCAGATACGCCAAACAATCCGGACTTACCATTCAAATGCTTTTCGATCTGTTCGGGATTCATATTTTTCTGCTTGATCAAATAAAAAATAATGCCGGGATCGATGGATCCGCTCCGTGAGCCCATCATAAGCCCTTCCAGCGGTGTGAAACCCATGCTTGTATCAATACTGATTCCATTTCCGACAGCACTTATTGAGCAACCGTTACCAAGATGACAGATGATCATCTTCAAGTTTCCGTCACGATTTTGCAAAATCGAAGCGGCTCGTTCCGAGCAATACTTGTGATTGATGCCGTGAAATCCGAAGCGGCGAATTCCTAATTCCTCATACCAATTGTAGGGAACAGGATAGACGTAAGATAACTCCGGCAGCGTCGAATGGAAAGCAGTGTCGAATACCGCAAAGGATGGTGTACCACCAAAGAGAACTGCGGAACAGCGAATAACTTTCAACGCGATCGGATTATGAATCGGAGCAAGTTCACAGAGGCTCTCAATTTGCGATTCAATTTCAGCGCTAACGCGCACCGGCTTGCGAAGTTTGTCGCCACCATGAACGACCCTGTGAGCAATGAGTTTAATGTCACTGCGTGCGATTCCACATTTGTGTTCAAAATCGAGAACTAATTTCGCCAGAATCGACTGACACTGTTCCTCACTTGCAGTCAACAGATCCACCGATTCTGACGCTATCCAAATTGGAACGACGTCTTGCAGCGCTTCTGCATCTTTGGAGCCTGGATCAAACTCGAAAGCTGCTGCTTTTAGACTGCTTGAGCCACTATTTAATGCGAGAAAGACATTATGCACAAAGGATCTTCGGAGTCTGAGACGGATTCTCCATATTTTATTCGATAGCGCGTTATCATTGTTCATTCGGAGCTAATTAGTAGCGAAGATGAATTAAACCTGGCGGAGCAGGCAAGGCATGGATTACGAACAACTTGGCGTTTTTTATCTTGGCAAGAAATTCGATCTTGCCAAGGGCGATTGCACAAACGAACTTGTTCTTTATGAATCCCAAGACCTCTTGACCCATGCCGTTGTAGTAGGAATGACCGGTAGCGGAAAAACCGGGTTGGGCATCGACCTCCTTGAGGAAGCCGCAATCGATAACATTCCTGTTCTAGCAATTGATCCAAAAGGGGATCTGTCCAACCTGCTCCTCACCTTCCCTGAACTTTCTGGCGCAGATTTTGCACAATGGGTCGACGCTGATGAGGCCCGCCGAAAGCAAGTTTCGCCCGAAAAGCTTGCAGAAAGTGAAGCAACAAAATGGAGCGACGGACTGCACTTGTGGCATCAGGACAAAGCGCGCATCAAGAAGCTAAAAGAATCGGCAGAGTTTGCGGTCTATACACCGGCGAGCACTGCAGCAATTCCGCTTTCAATCGTTAGCTCTTTTGCATGTCCGGATGAGGAGATTGTTGAAGATCGAGAGTTATTGCGAGAACAGATCTCCAGCACAGCAACAAGCATTCTGTCTTTACTCGGAATAGACAGCGATCCTCTCAAGAGCAAAGAACACATCCTCCTTTCCTCGATTCTCGACCACACGTGGAAACAGGGGATTGATCTTGATCTTCATTTGCTGATTGGCAAGATCCAGGATCCACCAATACGTCAATTTGGTGCAATTCCACTTGAAAGTTTCTTTTCCAGCAAAGACAGATATGAGTTGGCAATGCAAATCAACAATCTTCTGGCGGCTCCTGGTTTTGAAGCCTGGATGGAAGGCGAGTCACTAGACATCGATAAACTTTTCTATTCCTCAAACGGAAAGAATCGCGTAAGTATCATCTCAATCTCGCATCTTTCCGACAGTGAACGCATGTTTTTCGTTTCACTATTTCTGACACAGCTCTTGGCTTGGACGCGAAAACAAAGCGGCACGTCGAGCTTAAGAGCAATATTCTATATGGATGAGCTATTGGGATATTTACCTCCTGTCGCTAACCCTCCATCAAAAACTCCGCTTCTGACATTGCTAAAACAGGCGAGAGCTTTTGGTCTGGGCTTAGTGCTTGCAACCCAGAATCCAGTTGATCTCGATTACAAAGCACTGGGCAATGCGGGCACGTGGTTCATCGGTCGTTTGCAAACCGAACGCGATAAGCTTAGAGTTCTCGATGGGCTAGAAGGAGCCGCCAGTGCCAGCGGCGGGACGTTCAACAGAACACAGATTGATCAACTCATTTCCGGATTGAGCAAGCAGGTGTTTCTGGTTAACAACGTACACGAAGGTGAGCCATACCTGCTCAAGACCAGACACAGTCTCTCCTATCTGCGGGGACCGCTTTCGCGTGCACAAATGAAAGTTCTGAAGAAAAGCATGCTTGCAGGCGATTCGAATGGATCGAGCATAGTTTCAACTACCGGTTCAAATACCGCTGCGCCTGGCTCTAGCTCAGCAGAAACAGGAAGCTCCAGTACCTTGTCCCCAAAGAAGCAAAACATAAAAAGTGATGATACCACTAGCAAAAGCTCTTCCAGACCACCCTTGTTGCCGCCCGAAATATCGCAATTCTTTGCGCCGGTAGGAAAGGCTATTCCTGAAGGAAGCAGTCTTATCTACAAACCGATGCTCTTCGCCTCCTTGCAGTTGCGCTACAGCGAAAGTAAAGCCGCACTCGACTATTTGGAAAATTACACGCTCTTGACCCTGATAAAAAATGAGAACCCCCCAGTTCGATTCGACAAAAGTTTTGCCACTAAATTTGGTGCAGACTCGCTGAGAACGCAAGCTGAAGAAAACATAGCTTTTTCGGCATTGCCACCAGAAGCAACTGTGGCTTCCAATTATAAGCAGTGGTCAGCTGACCTGGTGGCATGGCTGGTGGCAAACAAGATTTTGGAGCTTTACAAGTGCCCTATAAGTGATCAGGTTTCAAAACCACACGAATCGGAAAAAGACTTCCGAATCAGACTTTCTCAGGAGTCTCGCGAGAAAAGAGATGAGCAGTTGGCAAAGCTGTCCAAGAAGTACAGTAGCAAACTTGAATCATTGCACGATAAATATGAGCTGGCCGAGATGAACGTCAGCAATCAGGTTGCTCAACAGCGCGCCCTGGAATTCGAAGCTGCAACAAATGTTGGAGCTTCCATTTTCGATGCATTCGTTGGAAGGCGCGCCAATATCAGACGCGCCGAATCAGCCGTCCGTAAAGCAAGCCAAGTTTCGCGAAAGCGCGCTCAAGTGAGCCAGGCGCAGGAAACTCGTGACATGCTGGCAGAACAAGTTGCAGCCATCCAAGCAGAGTTTGACGCAGAGATGCGACTATTGAAAACGAAGTTGGACCCAGAAACCCAAGCCCTTATCAAGATTCCAGTCACCCTCAAAAAGTCCAACATTAACCTCATCCGGGTGAGCTTATGCTGGGCGCCTTGTTTTAGACAATCAGACGGACGTATAACGGCAGCATGGTAAGGTTTTCACAATTAGGCACACAAGCGGAGGTAAAGAGGTCAACCGCCCTGCGAACCTACACTCGAAGCGTTTTTTTAGAAGCGGCGCAGGCGAGAGGCGCGATAGCCCACCGAACCTGCGAAGCGTATCAGACCCATGTATCATGATGTTAGGACGTGCGCTATTACCTGAATTCTGGGAATAACGGAATTGTCCGCTGTTTTTAGCGTTTCTGATAATTTGCCCAGGACCGGCACGCAGATGTTTAAGCCCCAAAAACCACAACAGTCAAATCAACCGCTTCGACACAAAATGCCCATCGTAGAGCGAGCTCCGAAGCAAGAAGATGTGGTCACCTTATTTACCAATGCACAAAGAATGCGTGGCACGATAATCGAGTTGCCGATAAAACCAAACTCTTCCTCACAAACGTTCTCCATAACCTGTCAGTTCGATCACAGTGCAAATGAAACAGTTTGGTCCATGACAGCAGCAGATGGAAATCTTCTTTGGTCGATTCCACAGAGCGATTTGGATTTAGTTTTCGATATGGTCGTTATGGCGTGCCAGCCACAGGGGATGGGTTCTTCAACTCAGATGCCGCCGGAATTAGCACCCAGAGAAAGTGCTCCGGCTCAAACAGAGACACCGACTCCGAGCTACCAGCAAGCTCCGCCACCGCCACCGCCGCCGCAACCGCAGCACCAGAACCCGGCGGGTTATCCTCAGCAGCAAGCTCCATATCAAGCCCCATATCAGCAACCGCCGCAACAGTATCCGCCAGCACAAGGTGGGTATCAGGGCCAGCCCTACGGGCAACCGGCTCCATACCCGGCGCAAGCTCCATATGCACAACCACCTCAGGGTTACCCTGCAACTGGTTACGGAGCTCCACCGCCGGCACCGGCAGCGCAACCGGCACAGGCTCCAATTTGGAATCCACCGCCGGGTCCTGCACCAAGTTCCGCTCCGCCAAACTATCCGACGCCGGAACTCACGAATTTCATCGACTTATTGAACAAAGGACAGCCAAATCTATTACTTGGCCACTTGTTCGTTGAGGCAGGCATAGTACCTGAACGCTGCCTGGACGCAGGACTTAAACTGCAGGAGATGGTTAGAGACGGAAAACTGACTGACTCGCAAGCCATCTTGGCATTAAAGAAAGCCAGTGAGCTGGGCGGACAATTAGATGACGCAGTTATTGAATGGGCCAAGAATCCCGAAAAGGCTAAGAAACCTATGCCAAGTGGCGCCAAGCCACAAGGAAATCCTGGACAAGCTACAGCCGGTGCTCAATCAGGCAGTAAACCAGGTGTTGATGCTGCAACAATGGGTCGAATCATCGACCTGCTCAAGCAATCGGGCTTGGTGTCAGAGGCTGACATCGAGACAGCTACTAAAGTGAAATCCAAACATGGCGGCGACCTCGGGCAGATCTTAGTTTCTGCAGGCAAAATTGGAGGAAAGACGCTTGAGGCAGCAGCTGAGTGTCAGGAATACATCCGATTCGGGCGCCTACGCATCGACAAAGCGATCATGGCATTGCATTATTGCGAACGCATGCGCGCCGGTCTGAAAGATGCCATGGATGAATTGAGTATTACGCTCGACTAAACACGGTCACGAACTTGCATTGATTCTTTATCAACCCGGACTCAGCTCTTTGGCGACCGAAAAAGAATTCTGGAAATTCCAATTAGGTTCGCACAAAATCTGTAGCACCATATACGGTATCATAAGCGTGACGAAGCCGTTTGCCTTCCTGAAACCTTCAATAGTCGACCAATTAATATTGAACCCAATGCTGCACCCCTTAATCGTAAATCCTTAACTTTCCTCGAATTCCACTGACACAGCTGATGGAAAATGCGTCCTTTGACAACCGCTTTTGATGTTGGTTCTTACATATTCCGCAAAACGATGACTAGACCTCAATTTGACTGCGCAAGACCATACTTAAGTCGACTACGTTAACAACATTAACTAGACTCCTCTGAGCCAATTGCACATAGAAGAAAGCCCATCCGGTCCGAAATTAAGCCATATGGCGGTTTCCTGAGAAATATTATTAAAGGTATTACCCTAAAATTGGATAGAATTGTGTCAGTAGCCGATGAGGGAAGATTTCTATCCGGATGCTACTGGAGGAATGATGAAAAAAATACAGGCGACGTTTCTGTCAGTACTCACAGTCGGACTCAGCTTGACGGCATGCGGAGTTTCAGAGCAGCGCAGTGAGCGATACGTATCATCGCAAGTTCAAGGCGAAGAGCAAAAAATAAATCTGGAAGAAGTCCAGAAAGCATTCTGGGACACAAAGGCAACTGATTTCAGCTCTTGGATGACGGCATTTGAAAAACGCGTCAACGAAATCTACGAAGGCAAGGAAGTCGTATCCATCGATGCAAATCGTAAAACCGGCAAATTGGAAGTAATCGGATTCATTGACGACAAAAAAGAACCTGGCTTCCAAAAAGGCGAAGAAAAGCTCTTTAGCATCGAGCAGACTGGCGACGTAACAAACGACCAACTGCCTTATCGTGTCTCTGGAACGAGCGGCGTACCTTATTACGAGGGACACCACAGCATCTTAGGCAATCCGATCGTCCAAATGCTTGTACTCTCGCACATGATGAACAGCTGGGGCGGGCGCTATTCCACGCCTTACAACCAAACCGTGATCTTGCGCGATCACCGCGATACATTCCGCACCAGCCCAACCTTCAGCACCCAAAAAGCAGCTAACCAGAGCTTCACCAGTCGTTTCAAAGAAAAATTCGGCGGCGGTTTCGCAAGCAAGAAGGGTTTTGGCAGCAGCGGCTTCTCGAGCGAAACAGGCAGCACCAAGCGCACATGGAACAGCGGATCATCTAGCTCCAGCTCATCAGGGTGGGGTACATCATCCGGCAGCGGAAGATCCTTCAGCTGGGGGGGACGCCGATCAGGCGGGCGCAGCTGGGGCGGCAGGAGACGATAACAAATGGAATACTTGCTCAAAGTAAGTGACGCAGCTCAGCGCCACCTTGCTGTGCTGTCTCTAAAAGATTCCGACGTTGCAAAAACAGCCATTGATTTCGTTTTCGACATCATTGGAACCAACGATCCTGAGAGCCTGGTCAGCAAAGGCATATTACCGGAGGGACAGGTCGGGGAGCTCAAATCGCTGCAGCAAGTGATCTTTGATAAGGATGCAGACGGTTTGTTCATCAGGGAAGACGTCAATTTCAAAGCAAATGGAAACGACCTGAATCCTGATGCTCCGATCGGCAAAGCCTTCAACACAGCCCAGAAAGAAGACATTGAATATAAGCGATGCGACCTCGTCGTTTACGGAGGATCGATTAGCGAGGACGTCGGTAATGCAGACTCTCAAGGCGCCGCTGACGGGCAAAGAGTTTCCATCGAAGAGCTTGCGAATTTGCTTTTTCTACACCAACTTGCTATTGGCAAACATGTCGATGTGACCAAGGAAATACCCGAATTAACCGGAGTTATCTCTAGAGCAGAAAAATCCGGTTTTATTGAAATCGACGTCAAATCAGCCGGATATAAACTAACTGAGAAAGGCAAGCGCAGACACGACAGCTACGTCGAAGAGGCACAAAATCTGATCCGCAAGTATGACATTTATTGCGATGTCGATCTAGATTCAAGCGGAAACGTGCACTTCGACACAGGACTCGGACAAGATCTTCGAGTTCCTGTATTTGAGAAGGAAGGGGTAGATCCTTTTCGGGCTCGCTTTCTGCTTGGATTGAATGACGGCGAATGGGACCAGTTGCAGAATTGGGAAGAGCTTCTTGAAGATCATAAATGGTATGACGAAGTTTTCAGACCAATTGAGGTGGCTCCTTCCATTGATGACATTGGCGAAGCAAAACTCGAACATATAATTGATCGAGCAAAGGCAAAACTCAGATCAACCAGCTATTAGACTGACTGACACAATCTAATCAAAAAATGAAACTTTCGAAAATTGGCTTCCCACAAGGGAGATGTCATCGTTTTCTGGGAAGAACTTTCAACAGGTGAAGTCTTAGGAGATAAAAGATGGAGAAGTTGATTCCCCTCGTCGCTCTTGCAGTGTTAACAAGCTCTGTTTCGATCGGACCTGCGCTTGCTCATCCACATTGCAAAAAAGGTAGCGCCGAATGTAAGAAGGCAGAAAAGGGCGGAGACGATTGCTGCGAAGAAAAGGACGCAAAAGCCTCCAAATCTGATAAGAAGGAAGCGTCAGACTCCTCCGGCGCAGCCGAAAAGAAAGCTGATAAGAAAGCCGAGAAGAAAACTGACGACGACTAAATCAGTTGACTATATATTGCATAAGTGCGGGGAAATCGAAAGACTTCCCCGCACTTATCATTTGCACTATCGTCCTTGCGGCATGCCCTTCATCAGCGCATTCATGTCAATTTTTTGATATCCAACGGGCAGAGAAAAGAGAGATGGATTTGGAGTATAAGGCTTCCAAGTCAAGAGCTTTTGTGTAGGTTTGCCATTGGTCACAACAAGAACGCTGAACCCGATGTCGGTACCTTCCCACATCTCAACTTGTGCACCGCCAACAGTTCCCCGTTTTCCCTGGCACGGGTGTCCATCAATAACCTTGGCACCGATCGGAGTCCACTTAATTGATGGATCCTGATCGTTGTTAGTAGCATTCATCGACATTGTGGTAATTGTTCGTGCTTGATCGTTAATTGCGTAAATCATCTTATTAGGAAAGTCGGAGATTGATATACTGTTAATGCCACTAATGCTTGTTTCAGAGCGCTGGTGCCCCTTCCCATCGTTCCAGATGTGCGTTTTAGTCGGCGTACCAGAAGAATAGCTTTCAATTACTGCTTCAAATGGTTTGGATGAAACTGCCGCTATTGCCCCAGAAGCACCCGCCACAAGCAGGAATACAGCCAGAGAAGTCTTCACCAGGACTCGTTTTGTCAGCATCTTTGTTACTCCATTTCTTTAGTGTATTGTTCTGTATTTCTTCTGGACAGCTTCTATTTGCCTGATGGGTTGAACGTTAGAGCAGCGGCAGCAAAGATGCGCTTCCATTGCTCATACTCTTTCTCAGGGCAAGATGAGGCGACGAACAGCACCAGAGGTCCTTTCCTCAGTGCAGTCAATCTAGTTAACTGATTTCCAAAACTGCCCGCCGGTTTCCGCAAAAGCGCATCCTCAACTTCTCGCTCACTGAACTGCGCATGCTGCCTTGTTACCAATTTGTAGTCCGATGCATCTGCATACTTCTGGATAAATCGAGACAATGGCACATCTTCCGGAACACGCAAGTAACGAACTTCCACTATCGCATTACCGGTATCAGGCTCCAACTGTGCTAATGGAACCTGTGTAGTCGAATCGTTTTTTAGAACATCGGCTGGCACTTCAATTTCCTTGCTCTTCCAGTTGGCAGGCAGCGATATCTCAAAATAGAGACTTTGGTTGTTGAATGGCGTTATCTTCATGCTGGCGTAGTTCTTCTTCATGTCCTCCGCGGAGACGACATTGGTGTAGGGCAGCCAAATGGAATTATCAACGCTTCCCGTCAGATTCATGCTGCCTGAATCAGAGCTATCCAAGCCAAGCTTTCCCGGAGAACTGGAAGAGGCTATTACGTCGTCGCTAACGCCGGCAAGAGATGCGGGTCCCGAATTGGGATCGGCAGTAGAACTTTGTTCGCTTCCTCCCGTTGCCGTTCCTGCCGGAGTAGCAGTGCCATCAGCAGTTTTTGCGAGATCCTCGACACTCTTACATGTGTCGACCACGATCTCGACACGGCGGTTCAAGGCTCTTCCCTGCGGATTATCGCTTCCATCGGGCTTAGTATTCGGTGCCACCGGCTTTCTTTTTCCGAATCCTTCTGTTGAGACGGCAGCCACTGGCGCTACATGATTCTCTAGAAGCCAATTCTTAACTCGTTCGGCCCGTTTTTCAGAAAGCGTCTGGTTGTATTCTTCAGTGCCCTTTCCGTCGGTATGACCTTCCACTTTTACCGGATGTGGACCGAGCTTCTGAATCATTGGCGATAAGACCTTAAGGGTTTCGACAGCGAATGGCGTAAGCGTGGACTTGTCAAATTCGAAAAGGGTATCTGCCCCGACGACAAAACGCTGTGTACAGGGCGCTGATTTTCTTGTGATTGCTTGAATCCCGCGAGGAATTTGGATATTGCCGGGCGTCTGAATTTTTCCGGGTACCTGAATATCGCCCGTTTGATACTTCTTGTTCAGATTAGGATAGCGCTTATCCAAATTGTCCCAAAATGAATTTATGCGATCCACATCCGCGCTATTTTGGGCCAGTGCTGCGCTGCATAAGAGCGTGGCTGAACACATGCAGAACACACAAGCAATTGCTTGGGCTATTTTAGCTTCCGACCGCATCGATCCCCACCCGTTATTACCGCGCATGTACCCTCCTCCAAAAGAAAACGAAGCGCCACTTCTAGCTCTTCGTCTTTGTACCCAAGATTATTGAGGACCAAGTCCTATGCCAAAGCCATAAAGAAAATGGCCGTTGATACGGCGGCAGCAAGCATCGACAGAATGTCCAGGTGCCTCTCATTTATAGCAAACAGCTTCATAATGTGCCCTTTCTATGTCTCGAAATAATCCGTGAACATTTCGCATGTTTCTTTTACTGCGAGGAACAAGGAATTAGGGACCTTGCATAAAAAATGGAGCGACCGAGCACATGCGCAGCCATATCTCAATAGAAACGCGGACGAGCAGGAAAAAATACCTGGGACTGGCTAGTTTCCTTATCGGTGGTCTTATATGCCAGACAGCACCTGCCTTTGCCGATGACTGGGAGGAACAGCTCTCAGACGCTCAAGGTAAATTGAAGCAAGGGCATCTTGAAGAAGCAGAATCAGCTTTCAAACAAGCGGAAAAGTCATGCGAGGAAGTTAAACTCGGTCCAACAGATGGAGACGGCTTCAAACGAATCAGCAAAGGCGTTGCTGATTGCTTAATCGGGCTAGCGACAATCCGGGATCGACAGGGAGATACATCTGAGTCAGACAGGCTTTACGAACTCGCGATCAGAACCGTTGAAAAGGCGTACACGTCAAACAGTCTCGATTATGCGAAATATTTGCCTCCGCTGGCCGATCTTTACGACAAACACGGCAAGGCTGATAAAGCAGAGCTTGTTCTCAAAAAGGTTATAGACACAAGACTGGCACTGAAAGATGATAACGCCAATGTCGCGCAAGCATATGATCATTACGCACGTTATTTGCGCGCAAAGTCCCAACCTGACAAAGCGACCGAATACGAGAACAAATCAGCTGAATTGAAATACAAGCTGCAAAACTAAGCACATGGCCCAAGGAGTTGCTACCAAATTTGGTGCCGATTGCCACAAGATACTTTCGGTCGCCTGACCGGTCCAGAGATACATCACCCTTTATGCCTCCGAATATATACTGTTCGCGACCGGTAGCCGCATCCAATACGCACACCACGCGGGCTTGCAAGCACGATATTGAATGTGTGAAGGCGGAGGATCTTGTGCTGTTAGTGGTTTGGCCTTCAGACGAGGCCGTCATTTTTACAAACGACTTGGATTTGAGAGTGTGCATCTGGAAATGATTTTCCGACGGTAGGCGTAGAGTGCGTCGCTAGCCCTTTCACCTGTGATATCACCCGATAGAATGTGATATCATTGATGACAGCGAAATCACTTTTTCAGAGGTGCAATCATGGCATCAATAACAGTCAGAAACTTGCCCGAGGAAACGCATCGAGCCTTGCGGGTGCGAGCTGCCCAAAACGGGCGCAGCACTGAAGCTGAAGTGCGTGCGATTCTGGAGAATGCAGTAAGACCGAAGGAGCGCCTAAAAATCGGCTCCGAGTTGGCGGCATTTGGTGATAAGTACAAGTTGGATGATCTCAAAGTTGAACGAGAGCAGGAGCCCCCACGGATAACGAGTTTTGAATGATTATTCTCGATACAAATGTCATTTCTGAAGCACTGAAGCCAAGCAGAAACCTGACGGTTGTCGCCTGGCTCGACAATCAATCAGCCGAGACCCTCTTTTTGGCTGCCACCAGCATGGCAGAACTTTTGATCGGCATTGCGGTAATGCCTGACGGCAAGCGCAAAACTGCAATCAGCACTGCTCTTGATTCCTTGATCACACGCTTATTTGATGGCAGAGTTTTGCCGTTCGACCATGATGCAGCGGTAGCTTACAGTGCGCTGGTTAGCAGCGGACGAGCCCAGGGAAAAATAGTTTCGATGCCTGATGGGCAAATCGGAGCGATCGCCAGCGTGCATGGTTTTACTGTGGCGACCCGCGACGTTGCGCCATTCCAAGCCCTCGGGGTGCCCGTAATCAATCCATGGACGACACTTTAAATCTTTTGAGCCGGTTCTGACTGTTCTATTTAGCGCGTCCGGAAGAACTAAGTTCTTTCTTGCCTTTTGTTGCGCTTGCTGAGGCCTTTTCCTCGGCTTCCTGCTCAAGCCTTTTCAGTCTCTTCTTAAGCTGGGCCGTCGAAAACGGATACGGGCACCAGCCAGCTCCATTGACAGGACAAATGGAAAGCACTGACTCAGCTTTCTTTTTGGTGGTCGTCTTCCGCGCCGTAGTTTTTTTAGTTTTATTAGCGACTGGTTTCATGCGGACCTCCATGCCTATAAGTGTTTTATCACTAATTGTCTCTTCTGCCAAGTACTAGATTTGATCGAATATCCTTGTGCATTGTCCTCAGCGAAGCAATTAAATGAATAGCTGATCTTGCGCATACAAAGGAGCGCTGCGCAGATCGCCTCCGCTTCTCTTGAGGACAACCTTGTGTGCTCCTCGCCTTTCCGCCGCTTTTTCACACATTCTATTTACAAAGCCTGAGGCTCTCCGAGGCACGTAGCTGACTCTACGAACACTTCATTCTTTTTCTGCGTTTCCTTCATTGGCTTTTCATAGATTAGGAACATGGCACAATGCATGAGCCGCTGAAGGAGCAAAGAAATGAATTACCCAAGCCGATCTTCAAAAATGTCACAACGTTCTCAAAGAGGCGGAGCATTGGAAGATTTTGCACCAACATTTATGCTCTTCATTCTGTGCTTAGTGGTTCCCGTTGGTGCATGCCTCGGATTCTCAGCGAATTATTGCATCAAGGATAAGGCGATTGTTAGCAAAGCGGAAAAATTAGCGCACTCGGATAAAGTATCGAAGATCTTGAACCAACTGCTAACTGCCCACAAGAGTTGAAATCACTAATCGCGCCGAGGTCGAGAACGAGCGTTGCCTACTTGATGGAGAATGTCCTTGTTTGTCATCTTCAAAAGAATCGGAAAAGCAACTCGAATACATACATGTTTTTACGAGACTAGGAAAGCCCAGTAGCAAACACTTCTCGACCAAGTACCGAAATCTTTTCGTAAGTGTACGCAATTTTTTTGAACATATTTCGCCCAAAAAGTGCAATAATAGTAAGTGACGAAAAAACCTGTGTCAGTCCTTTCCGCGAAGCCCAAATCGGTTGCGCAAAGCGGATCGCGAGGTAACCAATTATGCCACCAGGCAGGTATCGGTCCCAGAGCTAATCTCGAAGAGAGATTCTCGGGGACCGTTTTCTCACAACACAAGCATAGCTTAAAAGCTATTACCTGCATTGCTTCTCAGTTCGATCATTGCTGTTTCTCGACGGAGACAACAAGAACATCGATCTCAGCAATTAGGCGCGCGGATCAGATTCGATCCGACCACGCGGACTTCCGCGTCTTTACAATCCTGCTCCCCTTGATTCACAGTGCTGCATTTGGCGATTGATCGCTTACTCTCTGCTGCCCATTGGCAGAAATCGCAATCAGGGAAACAGCAAAATAAGACTACTTGCAAGCGACAACTTGCGGAGGGAACTTCTTATGTTTTACACAGGAAACTCAGAGTTAGATGAATACGATGGAATATTCACAAACAGTTCCAACTACAACCAGCAATATAAAAGCTACTCGTCTCCCCCACCAGCATTCTTCTTTCGCCAATCAACACAAACAGAATCTGTCGAGACCCCGGAAATTGACATTGAGACAGAGCCAGATGAATCTGCACCAACAGCTGAAGACAGCCAA
The DNA here is from genome assembly GCA_019747875.1 of Candidatus Obscuribacterales bacterium. Lineage (GTDB taxonomy): Bacteria > Cyanobacteriota > Vampirovibrionia > Obscuribacterales > Obscuribacteraceae > JAIEPM01. The sequence goes on from JAIEQI010000166.1 coordinate 26,219, forward strand.
GAGCCCAAGCAAACAAATCTAATCACAGATACAGACATGCCCGTGCATGTCACAGCGTTGCACTGCTATCTGCGGGAGATTTCTCACGGCGATCTACTAAATCCAGAAAAAGAAATCGAGTTGGCAAGAAAAATCCGGGTAGGTGACCTAAAAGCCAGAAACACGCTGATCGCCGGCAACCTGCGCCTGGTAGTCAGTATTGCAAAAAAATACTCTGGAAAAGGATTAGATCTGGACGATCTGATTCAAGAAGGAAATTTAGGACTCATACAGGCTGCACTGAAGTTTGATCCGGGAAAAGGCACACGCTTCTCTACATATGCTACTTGGTGGATCAGACAGGCAATTCAACGCGCACTTTCAAATAAGTCCCGAATGGTGCGAATCCCAATACACATAACCCAGGAAATGTATAGACTGAGACGCGGCGCAAAGCCCTTCTTTCAAAAGTTCGGACGGGCTCCAACTCCACAAGAACTTGCCACTACCACTGGGATCAAACTGGAAGAAATAATGCATGTACTGGCCAGCAATATGGACATTCTCTCATTGGACGCTACACTTTCCGGATCAGAAGATAGCCTGGATAAGTTCGTCGAGGATCACAGAACAAGACTACCTGAGGATGCGGTGGATTTGTCCATCTTGCGCGACCGTATCTATCATCTTCTCGATAAGCTTAGCAAGGACGAAAAGACCGTCATCGAACTGCGATTTGGCTTAAAGGACGAGGAGCTGGCAACTGATGTGGAAATAGCCAGAAAGATGAAAGTTTCGGCGATACATGTCAGAAGAGCTTCGGTACGCGCTATGAGAAAGTTGCGAAAGTTCAATGCTCATAAGGGTATAGCTGACTACTTCAACTAAAACGTGGCTTGCATTCTGCTAGCGAAAATGCGTCAATACGACTTTTGTGTCCACCCGCTGGTATAGAAGTCAATGAATCCCACCGCCGCACGCCTGTTCCATCGATTGAAGCATCTTGCGCCACTGGCAATATGCACAGCTTTATTTTTTTCAGGAGCCCACTTTCAGAAATTTTCACTTCTTGCTGCCGACTCAAAGCCGACACACTACTTCGATGTTAATCCTTACTTGCAATTAGGGAAATCAGATAATGGTTCCTCTGTAAACGTTCTCTGGATAAGCAAAGATCCGAACAAAAACGGTTTGCTTTGCTCCTATAAGCCGACACTATCCAAAGATTGGAAGCAATGCAAACAGATCGAGACGAGATCAATTAATGGACACCCTGAACTAACAGTCTTTGCCAGCACACTTACTGAACTCCCACCTGGAAAGAGTATCGATTACTCAATTAGTAAAGATAACAAAGTACTTTTCCAGTCAAGCTTCCAATCGGCGCCGAGCGCCGGATCGCCCTTGCACTTTCTGGTATTCGGGGATTGTGGTAAAGGCAGCGACGGCCAGGCAGTACTTGCCTCGAGAATTAAAGAATCAAACGCATCACTGGCGGTGCTTCCCGGAGACATTGTCTATCCAATCGGGACAATGCACTTTTACAAGCGCCATTTCTTTCCATACTTCAATGCCGAAGGAAATGAGGAGAAAGGCAGTCCCTTAATGCGTTCCAAAATCTTTGTCGGGTGCGCGGGCAATCATGACGTCGCCGAGGGCGGTTATCTTGACGCCAGAGACCTTAGCACTACTCCTGACAGCATGTCTTACTTCGTGTTGTGGGATCAGCCACTCAACGGACCAATTGCGCAGGCTGGCAACAATACACCGAATGTGGTCGGGACAAAAGGACAGATCGACGATTTTCTGAGAGCGGCAGGCGCTCGATACCCACGCATGGCAAATTTCTCGTTCAACTATGGCGATGCTCACTTCTTGGTATTAGACGCTAACCGCTACATGGATTGGGATGATCCTGGTCTGAGACGATGGGTCGAAGATAATTTGAAACAGGCAAAAACACCTTGGAAGTTTGTCGTATTTCACCAACCTGGTTTTAATTCCGACATGGCTCACCGAGAAGAGCAAAGAATGCGGAAGTTAGCAGAAATCTTCGAAAGAACTGGAGTCGATATTTGTTTTTCCGGACACAGTCATTCTTACCAAAGAAGCATGCCTTTACACTTTTCTCCAAGCACGGTTTCACCCAACGACCACGATGCTCGACTTGGCTTTGTGATGGGCAGATTCAAGCTCGACAAAACTTTTGATGGCACTCTAAAAACGAAACCAGACGGAGTGATTTATATAATAAGTGGATCCGGCGGCGCACCGCTTACCCCTGGTCACATGGAAGAAGACCAGAGCCTGTGGCTGCCTTTCACAAAGAAGTTCGCATGCAGGGAATATTCGTTCACTAGCTGCAAGATAAATGGACGCAAACTATCCATCGAGCAGATTGCCGACGATGGCTCAGTATTAGATCGATTCGTCGTCAGTAAGGACTAACGAACTATTTTTGCGCGAGCTTCTCTTTCTTGACAAGCTCAATAGCCAAGGCATTCAGCGGCTCGCCGCGCTGCCACCCGCAATCTGAGACATCAACATAGAGATCAGTTTCCTCTATCTTCTGGCGATCGTAAGAAAAGATAGGAAGTCCACATCCAGCCAATTTCTGTGCCAAATCGGTTCTGTCCTTAGGAATGCGAATCTCTTTGATGTCTTCTGAATTTATCGGACCCCAAATCTGGGCTTCGACATAACGGCAGTTCTTTTCAGACTCCGACGGGGGACGCAACAAACTCAGCGGAAGCGGATCCAGAGGATTCATAGTGACGGAAAGAGGTTCGCAATACGATGCCAGACTGTCTCCAAAAGTATATGTGGTGCGTTCTTTTACAGCGTCTGCGTAGACCACAATTAGTTGCCCGTATTGAAATAAACGAAATGGGTTCATTTTTACCTGGCATGGAGAATAGAAATTTACGAAACCATACTTTGGCCGGATCTGGTGCATCGGTGAAGTTGGCAGAGCATCATATTTTTCCTCCAGATGAATGCCGATCATGAAGTCCTCGGCTTTCGCTCTGACCTCTTTTTCACATAGTCCACGACTATGGCCGACCTGGTGAATATTTTTCTGTCCTGATTTAAGAACTGACTCAATGTACTGCTCGGGGATGAAACACAAGAGCTCCAGAGCATTTACGGAATTCGGGAAGCCGCTCTGCTCATTGGAAGAGGCATTGCTCCAGCGAAGCATGAACTGCTTTTTTCGCTCAACAAGGCCGCAGGACACTTCCTTGAGATCCGTTCCCGGAGCCTTGATCACGCCTTGCAACTGTTCTGCCAGGACGTTGTGATCATAAGGAAAATTTGCAAATGAGGCGCGCACGCTAGGCGGCGCCTCTTTCTCAACAACTTTTGCAGCGGCGCCACTATTGCTTGAGGCGCGTTCCAGAATTTTTGCAATGTCTCCAGAATCAGTAGCAGATTCGACTTCAGCTTCCGCGGAAATTACCGCTGAGCTGGCGATTAACGACGAAAAAGCACTAAGAAGCAGCGCTCTGCAAGCAATCAGGAGCATTCTATGGGTATTGACGGTGGTCGAACGCCTGCTAAAAGGATTCATCGGGATTTAACCGGAGCAAAACGTCGTCATTCTATCGCTTGTCAATGTATTCATACAGTATTGCAATTTAACGAAGCTAAAATTTGCGTTTCCACATTCAAACGCTCTAGAATCTTCAAAGGCTTAAACCATAGGTGAAATCGAGCAGTGGCGCTAAAGATTCTTTGTGCATTCAAGACCGAAGAAATATTTGATTTCGTTAAGTCGGCATTGCACAACTTTGAATGTGAGCTGATCAAATCCACCAGCGAGTCACTCGCACTCTTTTTGGCGCAGAAGAACTTTCCTTGTTTAATCATCAGCGAAAATGAACTGCACGGAGGCAGCGGTCTCAATCTTCTCGGCGAAGTAAAAGCCCAAGCCGATCTTGCTTCGATCCCCTTTGTGTTCCTAATGCCACGCCCGGATTCAACGTGCGCAGATCTCCCGAAGACTGATTTGCCGCCGGGAGCAGAGCTGATTATGTGGTACCCGATCGAAACACATGAGTTTCTAAAAGCAATCAGCAAATTTCTTCAGGAAAAGGATGACCCGAGAGATCCCGAAACACCGGAATAACGTTTGTTATGTGCGGTCCCGCCTGGTAAGATTCTAAGAAGTAAAGCTGAAACTCTAAATGCGAACGGCTGGTCATTGGTTCAAGCGTAAGCAAAGAATGCACCTGCAAGTGATACGTTCACTCGAATTCAAAGCGAACACCTTCGAGTGATTTTTTGGCAATTCTCACTGCACTGTCAAAGCTATCACTGTGTGCAATTGCAAATGCAAGATGCGGATTGATCTCCTCATGCGGTGGCGCATTCAGCCGGGCACCTTTTTTCGCGACAAGCTCAAAGCGAACGTGCCCGAACTGTGAGCTTTGATCATTTAACGCAGTACAAAGCGATTCAGTCGGCACAGATGCAGGAGAGAAGCCGGCGCTCCCAGCCTGTCGCCATTTTGATCTGCTAGAGGTTTCATTCTCGTATGGAGCGCAGACATCCCGTCCGCCGATAATCTCATTGAACGACTCGTTACCGTGCCGGCAAGATGCTGACGATCCCAACGCTACGCTGTCCGGACTTGCAAGCGATTCAGTTATTGGCACTTGATCCGAGAATCCCAGCATCATACCATCCTCGCTTTCACAGACGAATTCGTTCGTCAGGCTTTTTAGCGTACCGCCTTCGTACCAATTCACGTATGCTAACGCATAAACACCGGAAAATTCAGGCAAGCTGGAGTCTTCGTCAAGCCATTTGAGCAAGGGAAACTTTCCAATCGCTTCCTTGAACAAGTCGGGAAAACCATCATCCTCGCCAAGCCTTCCATTGACTTCGATAACCTTGCCACCCCGCATTTCAATTGAGAATCCCGCGTCGGTCAATTGGGTAGCTCGGACGGCACCAATTGTGGCTTCCTGCAATTCTGCATTTATCGCTTGCGACAAAACATAACCTTCAATAAAAAAGTATGGCGAACGATTAGCAAGAATTTGCTCTGTGACTCCAAACAAACAGAGTTGTTCACCAAATAACAAACCGTCAGTTTCCTGAACCTCTCCATCAATGTACTCTTCGACCAAGAAATGTTTGAATGGATCACAATCCATCTCTTGCTTTGTCAAAGAAGCAAACTCGCGACACCGCAATATATCTATCGATTTTGGCAATAGCTCATGCAATTGGCGGACATACTGCTCCAGCTCTTCTTTGCTGTTTACTTTCACAACCAATCTGCCAAGCGTTGAAGCAATCGGTTTCAACACAACCGGAAAAGTTTGCGCGAAATCAATCACTTGTTTTTCAGATTCAACCAATGCATAATTTGGAATTGGAACCCCGTGCCCTTCCAGTTCCCGCCGTTGCAGCCACTTATTCGTGCACAAAAATGCGGACTCCGGACTTAAAGCACGCAAGCCTCGTTCCCTCGCCAAAATTGAGCCTGGCAAAAGACTATATTCGGTTTGGGCAACTAACTCATCAAATTTCAGTTTGCCAAGTATATCCAGTGTCTCCTTGAGACGATTTGGCGCTGGCAGCTGGATGCATTCGTCATAGGTCTGGCGATCTTCATCGGAAACATCGTCGCTGGCATAAACCAAGCGCCCAGGTCTGTTCGCCGAAAAGATCTTCCTGGTCGGACGTTCGGTATAAAGCAGTAGAAAAGTCTTCATCAATGAATTTTAGTACATAAGTTGCTTGAAATTTCTACTTGACCGCATTCTGTTAGAATCTATGCTTCGTCCAGCTATTTAGATAAGCAATGTCAATAAGTCGACGAAATTTCCTTCAATCTTGCATTGCCACTGCTGCTAGTGGCAGCATCCTCTCCTCTTGCGGGCTCTCAGAAAAATCTTCGGGAGAAGAAAAGCAGCTAAACATCTATAGCTGGCCGGATTATATTTTTCCAGAAGCGATCCCAACATTCGAAAAACGCTATGGAATAAAGGTGGTCTATGACACTGTCTCGTCCAATGAGGGATTAATAGCAAAATTTCAAGCCGGCGCATCGAACTACGACATTGTAGTCCCCTCTAACTACACAGTAACTAAACTGCGGGAGTTGGGGTTGCTTTCAAAAATCGATAGAGAACGCTTGAGCAATTACAAGTACTTGATGCCGCGTTTCAGTTCGGGTAGATTCGGACCAGAAGCGGATTACGCTGTCCCCTATACGTTTGGAACAACAGGCATCGCATACAACGCCAAGGCACCCTGTTACGAAAGCGGCAAGTTTCCTGATGATTGGGACTCTTTTTGGGACGCACGTATCGCAGGCAGAATGACCGTCTTAGAAGACTATCGAGAATCAATCGGATTTGCACTTAAGCATAGAGGGTACTCGTACAACACAGTTGATGAAAAGCTAATTCAAATAGCATGCAATGATTTGAAGGAACAAAAGAAAAACACGATGTGTTTCACCTCAGATCAAGTTATAACCTATCTCACAAGCGGAGATAGCTGGCTCTCTTTAGCATTTAGCGGCGACGCGCAGCAAGCAGCCAGATCCAACCCGGACATCAAATACATAATTCCAAAGTCTGGTGCTTCTATGTGGGTTGATAATCTGTGCATTCCGCGCAATGCTCCACACCCTGAACATGCTTATTTGTGGCTCAACTACATGCTAGAACCGGAAGTGGCTGCAGCTCTTTCGAACTACATCTTCTATGCGTCTCCAAATCAGGAAGCACGAAAATACGTGAACCCAAAGTTGCTGGAGGACAAGAGTCTCTATCCTCATGATGATGTACTTGATCACTGTGAAGAAATCAGGGACATTGGCAAGGCGATTTTCATTTACGACCGACTTTGGACGGAATTGAAATGTGTTTAAATCTAGCTTCTGCGCTGATTTTTCCAGGGAAAGATTCGTGAAGGATTCGCGTGCAAGAAACGAATCGCTTGACATGGATTCTCTTTCGACAAGAAAATTTCTAATTCTGCGAAAGAGCTTAATTCGTTGAATTGAACAGAGTTTCTAGCTGGTGAGTCAGTAAGCATTGATGATTTTACGCTACAAGAGTTGATTTAAGCCGCATTGATTTGGACGCATTCGCCTCCACTAATATCCAACAACGAACGTCTCCAATTTCTTACGGAGCAACTAATCCGCCTGTTGTCAAGAAATAAAATCGGTAATGTGCCTGAGATGGATGATAGTGTCTTTGTGCGAATATTGACTTATAAATCACGAGATCCTAGAAATAGGAGTGGAGTCAAATTATGCATCTTCCCGAATCGTTTGCAGCCACATGCTGCCAGGTTCTGCGAGAACGCCGCTTGAAACTTGGGCTTTCACAAGAAGAGATAGCGCGTCGTTCTGGACTGGCACGGTCATACATATGTGACGTTGAAAGAGGCGCACGTCATCCATCACTGAGAAACGTTTCTACTTTAGCTCGCGCACTTGAAATTCCAACATCCGAACTCATCAATTTAGTGGAAGTGAATTTAGCTTCGCAAGTTGATCTTGATGCGCTGAGAACGAACAGAGAGCAGAATGGCTTGCATTCTGAAATCATTCGCTATTTCAACGAGCGAGTGAGCGATGGCATAATTATTGCTGACCAAAATGGATTCATTTTCTTCAACCAAGCAGCTGAAAAGTTGACTGGACTTGGAAGACGCAATGTTGAAATCGATGATTGGTCCGATGAGTATGGCTGCTTCAAGTCAGACAAGACGACCAAATTCCCAAGCAGAGAACTACCTCTGGTACGCGCAATTGCCGGTGAATCACTCGACAATGTTCAAGTATTCGTGAAAAACGATGGCGCTCCAGAAGGTCGCTCGCTGCTTGTTACTGCTCGTCCTGTAAAAGTCAACGGTGGTGCTCCAGTAGCAGGCGTGGTAATCTTCCGGGAAGAAAACGGCGTCTAAAAAACGGATCGAAACTATATGAAAACGAGGCATTTCTTGGCTGCTCTTAGCGTCATAGCGTGCCTCGTTTTTCATTGTTCTTCCGCATCTGCCGGCGAATACAACAAGCTGGAAAATGAACTAAATCAAGTTGATCAACCTCGTGATTGGCGGAACGTGCCTGTTGAAGGGGCTCAGACGCAGCCCAATTACATGCCGGGTCCTCCGGCAGCATTACCACCTGTAAGTCCGACGCCTCAATCGTTTGCACCGGCGTATAACAGCTATATGCGACCAGGAATGCCATACTCGTCCGAGCAAATTCCAGCGCTTCAAAATTCAACGGTATGGCGAACAATGAGCAATCCTGCTTATGCCGGTCCAATGGCGGGTCAGGCTGGTGGCAATCCTTTCAACTTGAGCCCTTTTGGAATCTTGCATTATTTGTGGGACGATACCACTTACGTGTCTGCGGCAAATCCAGTGACCTTGTACCAAACTCAGAATGAGCTGCAAACGGCGCAACAATATTCGCGCATGGCACAGGCTGCAGCAAATCGGGCACGCTATGCGCCTAATCCGCAAGAACGCGCACAAGCGGCTCAACAAGCACAGTACTATGCAGGCATCGCCAAACAAGCGGCCCAGCAAGCACAACAAGTATCCCAATCCGGATCATTGAATCCGGCCGATGTTGCAGCTGCCGCTGCCGAACAAGCACAATCAGCGCAGACTTATGCCAATCAGGCAACTAACTACGCCCAAAGAGGCTTTTAGAATCTCGTCGACTGAAACTTTTCCCCGATCCCTTCGCCCTATTCCAGAGAGAGAATGCGAGGAGGGAAGCGAATCATGCAAAAGAAAAGAGTCCGCTATGCGGTTGTTGGATTGGGTCACATATCCCAAATAGCAGTGCTTCCAGCATTCGCTCACGCAAAAGAGAATTCTGAACTCACGTCCTTAATTTCGTCAGATCCCGAAAAGTTAGAGAAACTCGCAAAGACTTATGATGTAGATTCCAAAAATTGCTTTTCGTACGAGCAATACGATCAAGCGTTGGCTAGCGACAGTTTCGACGCCGTGTACATCGCACTGCCTAACGACATGCATAAGGACTACACAGTAAAAGCAGCTAATGCAGGAAAACACATCTTGTGTGAAAAACCGATGGCACCCAATCAGCAAGACTGCCAGCAGATGATAGAAGCAGCCAGTTCGAACAAAGTCAAACTGATGGTGGCATACAGACTGCATTTCGAGAAAACAAACATGATGGCAGTCGATATGATTAAAGTCGGAAAAATAGGCGAGCCACGTTTATTCAACTCGACATTTTGCTTGCAAGTCAGAGAAGAAAATACTCGAACAAAAGATGACCGAGCCGGTGGGCCCTTAAACGACATTGGCATTTACTGCATCAATGCTTGTCGATACCTATTTCAAGATGAGCCTTACGAAGTCGTCTCATTGCTTGCAAAAGGCAGCGATCCTCGCTTTGAGGAAATAGAAGAATCCTGCGCCGCCATTATGAAATTCAGCGGAGAACGATTAGGCTCATTCGTCTGTAGTTTCGGCAGCAAAGACGTCTCTCGTTTCGAGGTAGTCGGTACTGAAGGAAGAATAGTACTCGAACCAGCCTATGATTATGCCGTCGAACTCGAATACACCGTGGAAAGCGGAAAACATATAGAGAAGCACAAGACCTCAAAGCGTGATCAATTTGCGCCCGAACTCGTTTATTTTTCTGACTGCATTCTCAACAACACAGATCCAGAACCTTCTGGACAAGAGGGACTGATCGACATGCAAATCATCGAGGCTATAAAAGAATCGGCCAGAAGCGGGCAAATTGTGAAACTGGGACGAAGGACGCTCGATCCGAAGAAACCCGATGCCAGCCAAATTCAGCAAAAGCCTGCGGTTCAAAAGCCACCGCTAATTAATGTCGAATCAGGAAGTGTCGACTAAACGGGTCGTAATATTTTGGGGAATCGCTCTTAAAACAATAGGAGCCGGCAAGATGCCGGCGCTCCCGGAATCGAACCCATGTCAAAAGAGCGAATCGCTCTCAGATCGAAGCCGGCAAGATGCCGGCGCTCCCGGGATCGAACCCAGGTCAAAAGAG
>JAIEQI010000146.1 GCA_019747875.1 Candidatus Obscuribacterales bacterium
GCAGAGAAGGCTGCGGCAGAGAAGGCTGCGGCAGAGAAGGCTGCGGCAGAGAAGGCTGCGGCAGAGAAGGCTGCGGCGGAGAAGGCTGCGGCAGAGAAGGCTGCGGCGGAGAAGGCTGCGGCAGAGAAGGCTGCGGCAGAGAAGGCTGCGACAGAGAAGGCTGCGACAGAGAAGGCTGCGACAGAGAAGGCTGCGGCAGAGAAGGCTGCGACAGAGAAGGCTGCGGCGGAGAAGGCTGCGACAGAGAAGGCTGCGGCAGAGAAGGCTGCGGCAGAGAAGGCTGCGGCAGAGAAGGCTGCAACAGAGAAGGCTGCGGCGGAGAAGGCTGCGGCAGAGAAGGCTGCGGCAGAGAAGGCTGCGGCGGAGAAGGCTGCCGCTGACAAAATTGCCTCAGGAACAAGTTCAGGCTCTGGAACAAGCTCAGGCTCAGGAACAAGTTCAGGCTCTGGAACAAGCTCAGGCTCAGGAACAAGTTCTGGCTCAGGAACAAGTTCAGGCTCAGGAACAAGTTCAGGCTCAGGAACAAGTTCTGGTTCAGGAACAAGTTCCGGCTCAGGAACAAGTTCTGGTTCAGGAACAAGTTCTGGCTCAGGAACAAGTTCCGGTTCAGGAACAAGTTCTGGTTCAGGAACAAGTTCTGGCTCAGGCACAAGTTCTGGTACTGGAACGAGTTCTGGCTCTGGATTCGGCTTTGGTGGAGGTACTGGTAGCGCTGGCACCGAAACAACGACGACTGCGGCCCAATTCAAAGGTGGAGTAACGGAGACTGACTATGGGACACCCTCACAAGAGGATATAAAACGGGGAAACATCGACGACACTAACAAAGTTCTAGAGGGCGGAGTTTTCGATGGTTACACAAAACCACAAAGTTTCTCTGGGAAACGCTGCATATTTACGCAAACGTCTTACCAAAAGGTAGGATATGTGACGATAACGTACCAGTACAATGTCGGTATCGTTCCTCGGGATGTTATGACCAGTCCTGACGTTCAGGCTGCTAACCAAGGCGGTGATCAAATTACAAATATAGTAGGACGATGGGAAGCGGGCCCTATGCTTGCAACTGGTTACGCGCCAGGCGAGGTGGCGCAAGACCTCAGTTTCCACGTCACCAGCTGCATAAAACAAAAGCCCATGAATCCCCCAGAACGGAACGAAGCCCCAGTCGGCCCCTACTCATGGACAATGCCTACCACTGGTCAATCCAAGATTCCAATGGATACAAAGTTGGTTTCAATCATATCGGCTCCCAGATATGAAAACACAAGACCACCTGGTGGTCCTCGAGCGTCAGAAGGCTATTAGGAGCTAATTGCATGAAATCTATAGCAACGATTCTCGTCCTATCCGCCTTCGTCGGAATGATTGCGCCGGCGTTCTCGGCAAATTCTGATGACGCAATGAGCAAAGCTATCCTAGCGCATTCTTTGCATCAATATCAGGAAGCGGAACAGTTATATCAAGACGCACTCAGTCAAGCTGAATCGAATGGGAAAATTGATTCCCAGATATTAGCGCTAAAGGGTCTAGGATCCTTGTCGATGAATCTGGGAAAAAACGAAGATGCGGTAAAAAGCTACAGGAAAGCAATGGTCCTCGAGAATTCGCGGGACAACGTTAGTGATGAGGTCAGGACAAATACTCTCATTAGCCTGGCCACTGCATATAGAAATCTAGACAAATTTTCTGAAGCTGAGCCTCTTTACACAAAAGCATTGAATTTGGCAAAAACTTCTCACAATAAAGAAAACGAATCAATTGCATTGGATCATTTATCAACCCTGTGTAGATATGATGGTCGCTTGGGTGAGGCAGATACTTATAGCAAGCAAGCTGTGAGTGCCGCTGAGTCGCAGTGGGGATCTAACAATATGAATACTGCTTTGGCGAAAGCCAATCGAGGAAAACTTCTCGCCCTGCAGGGCCGATACCGCGAAGCAGAAGCGATACTTGGAAGTGCACTTGCCGTTGGAAGCAAAATTACCAATGGCGGAAATGATTTGAATGTGGCTTCCATCGAATCCGATCTCGCTTTAGTGTTTCTTACCCAGGGAAAGTTAGAGCAGGCAAAAAGCCACTACACCAAGGGCATTGAAATGCGATCTAAGCTCGCAGGACGCACTGATGTTGGTGTTGCGGACATGGAGTCCAACCTCGCTCGTGCTTACCTGGAAGGCGGTAATCTATCTAAAGCAGCAGAAATATCTGAACACGCGCTTTCTATTGCAGAAGCTAAGTTCGGAACTAAGAGTCCAAACCTGTTTAACGACTTGATAGTCTTGGGCTCTGTGTACAACGCAAAGGGAAACACTAGCAAAGCTTTGGAACTCGCGCAACGCGCGCTGGAGATGGGAAGATCTTACAAAGCTTTGCTCTTAATGGCACAAGTCCATCGGGCTCGTGGTGATATGTCGTCTGCGCAAAAATTCGCCAGGGAGGCTGTTACCACATGTGAGCAGCGTCTCGGGCCAGAGCATCCGCAAGTAGCGAAGTGTCTCGTTGAACTCGCGACATGTGTTAGGCGAAGCAATCCAGCAGAAGCAGTCGCTTTAGAGAAGCGCTCAAAATCAATTCAGGATCGCATAACGACACTGAACAATCTGTAATTTGTTTCGAGCCGGGATGTCCGTACTTTACGTGCCGAAGATTCGGTCGCCGGCATCTCCGAGTCCTGGGACGATGAAGCCGTGCTCGTTTAAGTGGCTATCGATGGAGGCTGTTGTAATTTTCACATCCGGATACGCCGAATGCACCCTCTTAATGCCTTCGGGGGCTGCGAGGAAACACACCATGTGGATTTTCTTCACTTCGAGTTTGTGAAAGAGCGCGATTGCATCGCAAGCTGAGCCGCCAGTGGCAAGCATAGGGTCAAGGACGTAAACTTTGCTTTCTGCAGGCAGTTGATCGGGCAGTTTTGCGTAATAGGAGATGGCTTGAAGCGTTTGCTCATCCCTCTTTAGACCGATGTGGTAGATGCGTGAATTCGGTGGGACCAGGTCATGAGCTGCCTCGGCGAGAACTAGCCCCGCGCGCAGCACCGGTGCGATAATCACGTAATCGCTGATTACTGTTCCTTTTGCCGGTCCGACAGGGGTTTCGACATCGCACTCGCGACCGACCAAATCCCGCATAGCCTCATAAGCAAGGGCTTTGCTGAGCTGTATCGCCGTTTTTCGGAACTCGCTAGATGGAGTTTGATAGTCTCTCAGGCGCGTCAAATACTGCTGAATAAGTGGGTGGTCACAGACTTGAACATTAGATGCCGTTGAAGTTTTCATCACGCTGCCATTGCTCCGTGCGGTTAGGAATGCAAACGATCTGACAGTATAGACCGTTCGCGCCCGAATCTGGCGCCTTCGCTTCCAACTGTGGCGATTTTGCAATATCCTGCAATGACAGAAACAAGATGAGCCTTGTCGAGTTTTGATTGACTTGTGCCGGGGAACGAAAGATTAAGGCTTCCTGGAACCGGTTTTGACGAGTTACCTGATGCGCGAAGCTCAAGATATTAAAAACGATCAAGCTGAATCCGATGCGGATGAAACCCTCGCTTTGCAGCGGAACCGGAGTCCTGCTCCGAGCTCCGATCCCCCTCAACTACCTGCTGGATTTCAATTCATAGAAGTACTCGGTGAGGGCGGTGCGAGCATAGTTTCGAAAGCTTTTGAAGCTCGACTTCAGCAAACCGTTGCGATCAAAGTCCTCAAAGACTGTGATTCACCGGAAACCGATCTCAGTCGCAAGCTTATGCGTGAAAGTCGCGCTATTGCAAAACTAGATCATCCGAACATAGTGAAGTTGTTTCAGGTTGGTTATACGCCGACGGGCGCACCATATTTGGTGTACGAGTTCCTGTCTGGATTGACGCTTGAGCAAGCGATGAAAAACGATACGCTGCATCCGGCGGAATACTTTGTCATCTTCGACGAGATTCTAAAGGGACTTTCGCATATCCATAATTCTGGGCTCGTGCATCGAGACATCAAACCTTCAAATGTGATTCTCACGCATGGAGCCACCGTGACTGGTGCCTACAGCGGGGTGAAAATTCTCGACTTCGGGATTGCAAAAGAGGTTTTTGAGGGCGATGATCCCACTGCTACAACGAGCTCCGGCTCGCTCGTAGGTAGTCCACCCTACATGAGCCCGGAACAATGTCAGCGGAAAAAACTAGATGGGCGCTCCGATTTGTACGCAGTGGCCTGCATGCTTTACGAGGCGCTGTCCAAGAAACGAGTTTTTTCGGGCAATACCCCAATGGATATTATGTATAAGCAGATACACGAGGCACCGCCGCCGCTGCCCGAACTTGGAGGTGGTCCTGCGTTTCAGTCGGCCATTAGCACATTGATTTCGCAAGCACTCTCGAAGAACCCTGAGGGGCGTCCTTCCAGTGCTGCTGAGTTCCGAACATTGTTATATGCAGCGGCCAACTTGCACTCGGATGCTGTTCCATCCAGAATAAGCATGCCGAAAGCCAAGCTCAGCCAGCCGATGCTGGTAGCTGCCGCCTTTCTGTCTGCCTTGCTTCTTCTCGGCTATGGGATCTTTCGGACTCAAAGCAATCAAGTGCTGGATAAGAAAATACCGTGGAAGAAAACCAACGTTCGAGCGCTCTCTATCAGCTCTCAAATCAAAGCAATCTCTTCTGATATGAAAGTGGCTGAGAATCACAACGCTAAGAGTCAAGCGGAAGTGGATTTCTTCTTAAAGAGAATCGACGAGATCACGCCACAACTGAAGTCTCCTGCAGATCGTTTTGCGGTTCATTTTTTGCGCGCGAAGCTTTATGAATGGACCGGACAATGGACCAACGTGATCGACGAGAAGACAAAGTGCATAGAATGTTGCCAACGACCGGATGGAAAGCTCTGTATTGAAGCAGCTGATTGCTTCTATGAGATTGGGCGGGTTCTGCGAGATATGAAGATGTTTAAGCAAGCAAAGGAATTTCTTACTAAGGCAAAGCAGATGCTTCATGCAAGAGACACCGATTACGATAACGTTGTTTCGTTGAATCTACCTCAAGAATATAATGTGCGGCTTGGACCTGATTTTGAGCATAGGAATCTCAATCTGCTTGCCGATATTTATTACAATGAAGGCGACTTCAAGCATGCTCGCGAAAACTATGAATCTTTTTTGGGGCGCTTGGATCAATTCAACCGTGTAGAAGAGTACATGGAAGCAAGACTCCGCCTCTCTGAAATAATTGAAAAGGAAGACGGAACCGCTGCCGCCAAGGCTTACTTATTTGATTCCGCGCTTCGCTTATCGAGATATCGATATGTCACTGACGAATCAGTAAGAGTGTTCGACAGACTCGTTGAACACTGTAAAACGAAGCATTGGGATTCGGTGGTGAGGCAACTTGAGCTTGTTCGCAAAGCACTTGTGCAGCGAGTCCAGCACCGTAATTCTCAAATGAAGTTGCAGTTGAAGTAGCGGCAAAAGATGCCGAAACGAAGCTCTTGCATCTACAGTTCGCAGTATCATCGAAGGGGCAAGCTCTGTCAAGAATAGGAAACTGCACGTTTACGCATTTCATTTACGGAGCCGTAGCAGGTTTGAGTGTTTGCTTGATTAGCAGGATTTGGCGATATCACCGAACTGGGTAGGCAGAAATGATCGACTGCTGTCGGTGCTCGAACACATCGGCAAAATTAGGGACGTTTGCAAGAATGTTTTCGTTGGAAGCGAGAACCAACTTGGATGCGTAATCCGTTGGACAAATTTTGGAGATTACTAGACATGGCTACAGAAAACGAGAACGAAACGAAAGAAGTAAAAGATAACACAGCCGAAGGAGCAGCCGCCGCAGCCGCTAGCGGCGCCGCAGCAGAAATGGCTTCAGAGGTCTTTACGCGTACTGCACCAAGCAATCCGCAAGATGCGCAGACACCCGCTAGCGATAAGGGGCAAAGCTTACAGGAATATCTGGATAAGGGTGGCCGCCTGACTGGTGTTTCGGATCTGCTAAAACAAAGTGGCAGTCTCGATAACCTAAATGACCCCGGTAAGGCCGGTGATAGCTTGAAGGATCTGATGGATCGCAGCAAAAGGGCTGAAGATTTGGATAAAATCATTATGGGTGACGAGCTTCCTCGAATCGGTGAGATTATCCGTAGCCCGTGGCAGCAGCTAACAATGAAGACCGAAGGGATGCACGACTTGCAAACCGGCGATCGCCTCGTAGTAAAAGATGGCAAGGAAACTTTGGTCACAACCAATGGCGATGTCATTACAGTTAACAAAGACGGCTCAGTTAAAGTCGAAGGCGAGATCAAGGAAGTATCTGTTGATCAAGATGGCAATCAGGTGTACACAATGTCCGATGGTGCCAAAGTAAGGATCGGTAAAGATGGTATTAGTTCCGTAGAAAGAAACCATCAACGAGCTTCGCTGGTGCAGCCATTTAAGATTGGTCCGATCAGGCACCCATTTGAACAAATAAAGCCGCTTTGGGCGGACCCAAGCCGTGATCTGGACAAGTATCCGGGAGTACGCCCGGATCACAGAAAGGGTAGCTAGTCCTTTCTTTGCTCAATTTGGAGTCCGTGTACCAGGACTATGGGACGCCAGCTCCGCTGAACAACTAATTTAACTCTTGGCGGATTGCGTTTTGCTTTCCGCCAAACCATTATTAGCCGTGATAGATGGGAGTATGACCAAGGTTCTGTGCCGCTGTGCGAGCCCACTGATCTACATGCAGAATGTCATCGAGAGATGGATTCGCGATCGGCTTGTGCATCTCAAGGATCTTTTCGAGTTTGAGAGCGATTTCGTAGAAAGTAATTTCTTTTCTCAAATATGCGTAAACGAGCTCCTCATTTGCCGCATTGAGCACAGCTGCAGAGCTATCGTCCTTTGCCGCCACTTCTCTTGCAATTCCCAAACATGGAAATCGTTCCAGGTCCGGCGATTCAAAGCTGATGGAGCCGACCTTCAGCAGATCCAGCAATGGCACGCTGCGTGATTCTTTGCGGTCAGGGTAATAGAGCGCATAGTGAATCGGAAGGTGCATGTCGGGTACTCCGAGTTGTCCTACAACTGATCCGTCGGTAAACTCAACTGCTGAATGCAAGATAGACTGCGGATGGATGAGCACTTCAATCTTCTCTGCAGGCACATCAAAAAGCCATCTTGCTTCAATTATCTCCAGCCCCTTGTTCATCAAAGTCGCTGAATCGATGGTAATCTTCTGTCCCATCGACCAGTTGGGATGCTTTAACGCGTCCTGAGGCATTGCTTTTGCGATGTCGTCTTTTGACCAGGTGCGAAAGGGTCCGCCAGATCCTGTTAATATGATTTTCTTGAGATCGGCAGTTGTGTATCCGGCTAGACTTTGATGAATTGCCGAGTGTTCGCTATCAACCGGCACTATCTGCGCATTGCATTGTTTCACCATCGGCATGATGATTGACCCTGCTGCCACCAGTGTTTCTTTGTTCGCTAAAGCGATCGTTTTGCCTGCCTTCACAGCCGCAGCGGTCGGACGAATTCCCCTGGCCCCAACCACACCGGAAACTACCGTGTCTATATTATCGAGTGAAGCCGCTTCGCATATCCCTGCGTCTCCAACCAGTACTGAGCACTTTCCATTTCCGCCTAACAACTCTCTGACTTTGTCTGCCACCACATCTGATGGCACTGCGACAACTTGCGGTTTGAACTCTTCGATTTGTTCAATAAGAAGTGGGATGTTATTGCCGCCCGCACATATCGCTATGACATCAAAATCTTCCGGATGCTTACGTGCTATGTCGAGCGTTTGCTGCCCGATGGACCCGGTAGATCCCAAGATTGAAAGGCGCTTCACTATTCTCCTGGCTCATGGCGAGCGGTCAACGTTCCAGATATTTTATAGCACATCAAGCTGAGCAGTTAGAAATCCACAGATCTTAGGGTCGAAACTGTTGCGTTAGGAGTTTAGCGACCCTCCAGAGCTGGCGGATTCACCGGGATGTCCCCTGACTGTCACATTGAATCACATATAACTGAAGTCAGTTACTCGATGGAGGATTGAATTCTAACAATGCTAACGGACTAACCCGGAGGCAGTGCCGGTGGAAGTTCGATTGGAATTTGGCCAAGGCGCGCAAGCTGTTTGAGCATCACAAGTTGCACTTCTCTTCTGTATGCCTGATACGAAGCCCCGGACCAGTAGAAATCCGAGTTACCGTACATGAATGGACTGAGTGGTGTCTCCTGCATCACGGGCACTCGGAAATCGCCATAGGTGGAAATGATCTTCTGTGCCTTCTTAATTTCGATTATTGCTTCGTCAAGTTTTCTGATTGTGTCCGGATTGTCCCAGCGAACTGGACGGTTGTTCACAATTCCGTCGACAATCGGCTGTGCCGCTTGCCCGGCTAGAACGTCCGAAAGATAGATTCGGAAGTAGGGATTTCTGGGTGATGTATCGGCTGCATCACGCAAGAGTTTTTCCTGATAATTCAATGCACCCATGCTTACTTCGCCCATTCTCTGGGCGTATTTGAGCGCCGAAGTTCCGTCGCCATAGCTAGCAAAGCCAGTTTTGTTCTGGGCTTTCATGTAAACCTGAGTTGCCGCGATGCGCATCTCATCGACATCTACATGCTCAGGTTTAAAATGATGTCCGACTTGTCGTTCGATTTCGAGCTTCTTCAAGTTTGTCGGGAAGTAATGCCGTGTCCGATCTGAGAGAGTCGGATTTATTTTGTCGTCCTGGTGCCTGAACCAGAAGAAGTAGCCTTTTCCTTCAGCGTCTACCCAGGGGGCTGGCTGAACCTTATCAGGCAATCCTTTTAGCTTTAGTGTGTGATAGTCACGGTTACGTAGTTTTGCATCAAATTCCGGGTCTCCAACAGTGAGTTCGAGAACACCGTTCTTGACCAAATGTCTATAGCGTGCGGGATCTTCAACCCGCTCGTTTCCGGTTTGAACATCAGTTCTTGGTGCGCGGTCGGGTGTTCGCAGTACATCAAGTGTCGAGAGTCCGCTTGGGCGAAGGGAATCGCTGATTATGCGACTCGCGTCGTCCTGCAAACTAGTATTGAGTCCTGAGCGATCAGACATGCCTTTATACCTTCTATCCTTCACTTAGATTAAATATCTAAAATAAAAGGATTGAGGTCAATGTTGGATTTACGAAGTTTTGACTGAAAAATCAGATTTAGCGCCTATGGGCTAGCTGCGCGACCACGTGGCAACGTCTGAGCGCGTGCACACTCCGGCTGCAAATATGACCGCATATACTCGTCCAGCTTGGCTGGATCGCAGTTTGTGCCGCAGGTGAAGACATCGATGAAGCATGAATTGTGTTCAGGATAGGTGTGAATGCTTGCGTGGCTCTCCGCCAGCAGGAAGAGGGCGGTGTAGCCGCCATTTGGAAAAATATAGTCAGAGACTGCTAACAAGGTCGCGCCGGTTAATGCGATTGCTTTTTCCATTTGAGCGCGCAGCTCGCTGAAACCCAATAGCTTTTCGGGTGCGCATTCTTCATAGCTTGCCAGCAAATGCTGCCCGACGAAATCAAAACCTTCGGCACTTGGTGGAGCCGTGACGTAAGCTGTGTTGGCGGTTATGCACTCATCTTGAGCCGCGCCTAAGACGACAGTACTCGAAGGAAATGGAGTCATCAACGGGATTCCTAACTAAACATCGAAATTCTCGTAGATCTTGGGGTTTAGGAAATTAAGCCCCATTTAGCATCCTGAGGGAATTTCGAACGAGGAATGAAGGTGAGTTGGTCGACTTATTCGAAGTAAGCCAGACATTAAAACTGGGACGGAAGCTTCGTAGTAGTCCCAGTACCGGGCTTGCCGAGATGATTAGTCGCGCTTAAAGTATTTCCACGGGGAAGCTATGTCCTCAGGAGAACACATGTCTGATTTTGCAATTGAATTGAATAAACGGCTGTCAAAAACCGCCAATGGCATTGCAGAATCGATTATGGAAAAACTATCGGAAAGCACAGGCATTCCATTGAAGCTCGGTAAGCCATCCGATCCTACAGATAGGAAGCCGGAGGGCCCGGCCAGCACCCGAGATAACACACCTAGAAATCCGTTTGCAGATCAAATCGTTGAAGAGAGTGCAGCTAGCAAACTGCAAAAGTTAGCACGCGCTGCAAATAGCGACTCTAACGATCCGATTGAAGTAATGCGCGCACTTTCAAGCAAGAAAGAGAGCGAACTTCGCCAGCAGAGCGGCAATCCGAAGGCGTCGGATGCTGATGTTGTTGCTGCTTTTGTACTTGACCGAACATTCAAACTTGACGCCGATAAGAAGTTAGCATCGGTCATTGGTCGAAACCCCGACATGAATAATACTAGTGATCTTGTTCGCGCGGTCAGGCAGGTCAAAGAAATAGCACAGAAGGAAATCGGCGCGATTCCGAACAACGATTCCGATTTCTTAAAGAGAATCTCGCATAAGTTAGCCGCTGAACAATTTCAGAAAGCGGGCGTTCCGGCCCCTTCTTACGAGCAAACAAAGAAGTAGGGTATTTCAGCGCCATAAATCAAAAGAGCCGCAACTATTGCTGCAGCTCCTCTGATCAGGTTGTATTATTGCAACCGGATTATTTCTTCTCTTTGATCTCTGTTTCGATCAAATCGATGAACTCGGTAAGAGGCATCGGACTTAGGTTGCCCTGGCGTCTGTGACGTGGAGCAACAGTCTTGTTCTCAACTTCTTTGTCTCCAATTACAAGCATGTACGGAACTTGTTCGACCTGGCATTCGCGAATACGATAGTTGATTGTTTCAGCTCGATCATCGAACTTTACTCTCAACATTTTCGACTGAAGTTGTTTTACGACTTCATTGGCGTATTCTTGATGGCGATCTGCAATTGGCAGTACGGCAACTTGCTCAGGTGCGAGCCAGGTTGGGAATGCGCCTGCGTAGTGCTCAATTAAGCCTCCGCAGAATCTTTCCATTGAACCTAGAACGGCTCTATGCACCATAACAACTTTGTGCCGGTTGCCATCGTCGCCGATGTATGTGACATCGAAGCGATTCGGCAAGTTGAGGTCGACTTGTACAGTCGGTCCCTGCCATTCTCGACCGATGGCGTCGAAAAGTTTGATGTCGATTTTCGGTGCGTAGAACGCGCCTCCACCTTCTTCAACTTCGTAATCCATCTTGCGAGATTTCAATGCGTTTTCCAATGCCGTGGTCGCAAATTCCCACTCTTCAGTGGTACCGAGCGACTTCTCTGGACGCGTTGCCAGATAAGCTTTGTAGGTGTAACCAAAAGTGCTCATCAGGTGTTCGATGAGATCGAGAATTCCGCCAACTTCTGATTCGAGTTGGTCTGGTCTGCAAAAAATGTGCGAGTCATCTTGTGTGAATCCGCGAACTCGCAACATACCGTGCAGAACGCCTGAGCGCTCATACCGATATACCGTTCCCAGCTCCGCAAATCGCAGAGGTAGATCGCGATAGCTTCTGAGTCTGGACTTGTAGATCATTATGTGGCCAGGACAGTTCATCGGTTTGACGCGGTAGGGTTCTTCGTCAATCTCCATCGATGCGTACATGTTCTCAGCGTAGTTTTCTAAGTGCCCGCTGATCTCATATAGCTTTTCATGAGCGATATGCGGAGTGAAAACAAATTGATAGCCCCTACGGCGATGCTCATCTCTCCAAAAATCCTCGATGGTGGCGCGGACGGTGGCAAGATTCGGATGCCAGAAGATAAGCCCGGGTCCCACTTCTTCGTGAACGGTGAAGAGATCCAGTTGTTTTGAAAGTTTCCTGTGGTCGCGCCGTTCTGCTTCTTCCAAGCGATGCAAGTAATCGGCAAGATCGGCTTCTTTCCACCAGGCTGTTGCGTAAATGCGTTGCAACTGTTCGCGATGTTCATCCCCTCTCCAGTAGGAGCCGGAGACTTTCATCAATTTGAATGCTTTTATCACCCCTGTGGATGGCAGGTGCGGACCACGGCAGAGATCGTTCCAAATCGTTTTGCCATCCTTGTCCTGCATCAAATACAGTGTTGGATTGTGATCTCGGTGCTCGTTCAATAGCTCAGCTTTGAACTTTTCACCTTGTCCGCGAAATTCATCCAGCTGTTTATCCACATCGGGAATGTTATAGCGAACGAGCTTCTGATCTTCCTTGACGATTTTCTTCATCTCTTCTTCGATCTTTTGTAGATCTTCGGTTGAGAGTGAGTGATCCGGAATTTCAAAATCGTAGTAGAACCCATCCTGAATGGTGGGTCCGATAGCTATCTTCGCGTGCGGAAAAATGCGCTGAACAGCTTGCGCCATAACGTGAGCTGTTGAGTGGCGCAGTAATTCATAGGATTCTGAATCGTCAGGGGTCAAAATTTTGACCTTATCCTGTTCGTTTAATGGTGTTGCCAGATCGCGAATTTCTTCATTGATCAAAGCTCCAACGGCCTTACGCGCTAGCCCTTGGGAGATTGATTTTGCAAGATCGCCGGCTGTGGACCCCTTCTCGAGTGTCCTTTCACCGCCATCTGGCAACTTAATCGTGATCATCGTTTCTACTTTAGACATAATCAACTCCTATTCGGCGGCATCTACAAACTGCCGCGTCTGTCGATCATAGCAAAATGAACCCGTTGTCACATCCGGCTTCAACCTATCTGCAACAAGCTGTTTCAGTCCCGGAAGGTACTCATTCTTGCCCTCTCTTTTAATGTGAGGACGTCTGCTCCTCGTTTTCAGGTGATTTTGAGGGCTTTTCACCCCGTCCTTGCAATGCCATTGCTTTACAACAGCAAGTCCTGGATCTTTATCGGGTTCGCCGAACTAATCTAGTTTGGAACCGCTTGTCAGGGAAAATTGCTCATAAGCCTTGTCTACAGAGCCTTTAAGCCGCACAAGTCACGGAATTGAAACTCCAACGGCTTTCACTCTAGGCCCGCTTCGACGGAGTCTAGTTAACGCCGGACCCGGTTAATGACGGACTCAGTTAAACGACGGGAGGCTCGTTGGCGCCAAGACTTGGCATTCTCGCCCCAAAAGGATTGGCGGAAGCCGATTCCGAGTTTGTATCTGTATTTAAGGTAGTTGTTTAATGTGCGTCGGGCTCAAACTCTGCGCCGCCAAAACGGGTATGGTCATTCACCCACAAGGCCACAAAGCTCGAAATACCTATCACTAAAATTTCCAATATCATCTCTTTTCTCTCTTTCCTTTACTCATTCCTATGAGCTTTTTTCTTTTCTTCGTTTATCTACTAATAGGATCTCATGCCTTGGTTTAAGAAGAGGTAAAAGACTAGATTAGAAACGACATCTTGTAATCCCTCTGCTTAATCGCCTGAAATGCTTGGTAGATAAGCTGTTTGCGAGTTCATTCGATAGTGTGTATTCATGAAATTCACTATTGTTTTAGGTTTGCTTGTTCGGCTTTTGCGCTCGATCGGTGCTGGAATGTGCTTTCTAGCAAGCGTTTGGCGTTTTAACCTCGTAAACCTATCCACTTTTTGTCAACTCAGGCTACGGATCTCAGGTATTGAATTTAGTGCGGTGGACCTAATTTCATTTGTACCTATGGTCTCTTCAAGTTCGTAGAATTTTTCGTTTCCTTTTATGAGGAAGAACTCGTGTCTTTGGCGGTGTGTCTTGCAAAAGAGAGAGTCTGATCGGCTGATCTGATTGCCCTATATAGCCACTAGTTATGGTGTCGTAGTGGAGCTGTTGACCTGGTGTTTCGAATGCACTAAATATAGTGGCTTTGCTCGAAGCGAATTTAGGATTGCGATCAAATTACCATTTCATTGCAAACTGAAAAACTCAATATCACCATTACCACAGCCGACAAATAGCAGCTACAAACATTGACCAGTGGATCTAGCGAATCCTCGCAGACCCGACCTGTTAGGATTAACAGTCTCTTGCTTAAATCGTGCGCGCGCGGCGCCTGGGCGTATTCGTCCCATTGGTGTTTTTCGATTAATCTTCCACAATTCTGCTATGCAGGAGTTTTTGAACAAATCTCAGCCAATGGATGATTTGAAGAGCGGGCAAGTTGCCGCGGCTTCCGTTGGTGACTCGCCGAAATTGGACCTGGTATCACTTTTGCGGTCGGACGATTTAGGCTTATCGCCAATAGATTGGACTCGGAAGAATGTCGTCAATCCAATTATCAATGCCTCCGTGGTTGAAGCAGCAAATGCGGCAGCCAATGTGGTTAATGCGGCCGCCCGCCCGATAGCCGGCAAGGACCTGGTCGGAAAAGTCGGGCATCTGGAAGTCGCTCCGGCAGAATTCCTCACGGGAGCCTGGTTTGCCCAAAGTGCTTCATCCGGACTCGGCGCTGTTGTGCCCTATGTTCTTGCAGGTAAGGTTGCTGGCTCATCCCTCCGAGCTGCAGGAAGTAGTTTGGGCTTGGAAGGAACTGCCAGCCATCTTCTCCAACATCGGTCTACATCTGCCATTCTCGGCGCCGCAGCCTTCGATTTTGTAAGGGATACCAGAGCAAACGAAACACGAACTGGAAACGCCATAGCTGGCGCAGCTGCTTTCTCTGTCTTTGAAGCCGGCAATGCACTTACTGGTAATAGTGCCGGTCTGGCGAAGTACGTCAACCGCGCATTAGTTGGCGGACTGGGTGCGGCAACTCAATTGACCGTGTCTCGTGGCATTGCAACTGGTGAGTTGGCAAGCAAAGAAGAGTATGTGCAGGCAGCCATTACAGGTGGTGTCATGAATATCGTTCTGCCGCCAATGCAGAATAAGGTGTCTGAGGTTGCGGACAAAGTTGGCGGTGCTATCGGTGATCGCGTAAACATTGCGGTCGGCAGGGGCATTTCTGTCGAGCGATTCAGAGGACAATCGAAAACTTTAGATGAACTCATTGATAATAACCCTCGGGCCAGAGTTCAACCTGGCAGCAAGTTCAGCGATATGGATGCTAACGCAAATCGAGTTTATTTGCCGGGTGAACGAGGAAGCGCTGAAACACTTGCTCGAGAGCTAACTCGCTTGAAACTAAATAAGGCTTTTGGCAGTGTTTTTGACGAAACATCATCGCTGGTCAAGCAAGGACGAGTAGCCGAGGCGTGGGGGCAGTATCGCGAGACCCGCGCGAATCAAGAAACGATTGCACACAACACTGAGAATTACGTCGCATATGAATTGAAGCGCGCTAATTCCGTGATTGAACGAGTGCATTTGTTGAATGAAATCGGAGCTTGGCCCGCACCTGGTGGCATGAGTCAAGAAAGACGCTGGCGCTTTGAGTTCAGCGATCTCCTGGCTAAGAATGGCGATTTTCGCCCAGGTATGAAAGTCACAGCCAGAGAAGCGTTCGATCCTGACAGTGTAAATCCAAATAAAGGCACACCACTCTTGCGTATCGAACCCGGAACTCCGGAGTATCGCTACAGGCAGATTGCTGACAAAGCAATTGCTGATCTTCAGGGGCTGGGTGCCATAGCTGTTAATGCTGGTGGCTCGACGCGAAATGAACTGCAAGGAATAGTGCCGAAGGACTATGACATTGCAACATCTGCCAAACCTGACCAGGTGCAAAAACTGTTCGAATCGCAGGGGCACAAAGTTATCGAAGTTGGCAAACAGTTTGGCACCATTAAGGTGATGATCGAAGGACACGTTATTGAGATCACTACTTTGCGCAGCGAAGGAAATTACACCGACGGTCGTCATCCAGACAATGTCACGTTCATTTCCAGCCTTCGTGAAGATGCCGCGCGCCGCGACCTCACGATGAATGCCATCTTCAAAGATCCGCTTACAAACACCTATTATGATTTCTTTGGTGGTCGCAAAGACATTCAAAACAAGGTCATCCGTATGGTCGGTGATCCCGACGCAAGAATTAAAGAAGATCCGATCCGGATGATGCGAATTGCGGATTTCTATTCACGCGATTCTCGTTTTACAGTCGACCCACTAGCGGTTGAAGCGATAAAGCGAAATGTCGATCGTATGGATCTCGTGAAAGCCGATCGACTGAGAATGCAGCTCGGTAAGATTTTTGAAACACCAAAGCCATCTGTTGGTATGCAATTTATGATGGACACCGGGATCTTGCATAAGATTCTTCCTGAGCTTCCACCTACGGATGGACCGAAGGGAATGCAGGATCCGAAGTATCATCCAGAAGGAACTACATGGACGCACCAAAAGATGGTGGGCGACAACTTAGCTGCTGCCGGCTATGGTAAAGACTTCGTCTTGATGCTGTCCGGTTACACGCATGACATTGGCAAGCCTGCAACTCAACAAATTTGGCCTGATGGTGGCATTTCAAACTATAAACACGATACGGTCGGTGCCGAGATGACGCCGGCGATCTCAAAGCGATTCAACTTGTCGAACAAGGATGCTCAAGCCTATCATGATATCGTGAAGTATCACATGCAGGCTCATGATGCACAGAAGATGCGTCCAAGCACATTGTGGAGATTTTTACAAAATCCAAGTATCGATCAAATAATCAAGCTTCAAGATGCCGATGCACGTGGCACCTTATTTAGTGGCAGGGCGGAAAGATCAAACAAACAGTTCTTCGAGAATAAGTTAGCAGAATTGAAAAATGCAGAAGTGCCGAGCCAAAGAATTGATGCCAAACCATTAGTTGATGGCAGAGTCCTGATTGAGCTTGGTGTGCCCGCCAACGGTATACGAAAAGATATTATCGCGGCAGCGCGCCTGGCCCAGGCTGACAATCTATTCTCCACCGTGGAAGATGGCAAAATCTGGGTACGCAACAATTTCGCCGATCACGTAAGCAAGCAATAAATCAACAACCCAAATTACAAAGTTAAGCCTCAAGGTAGCGGGCATCGCGACTGCACGTGTAACAATGCGATTGGGTTACGCTCAGTTCTAGTAGTCGATCGCATCCTCATCGTCAAGATCACATAGTTCAGTTTTGCCGTGTCTTTCTATTTGGTAGTTGGAGCTGCTGAGATTCAAAACTCTGTGCGCAGATCGTTTATGAAGTTGGCTAGTTTTTCGTCCGTTGTGAAAAAGCGAATACCGGCTGCATCCCATGTATAGATTCCGGTGCTCGCATTTCCTGCGTCGATCCACGCTTCTACCTTTATGCCTTGTCTGCGTGATCTTTCTATATTGATTTCGAAAGATGGTTCGTTCGGTTCGAAAAATACTCGCTGCTTTTGTCCGCGCAAAATTGCTTCGAGCTGTTGTGCGAATTGTTCGATTTCATCGGCAGGCAATCTGCATATCGTGCAGTTGTTTCCGCCAACGCTATTGACCTTGTGTGCACCGCTGGCTAAGTGCAGAATTATCTCTTGCCAACACTCTTCTTGGACTTTCTCGATTACCTGCTTTGCGCCGGGCAAAAGTTGCAGGCTGCTGGGGCAGGATTCCTCTTCCGAAAGTAAGGTCGCCATTTCATTTTCCTATGCAGAAGGTTGCGAAAACCTCCGTTATTATCTCCTCGCTGACGGCCTCTCCCGATATTTCTGAGAGCGAGTCGATAGCAATCTTAAGATCTCCGGCGATGCAGTCTTGCGGCATCTGTAGATGAACGGTTTCGAGTGCAATCTCAAGGCAGCTCGCGGACTTGTTGCAAAGCGCAGCCTGTCTCGTGTTCAAGGATGGACCATCACGCAGGTGGGCATCTTTATAGACCCACTCCTCTATCATTTTTGTAAGCTGCGATACATTTTCTCCAGTTTTTGCAGATATTGAGCAAATGCCGATCGCAGGGGTTGTCACGCGATTGGGGATCGTGGTATGCGCCTTCATTTCCTTTGAATCAAATGTGCCTGTGCACGATGTGCCTGCATCTGTTTCATTTCTTCCTTCAATACACTCGTTACCAGTGGCAGGCGCCTGGGGCGGATCTTCGCTTGAGAGCAAGTCCACTTTGTTTATAACGATCGCATATGGCTTTCCATCTATATATGTATAGATCTGCTCTTCGGCCTGCCCCCACTCTGCCGTGAGATCCACTAGCAGCAAGGCTAAATCGCAATCGGCGATAGCTTGCCTGCTCCTTTCAATTCCAATTTGTTCTACTCTATCTTCTGTCTGTCTTATGCCTGCGGTATCCACCAGTGTGACTGGAATCCCGTTCAGATCAAGGATTTCTTCAATTGAATCTCTTGTGGTTCCCGGGATGTCGGTAACAATTGCTCGTTCAAATTTAAGCAGTTGATTCAATAAGCTGGACTTTCCCGCATTGGGACGCCCGATAATAGCCAGTTTCAGACCCTCGCGCAAAAACTTACCTGCGCGGGCCGTACTTGCTAAATCGCGGAGAGATGAAAGAGATCTCTTGACGACATCCTCGATCTCCGGTTCTGGAGCGTCTCCGATCTCCTCTGGAAAATCCAATCCGGCGACGATTCGGGTTAGCAAACTCATCAATTGGGCACGAGTTTCCTTAATCGGCTTGCCCAGCCGCCCCGTCAGCACCGATACGGCCGCACGCCCCTGCTTGGAGGTTTTAGCCTGAATGATATCGACAATGGACTCTGCCTGAGTGAGGTCCATCTTTCCGTTCAGAAAGGCTCTTTCAGAAAACTCTCCCCGGCGCGCTAATCTTGCTCCAAGATTAATTAGCAGAGCCAAAATTTCGTGGCAGATGAGCAAACCGCCGTGACATGAGATTTCAACGAGATCTTCACCGGTGAAACTTGCCGGGTTTTTGTAAAACACAAACACAATTTCGTCGATGATGTCTTTTGTGGATGGATCGTATATATACCCATGCTTCGCGAAGTGGCTTTTGAAAAGCGGAACTTCAGTGATTAATTTTTCCGGCTCGATTAAATTCGTCGGCGAAAAAATTTTCTGCAAAATTTTTTCTGCCTCTGGTCCAGACATTCTGATCACCGAAATCGCCCCTGGGCCGGGCGTTGTGGAGATCGCAGCAATCGTATCTTCGAAGTTCAGCATAGTTATTTCTTGCATGATCATACTAAATTGAGCTGTGATCCTACTTGAACAGTCTTGCTAGCGGTGTTAGTATTCCCACGTTTCTTAGTGAAACTATTTTATTGGTGAAAGGTGAGGGGGTACCTCAATGAACAGAGCAGAGTTAATCAATGCTGTAGCAGAGATAACCGGACAGACAAAGCAACAAACCGGTAATGCGGTCAATGCTATTTTGCACACAATCACTGGTGCACTATCCAAAGGCGAGCGCGTAATGCTCGTCGGATTCGGCACTTTTGAGCGCAGAAATCGCAAAGCCCGTTCCGGAGTCAATCCGCAAAATCCACGTCAAAAGCTAACCATTGCCGCAGCAAAGGTTCCTGCTTTCCGCGCTGGACAAGAGCTGAAAGACATTGTTGATGGACGCGCGAAGCTTCCGGCACCGCCGAAGTCTGAATCATCGTCTAAGCCAGCCAAAAAGGCTGCTGCTAAGCCGGCGAAGAAGGCTGCTAAGCCTGCCAAGAAGCCAGCCAAAAAGGCTGCTAAAAAGCGCAGATAAGCGGCGACCTTAAATAACGCATTCGCGTATTTAAGCAGCAACAGTATATACGGGCAAGGGTAACAGCTTGCCCGTTCTGCTTTTTGGTATCCACCAAAACGGCGCTCTTCTCATATGAGCTGGCTCGGAGTGCCGACCTCTTGTGAGCGGGAGCTGGCTGGGACCGCCGTCCCATAGAATTGATCCTTTGTTTTTGGAGTCTGCTTCGAACACAGCGTCTTGCCGGCGTCGCTCGAGCTGTCTATCCTAGAATGAATGTCTTGCAATAACGTTTAGCTTGCTGAAGAGCGTTTTCAGCCCATGCGCGTTTGCCGATTTGTGGAACTTGCTGAAGAAACGCGGCTCCATCGGTTGAAAGCATGGAACTTGCTGGAATCGACTCTGAGCCTACCGGGATTAATTTGAGAAGCTCAGTCGCCAACTTTGCTCGGCGCTGAGAGGCCGCTACATCTTTTGCACTTAAAACCCGCCCCAGCCCGAAACCTCGACCAGGCGCCCAAATAAAGTCACGACGGTTTCGCTCAGGCAGCTGAAGAAACAAGTTTTGGGCAAGCTTGGCTGGACACAGGATTGTGCTTTTGCCGGCAGCCAGCTCATCTGGCGATGACGAAGCTGCCGGTCGCAGCTCGAATCTTGGTGTTTCCACCTGTGATTTCCTTTCACTGAATTCGCATTCCCGCTCATTCCATTCCAGCGCACTGCCTTTTGCAATCGCATATATGAGAGAGCTGCCACGTTCATTCTTTTCTTCAACTATCTGATATGGCTTAGGGAAATAAACTTGAAGCAGCCATTCCTCGAATTCTTCTTGGCTACGTGCGATGTATTGCGGTACTCGCAGCTCAGATTCAGCTTGTTTGAGTGCGCGCTCCATGAAACTCATGGATAAGAGCAGTCCCTTAATCTCCTTGCCGTTGCGACCGATATCATATGCCGGGTTAACTACCACACCAGCATAGCTGCCATCAGCTAAGAGCTTCGTGAATAGCTCTCTGCCCGTCATCTCTACAACATTGCATTCGTCGCTGAAATATTGTTTGTCCTCGGCTGTACAAACCGAGGCCAGTTCATTGTGTCGCCAAAAATGTCCTTGATAGATTGCTACTCGAAACTTGTAATTGAGAATGGGCGCAGTTTTTAGCGCCCCATTCGCTATGAGGGCATCTTCTACCTCGACGGCCTCCGCCAGAGCCTTCAAAGCATCGAAGTGCTCTGAATCTAGTTCGCGCAACGGCTCCTCCAAGTCGCGTTCCACTAGAATGCCGCTGATTCCTGAAGGTAGGCTCCGAGCTAACTGACGCCCGTCCAGCTTGGCGAATTCAGATGCGTTCGCATTCTCTGGAATCTCTTGGTAGATTGGCAAGAGCTGTCCTCCCCTGCCCTGGCGATTTGTGCGCCTGCCGTCTTTCTTTGATATGGCGGCATACAGGCGGGCGAATTCTCCCTTTTTTACATTCAATATTTGGAATCTGCCGTCAGCTTTAATTGGAATAAACCAATCATCTCTTTCAACGATGCAGCGCATCTCATAAGGTCCGGCATTATCTTCTACGTCACCTGAAAGAATTTGTGAAAGAAACTCTTTGTATTTGGCTTCTTGCATTTTTTTCTGTGCAAGGGCCGGACTCATCATTTCGGCGATCTCTTCGTCGCTGAAATGGTGATTTCCAATGCCGTATTTGTCTTCACTCATGATCAGTTTTTTCGTTTCAGAGCTGTCCTGTCCTCAAACCTTTTAAGAGTGAAGTTGTTCATCTCGCGACAGGATTCCTTGAGGCTCTCCATATGTGGCGGAACCGATTCACGCATCGTGCTTATTGTCATCGCTCTTGGAGTTTGATTCCTCCGATCTTGGTGTTGCTTCGATGTCTGATTTGCTGGTTGGCTTGATTAGATAACGTAGAAGGAGCATAGAGATTGCATTGTGTAGCGAATGAGCTGTGATGCACGACCAGAGATTGCCGGTGGATTGATAGAGATAGCCCAGAACAAGACCAGCAACCGTCGCCAGCAATACGTAACCCTTTTGCCGAAAAGTCGGATCGTGGAAGATGCCGAACAAAATACTGGCGCCGGCTATTCCCAACTGCGCCTGTATGATTCCGCGGAAGAGTACTTCCTCGCAGAATCCGGAAATCATTGAGAGAACCAACATGTCGAAAACGTTCAATTTCGCCATCATAGGAACGAGAAATTCTTCGCTCATTTTGCGAAGGTCGGCAAACATGGGGATTCTCTTGCCAACTGTAAGGCAAAGAAAGGACAATGCTACGGTGCCACAACCTGTAAGAACGCCTAACAGGATCGGCTGAACTTTGTATGCAAAAGTAGGCAGCAGTTCGATGTGCGCGAAGTGAATCCAGACTGCGGCAACCAAAAGCAGTGCCGCTTCAAGCACTATTGTCACGACTAAAAGTGCGTTTCTACTAAGTGGCGCGTCCATTAGCTATCACAACTTCTGGTTTCAGTATCTGTACAGTATGAATTGAAGAGCCTTCTCGAGCAAGGCTAATTCCTTCGGAAAGTTCCGCCGATTGAACACTACATACAGCAACGAGCTTCTGCGCGCATATCGCCATGATATATCGCAGCTCTTCTTGCTTCTTGCTTGAATGTTCCTTGGAGCTTTCATGCTTAAGTCCGTCAATTTTTACTCTCTGTCCGAAACGAAGCTTCTGTGATTGCTCTTCTGAAATGTCAACCTGATCGAGTGCGAGCGCTTGCTCCGGGGAGCTGATCAACTGCCAGAGAAGTCCACTTTTAACGGCATCTTCTAGTTGTGGAAAAGTTATGGCTTCATTTAGCGAGAAGTCCCCCACACGTGTGCGCTCGAGTGCTGAAAGGCATGCCGGAGAGCCTAATAATTGACCGAGATCGCGCGCAATTGACCGAATGTAGGTGCCGCTACCGCAATGTATTTTCAGTCGGTAGCGCTTGCACTTTTTGATGTCTGTTGTTGTTACTGGATTTGTAATTTCGGATGCATTTCGCAAGTTCGGGCGAGGAATCGGAAGCTCTTCTTTTAGTGCCAATTTTTCGATTGCGAAAACCTCAACTGTTCGTTTCGGTATCTCTGGAGGAATTTCGCCGTTTCTTGCCATTTCGTATAAACGGCGTCCGCCTACGTGCACCGCCGAATATAAGGGCGGATATTGTTCTATCGTTCCAACGAAATGATGAAGCACATTGTCAATTTGTTCATCGGAAGGATGTGAATCTTGGCTGTCTAAAATTTCACCCTCGATATCATCTGTGGTGGTAGATCTACCAAAGAGAATTTCGGCGTCATAAACTTTGTCGTCTGCCAAAAAGCGAATAAGACGTGTCGCCTGCCCGATGGCGACAGGCAACACGCCAGTCGCCATCGGGTCCAGCGTGCCACTATGTCCAACTTGTTTTATGCCGATAATACGCCGCACTTTGGCAACAACATCGTGTGCTGTCATTCCTGCTTCTTTGCGAATATTCAGAAAGCCGAAAAGTGTGGAAGTTTCTTTTTGTGCGTTAGATTTCGCCACGGGAGATCTTATTGAGCAGCGCAGAAACATGAGCGCCTCGTTCAAGAGAATTGTCCAACTTGAACATGACTTCCGGAGCAAAGCGCAGCTGTAATCTGCGGCAGAGCTCTCCGCGTATTTCGCCGGCGTGATCGTTCAGCGCTTCCATCGTGTGCTGCTGCTGCTCTTCTTCGCCAAAAACAGAAATGAAGATCTTTGCACGACGGCAGTCGGCGGAACATTCGACATCGGTGATTGAAACGATGCCGCTTATACGCTCATCTTTAATGCCGCGCAAAATCATTTCTGCAAGCTCTCGCTTGATTGATTGAGCCACCCTCAAATGACGGGGAGTAGACATGATGGATACCTCCTCCAATAAGAAGGTCTGGCGCCGACTATCTTGTGATTTCGCGCTTCACTTCTTGGATGATGTGAACATTGATGATATCGCCTTCGATGATATCGTTGAATCTTTCGAGGCTCATGCCGCACTCGAAGCCTTGTGCGACTTCTCTGACGTCATCTTTGAAGCGACGCAGAGTATCGATTTTGCCTTCGAAGATTTGTTTGTCTTCACGGACAACTCTTGCTATGCCGTTTCTTGGAATTTTACCGCTAATTACATAGCAGCCGGCAATAACTTGATTCTTTCCGAGCTTGAAGACTTGTCGTACTTCGGCACTGCCAATCTGAACTTCTTGCTTGATTGGTTGCAGCAAGCCCTGAATGGCGAGTTCTAAGTTATCGATGATTTCATATATGATGTTGTACGTGCGGATGTCGACACCGACACCTTCTGCGGCGCGGGTCGCATTCGTATCAGGTTGAACGTTGAAACCAATAACGATTGCATTAGATGATGTGGCCAGGTTCACATCGTTCTCAGATATGTCACCGGTTGCAGCTCGCAGAACCCGAACGTTTACTTCCTTGGTCGAAAGTTTGCGAACTTGATCGGCGATAGCTTCTGCCGTACCGAGCACGTCTGCTTTAACAATGATGTTCAAATCGTGGACTTCGCCTTGTTCGACCAGATCATGCAAGGATTCGAGTGTGACTCGATGTGTCTTGCGTTCAATTTCGACAAGTTTGCGCTCTTCCACCATTTGTTTGGCGATTTGCTGGTCGGTTACAACTTCGAACTTGTCGCCTGCAGATGGAACCTCAGGCAATCCAAGTACTTCCACTGGCATGGAAGGACCGGCAGCGCGAACTTGCTGCCCGCGATCGTCCAACAAAGCACGAACTCGACCAAA
The DNA here is from genome assembly GCA_019747875.1 of Candidatus Obscuribacterales bacterium. Classification (GTDB taxonomy): domain Bacteria; phylum Cyanobacteriota; class Vampirovibrionia; order Obscuribacterales; family Obscuribacteraceae; genus JAIEPM01. Next base: position 24,162 of record JAIEQI010000146.1, read on the forward strand.
TACGCTTCCTGCGACGATGATATCGCCCATGCGTAACGTTCCGTTTTGAACAAGCGCTGTTGCGACTGCGCCCTTTCCTCTATGTAACTCGGCTTCGACTATTACACCCGTTGCTGGGCGCTCCGGATTCGCTTTGAGGTCTTGCATGTCTGCGACAAGCAAGATCATCTCCAGCAATTCATCGAGTCCAGTTTTCTTCTTTGCGGAAACGTTGACGGTAACCGTATCGCCGCCGAATCTGTCCGGCAACAATCCATGTTCCATTAATTGGCTGAGAACGCGATCTGGATCGGCTCCAGCTTTGTCGACTTTATTTACAGCTACGATGATAGGTACGCCGGCCGCTTTTGCGTGGTCGATAGCTTCAATCGTCTGAGGCATAACGCCGTCATCGGCAGCTACTACTAGAATCGCGATATCAGTACAACGAGCACCACGGGCACGCATCGCAGTAAATGCTTCGTGACCAGGAGTATCGAGGAAGACCACTTGTCTGAGTTGACCATCTTCACCGCTAACTTCAACGTGATATGCACCGATGTGCTGAGTGATACCACCGTGTTCGGCGTCGGTAAGTAAGAATTTCGTTTGCCTGATTGCATCCAGCAAGCTTGTCTTACCGTGGTCGACGTGACCCATGATGGTGACAACGGGCGGTCTTCCGACAAGCGCGGCCTTCTCATCATCGGTGAGATTGTCGGCAGCTTTGCGCTCTTCCTCTTTCTTCTCTTCTTCTTTGAGAGCTTCTTCGAGTTTGATGTCTTCCAAGCTTTGCAGCTCGTAACCCATTTCTGCAGCTAATTCGCGTGCTAGTTCGAGCTCAACCATCTGGTTGATGGTGCGCATGAAACCTTTGACCATCAAACGCTTGATGATGTCTGTTTCCGTAACTTGCATTTTTTCAGCAAGTTCTTTTACAGTGATTGAAGAAGTGAGCGCAATTTCTTTCGGAACTTCCGGAGCAACTTCTTGAGGTTTGAGTTTTTCTTCTCTCTTCGGAGCATGGCGATCGGCTGTTCCGCCGCGGTGCTTCGGTGGTCTTGGTGGTGTGGCACGGAATGACGGCGCCGCAATTCTGATTGGAACTGATGGTGTCATCGGGCGGATCGCCTGTATTGTCTTTGACTGTTCGCTTGGAACGTCTTCTTCGTCTTGTTTTTTATCACGTGCCTCTTCTTTTTCTTCGTCTCTTACTCTTTCAGTAGGTTCGGGAGTCTTAGTTCCTTTACCTTTCGCCTCTGCTGGCTTTTCTTTTTCACCGGACTTCTTGTCGGAGGCTTTGTCGGTTGTAGGCTCTGACTTTCCGGACGGTTCTGAAGACTCTTGCGTCGGCTCTGGCTCGATAGCGGCCGGAGCTGTTTTTCCACCCTTTTCTTTCCCTTCGGGCTCTACTATTTGTGGAGCTGGAGCAGCCTCCGGCACCTCGGGTGTTTGCTCAAGGGGCGGATTGACAACGGGTAGCGTTGCGGTTGCGGATGCTTGCTGCCCCTTGCCTGGTTGTTGAGCGGGAGCATTTTTGCCGAGCGGCTGATTTGTCGTTTCAGCTGCTGCTGCCGCTGGAGCTGGCTCTGCAACTGGTTCGACTGGGTTAATCGGTGTCGGGCGATATCTGTTGAGAACTCTGGGTTTCACAGGCGGTGGCGTAGGGGCTGCTGCTTTCGCCGCAGGCTTTGCAGCTCCGGGAGCACCTGGAGTCGTCGCTGTCGAAGTTTTTCCGGCAGCCTTCGGCGCGTCCTTTTTCTTTCCAAGATGCGCTATAAGCAAGCCGATGGCTTGCTTGTCTACTGTGCTGGAATGGCTCTTTATGTCATAACCGAGTTCGCGCAAAGCGTCGATTATGACCTGATTTGACAGGTTCATTTGCCTCGCCAGCTCATAAATGCGCTTACGATCGTCCATCAGCGCCCTCCTCTATGTGAGTATTTTGGCACGTTTCTAAAATTTCTGTACACTTTGATCGCATAGTGTGGATAAGTTGTGACTCAAGCGGCCAAGCGACCCTTCGCGGAGGCGGCGCATCTTTTGTGCGACGCCCTTCTAGCGCATTTCGCAGCCTGGTGCCCTTCAATGCTTGATCCAAACAAGTTTGACTTTTGCAAAGATATGCTGAGCGACCACATACTTTTCGGGCCCAATCCTCACGTGTCTCGGATCTGAACACTACTTCATTTGTGCTGTGATTTGCTGTCAACTTCAGCATTTCATTGCGGGGGCTCATTTTGCGGCACGCAACACAGAGGCGCAATCTGAACCGTGATTTATCTTTTACCGAACTTTGCAGAGTATTTACTCTCCATAAAAAGAGGACAGAAGCTAACGCCGGCCCAAACCGGCGTTTACTCCCATTCGTCTGAACTTTAGCGTTTTCCGCCGGTCGTTTCACCGGCTACTTTATAGTTACCGCCGGCTTGGCTTTCCGACTTAATGTCGATTTTCCAAGTGGTCAGTTTGGCAGCCAAGCGGACGTTCTGCCCGCCGCGACCAATTGCCAAGCTGAGTTGATCGTCGGGAACGATTACTTCTGCGCGGCGACCACCACTTTCGTCTTCATAAAGGGCAACAGTGGTGATGCGAGCTGGGCTCAATGCGTTCGAAATGTAGTCAACGGGGTCGCCCGAGAAGCGAATTACGTCGATTTTTTCATTGCGAAGTTCGGCTACTACGTTCTGAATTCTGACGCCCCGAGTTCCGATGCAAGCTCCAACCGGATCGACGTCCGCGTCTTCCGAGTGCACTGCAATCTTTGTGCGGTAGCCAGCTTCTCTGGCAATTGAGCGAATCTCGACAGTTCCATCCTCAATTTCAGGCACATAGAGTTCAAATAATTCGCGAACCAGTTCAGGATGCGCTTGCGAAACGATAATTTGCGGAACGCGCCCGGACTCTCTCAGTTCAAGAACATAAACGCGAACGCGGTTACCGACGCGATAGCTGTCGCCCGGTAGTTGTTCTTTGCTCGGCATGCAACCTTCAACACGGCCAAGGTTTACGATGACGTTCGTGCGGTTGTCTCCGACCACTTCGATACGTTCGATTTGACCGGTTACGCAGCTGCCTTTTCTAGCTTCGAATTCTTTCTTGATCAGCTCTTTTTCAGCTTCGCGCAATCTTTGTGTGATGAGCTGTTTTGCCGTTTGAGCTGCAATTCTGCCGAACTCAGAAAAGTCTGCCGGTGTTACTTCGATTTCGAGAACTTCGCCGACGGTTACGTCCGGAATCAGATCTTTTGCTTCTTCAAGCCCAATTTCGTGATATTCATTGCCTACTTCATCAACAACTTCCTTGGGAGCGAAGATACCAATTTCACCGGTCTCCGCGTCGAAGATGGCACGGACGCCTTCAACATCGTGATCGGGAACTTTTTTCTTGTAAGCTGCAACTATTGCATCGCAAACGTAAGAAATGAATTCTTCCTGCGGTATGTTGCGCTCTCTTTCAAGTTCTTCAGCGGCTTCCAGAAGTTTGTCGCCAATTTTGATCACGGTGTATTCCTCCAATTTATTATTCAGTTGTAGGGTGAACTGCTGGATTTATTCAGCGCTCGCTCATCAGAGAGCGGTAGCTTCAGATTTCTCAGGTTCACCGGGATGAAGTCGCACAAGTGCAACTTTGCTTATGTCAATTTGTATGCTTTCCGGCAAAGCTTGTACTGCCTGGGTTTCCTTTGCCTTCTTTTTGCTTTTGGAGGCTTGCACCATGGGTTTTGGTGTGTCGATTGTCAAAACACCATCACGCTTTGATACCAGCTTCCCTTCAAATACCGCACCAAGCGGAGGAATAACTTCCTTCGTTTGCACTTCAACTTGCTCGCCGGAAAAAACATCGTACTCTCGATCAGTTTTCAGCTGCCGGTCGAGTCCGGGGCTTTGAACGTTCAGAACATAGGCGCCGTCTAGCAATGGCGTTGGCTGCTCATCCAGTTCTTTGTCCAACTTGCGACTTAGATCCTCACAATCGGTCAGTGATACGCGTCCACCTTTTCTGCAAATGGTTACTTCCAGAGAGCGGCGCTTTCCTTCTTGACTTAGCCGAACATCAACTACCATGAAGCCGAGCGGGGCGGCTAAATCTTCAGCTAATTTGAGAATCTGATCAATTTTTTGCATTCAGTGCGATATTCCCTCATCGCAGGTTTGTTGCCTGCAAAAGGTACCAAACAGCTATTTGCCGTAGACTTTAGTTGTGTCTACGACAATAAAAGCTATTCGTTCAAGATTGTAACATGACAAGGAATTTGAGGACAACATATGGCTTCACAGGTGACAGTAAGCAATAGGCAGCGCCGTGTCAAAATCGACGGAAAGTGGTTTGCCGGAACGGCTCAAAAGCTTTTTGAGGCTGTATTAGAGAATGTGAAGTTGAGACCTGGCAAGGGCTTGACCAAGGGGCTTGCCAAGAAGCTTCAAGAGTCGGCGCAGCTCAGTGTGGTTTTGGTGTCAAACAAAGAGATTCAAAAATTGAATAAGACATGGATGGGAAAGGACTATGCCACAGACGTTCTCTCCTTCCCGCTCGATCTTGAGGAGCACCTCCCTGGTCTTCCTTATGAGATAGGCGAACTCGTTATTTCACTCGAGAAAGCGCAAGAGCAGGCTGGCGAATATGGTCATTCGTTCGAACGAGAACTCGCTTTCTTATTTGTACACGGTTGCCTGCACGTGCTCGGATTTGATCATATGAACGCGAAGGACGAGAAGGATATGTTCGGCAGGCAAAAGGAAATTTTGGATGCTTGTGGCTTTCCGCGGAAATAGTCTGACCCTATCCACTAGCTTTGTTGGAACCTCTAACCTTAATATGGGTCTACAACTACATCTTCTGCGTCTTACAGCTCGTCCCTTTCAACTGCTCGGTAATTCATCGCATATCGAATTGGATCCGATTTAATTGTAAGTAATCAGTAAATTTTGCTTCGAAAAGGCGGAATGTGAGCGGATTTAGAGGCAGAAGTCACAGCACTCATGCTATGGTCATTTTGGCGAAAGTAATTGGCAGATTCTTATCTGCATTTCAGAATCAGGTATTCCCGTGAGACCTACCAACACCGAGCGCAAACGTCCGCGAGAGATTCCGTCGGAAAGTCCCTCGAACCGAATTTCTGTACCGCTCGCGTGGCGTCGCCGCGTTCAAAGAACGTCTAGTCTTCTAGAGTCTTTTTATCATGCGACAAGAGGAATTTCGGTTGCGCTGCAAGGCGAACGAAACCTCAAAATTCACTTCGTTATGGCGATTGCGGCGGTGGGATTAGGTTGCTATGTTCATTTGGAAGCGATGGGATGGGCCTTGCTTTTCCTCGCAATTGGTCTGGTCATCACCGCTGAAATGTTGAATACAGCTGTCGAAAGAGTTGTCGATATGTTTTGCGGCGGACAATACAACAGCCTTGCCAAAGATGCGAAGGATGTAGCAGCCGGAGCCGTCTTTTGTGCTTCTATTGCATCTCTTCTAATTGGTGGCGCCGTGTTTCTTCCCGCATTGCTGGCAATGCTGAAGTAGTCACCTGGAAAATTGGACGACTTAGAAAAGAAAGAACCGACGCTTTGGCAAATCGTTTTTGCTTTTGCAGTTCTATATATAGTTTGGGGATCGACTTACATCGCAATTAAGTTTGCGATTCACACGATACCTCCGTTTATGATGGGGGGAATTCGTTTTATTATCGCCGGCGGTCTTGTCTATATCGTTGGAATGATCTTGGGACATAAACATCCACAGCTCATCCACTGGCGCTCTGCTGCGATTGTAGGTTTTCTTTTACTCGCTCTCGGTAATGGTGGTGTTTTAATTGCGACCCATCACATCCCTTCCGGTGTGGTATCGCTTATGGTGGCGATGACACCGGTGTATATGTCACTCTTTGCTGATCTTGGCAAGAGATTGCCGACAACCTCAACGATAATCGGGCTAATTCTTGGCACAATTGGTGTTGCTTGTTTGATCGGTCCAGATGGATTTAAAGGAAATGTCAGCTGGATCGGACTGGTCGCAGTCAGTGTGGCATCGCTATCCTGGTCCGCCGGATCCATTTACTCACGTCATGCACCACTGGCTGCAACCACAACGATGTCCATTGCATCGCAAATGATTTGTGGCGGCGTGGCAATGGCGGCTATTTCCTTGTGTATTGGTGAGCACAATCAGTTTGACCCCTCACTGATTTCGGCAAAGTCGATTTGGTCCACCATCTACTTAATTCTGTTTGGATCCCTTGCAGGATACAGCGCATATTTTTGGTTGCTGAAGAACGTCAGCCCTTCTAAGGTTGCGACATATGCTTATGTGAATCCGATTGTCGCCGTGTTTTTAGGATGGATGCTAGCCGGCGAACCTGTTACTCCCAATATATTCTTAGCCGGCACGATTATAGTAGCTGCTGTCTGGTTCATAACCAAATCTGCGAAGAAGTAATTTTGATCACTTCACCGATCAATTTCAGTCGGCACGCTCTGCAACAAGGAGCGATCGAGACCCCTCGTCTCACCCTCGTATTTCCGAAATGCGCAGTGAATAGCCTTGCAAGTCATTTCTCGAGAAGATTTTGGGAGAAATCTCCGATCAGCCAGGGAGTTCTTGCAGAGTACTTCGGGAACAGTTGTAGCTAGTATTGTTTTCGCAAGGCTGTTTTCAGCAGCTCTTGCAATTTACTAACTAAACCCATACTTTCCTCCCCGCCGAGGTGTCATTGTGGATTCTCAAACAGAAGAAAAAAAATCCGATAACTCTGCCAGTGAAAAATCAAACGAATCAACATCTGATTCTTCCGAGTCAGCAGCTACGAGGGCGTCCGATCGCTTTCGTGAAGAAGCCAGCTTGTCAGCTGGTTCCAATCTCTCTGATTCAGGAAGCCAGTCGCAACGCCGTGATTCAACTGTTGACCCGAAGAACAGCAACGTGACCGAATTGGTTTTCAACAACGATATCTATGGTAACAATTCAGGAACAAGCCTTGCCAGGGATCTGGGTTTAGGCGAAGGTAAGAAACTTGGTGACACCAAATCCGGTGATTCTTCGTCGGGCGAAAAGCGTAATGACAACACTGAATCATCTAACAATGAAAGACCGCGAACTGAAGCGCAGCCGGAGTCCAAAAAACCGCCAGTGCCAACCGAGAAGAATCCGAGTGGGGCCACACAAAACGATGATGGCTCCTACACAAATCCGGATGGTTCCGTAACCAGATACGGACCTGACGGAAGTTCATATACACGCTTGGATCGAAAGGATGGCACCTATAGAGCGGAATATCGGGGACCTTATCCGGGAGATAATCGAGATATAGAAGGAGGTCCTACTGCCGATGGTGGCCATAGGGAAACGGTTTCGTATCCTGATGATCCGAGCAAGAATTACACAGTCGAGCAGAACGGAAATAGAATAGTCCGCACAGGGGCGGATGGCTCCCGCTCAGAGACTGTTCATACAGACAATGGTTTCACCGAAACGAGCACTGGTCCGAAGCCGGAACATAATTACCGACGTACTCACGAAAGCCAACCTGATGGTGGATACAAGGAGAAAACTGAGTATGACGATCCAAAACTAAATTACACGAGAGAACGTGATGCCAGCGGAACCGACACCATAACTGATGCAACGGGGCTAAAGATTGAAGTAAAGCCTCCTTATCCAAATCCGGGTTTTGAAGAACAAGCCCTCGAAGCGATCAGAAATATGCCGGAGGAAGAGCGAAAAGCACTCGCTGATGCCGGTGTGAAAATCTCGATCGTGGATCGAATTTCTGATGCTAAGCCTGGCGATCCCAATGATCGACACAGTACATACTCCCAAGATGATCGGCGGGTGATCCTGGCGGAAAATAGGGATGCTGGTGGAAAACAGCAGCGAGATTATGTGAATCAATTGAAGGAGCAAATTCGGCGTGCCCTAGAACACGTCAGGCAGTAAAACATGTGATTTTTGAACGCGCACACCCCATTGCACTCAATTGCTCTCCCATAAGACAACTGAGTGAAGATAGAGTCCTCAGACCTGCATACATATAGTAGTAGGCTTGATTGATTGATTGACTCTATTTTCTGTGGAAAAGCTGTCCCAGATCAGTACAAGTGACGTTTGAGCGCCTAGCTGCGCGTGCGGAGTGCTTGGCTAGGAGTCGTTGCGAGCCAATTCTAGCTGCGGAGAGCCGAGGTGCTATGCCGGAGCACTTTTCCTTAAATGAATGTAGCCTGCCGTTTCATGATTTTTTCATTTCTTATATGGATGATAGGAAAGCTACAAAACCGAAGTTCAAACCAACCCATGAGGTAATTGGAAAAAGATCCAAAAAAGTTGTCTCCAATTTTGGCAAAAATTTGGCAAGAATTTTGGCGGCTAAAGTCGCAAAAGGCTTGTGCAAACTAGCTCTATGCCGTGTCAGGGGAAAATTCCCATTGACATCGTTTGTGCTAAATCGTTCAATAGGGACGGTAAAGGCATGGCACCTGTATTGGGTTGGTTTGTAGCAAGTTCGGGAGACGTAGCAATATGGATAGAAATGTTCCTCAGCAGGTAGAGGATAGGTTTTCGTATCATCAGGGACGCGATGATATGCAGCCCCCGGCTATGGTGAATTGGGATCGCGAATCCAATTCACAGTACCGAGCAGCTCATGCGCACAGTCGTCAGGTCGGTAACATTACCATTAATGGCGATGTATACATAGATAATAGAGTTGCCAGACACAGTGAAGCCTACCGTCAATTGGCTCCGATGTCGCGGGAAATGATGGCTGACATGCAGCCGTGGACTGTTCCCTCCGCTGATTACATTCAGCCCCGGCAAGTGGGTCGCGTTGGCTACCAAAATGTAGACTACCGTGGCACCGATGTACAAGTTTATGGACCAAGAACGGGCGTTGTAATTCGCGACGAGCGATACAACAACTATCCCAACTATGGCTATCCGCAGTATCGAGATGCTGGAGATGATGCTCTGCGCGCACTGCAAATCATCGGCGGAGCCGTCGGTATCGTTGGTGTCGCAAAAGATATTTTTGATGGACGCGGCGGACGTAGCCGTGGTGGCTATTATGATCGCGGCGGCTATTATGATCGTGGTGGATACTACGACCGTGGTTACAACGACTATCAAAATCAACAATGGCAAATGTATCGCCAGCAGCAACAATGGCAGCAACAACAGTGGATGAACCAGCGCCGATATCAGTCGAATTGCTTTCCGCAACGAGGCTACTGCCGCTAAGTCTGTTCCTGTGTAAATGAATCCGACTCTTTCAAGATTACATCTCTATGTGACATTGATCTTGATTTGAGTTTGCCGGTTAATCGGCACTACTGATCTTCGACGCGAAGTTCGTAACGGCGTTGTCGCTACGAGCAACAGCAATACCCCACCCCAGATTATAAAAGACGCCATCTCCTCTGGCGTCTTTTATTTTTTTTGCGCGTTTCTGCGTATGCGGAAATCCCCCAGCAGAACACGTTTAATCTGCAGAAACGAAAGAATTCCTGTCGTCAAAATTGAAGCGCTGTATATAAACGCGTGGGTTGGAAGTTAAGTGCCCAAATAATCGTGTCGGTGGCAGATTAACTTCTTATTGAGGACAAGGCGAATGGATATAGATACAGGTGATCATTTCCCTTTGGGCTGCGTGATGCGACCGCAACTAAGTGCAGCGCCACATCTATTTTTAGGTGCAACATTGTTTTTGGTTCTGCCGATGTGTTTTGCGATCGACCGCAGTGTTCCATTGCAGACTGATTGGTTTACGATGTTCTTCATGGGTGTCGGTACACTTTGCTTATTGGCGGCACTTTATTGCATTTCTTCCTTTGTGAAGTATCAAATAACGGAGAAAGTGGTTTTACTCGAATGCGCAGAATTCCCCTGCAAGACATCAGTCACTGAGCCGCTTTCAACATACTCTGCGTTGATAACGAACGTGAGCGAAACTACCGGGCTACTAAGCAACAAGGAAGTGTACGAAATCATACTTTGGCACAACCAGCATTCAGTCAAACAAGTTGTACTGTTTGCAGGCAGTAACCGGCAGAAGTTTGAACAGCGCCTTGAGGTGTACAAGAATTTGTTCAATCTTCCCGTGAATCCTCCCGGTGTTGAAATCAATCTCGTTCCAAACTTTCTCTTTGATGAATGGCTCAAAGACCAAACGACAAGATTGATCTCCCAAAGCCAAGAAGCCGCTTAGATTTTCGAGTTGGAAAGACAACAAAATCCCGATTGACCTCCACGCCAAAGATCGCAATAGGTCAATTGAAGAAAACTGCCCGCTGCGCTAGGCCGCTTACAGGGTGGCCTATTGCAATAGGCCAAATTGGGAAGGAATTGCCCTATCGCAATAGGCCGGGTGTACTGGAGTGCACCAAAATGCGGAGCATTGGAGTGCACCGCTTTGCACGTGGGCCCATGCGAGGGGCTAAAATGCGAAAGAAATGGCCGGGAGCCGCTTTGCAGGGTGGACTACTGGCTGCGCCAACTCGAAGAAGAAGGGGCAATTTCTTGCCCCTTCGCGTGTACTGTGTAGATTTTGATGCCAACACTATTGTTTGAATATCATGTTTGCATTGATGTTGGGCGTGAGATTGGCACCGCCGAGTTTGCCGGCACCACCACCGCCGCCGCTTGCATTTGCTGCTCCGGGGTTCACTTGCGTGAAGTTGAGGCTTGCGTTCGCAGCGCCACCGGCAGGTGGCCCGTTCAACAAACCAGCGTTGACGTTGGTGAAATTGAGTGCAGGTGGTGTTGCGATGTTTGTGAAATTCAAGCTTCCAGCTGCTGCACCTGGTGTCACGAAGTTAAGTGAACCAACTGCGGCTCCTGGTCTGGTGAAGTTGAGGCTTCCAACTGCGGCTCCTGGATTCGGTGTGGCGAAATTCAAGCTCTGCGCGTTACCGACGTTTGTAAAGTTTAGGCTGAAACTATCGGTATTGCTGCCACCGGGTTTGGTGCCATCGGTTATTCCGCCATTTCCACCGGTTTGAAAAGGCGTGTTTCCACCAGTTTGAAAACCGCTGTTTCCTCCGGTTTGGTATCCTTTCGTACCGTCAGTAATGCCGGTGTTGCCTCCTATTGTCGGCCGAGCATCTGCATTGAGATCCGGTGCCTTTCCAGCACCGCTACCGCCGCCACCGGCACCAAAGGCTTTGCCAGCGCCGCCCCCGCCACCATGTGCTTTCTGATCTGTCGGGAATTGATCGGTCGGGATGCCTTTTTGATCCGTAGGGAGCTGGTCCGTCGGAATGTTGTTTGTTTTCTGATCTGTGGAATTTGAACTGTCGGAGTTTGTTCGGCTAGCGATGGCAACGGCATGAGACCCTGCCCCAGCGCTACTGTCAGCGACATCAAAAGCACGAGCTTTCGTGTGCTCCATTTCCTAGACTTCATGAATAGTACCTCTCTTCAAGGGTGCGTTTTTTTAGTTGCTGAATGGAGAGTTCGCGCGCAGAGACGTTGGTGCATTTGATGATGAATCTCTGCCTGATTTCGATGCTGCCATGAGATGATGCTCCATCCGCTTGAAGCGTGATGCTGCTGCGCCGGAGATTGATTTGGGCATCGAGTTGAGATAGTTGGCTAATTCAAAAGTTGACCGAGAGATCTGCTCTTCATCAGTAGATTCACTCAGATTTGCTCTGAGCTCCTCTCCTGGGGCGAGCTCGTAGGTTTCGGTTGGATCTATTGCTAATCGAACTTTAGCCTTGCTTCCCGATGGACAAGCCAGGATGCGTATCGCTATAGAGTTCCCGGGACGATAATCGACCAGTGCTGTCGATTCTGCTCCCAACTTTATTGCCGCAGATTTGCAGGCGATCTTCAGTTCAGATTTTCCAGCGTCGGCTATAAGGCAACCTTTCTGAATCGTAAGGACATTCTTCGTGCTACTGAGCACGCCTGACTTCGATATTGGCGATCAGTTCTGTGTTGAGGTCGCGAAAGGCACGTTTGACTTCCTTACCATCGACAGCGCTGCAGCGCTCTTAAGAATTCTCCTGGCTGCTGCTTCCTTTTCTCCGCCTTCTGAAAGCCAGTTCTTGAATCCCCGTAGCTGAGTAAGCGCAGAGAAATGGGAGAACTCAGCAGTGTAAATCGAACCTTCCACTGGATGAAGGTTATGAACGTTTCGATTGCCTATGTCCTTGGACAAGATACATTCTCCAAAACTTTGTTCTTGGATGGATGAAGCAGCCAGCGTTCC
>JAIEQI010000192.1 GCA_019747875.1 Candidatus Obscuribacterales bacterium
CAGCGCCTGAAGTTCGCCTAAAAAATAGGCAAGAAGCAGCTCTAGGTCCTAAAAAAGATGAGATCGCCAGCAGCATCATCCTGTCCGCCCATAAAGCGCGAAGCGCGCTGCAGCTGAGTGCAGCTTGAAGCTAAGTATGGGCAGCGGACGTCCCGTCCGCATTACCATGACAGAAATAAGGAGCGAATCGCTCTCGGAAGATCGGAGTCGGCAAGCCGACGCTCGCCGGGATCGATAGAAACGATCAGCTCTGTGAGGCTATGGGCGGACGGGACGTCCGCGCTCCATACGTTTCCGAGCCGCGTCAAAACGCGCGTTATTCTATTCAATGTTTGCTGGCGCCAAGCTTATCGCAGCGTTGGGATTGCCTGTAGATCAGCAAATGTTGCATCCGATTTGCTGGCTTGGGCCTTTGCTGCGTTTGTCAGATCCGTAAGATCCAAAATACCAGCTTGTACATTTGCACAATATTCCAGGGCATCGCCAACTGAATGCGAGCGATTGTAATTCAGGCACTGCTTTGAGGAGGAAATTGCAAGCGGTGATCGGTTGGCGATCTTTTTGGCTTGTTGGAAGATGTGTTCCATCATCGCCTCTTCGTCTTCGAAAAGCTTGTTGATTAGTCCGTAACGTTCGGCATCCACTGCTGATAGTCTATCCCCAGTGAAAGCCAGTTCGCGCACCATGCCTTCAGGAAGGAGATTTGGTAATCGCTGCAGTGAACCGAGATCTGCCATCATTGCCAAGTTTATTTCATGAATGCAAAAGTACGAGGTCTTAGTGCCGTATCGAATATCGCAGGCGCTGATCATATCCAACGCGGCCCCGATACAAGCCCCTTGTACGGCAGCGATTACCGGAACGCGCAAGTCTTCCAACACTGAGAAACACGATTGCAATTCCAGGATAAGACTGCGCAAGCCACCCCGACTGCGCGCATCGGTGTTGTTTAGCAGTTTGCTATCAGCAAATACGGAGAGATCCATTCCGGAGCAGAAATTCTTGCCTTCTGCCGAGATGATTAGTACACGCACCTGCGGATCTTGGCCGCATTTTGCAATTGCTTCTGGGAATTCGCGCCAGAAGTCTCGATTCATCGAGTTAGCCTTATCCGCTCGCACGAATCTCAAATGCGCTACATTTTCCTTGATTTCCAATGAAAATGATTTGGTACCAGTTGCGGTGCTATCCATTTACTTACGTCCCGAATTCACGAGTTCTGCTGAATACCATTCGTCAAGAAAGAAGTCGCGCATTAGTTCATGTCCTGGTTGAACAGCATACTTCGAATAGTCCGTAACTCCTTCTTCTTTCAAAACATCGACGTCAATGAAGAAATTACCGGTGCATGTTTTTGCATCGCGATTGAGCACAGCGTATGCAGAATCAGCCATTATCTCGGGTGTTCTTGAACCTTTTATCGAATCGTCCCCGCCGAGCAGATTCTTTACTGCAGCCGTCGCAATTGCTGTCTCCGGCCACAAGGAATTGACCGCAATACCATCTTTCTTGAACTCTTCTGCCATGCCCAATGTGCACATGCTCATTCCGTATTTCGCCATTGTATAAGCAACAAAGCCAGCAAACCAGCGTTTGCTCAAATTGAGAGGCGGTGAGATGTTCAAAATGTGTGGATTGGCTGACTTCTTGAGATGCTCATAGCACAGCTTCGAAACGAGGAATGTTCCGCGCGAATTGATTTGGTGCATCAGATCAAATCTCTTCATATCGAGGTCTGTCGTTTTGCTCAGATTGATAGCACTTGCATTATTGATGCAAATGTCGATGCCCCCGAACTTCTTTACCGCCTGATCTATGGCAGCGCTCACTTGGTCTTCCGAGCGAATATCGCAAACCAACGGAAGTGCGTTCCCGCCGGCAGCTTCTACGTCTTTGGCTGCAGAATAGATTGTGCCGGGAAGTTTCGGGTGCTCTTGCTCAGTTTTTGCTGCGATGACGATGTTGGCTCCATCTTTTGCGGCGCGTAATGCAATCGCATGACCAATACCACGAGAAGCACCTGTGATGAAGAGAGTCTTAGCTTTCAAAGACATATAGAGACCTGCCTACTTAGTGCGGGAAGGCACCAAGATTAGCACCGGCTGTACTATTCCTGCAAAGCTGAGCTTCTCATATTGACGTTTTTCTTAACTATAGGCTATGGGGCCGGCTCCAGGTCGTGTCTGCTTTTCGGCAGCCACATAGCTAGCTTTTCTTGGAGTTCATCCATAGTGAAAGGGACTGATAGGAAGTCATCCATTCCAGCTTCCGTGCAGCTTTCTTTGCTAGCCTGCACATACCCGGAGACTCCAATGATAGGGACTCGCTTTCCGAGTTTTGCTTCTAAATCCCTTATTCGCCGAGTGCAAGCAGGTCCATCGATCTCTGGCATCACCCAATCCATGAGAATCAGATCGACTTGGTTCGCCGTGAAGAATGCTTCAGCTTCATAGCAATTTGTGACTAACTTTGTCGTGAAACCAAGCGACTCGGCGATCAGCTCGAAGAGCTTGGCATACTGCGGATTATCGTCCACTACTAAGATACACGGCTTTTGCATAATAAGACCAACCATTTTTCTTTCAGGTTGAGACTCATTCATACCTAACAGAGTTCCCGGAAGCCCTTAGTATGACGCCTTTCTCAGAATTTGGCAGGATGCTGCAATGACCGACATTTCCAGCGAAACGTTCGTGAAATAGACAGACGATAACCGACGAGGTTGATTCTTAAAGTATCCGATTTCGTTCATAAATGTTGAAACCTACTTAGATTTTTCGCGTCTCGCTCATCGCGGAGGAATGGGTGATGTCAAAAGAACGAAAAGAACATGATCATCTCTATAGTTGCCTTGGGGAAGTGATTCAAAAAAGGCGGCGGCAGCTCAAGCTCTCTCAGGAGGAGCTGTCACAGCGTGCAGAAATCAATCGTCCATTTTTGAGCAATGTGGAACAAGGCAAACGAAATCCGAGCATTGGCGCTTTGATGAGTATTGCAGCAGGGTTGGAAACGCGCGTATCCAGGCTTCTCATGCATTGCGAAGACTGTATGAAAGAACGAACAGACTCCGCTCAAGCGTAAAACACACCAATGTCGTACTACTCTACTGTAGCTCCAATTCGAGTCAGCTGATTCGTTTCGATTTTGCTGAGGCTGGGGTATAGACTTCTTATGAAAATTGAAGTCTCACAGCTGAGTTACTATCCTGTAAAGTCGTGTGCCGGCATAAGTCTCGACAAAGCAACTATTGGTGAAAAAGGCATCCTGTTTGATCGGGAGTGGGCGGTGATCGATGCACAATCGCATGAGGTACTGACTCAGCGCCAGGAGCCCAGGCTCTGTTTGCTAAAACCGACCGTAAAAAAAACTGATAACGCATTTTCCATTTTATTTGAAACTGCTGAGATGCCGAGTGTCGGCTTTCAACTTGTGGATGGAGACGAAGAGGTGGAGACGGTGTTTCCCTGGGGACCAATCTGCAGGGGCGTTGATCAGGGCGATCAAATTGCGTTATGGATTTCGACATTTCTTCAGAGAGAATGTCGCGTTTTGCGTTTTTCACCGAACTTTGTTCGCTACATCGATCCGCAGATCGCCACACGAAAAACGGATCAAACAGCTTATGCCGACGACTGTCCATTCCTTTTGATTTCCGAGGAATCACTAAAGGAGCTCAATTCGCAAATGTCTCAAGAGCTGCCTATGAGTCGTTTCAGGCCTAACATTGTTGTTAAGGGCACTACGGCATTCGCGGAGGATGGGTGGAAAGAAATTCGAATAGGCGAGATCGCTTTCGATATTGTCCAGCCATGCGGACGTTGTGTAATTACCACTGTAGATCAGGAAAATGCAGGCAAAGGACGTGAGCCATTGCAGACCCTGGCGAAAATCCGCAATGTGAATCAAAAGCTACTTTTTGGAGTCCATCTGGCTCATCGCCAGAATGGCTCGATAGAAGTGGGTGACCAAGTTGAAGTTGTCAATTAGATGAGCAAAGTCCATTCAATTCTAAATCGGCTATAGTCATTCCAGTTTGTTCTTATCCTTCGAGTGCGCTAACCAAAACAGCGCAATCTCCCTATTTACTTTTGCAGAGTGGCATTTTGGATCAAGCGCCAAAGCTTCGTTGAAATCAGCCAGGGCGTGTTCGTACTTTTTCATCTGGAGATAATCATAGCCGCGTTTTGCATATGAACTAGCAAGATCATAGCGCTTACTAATAAGGGCTGTCTCATCGGCAACCGCTTTAGAGTAGAGGTTCAATTTTCTGTATACGTTCGCTCTATGCAAATAGAATGGTGGGTAGGCATTGGATTTGGCAATCCCTATTGTAAAGTCATTGATTGCTGCTTCATAGAAGCCCAGATCTGCATTCGCATTTCCGCGCAATCCATAAGCATTTATCAGAGCGGGATCCAAAGAAATGGCTTTGTCGCAATCCTCTATGCATGCCCTCTTTTTGAATAGTTTGAAATTGCAGAGCGCTCGCAATTCGTATGCAGCCGCATCCTTTCGATCTATCTCCAACATCTTTGCACAATCATCTAGTGCTTGATAGATTTCTCCCTGATCACAATACGTACTTGCTCGACCATAGTAAGTCCATGGCACACTGGGATCAAGGGTTATCGATTTTGTAAAATCCAGAATGGCTTTCTCATTGTCGTTCAAATCGGAGTAAGTCCTTCCTCTCATTCCGTATATGTATGCTGACTCTGGATCCAGCAAGAGAGCTTGATTCAGATCGTTAAGTGCTTTCTTGTATTCGTGTAATTGGCGAAATGATAATGCCCTGTATTCGAGCGCTCGCAGAGTCCTCGGATGTGCTGAAAGAATCGCTGATAGCTTCTCTATGGCATTCTTGTAGTGTTTACTGTTGTATTCATCAATGGCAATACTCAGCTGTTTCTCTTCGTTGAGAATGTACGGTATCTTCGAGGCGACAATCGAGCATCCACTCTGTAGAATGACGAAGAGTGCGATTGGCAGGCAACGAGAAGAAAATTGCAGTGCGGCTCTCATCCGGTCCTCATTTACTCTTAATTTTCCATTGTAAAGGATTGAACTCGTTTAGATCTATAGCTAGAGATTTCTGGCCAATCAGGTGCTCAGTAGGGACGCCTGGTCCCAACTTAATACCAATCCATTATTGTAGTTTCCCTTATCGTGGTGGTTTAATGGAAGAACAATCACATGGGGATGGCGATGATTCCTCCAGATGAATCTTCTTCAGAAAATGAGTGGAAGCCTAAGTTGCAAACACAAGGTTCCATGGATGGCGGTGGACCACCGCGCAGGCGAACTAGAATTGGCCTTGATGGAGCGGACGTGCCAAATGCCGTCCCCCCGGCGAAAGAAACATCTCCGGAGCTAGTCAGAAAGCTCATTTCGCAAATTGATTTTGCTATTAGTGATGGGGAGTTTCTAAAAGCAAGAAGATTATGTTCTCAGTTGTTGAATTCTGGAATAACAACCTATAACATTCACTGGTTTGCTAAAGCCTTGGTAGCCGTAGGATTGGCTTATGACCGAATGCGCTCTCTGCGTACTGCGAAACGCTTTTATGATAGGGTTGTTCCCCTGCTGGCCTTGAGACGCGTTTACATCGATGGTGAAGATCTCGTTGCTTTCATTGTTGCACAAGCAAATACGAGTTTAAAGGACTCGGAAATCGCAGAGAGGCTCTATCTTCGAGCTTTAGCTTTCGCTGGAATCTTACTTCCTAGAAGAGATCCCACGATAAGCCTCCTCATCTTCGAGTGGGGTGCCCTTCGTCCAAACCAAGCAAAAACGGAAAAAGTTGCTCGAATTCTCAAACTGTTAGCCAGTGATTTAGAGGAGCAATCTTTGCAAAGTCCAAGCGACAACCGAAATAATCCACGCCTCACACTTCCTGAATTGTTCAGCCAGATTAATCAAAGACTCCGAGAAGGAGAATTTCTTCAGGCAAGGTTTCTGTGTTCTCTAGCCTGCAAATTGGTTCAGGTTGAGGAAAAATCCATGGCAGTGAGAGTCGCGCAGGTGGGAGTCGCATTTGACGTCACTGGGCTTGACGTTCAGGCTATGCGCTTTTATGAGAGCGCATTTGACTTGTGTTGTGTCAGTCGAGGAGATCCTTATTCTGTAAGTAATTTGCTCCGAAGCAGTGCTGTGGGCTTTCTCCAAACGGATCCTAAGATGGCTGAAAAACTATTTCTAAGATCAATTCTTTTTGTAGGAAGGAGTAAAGTTCCGAAGTCTCCGCTAACTAGGCAACTGCTTTGGGATCTACTGAGCATTTATGAAGCAACAAGCAATAACAGTCGCGAGCGAATACATACAAGATTCAGAGAACTTCAAAACGATGACGAATTGGGAATCTGATCAAATAAAGTTAGGCTGAGCGTTGGCGTTCGGGGAAGACTTCCTGGAGAATTTCTTGAATTTTTTCCATTAGTCTGCCCAGTCCGGTTCTGTCTTTTGCTGAGACGATGATTGGGTTCGGAAGTTGGCTGGCGAGCCAGGCGAGATCTTCGTGGCGTGCTTTGTCAGCTTTGTTCAGGACGGTGATCATCGGCTTGTCTACGGCTTGCAATTCGCTAAGAACGTCGTGCACGCTGATGATCTGTTCCATCACATTTGGGTGGCTTGCATCAACAACGTGGAGAAGAATATCTGCGACGACAACTTCTTCGAGTGTGGCGCCGAATGCAGAGACGAGCGATGTCGGCAATTTCTTGATGAATCCGACCGTGTCGGTGATCAACAATGGGCTATTGTCGGGCAGAACGGTTCTGCGCGTCGCGGGATCCAATGTGGCGAACAACTTGTCTTCAACTATCGCGTCTGATTTGGTTAGTGAATTAAGTAAAGTGGATTTGCCAGAGTTCGTGTAACCAGTGAGTGATACTACAGGTAGTTTCTCACTGATTCTTTTACGCCGTTGTGTTCCGCGGTTACTTCTTATACGCTCTGTTTCGCGTTCCAGTAAGTTAATGCGATCACGAATGCGACGTCGATCAATTTCCAACTTCGTTTCACCAGGACCTCTAGTCGCAATCCCGCCGCCCAGTCTACTCAGCGTCAAGCCTTTACCAACAAGACGCGGATACAAATACTTGAGCTGTGCAAGTTCAACTTGCAATTTCCCTTCGCGTGTGTTCGCTCTCTGCGCGAAAATATCGAGAATAAGTTCTGTGCGATCTACAACTTTTGCGCCAACTGTTTCTTCGAGATTGCGCTGTTGGTTGGCGCTCAGTTCGTGGTCAACGATAACTAGATTGGCGCCAAATTCTTGAACTAACAACGCAAGTTCTTGAACCTTACCTGAACCCAGAAATAAACGCGGATCCGGTTGCAATCGTGCTTGAGTCAATCTGGCACAAACGGTTGCTCCAGCTGTTTTTGCCAGCTGAGCAAGTTCGTCCAATTCGTCTTCTATCTGCCAGGAATCCTGACCATCATAAATAAGACCGACGAGAATCGCACGCTCTTCGCCCTCGGCTCGCGGCAGTCCGGGCACTACTCTGCGAAATTCATCTTCTAGAGCAGCAATTAACTTGTCGAATTCTTCTTCCTGGGCGCGACGCGCCGTACATGGTGGCAATATTTTCCACAACTTCCCTTCGCCATCGCGTGAAGGAAGCAAGTGTGCAATCGTAACCATGTCGGCAAGCAGACCAGACTCACCTTTGGCTCTGCTGAATGTGCCTTGCGAATCAACTTTGATCTGTGCAAGAACATCTAGCCGGTTGCGCGCCAAACACTGGAGATCTTCCTTCGTAGGTCCGGAATGACCGTTGTTGTTTGTGCCGAACTGCGTGTACAAGATTCGATGTCCGCAAAGACGGCCGGGACCGGAACGAGAGCCCTTAAGTTCAGGCATATCCACGTCTTTGGGACCACCGACGGTGATGTTTACCACCTGCCCTCGACGGTTGACAGTCACGCTTAAGATTTCGCCCGTTTCGTGCGAAAAAGCCGCCATGCTTTCGGCCAGATCAATAGTGAGAATACTTCCTTCTGGGATTCTCTCTTGCAAAAGCCTTTGGAGTTTCTTGATCTCTGATTTCTTGAGACCCTTGGCTTTTGATAGATCTACCTTACCGTGCAATCAGCGCTCACTCCTTGGCATTTAATAGGGACATGATGCGATCATACCCCTAGCTATCTCTTATCAGACAGGAAATTAATAATTCGGACACTGCTAGACCGCTTTTTGTCGCTCTTGGGATGTTGCGTGGGGGCTAATCTTTCAGCAGATTTTCGCAGGGCCTTTTTTGTGTTCTCTATGCTCGATCAAGTTGCAAGGACAGTTGAAGCCGTCAGGATGCCAGCACTAACTGGATCAGATTCACAAGCCGGTGCGTGCAGTTCTAAGCTGGGCGATCTTGATTGACTATCCAGGCAACTTAACAAGCAGAAAGTTGATAGCGAAGCAATGGGCGCTTGCCTGATTCGCCGCATGATTTTGGGTTCGGTAGCAGCTTACCTGGATTGCACAAGTCCTGAGGATTGAAGCTTCGTTTGATTCGCATCATCGCTTCCAAATCCTCCGGAGCAAACGCGTAAGACATCTCCAGTAGCTTCTCGACGCCAATCCCATGTTCACCTGATAATGTTCCACCGAGGCGAACACATGTCTCCAAAATTTCCTTCGCGGCGAGCAAAACCGCCTTCACTTCCTTCTCTTTGCTGCGGTCGTAAAGCAGAGCTGGGTGGAGGTTACCGTCGCCGGCGTGATAGATATTCGAAATAGTCAGTTCGTAGTGTTTTGCAATTTTGTCAATTTCAATAATTGCCTCTTTCAAGCGCGACCGAGGAATAACACCATCGAGAACATAGGCATGTGGAGCGATGCGGCCGAGCGCACCAAATGCTGATTTTCGAGCTTTCCAGATCATCGTTCTTTCGTATGCGTCTGCTGCCCACTTTATTTCAATTGCAGCATTAGTTTTCGCGATCGACTCCACGCTTTCGCGTTCCATATGAATTACTTCCGGCGGTCCATCGAGCTCGACGATAAGCAGGGCGCCGGCATTCAAATTCAATCCCAGGTGCAATGACTCCTCTACGCATCCGAATGAAAGGCGATCGATCATTTCCATCGCAGCCGGAATAATTCCATGCGCAATGATGTCGGAGACTGCTTGTCCGCCTTCTTCGAGCGAGTTGAAATAGGCAAGCATTGTCTCGACACTTTTTGCTTTCGGTGTCAAACGTAAGTATGCTTCAGTGGCGATTCCTAAGGTGCCCTCTGACCCCACGATCAGCCCGAGAAGATCCATGGAAAGGCTGTCGCGATAGGGACCCCCGATGGTGGTCGTGTCTCCATTTGGCAAAATAAACTTGGCGCCCAGGATGTTGCTGGTCGTCATTCCGTATTTAAGAGTGTGCGCTCCGCCCGCGTTTTCTGCCATGTTGCCACCAATCGTGGATGCGACCTGGCTGGAGGGATCTGGTGCGAAGTAGAGCCCGAATTTTTCGCTGCTTTTGGATACAGACGTGTTGGTTGCGCCAATTTGAACATGCGCCAGTTGCTCATCTGGATCGATGGAGATGATCTTGTTCATCCTTGTCAAAACAAGGCTGATGCCGCCCATAACCGTTGTTGCGCCGCCGGAAAGCCCCGTGCCGGCACCGCGAGGAGTAAACGGGATTTTGTGACGATTCGCCAGCTTAATAACCGCTGCCACTTCCTCACTTGTGGCAGGCAGCACGACCAGATCCGGACGCGCTACGTCAAGTGTTTCGGCATCGCAGTCATAGAGAGCCAGGTCCACATCTTTGTGCAAAACATGGTACTCGCCCACAATCTGCGAGAGTTCCGCGATTACTTGTTTGAGATTTTCCACTTCAAGAAGCCTATCAGGCTATGGCTGGCTATTAGCGACCTTGCTGACCTTGAATTGTTTCGCGGTCGCCTACAGTATAGCGGAATCCATCGCCACCATAGTTTTGCGTGAACGTTCCGACTTTAGGCACGAACATTCTTCGTGATCCTTGTGGAAACTGTAAAAGGTTGAGGTCGCCATTAAGCGATTTAACTGTTTGGAAAACGATGACATTAAAGAGAACGTTGCTGCTCTTTTGCGTGACCTGGATGTTCTGGATTTGCCCGTCCCGGGTTACGACATAGGAGACTTTGCAAAGTAGCGGCGGGCTGTGCTTGAAACCGAGCTTGGCCAAGAAATTGAATCGTGTATAGATTGCCTCAGCGACGCGCTTGTGCCAGATGTCCCAGGCAAGCATCATGTCGGGTGAGCTGTCGGGGTCATTCTGTTGAACTTGCTGCCTGAACGGCTGATTGGACGGCACATTCTGGGGGGGTAGCATTGGTTCGGCTTCCCCATCATAGGGGCTGACCATTGGATTCATCGGTGCCATGGCGGCAGGTCCGTGTTCACTGGCATTCAAGCCAAATTTCTTCTCCGGTTTTCGAACAGGCTCCATCTTGAACGAGTCTTTTGACGGCTCAAGCATTTCTTGCGGCTCGTCCTTGTCGTCGGAGAAGGGATCCGGACCATTAGTGTTGATGTCCTCTCGTCTGAGTCCGGTCGGCCCGTCCTTTGTACCTGATCCCTCAACACGTCCCTTCAGAACTGTGTTGTTTTGAGCAGGAGCGGGCATCTGGAGACCCAGTCCGCAGATTAGTAAGCTGAGTGAGAGTGCAAAATAGGGCTTCATTGAGGCAAATCTGGTCATGTCGGATCTCAAGTGACTCTTCTAATGTAAACCGTAGATAAGCAAAAGTAAATGTGATTTCCACCAATGTATCGAGCGAGCTAATCAAAACCGGGCTCTCCTTTATCTTGCCCGCTTGATTGGCAAAGATCTATTCGTCTGGGAAATAGAGATAAAATGGAACGATGCCAAATTCAATTGTAGACAGCCATGCACACTTAGGCTGGGATTCGTTTCAAGAAGATCGCGAAGAAGTAATCAACCGTGCTTTTGAGTCGGGGATTTCGCAAATAGTTCAGGCGGGGGTTGATCATGCAAGCTTGCCGGAATCTTTGAAGATTGCCGACGACTTCCCGAACATATTCAATGGAGTGGGTCTTCACCCGCACGAGGCAAAGCACTGGAATGCCGATTCGGCTGATATAGTTCGAGATGCTTTCCGGCACAAATCGGTCGTAGCGATCGGGGAGTGTGGGCTCGATTTCTACTACAACCACAGTGAGCGCGATGTGCAGCTTCAGGTCTTTCGCGAGCAGGTTCGGCTCTGCCTGGAATTAGACAAGCCACTGATTATTCATACGCGTGACGCCTGGGATGACACTTTCGAGATCCTGAAGCAGGAAGGAAAGGGAGAACTGCGTGGAGTGTTTCATTGCTTCACCGGCGGTCCGGCGCAGATTCCGGCGATCAAAGAGCTCGATTTCTTTGTGTCCTTTTCAGGAATTCTGACTTTCAAGTCTGCAAAGGATATTCAAGCAGCCGCTCCACTTGTTGCTGCCGATCGCGTCCTTGTTGAAACCGATGCGCCGTATCTAGCTCCAGAAGGCAAGCGTGGCAAGAGAAACGAGCCCTCCTATATTTGGATTACAGCCGAGAAGCTGGCTGCCCTTCGTGGCTGCTCTAAGGATGATATTGCGGCTCAAACATCAGAAAATGCGCGAGCCCTCTTCTCGTTGCCGGCCCCTTTGTAGGTTCCTTATTGGCGGTTTTTGAGTGCGCTGAATGGCTGGCAGATTTACATTCTAGTCTTCAAAATGACATTCATTGTTGGCATATTTTTGCAAACCTGCCATAATGGGCTTGTGAGAACTTTTCAAGGGCTCGCTCGAATTCGTCCGAATTCGATATTTTTGGTTCATTTTGGTATTGATTCATGACTAACAAGAAAATATTCGTCGGAAACCTATCCTTCAAACTCTCCGAAGCTGATTTGGAAGCATTGTTCGCACCATCCGGACAAGTCGTTTCTGTAGCTATCCCTACAGATGCCGAGACCGGGCGCAAGCGCGGATTCGCGTTTGTTGAAATGGGAACTGCAGAAGAAGCCGAAGCTGCCATTCAAGCATTGAACGGCAAAGAGGTTGAAGGCCGCGCCATGGCAGTCAGCATGTCCCGCCCTCGCGAGAACAATAACAATCGTCCTCGTTCAGGCGCTGGTGGCGGCGGAAGACGGTATTAATTAGGTACCGAGACTTGCCGGCGACGGCTCGGCTCAACTCCTAATTAGTCTGAATCATATGGCTTGAAGCCCAATCGTGTTGTCAATGATTTGGGGCTGGTTTGCTTTGCTTATTTGTCGTGGTCAACTTGCTGCATGCACCCAAGTTGGTCACAGTTCTCGGATAAACTAAGTAATGGCAGCGGCTGCAAACTGTTGATATGGCAAAAGTACTACTAGTTGAAGACGAGCATGACCTAGCTCATTTGATTTGTGACTGGCTCCATCATCGCGAACATCATTTAGTCGAGCGACTAGATAACGGCAATGATGCCCTCGGCAATCTTCAGATGAACAAATATGATGTCGTCATACTCGACATTATGCTTCCCGGAATGAACGGGCTTGAGGTCTGCCGCCAGTATCGCAAGGGAAAAGGCATGACGCCGATCCTTCTGCTGACTGCGAAAAACACCATTGAAGATAAAGAGCTCGGACTTGATGCTGGTGCCGATGATTACATCACCAAGCCATTTGCCTTAAAAGAGCTGGCTGCACGTGTGCGGGCGCTGCTCAGACGCGGTCCTAGCTTGCCGAGTAATAAGTTGCAAATCCGAGACATAATCATCGATCCAGTTGATTTCAAAGTTACCAAAGCTGGAACAGAAGTGAAATTGCTGCCGCAAGAGTTTCGCCTGCTTGAGTTTTTGGCGCGCCATCCCAATCAAGTTTTTAGTGCCGATGAGTTGTTGGCAAGCGTCTGGGAATCAGATACGCCTGCAATGCTCGATACCGTGCGCGGTCACATCAAAAGAATCCGCAAGAAAATAGACGATCCGGATGCTCGCTCCATCATTACTAACGTTTATGGAGTAGGATATCGACTGGAGGTCTGAAGCCCCGTTCGCTGAGCTGTCGCCCTTCTCACATCCTCCACTAATTGGTCTGATGTAAATGATTCAAGCACTGAGGAAAAAATTGACCTTGCTTTTCCTCGGTCTATTTTTGCTCATTTATGTTTTGGGTGGTGCTGCCGCTCTTGGTGTTTTTTATCACGGGTTGACACTCGCCCTTGATGAAGAACTCTCGGACTTGTCCTCAGAAATCTTGCCAGCGATTCAATTCTCAACAGGAGTTCCGTCTCTTAAGAAGTGGGCTGCGGCGGCAGAGCATGAGCATCTCACTTCACCGGCCGGCATTCAGCTTTTCGACCCACGAGGGCGCTTATTGGAGAAGTATGGAATTTCTGGTGAGGGGCTCAAAAAGGGCGAACTGAGATTCAATTCTGAGAATCGCAATGTGTCTCTCAAATCTAATTATGAGGAGCTGCGTGAGGAAGGTAGATATCTGGGCTTCTTACAGGTGCAGATATCTACAGATTCGCGTGATACGGCGGTGCAGCAGTTTGGATTGACGATGCTTCTGATGTTGCCGATCTTGGCTGTCGCGGTTAGTTTTGCTGGATATTTTTTCTCCGGCTTGGCGATCAAGCCTGTCGAGAAAAGCATCAAGGTGCTCAAAACATTTGTTGCCGATGCCGGGCATGAGTTCATCACTCCTGTGACTGTGGTAGAGGCTTCCTTGCAAACTCTGGAAGAGCAGTTGAAAGAACACAACATTGGATTGGAAGTGCTGAGTATGATCTCGCGAGCCAGTCAGAGAATGAAAGACCTCGCTTCTGATTTGATTTTTCTTGCCAAGTTGGACAATCCGGATGCGCAGTTGCCGGTTGAGATTGTTAGCCTTGATGAGATTGTGGAACCGGCTATGGAGGAGGTCCAAGAACTTGCTCGTAGCAAGGGGATCACTTTGAGTTGCTCGCATGTACCTGAACTTCCAATTTATGGACACCGCCACTCGCTGCAAGTGATGATCACCAATTTGCTCACCAATGGAGTTAAGTACACGGAGCCGGGCGGCAGCGTTAAGTTGGATGTAGGTCAGGATAGCAATCGGATAGTTTTGATTGTGGAAGATAGCGGAATTGGGATTCCATCAGATCGCCTCGAGAATATTTTTGAGCGCTTCTACAGGGTGGATGAATCTCGCTCGCGGGCACAAGGCGGATCCGGTCTTGGACTGGCGATTGTAAAGGCTATTTTGGATCGGCATAAGTCAGAAATTGAGGTTCAAAGCACGTTGGGGAAAGGTTCTAAGTTTATCGTTCGAATCCCAATTGCAAATATACCTGTGCAACCCCTCGGAAAATTCTCATAGCTCGTTCCACGAATTCTTTACTGCTCAAATATAAGTTGATTTCATGCAGGGGCCGCAGCTCGAAAATTTAGGACTAATTGATACCTCCCGAGCCTGCAAAATAGTATCAATTAGGTCATTGCATGGACACGATGGCTGTGAGTTGCCATCGTGTCCCGATGCATGTGTGCTGTGCTATGGACTGATGCGAGTGTTATCGCGTGGGAAAAGCGATGCTTCGCGCACGTTTTTTAGTTCCAGGAGCTGTTTGGCAAGGCGTTCCAGACCGAATGCCAGCCCTCCATGCGGTGGCATGCCGACCTTGAAACATTGCAAATAGTCCGAGAAACTCTCCGCGCTCATGCCTCTTCCTTCGATGGATTCGACCAGTTGAGTATACTCGTGAATACGCTGTCCGCCGGTTGTAATCTCTAACCCGCGGAACAACAAGTCGAAACTATGCGTGAACTCTGTACCTTGTTCAGGCATTGCATAGAATGGTCGAACCGAACGTGGATAATGAGTTAGGTAGAGAAACTGCGTTCCTTCTTTCTCTTCCATGTATTGGCAGAGCAGGCGCTCGCCTTCCGGATCGAGATCCATTGATTCGCTTTTCCAGTTGAGTTTGCTTTGAAGCAATTCGATAGCTTCCATAAGTTTCATCTGTGGTGCTGTTTCAAAATTTGGAATCTCTTTGCCGAAGAGGGCGAATTCCTTGCCGCAATACTCTTTCAAATGCTCCATCATGTAGCTGAGCAAGCGCATTTGCATCTTCATGACAGACTGCTCGCTTTCGATGAAACCCATTTCAAAGTCCATACTTACGTATTCGTTCAGATGTCGCGCAGTGTTGTGCTCTTCAGCTCGGTAAACTGGACCGATTTCGAAAACACGCTCAAATACCCCCACCATTATTTGCTTGTAAAACTGCGGACTTTGGGCAAGGAATGCTTGCCGATCGAAATAGTTGACCGTAAAGACCTGCGCACCGCCCTCAGTGCCGGTCGATACGATTTTTGGTGAGTGTATTTCTGTAAAACCCTCTCCATTCAAAAAGTTTCGAAACGCTCGGCAGAGCTCAGCTTCAATTTTGAATATGGATCGCACCTTTTCGTTTCGCAAGGTGAGCGGACGGTATTCGAGCAATGCGTTCAAGGAAAGGGACTCCATTCGTTTCTCTTTGGAGATCTCAACCGGCAAGACGCTACGGGCGGCTGACAGCGATTTGAGCGAGCGCCCTTCGAGTTCCATTTCACCTGGCTTCTCTGGGTTCTCTCGCCAACTGGCTTCAAGTTCCACCGCTGCTTCGTGACTGAGTCCCTCCAGCTCAGAAACCAGATCCGCGCGATCGAAGACCACTTGCTGCAATCCTTCGCGATTGCGGAGGACGAGGAAAAGCAGTCCGCCAAGCTTTCGCTTTGCATAAATGTGTCCCTTCAATACTGTCTTTTGCGATCTTGCTTCTGTTTTCATGATTATTCTCCAAAATGAAAAACCCACCGAGCTTGTTGCTGGTGGGCTTTTCGGAATCTTTCTTAGCGCTTATTTCTTTAACGTCAAGACCACCAGCAAGTTTTTGCAGTGTTATCGTCGTTATTATTATTATTGTTGGCAGCAATACAAGGAGCCGCTTCGGCAGGGCTCTTCAATGGATTGATTTCTTGTATGCTTTCAGTACGCACAATATTTCACCGGTTATCGGATAGTCAAAATCTTATTGGCAGTTCCATAAACCCGTCAAGCGATTGCAACGAATATTTCGCTCATCTATTTCTCACCTGCCGTTTTCTTTCCCTGAAGCGGCTGCCATCGTCTGGAGATATCCTCCTGGCGGATCTGGCGCCGGACTGAACGCCAACGCGGCTCTATTTTGCCCGTTCGTACCAATCGCCTGGTAATCGCGTTAACAACCCCGCTAATTCGAGCATGGTCAAGGTGGCGGAAAGTTCGCCGGCTTGCATTGCGGTTCTCTCGCAGAGCGTGTCGAAGTGAATTGGCTCGGCGATGACCAGATCATAGACTTCTTTCTCTCTGCCGTAGAGTTTCACAGCCGTTGGTCTGTCGCCGTCGACCTTGCCTGGTACTTTTTCCCAACCCATCTCTTTTAGTACATCATTGTGGCTGGTGCATATGTGCGCCCGATCTTCCCTGATCAATTTGTGTGGACCCTCCGACATAGGGCTGTCCACCCGGCCGGGCACTGCGAAAACCTCTCTACTCTGGTCGAAGGCAATTTTGGCTGTGATCAAGGATCCAGAACTCGTACCACCTTCCACTACGATGACAGCTTGGCTTAATCCGCTCACGATGCGGTTGCGAGCCGGAAATCGAAACTTCTCAGGTGTCGTTCCAGGGAAGTATTCTGAAATTATTGCGCCTTTGTTTTCGTCAACGATTGTTTTGAAAAGTTTGCGGTTAGATGACGGGTAGCAGACGTCCGGTCCACATCCCAAAACCGCGATGGTGGGCGAGCCGCCTTCGATGGCTCCCCAGTGAGCAAGCGAATCGATGCCGACTGCCATGCCACTAATTACGGTGACACCATTTTCTGATAGCCCGCGTGCAAACTCCTTCGCTAACTTTTGCCCGTATGTCGTAGGATGCCGCGTGCCGACTACGGCGGCCACATTATTGAATGCAGAAAAATTGATTTGCCCGTTTACGAAGAGGCAGATAGGCGGGTCCGCTATATTTCTCAGATAAACCGGATATGAGGAGTCTTTCAGAGTCCAAACCTGGATGTTGTCGTCTTTCAATTTCTGCAACAACTTCCCGGGATCAATTCCTTTCCTCCCTTGCTCCATCGCCGCAATCGTTTCGGGACCAAAGCCAGGCATACGCTGCAAAACCGCAGGTGATGCGTTCCATGCCGTCACCATGCTGCCTAAACGTTCATCCAGCAGTTGCACTCTTTTAGGACCGACACCATTGAGCAAACTAAACGCCACCCAGTGCGCCAGTTCCTCTTCCGTCAGTTCTTTTTCGTCTTCAGTTAGCATAGCTGTAAGTTTTTAGCTGACCTACGTAATTCCCCCGATGGAAGACAGATAAGAGAGACATATACTCAATGCTGCCGCGCTAAGCGGCCTCCTCGCTGCACTTCTTCAGCCTAGATTATCTCAGGCCGAACCTATAAAGTAGGTTTTCTAATGTCAATACATGCATCTTTTCGCAGATTTGCCTGCTTTGCAGGCGCGACCGCCGTTTTAATGTTTGGGCTCGCTTCCCCTGTGAAGGTTCAAGCTCAAGAAATGGGGTTTGGCTCTCAAAGCAGCCCAGTGCCTAAATTCTCTCTGCAGGTCAGCAAAGATGAGCTTGGAGTTTTCAAAGATGCCAATGCCGGAGCACCGGCATATGTGACGCCTGCGCCCGGTCCTATCGTGCAAAGAGCTGCCCTTCCAAGTGGAACGCCGCAACTGCCGCCGGCTTTAAGGCAGGCCCTAGAGCAGGCTAAGCTAAAAGCCATGCAGGCGAGCACCGATAAGCCCAATTCATATCTTGAAGAGTACAACGTAAACTGGCAACCATGGATAGCGGCAATGGCTAGCACCTGGTATGGAAACCTCCGCTACCACGAGCATAGCTATGGCATCCAGTTCCATACACCTAGACCTGCGCTCATACAATTCACCTGCTATGCTGATGGACATATAGGGAATGTGGTACTAAGACAGAGTTCCGGAATTCCTGTGTATGATGAATTGCAGATTGCCTCCCTTATGCAGGTTGCGCCGCTGGCTCCATTCCCGAAAGGAACAGCAAAAAACAGCATTACGCTTGTACAAGGTTGGGAATCTCACCGAAAGCGTCCGGGCGAATCTGACTTCCAAGCTAATCAATTTGCTGCCAAATATGGAATGGAGAAAGTGAGTAGATGGGCGGGATCCCAATAATCAAAGATCTTTCTCGCAAACTCGTACTTTTTGCGTCTCTGACACTTGCCTTTACAATTTCCATATCAGACACTTTCGCCGCCAATATCGAAGTATTGACTAAGCTTGAGAAGTGGCTGTTTTTTGCTACTTTTGCCGATGAGCCGGAAGAGAAGAGAATTGCGCGGCTGGAAGATAAGGTCTTCGGCGAGACGGGCGAGGGGTCTCTTGATGAGCGCCTCAATAAACTCGATCAAGTACTAAGCCAGCGCCAAAAGGATAAAGAGGATGCTTCTGCTTCTTCCAGCTCTGCTGCTGGTGCAGCTTCTACTACCAGTAGTGCTGGTTCATCAGGGACTGGCGTTGATTCGTCTGGATCGGGGTCGTACACTG
Source organism: Candidatus Obscuribacterales bacterium (assembly GCA_019747875.1). Lineage (GTDB taxonomy): Bacteria > Cyanobacteriota > Vampirovibrionia > Obscuribacterales > Obscuribacteraceae > JAIEPM01. The sequence goes on from JAIEQI010000192.1 coordinate 18,562, forward strand.
CGGATTTTGCCGGAAATACTCAGTCAGCAAGCAACGGCGTTCCCCCCAAGCCTCTAAGTGAAGATCAGATTCCTGAATTCCCAGCCGGAGGAGCTGACAAAGCGGGGAAGAATTCGAAAAATTCGAAGGGCGCTTCCAAAGGCTCCAATAAAATAGCTCAGACACCGCTGCCGAAAGCGAATATGCCAAGCGTATCGCCTCCAGGTCAGAGCTACCCTTCTCAAGGTGGTGGCAGCCCCTCTGGCGGAGCGTATGGGGCCGGCAACAGCTATCCTAATAACTCGCAACAAAGCACAATGCCATCGCGGCCGGTGCAACCAACTGGTGGCGCTGGCGGTGCTCAGTCGCAAGGAAACTATGAGGCTGAACGGCAGCGAATTGCGGTGCAGGCGGCACGAGAACAAGAGATGCAAGACCTCTTGCAGGAAGGCGCCAGGCTGTGGCGCAATCGACATGGTGTCGAAGCTGTCGAGCGGTTCGAACAGGTCTTGAGACTTGATCCACAAAATGCGGAAGCTCACTTTAGTATTGGCGTAATTCAGGAGTCTCTTGGTAAATACACTGAGGCGTTGGCTCATTATCAAAGCGCCAGAAAAACGAATCCAAGTAACAACGATTATGATGATGCCGTTGATGCGGTGCTTAAGAAATTACAGAGTCAAAGACCAGGCACTGCTGCTCCAGCTAATAAGGGTTTGGTTGATCAAGCCACTGCTGCGTTCAAACGTGCTGAGTACTTCTCCGCTCTTGATCTATTCAAACAGGCTGATGCGAAAACACCAAATCAACCGCTGGTCAAGTACAACATCGGCAGCTGTTATTTGATGTTGAAGGACCATTTCAATGCGCTCGAGAACTTTAAGCTAGCTAAAGAGCTTGAACCAACAAACGAGCGTTTTAACCGAGCTTATAACGAACTTTCAGCCGAGATGCGGAAGAACGAAGCTGCAACCCAAGCTGTTCAACAGGAGTATGGCGGCGGACCGGCAGTATCAGCGGCTGGGGGCGGGGGCGCGAAGAACTCTGGAATGACACCTAAGAATCAGAATCAAGGATCGATGAATTATCCAGGGCAGATGCCTAATCAAAGGACTTCGATGCCTCAACAATCAATGCCGCAAAGTGCATATGGGGGATCATCGCAAGCATATCCTCAATCATCGCCTTATGGCGGGCAGGCTGGTTCACAACAGGGTTCAGGTTTTGGTGGCTATCCACAGCAAGGTGGCGGCAACCCTTATCAACAAAATTCCTATGGGAACCCTGCCGGCAATGTGAACTCATATCAGGGTGGGCAGTTTCAGCAAACGAATCCGTACCAGGGGCAACCGCAGTATCAGCAAGCGCCGCAATATCCACAAATGGGAATGAATCAGCAACAAATGGGTATGCAGGGAAACCCGATGCAAGGTGGTCAAATGGGTATGCAGGGGAATCCGATCGGAATGCAAAGTAATCCATACGGCGCTCCTATGCAAAATCAACAACAGTTCATGCAGCAGCCTCCGGTTTCATCGCAGGATTTGACGACCACTTACGGATTGAAAGTTAAAGGTGGCAATGAAGGTTGCGAAATCGTCGGTATTCGCAGCGGTAGTCGTGCAGCTAGAGCTGGACTGCAGCTCGGTGATGTGATTCGGACGGCTGATGGCAATGAAGTAATGCAAGCGTCGCAGCTCAATCAAGTCTTTCAGCAATTGAACTCTAGCCAGAGCTTTCCAATGCTAATCTTCCGAAAAGGAAACATCCAACCAATTCAGTTCTAATTATGATTCGAATGATGGGGGCGCCTACTTCGATCTTTTGCCTTACAATTGATGCTTGTTTCGCGACCCATGATCTGCGGACCTCCCCTCGCAGCGAATACCGTAGATGGAAACACGCAGGCTGATGCTTACCCACCCTCTCAAAGGGCACATATAATAGTGTGGAAAAGGGATGAGGTGTCAGTTTGTTGGACCGGCTGATAAACATCGGATTAGGGCTCGTCATTAGCTCATTGCTAGGTGTTATCGCGTATAACCTCTTCTGGCCTCAAGCCGAAATGGATGTAAGCCAACCCACTCCCACGGAAAAGATTCAGGACTATATTTCAAAAATTGATGATGCTTTGCCTTTGAATCAATTCGCTAGCGCAGAAGCTGCCGTCACAGAAGCAATGAAAATTGCTATTCCGATCGGCGGGCAAGAAGGACCAGAGGTCGGAAAAGTCCTTGCAAAAAGAGGCGAGTTGCGGCTTCGTCAGGGAAAAAAGGAAGAAGCAGAAGCCGATTACAAGCATGCTCTTACAATCTTCGAAAAAACAAATTTGATGGAGTACGAATCAGCTCAACCAGTCTATGTAAAACTATCCGACCTCTACTTCAAACGCGAAGAATTCGACAAGTCCGAAGAATGTCTGATGCGCGGTTTGCGACAAGCTGAAAAAGCAAGCGACGAATCGGCGCAAGCAAGATTTTGGCGTGCAATTGCACTTGTAAAAGAAAAACAAGGCAAGTCAGATGAGGCTGAACAATGCAACGATAAGGCAGCTCGATTGACAGGGCGTCAACGATGAGTAGAGACATGCTTGGACGGGACGGCAAGACCAAGTATTGCATGGCGTGTAATCGTGCTGTCGCGGATCAGTTCTCCCATTGTCCACAAGATGGAACTCTTCTTGTGGAATCGAGTTTAGTGAGCGAGGAAGAGTTGATTGGTACTTTAACTCAAAGGTACGAGTTGAGTGGACGAATTGACTCGCATAATACGATCAACTTTCTTTTGAGTGATCGCGAGTTGAATCGGAAAGTGGTGGCGAAGGTTCTCAGGCTCACTGCAACTTTTGAACGAGATTGTGAAAGATTCGAACGCATGGCTGAGACGCTCAAAAAACTAAATCACCCCGGTATTCCAAAACTCATTGGACAGGGCAATATAAGAGAGTTTCCTTACCTACTTCTTGAATTTAAGGAAGGTCAGACGCTGCAAGCGCTCGTCAAAGATCGAGGGAAAATGAAGGTCACCGATGTCTGCAAGATCTTTATTCAAGTTTGTGCGACCCTGCGCCATGCTCATGATCGATCCATATTTCATCAAGAACTTACGGCGAAAGATATTATCTGCAAAGAAAACAAGGATCAAAAATGGGAAGTGGCTGTCATTGATTTTGGTAAAGGAAAGCCGCTGATTCACGGCGACAATAGAGCCCAGCAGCTAACAGAGAAAGGTGATATTTTTGGCAGTGCTGCCGTGCTGGCGCCTGAAATTTTCCTGGGCACACAGAGTGTCGATGCCCTTTCCAACATCTACTCGATCGGATGCATTATGTATTTTGCAGTAAGCGGAAAGTATCCATACCAGGCGCCTAATTGGATGGCTGTACTTCACAAGCATGCCAATTCGATGCCTGCACCAATTTTCTCTGCCGGTTACAAGACGAATGCGGACAGAAAAATCGAAGAAGTGATCTTACGTGCAATGAGCAAGGAAAGAGACAAACGATTCGAGAATCTCACTAGCTTATCTAAAGCACTGCAAGAAGTAATGGAGTAATTAGGTGCGTTCCAGTTTTCGCCCCATGCTAGCTGACCACCAGACGGCCCAAAGTAATACGAATTGAAATGGAAGTCGCAGCCATAGCGCATATTCAGGTATCCAGCCGAAATCAATTTTCCTCATCGCCATGTTTATATTGGCTGGGAATACGGCGATGAGCAGTAGTATCATCGCAGCCCCGGCATATCTGCGTGTTTTGGGAATCAACAGAAAGACTGCTCCTAGTATTTCAAATATCCCACTGAGTGATACAAGAAACTGGTGCCCCGGTAGGTACTCTGGCATGATTTTTAGAAACGGTTGCGGATGCAAAAAATGCATAAGCCCCGAATAAGTGAAGAGCATCGCAAGTAAGATCAAGAGCGCGATTTTGATTTTGCCAATGGGGATATGTCCGCCGCTCTTACCGGCAGACTCTAAAACTGGATCTGGCATGCAGAAAGTCCAGCTTGCAAGATGCTGAGCCCCTCGTCTGAGATGGCGGTATCTGATATATCTAAAAAACGCAAGTTCGGTATCTTCAGCAATTCGTCGAGTGCGTCATCGGTAAGCGAGCAAGCTGACAAAGACAAATCCTGCAATTTGTTCATTTTCGCAAGCGTCGCTAATCCGCGATCTGTAATCATTGTCATACTCAGATCAAGTTCACGCAAATCGATCAAATTCAGTAGCATCGGCAGATCTTCATCGTTTGTTCGAGTCAGCGAAAGAGAAAGTGACTCGAGGCTCTGCAACTCGCAAATGAATGCCAGTCCTTTGCTGCTTATTTGCGATCGGGAGATATTAAGAGCTCTCAGCCCATGAATTGATGCGAGCAGCTCACAATCTTGATCGTTGGCAGAAGAGTCGTCATTCTCATCGCGCCCCAGTTCGAAAAGATCCTCAATCAATTCATCGAAAACCAGTTCAAACGGATTATGGAAATAGACTAGCTGAATCGTTGACGGATCGAGCTTGGAAAGTACTTCGCGCCGAACCGCAACATTATGATTAAACACAATGCCAATATATTCGCAGGTGGGAAGCGTTATCTCACCGCTTGCCTCACAGAGCCATTCTATCTGGGTATCATCAAGAGAATAAGGCTTTTCTGCAATGAAAAGCAATCCGGCTGCTTCGTGTTCTGGGAAAACCAATAACTGCTGCATAGACCATCATCATAACATTAAGACGGGCACAAAAATCATCGTTTTTCCTATGTATATAAGACTGCGGATTGAGGCAAAATAATAATACTGAGGAGAAGCCTATGCATTTTAATCAAAAGCTTTCTCTGGGTATGCTCATCTGCCTGCTCGTCTCTTCATTGGGCAATGCTTATGCTCAAACGCCGCCAGATGAAAATGCGGCTGACGAGCATCTCAACAGCTCCGACAAAAACTTCCTCAATGAAATTGACAGGATTTACCGGGATTCTCGTCACGTAGACACATTCGCTCAATTATCTAAGCCATGGCGCCCTAATCCGACGGTTTCAGGAAAGTCCAGTTTTACAAAGGCCAAGGAAGCGGAAGACAGTGGCAGATATTTGGCGGCGTGCGCGGACTACCTTGTGGGTATTCGCGACACAATCAATTCGAAAGGACCTGTGTCGATATCGGCTCCTTTGGAGTCTATATCTCAGATAATTAAAAAGCTGGACAAGGATTCACAACGTATGGTCTGCAAGTCCATGATCGATGTGGCCATAGACAGCAAACGATATAGTTTCGCGAGAGAACACAATAAGGAACTGGTAACCATTTTGCAGCTCGCGCTTGCGATTAAGGATGCACTGCGTGATCACGATGAGCAACTGGTATCAGTTCTCATGGAACTGGCAATGTTAGAAGCTGCTGAGAAGAACTATCAGCCGGCGATAGATTATTACAAACGAGCCCTGGCTTTGATTCTTGAAACAAAGCCCGAAGATGATGGAAAGCTGATGAGCTGCGTCAATGGGCTGAGCGCCATTTATAGCAGTCAGCAAAATCAAAATCAAACCGAGATAATGCTGAAAAACTTGATTTCATCGCTTGAGGCGGGGCAAGGAGATAGTAGCAATTCGTTAGCGCGAGTTCCTTATCTCTTGCGTTTGTACACAGTGTATAAGCATGCTGGCAAGCTGACGCAAGCAGCTCAAGTTGCGGACAAGGTTATTTCTATCGTTGAGGAGTACTCTTTCAACCCGTTATTGAAGTCTGACAGCAGGTTAGCCAGTTCTGTAGCCGAGCAGATGAAGATTAGCTCGCACGGCTTTGGATTTAACCCCAGTGTACAGGAAGATGACGAACGCTTACAGAAATGCGGATTCAAGTTCAAACTCAAAGTACAGGGATTCGGACCCTGGGTTGCATATGATCTGGCGAGTCTCGGACAGATGCTTTCTCGTGCCGGCAAACTTGATGAAGCGATGGCACTATACAAAATGTCTATTGCAACGGCTGAAGATCTAAATGACCAGCAGACCGCTGAGCTGTTGCAACAACGCTTGCTAAGTTTGTTGAACAATACCCCAAGGCAGGCGGAGAAAGCGCAACTGGAAGCAAAGCTGAAGCAGCGAAAAGATCAGAAAAATCAGGATGCTTATAGGGAAGCGATTCACCGTCTCTCGGAGAGCAAAGGAAAAGGAACTAGCGAGCAATCTTCAATAATCGATGCGTTACTCTCGGCGGCCTCCGCGGCGTTGGAAGTTGAGAAGAAATCGGAAGCCCGCAGCTATTTTGATGAGGCGATCGTGCTTTTGAAGAAGGCGCCATTGCCTACTGGATACCAGGATTCTTCATTGAGCCAGCTCTGGAGAGTGGCTCGTTCATACCTTGCGCATGCTGAGAACAAAGAGGATGAGCATGTGGTTTATGTAGTAGCTGAGCTTGACGAGCAGCGACACGCAAGCAACAACCGCAGTCATTATTACTCGTCCATGGATCTTTCGACTATTATCAGATACTTTCTTGATAAGCAGAAGTCCCTGGAAGCAGAGGATTTCGTCAAGTACGTAATCGACCTGCGCAAGCATTATCGTCCGACGGATATCGAGTCACTTTTGGAAGCTTATTATCAACTCCGGATGGTTTACAATTTTCCCAATTTCCAGACAACTAACAAACTCACCGATACTCTTTCTGAATTGGTGAAGCTGAACGAGATGAAATATGGAGCCAATAATATTCGCGCGCTAAATGAAAGGACGGCTCTGGCGCTCTTGCTCGTCCGGCAGAACAAGCCAGAACTTGTCGATAAAACCCTTCTGCCTGTGTTGGCACATTTGCACCAGCTCTCAGTTAAGGGCAAGGAACGCACGGTATTGGAAACCAATGAAATGAACCAGTTGACTCCAAATCTAAGTCAGGTCGCAGACGCCTATCTTATTTCCGGCAACATGCCGCAAGCTGAAAAGTATACCCGGCAAGCCTTAGAAGTGGCACTGGTTGATGAGTATCATACCGGATTGAGCTCAGACAGAATCGTCAGAAACCTGCTGAACGCTGGGCAGTTTTTGAAAGCATCCGAGTTCATCCTATTGCGCCTCGCTGTTAGAGAGCGAAGTTTTGGAGCGAACAGCTTTGAGGTAGCACAGCAGCGTCTGCAACTCAGCGAGGTTTATTTCAAATACTCCAGGCAGCTTTCCATGCAAGGAAAAAAGACCATAGCCAAAGAATGGTTTGATAAGTCAGAACTGGCTTTCAAGCAAGCGTTGTCCGCAATTGAATCTAGCCAGGGAGCAGATAGCGTCGCGGCTAAGGATGCTATTAAAAAGCGCGAATTGATGCTGAACCCAGTTCAGCCAGATGTTCAATCCGGTGATGACGTGACATAAATAGACCCTGCTGGGAACTGCAAATGAGCCCCTAGGCTCTGAGTGGCTTTATTCTCTGCAGCTTTTGAAGGAATGTTGGTTCAACCAGGCAGACGCCATCTTCACAAGTTGCGTGGGCTACTTCTTCTAGCTTGTTGCGATCTTGGGGTGACAAATTTGTTAGCCCATGGTCGCCTTTCTTTATTGCAAGATTTAGAATTTGTTGCGCGATGCGCGGATCGAGCCAAACAGCTCCGATCTTCACTGTTCTCATTGCAAGATCTAGGCTATCTCTGAAGCCTGCTTTAAAAACATATCCGTCGGCACCGGCGTTGAACGCAGCTAGGATGCTTGCTTCGTCTTCATAGTTTGTCAGCATCAAAACTTTGGTGTCCGGAGACATCGCCTTAATTCTGTTAGCTGCATCGATACCATTCATTCCAGGAAGTCCGATATCGAGCAACGCTATCGATGGTCTCAGTTTCTGAATTTGCTGGACCCCTAACTCGGCTGTTTCTGCTTCGCCGATTACTTCAATATCTGCGCTGTGTTTGCCAAGAAAAAATCTTAGAGCCTTCCGCGTTACCGGCTCGTCCTCGACAATGTATACGCTCATACATTTTGTAGTCATATTCTTTTTCAGTTAATTGGTGGCGCCAATTCAAATTCTAAAGGAGGATCTGCAGAAAGGACGGTATATTTTACCTTTTGATTCTTCGATTATTCGATGCAAGTCGGGTTACCGCAATAGACTAGTATTGTCATTAAAATCCGAGATCGACCAAATTAGGATATTGTAGTCTCATTTCTTTCTGCTTTTCATGGGCTCTGCAAGTGAAAACTTACCGTCTCCAAAGAGGCGCATTCTTCGCGGATTAAAACTGAATTTCTGGATGATTTTGAATCCTTCGGTGTCCTTTATGGTAGCTGTAAGAAGCCCTGAACGCAATGTCCGACCTAGGTCCCAGTCTTCTGAAAATCGACGGGGGCTGATATTTGCCGTGCTTGGATTGTTCGTTGCTGCCCTTATTACGTATTCGATTCAGCTTTTCAATCAGCCCCCGATCAAGAAAACGATTAATGCCAACTTCAATGTTGTAATAAATGATCCCCATTTGCGCAAGCTGACCAATGCTGTTTCTGAAGTTGATTTAGTGGCTACAGGACTATTTAACGAAGGAAGCTACCTTGTCAGTAAAAATCTCATTAGCATTCCTGAGAAAACCAGTTTCCGACTAAGTCTATCTCTGCCGATCTCCGATCCCAATCTAATTACAACGCGAAACGCAGTCGGTTTCTTGTGGACTTCGCAGCCTATCCGCATTAATGGCGCTGTCATTCCGCAAAGAATCATGATTCGTAAGGGACTATTGAGCGCTGAGATGGATCTTGCTCAATCGCTGGCGGCGTTTCTGTTCAATTCCGTCCAGATCGATCCTGGTGGAGAGCTCGGAGCTGTGGTGGACAAAATTCACATAGAACAGGCCAGGCTGAATCTCAGGGACAACGCCGTTTTATCGGTCGACCGAAAGGTTCTACGAGTAAGACAAGGGTCGGCTATCTCAGTAACAAATTTGCATATCGACGAAAAATTTGATTATGCGGGCAAATGCGTGGCTACACTCAGATTCGCCCCTGCTTGTGCCTGGATCGGCGAGAAAGTGGATTGCCGCTTTGATGGCGGGCATGGTCGTATCGGACTGAACATAAGGAAGCAGGGTGGCTTAATTGAGCTGAGTAAAGACCCTTCCGCTCCTGTTTCCCAACGCCTTAGTCTGCAGAACTGCGTATTTAGTTTTGGAAAGAACAAGCGCTCTAAGTCACGAAGTAATCAGTGCATAATGAGTATCAAAGAATTCAATTGGAAACATGTTATAGGGCAAAGGAATGCCTTTATGCATTTTGTCGGCAATATGAATTTTTTGGGATCACTTCTCGATTTGCGAACTGATATACACCGAACCATAGCAAACTTTCCGGGACTGGTGCCTTGTCAGCTCACTGTCGACATTAATAAAAATGGGCGCGAAACACATTTTTCGACAATCGGTAATGTTATTGCGTCAGATGGTCGAATAACGGTTGAGAAGCAGGATTCGCTGTTGAATATGGACCTGGGCAAGACCGTCCTCGGTCCGGTTGAGTTTGACAGATTTGGCGCCTTACATTTCAGGCTTAAGAAAGGAAAATCGGATTTCAAAAGACTTGAATGGACAAACAGCAAACACAATTTGTCCGTAACAGCACAAGACGGCGAGTCACAATTTATCTTGCCGACTGATATGTTTGTAGACAAGGAACAAGAGCATGAAAAGACGCGCTTGCGGATGCCGCTTGTTTTGGATATCGCAAATGCACAGTTGCAGTTTGATAAAACCCATGCTTTTGTGCGCAATTTGAAGGGAAGCCTATTTGCTGATGTTGGTCCTAGTATAAAACTAGCGAGTCGCATGAATCTTACGCTGCCAAATTGGAATTTTCTTGATGGACACCAGGCAAACATTTCGGTAGGGCAGCTTCAGTTTGAATCAGGAGACAGTGATAGCCAAATTTCTCTTGAGAATTGCTCGGTAACAATTCCATCGAGAGCTTTAACGGCTGCAATCTGCAAGAAGCTGCCCTCTAAGATGAATTTTGACCTCGATAAGAAACTAAGTCGGCAGAAAAGATGGCGTTATAAAAATGCCATTGCTGATCGTTTGGAGGTAACGAATCTGACGGTAAGGGACATCGATTATCTCAGGGATAATCGCCTGAAGTTTTCTGCCAGCGCTGATATGAATGTGACTGGTACTGTTGAGAAAGGCAGTTTGCTTGCCATCCTCAACAAGAGCGCAAAGCCACATTGGGAAACCAGACCATGGCGTGTTGCCGGTCACGTCCTTGGGCAAGGACTGATAAGTTATAAAACAAGTTCTCAAAACAAGAAGGGACTTGATTATCACATTGAAATGAAATTGCCAGCTCCTGATGATATTGAACTGGATTGGAGTAAAGTGTCTTCCGGATTCATCGGTCGTATTGAAGATCGAATTATCGAGAGGGATTTGAAGGAAAGGGATTTTCCGATCAGTCATAGTGGATTCCTGCCGCTCTTCAAGGCTTCAGACAACATTCTTCTTCAAGAGCAGAATGTGACGAATGTAGCCATCCACACGAATGCAGGCGGCGCAAAGGTCACATTTTCAGCCAGAGCAAAGCTTGATCAATGAATGAATACAAGCGAAAAGGAAAGAGGCAAGAATCACTTGCCTCTTTTGGGTTGAACTCGTTTTATCTTGCTCTAGGCGCCGGCGTCCGGATGAATTTCCGGCTGCTTTTGATTGCGAGGCACTTCCATGGTATCCTCGGTAATTTTCTTGCCTGTCATTTCATCTCTGGCATGGCAAAGGTCGCTACCAAGCTGCTTCATATCAAGTCCGGCATCTTCGGCCTTTGGCAGAATTTTGCATTCGGTTTGTTCGATATGATGTTCAACGCATTTCTTTAGCTCGCTCATCTTTTGGTCGTATTCTTTTTTGTCTTGATCTGCCATTAAACGCTGAAGTTGATCAATGATCATCTTGATCTCATCGTTTTGTTTGATGGAGTCATCCAAAAGCTTCTTAGCTTTTCCTTCTTTCTCCAAAGCGGGGAAGAAAACCTGTTCTTCGAGCATCATGTGAATGTGCAATTCCATTGCCAAGTTCTGAACTACGTCTTCCTTGTCCATGGAGTCGTCAGTCTTCTCATATTCCCGCAAGAGACTGCTGAGTTTTTTATGCTCATGAACCAAAAGTTTATGAGCTGATGTTTCATTTTTCATTCTATCTTCCTCATTCGGTCTTCTTTCCATGCTTCTCAGATTCAGCAATTTGATCTGATTTATGAGGCCTCTTTGTAGACTCGCCGGTGATGTTGGAACACCGTGTCTACAGAGACTTCCAGCGAGCGCATCGCTTTTAGTCCAGGCCAAATAACGGCTTTCATTTCTTCTAGTTGATATTTGCCGATCAATCCTTTGTCGTAATTGCGGCAAACTTCTTCCCAGAGCTCAAACAATTCTTTTGAAGAGTGGCTATTTCTAGCTAAATGTTGGTATTCGATCAAATCAAATGTACTCATAACAAGGTTTCCTCGCAATTGCGATATTTAGTTGTATTCGTTAACTGGCAGTGCTTTCTGCGCCGCCATTAGATGCGGATGTACTAGCCGATTTTCTCGGGCGTCCCCGCTTTGTCCCGCTCTTTGAACTTGCGTTTGCTTTCTTCGAAGCGCGAGATTTTGTTGAACTAGCCGGAGATTTCTTTGTTTTGCTCCGGGTCGATGATGTCGCCGCCTTCTTAGTCGCTGTCTTTCTAGAAGAAGCTTTTGGTTTGGCTTTACTTCCCGATGAAGCTTTTGACTTTGCGCCGGCGCTGGACTTGCGCGTACCAGCTTTCCTCGTTGTTGATTTCTTTGTGGCAGACGACTTGCTGGCTGAGGAGCTCTTGCGAGTTGAACTCTTTCGTGAACTGCTCTTTTTTGCGCTCGTCTTAGTAGCAGACTTTGTACCGGTGGATTTCTTTCTTCCAGCTGACTTTGCCGAAGATTTCTTCGCTGTGCCTTTTGCAGAATTGGATTTCTTGCGAGTGCTCGTAGCCGTTGTCTTCTTTCTGCCACTGGATTTCTTAGCGCCCGTCGTGCTGGATTTCTTTTTAGTACCAGTATTAGCGCGCTTGCCGGTAGCTTTCTTTGGACTTGCTTTCTTGCTTCCTGTGCTGCTTGCGCGTTTCTTTCTGGTTTTTGCTGCGCGCTTAGCCGAATCGCTACGACGCTCTTCCTTTTCGCCTTCTGAAAGATTGCTTTCGCCGTCTCCCTCAGCACCACCCGTTTGTTTATTCACGGTTGCCCAGGCTCTTTTCTCGGCTTCGTCTTCACTAACGCCTTTGTCTTCGTAGCTCTCTTCGATGTGTGCAGCCATTCGCTTTTGTTTGTCTGAATACTTTTCTTTGCTTCCTCTAGGCATAACCTATCTCCTCATGAAATGTGTGTGGAGCATGGGAAGTAGCTTCTAAAATTCAAGTCGCATGGAGACTTCCACCCGTGCGACTGGTCTTATCGGTAATGGTCGGACGCTGACCAGTTAATGGTTTCTTTGCTTCCGAAGAAAGAACTAGGCAAAGTGTCGTGGGCACGCGCTGCCAGTGTCTCAAGACAATATCGCGCTAAATGCATCGGACTATAGAATCTCAAATCGTGATTTGAATCAACCCAAGCGATCTGGCTTCCAAGCTCATAGGGGATTAGTTGGATTCGGTAACCTACAAAAGGCCCATCAGGTCCGTAAGTCATATCTATTGCAAGCGGTTCTGGTTGCAATGCAAATCCACAAGACAATCCTTTATATGCAACCCAGCCGTCTTCGATGTCTTTCGTGCAGAAGCCATCGTGAAGGGTGCCGTCATTATGCTCGTTTACTTCTCGAGCCAGTGATTTGATTTCCTGCTTCAACTGATCGAAAAAGGCATGAGCTCTTTCCAGTTGTTTTGAGTCAGACATACACCTTCTCCATTTTCAAGCGTGCTGTTGTACCTGAAGGAAGACTCTTAATCTAGTAATCGGTTCCCACGTTTGAATACAAGCTTGTTCGGAACGTTTTTAGTTTCTGAACTGTCTTCACTTTCAAAGGGAGGACGTTGAATTATGGATACCAAACAGTGCCAGGAAGCAATTTATAAGATCGAGATGGAGCTGGATTTGCATGATACGAAATTTGCAGACAATCCTGTGCACGCAAATTGTCGCACGCGCTTTTTGAATGTACTTGCATCATTGCGAAACGAGCTAGCAGATCAACTCATTCGTCCTCCGCAAGCAAATTCTCAGCACGAACTTAATTTCGAGCCGGATGATTTAGGACAAATCGATTTTCATCCCGGCCGAAATCTTTTCAATGATCGCAAACCCAAGAAAATGCTTTAGCGTGGGAACAATGATTATGCTCTAGCGTCAAATCTAAGCAGAAGACAACAGAGTTTGTTTCCCGCATGAAGAGGCGGGTATGAGTTAAAAAAAAGAACAGGAATGTTCTCCCCTACAATGCCTTGTGCAGACGTAGGGGTTCTTGCTTTTTGTGGCAACTTTGGCGAATTTGCTCCGTCTATGACGCAAATCGGAGAACTGATCATGAACGCAGAATCGTATTGTCCACAGTCGGGTCTTGGTGAAGCTTATCACAGAGGTTTCTATGCTTCAGGGATAGAGCCGGAGCCCGAGCCGCAACCACCGCAGCCGATACCGGAACCAAATCCGGTACCACCTCCGCCCGAGCCCAATCCGCCAACGCCTAATCCTAAACCGGAACCGGGTCCGTTGCCAGAAGAGCCAGCGCCGATCCCAGACCCACATCCGCGCCCGACGCCAGATCCGTTGCCTCCTTCACCGAAGCCGATACCAGATCCAAAACCTATAAACTGATCAAAGTCGCGATCGTAGCTTCCAACGATCGAAGATCTCATTTTTGCGGCTACGAATGTTTAGTATGGAGCGCGGACGTCCGCGCTCCATACTTGTCTGTAATGTCGCTTGCGTCCTTCCTTAGAATTGGTTGAATATTTATGTTTGATTCCTCTTCGAAACAGCTTAATGCGCTAGCTGGGTGGGGCTGGAAAGGCTTAGTTTATAAGCGTTTCGACTTTGTGCATCCTATAAAAAACGGAACCCGATCTTGTCTCTGCCCGTCTTTGCCAGAATCGATAGGCAGAATGAATTCGGGGAGAGACTAAGATGAAAAGGTTATTTCCGAGCACCTTGGCCGGCATCGCTGCCAGTGTGCTAATGGTCGGAGCCGCCGATGCTAAAACATTTGAAGTCGATGGCAAGACGTACGATCCTGGAAAAGTAATTTCTGATGCAGAAGCTAATGGTAGTTTGACAAAGGAACAAGCTGCTAAATTTCGCGAAGACGAAAAGAAGATTGCCGACAAAGAACAAAAGGATAAGGATAAGAGAAAAGGCAATTTAAGCACCAATGAACAAAAGAGCCTCGCGAGGAAGCTCGATGATCTTATGAAGAAGATCGAAAAGGTTCGCACCGCAAAAGCTGACAATACTCAGCGCAATGTAGGCGATCAGCGCAAGGAGTCGATGACGCCGGAGAAACAATCGCAAGATAAGAACGATATCAAAATGCTAGGTTCGATACGGCGCAAGTTGATGGCAGACAAAAGTTTGTCCACTAATGCCAAGAACGTCAAAGTGATTTGCAATAAGGGTGAAGTGACTTTGCGTGGACCAGTCGACACAGCTGAGGAAAAGGCTCGCGTTGAAGCAGCGGTATCAGCTGCAGCAGGTAACGCAAAGGTTCAAAGTGAATTGGAAGTCTTAAAGAAGTAGCCCGAGAGGCTCAAAAGGAGAAAAAATATGTCACAAGCAGTTATAGGAATAGTGCCCGACTTTGTGGCGGCGGACCAGCTCGTAAGAGATCTGACCTCATCGGGATTCGCAAATAGCGAAATATCAATCCTTGCTCCAGATTCACCTGGTAGCAGGCTCGCTTATGAAAAACACAGCAAGGCGCCTGAAGGCACCGCCACTGGTGCGGCTGCTGGTGGTGTTCTTGGTGGCACCATTGGTCTTTTAGCGGGCATTGGTGCAATCGCTATACCTGGCGTTGGACCTTTTATAGCCGCTGGACCTATCATGGCATTACTGAGCGGTGCTGCAATCGGCTCGACAGTTGGTGGTGTGAGCGGAGGCTTAATCGGTCTTGGTATTCCTGAGATCGAGGCTAAGCAATACGAAGGCAGTTTAGTGGACGGCAACGTACTTGTTTCTGTTCACGCGGAAGACAAAGAACTTGCCGACCGGGCAAAGGAAATCTTCAAAGCCGACGGCGCTAGAGACGTTAATTGTATTGGCGAAAAGAAGTGTGACTAGTGAAGGAGGTTTCTATGAATTGGGACCAAGTAAAAGGTAACTGGAAACAAATGAAAGGTCAGGTAAAGCAAAATTGGGCAAAACTGACAGACGACGATCTTGAACTTATGGATGGCAAACGTGAAGAGCTTTCCGGAAAGATTCAGGAACGATATGGTTTCGCCAAGGAGCGAGCTGAAAAGGAACTCGATGAGTTCTGTAGAAGATTGGATGCTATGTAAGGCAACGCTAGCTTAATCTGGCAACAGAAATCCATATATAGGATTGAGCAATGAGGAACGGAGCTATTCGTTCCTCTTCTCTTAGGCTCTTTTTTTCAGCCGTACAATGCCGTCTATAGCATGCTGTCGGGTGACTAATTGATGGTCGAATGATGATGGACTCTATATCTAACTGCTCGGAATTGAAGACTTTGCCGGACAATGTGGCGCCTTTAAATCGGAAAACCATATATGTTTCACTAGGGGTTTCTGCAGGGACGGTGGCGCATACTTAAATCGGTCATGTTTAAAGGTTTTGGAGTCTCGGTCTTGATTTTGAATTTTGATGAACCCTGAAACCTGCGCTAGAACAGCCCTTTGGCGCGCGCGGTCTGAAAAAGTTGTCGACATTTTTTGTAGGAATTTAGCCACTGCCCCTGGGGGAAACCTGTATAAATTGACCAATTGTTAGGGGTACCAATTATTGCCGAACCCCTATGAGCGTGGCAGAATTATATTCAGCACCAGAGGAAACAACTTCTACATTGATCATCCCATTGGTACCAGGCGCGGTGCATGTCCAAGCGCAGGTCCAACAACTGTATTTAAGTAGCGGAGTCAAATATGAGCACTTTAACAAACAAGCCTAACAAGGTCGATTACAACGAGCTGTCTAATGCTGAGTTGGTTGTCCTTGCGCAGCGGAAAGACGAGATGGCACTCAATCATTTACTGCGTCGCAACAAAAGAGCGATCATAAACAAGCTCTATAAGCTGGCGCCGGATTGGACGGACACGTCGGATTTAGTGCAAGAAGTAAATATCAGAATTTGGCGGTTTATCAACCAGCTTCGCAATCCGAACAGCTTTAGAACATGGCTGAATCAGCTTGTAGTCAACGTCTTTTATGATGAGCTCAGAAAGCGCCCTCGCGATTATCAAATCGTTTCGCTCGACGAGCCAATGCCGGGTGAAGCCGGTGACAGTGAACAAAGCACTCGCGATATCAAAGACTCCTCACGTCAACCCGAGGATGTGATACTGACGAACGAGCTGTCCGAAGTTCTCAATGAAGCCATGGCTGGAATTTCTGATCAGTTCCGTACAGTTGCAGTTCTTCGCGATGTTGAAGGTCTCTCTTACGAAGAGATCGCTAAGATGACCAACACGGAGTTGGGTACCGTCAAGTCACGTATTGCACGTGCAAGATTGAAGATCCAAAAGCGAATTGCTCCTTATTTGAGCAACAACGCTGCTTAGATTTCGTACTCTTAACGAGTCGACAGAGTTACAACGAAGCATGTCTCAATGGGATGTGCTTCGTTGCTTTATGGAAGGAATTGCTTCAAATAATTCTTCAAGCTTACTTCGTGCTGCTGGGGATCCACGTATGAAGAACCCTTTTTAGCTCGCTGATCATCACTGGCTTGAAAAGGTAATCGCACATTCCCGCCTCAAAGCATAAATGCTTATTCGGGTTGGCAGTGAAAGCTATAATTGGGATTGCAGAGCCGCTTTCGCGAATCTTTGTTGTTGCTTCCAAGCCATCCATGATTGGCATCTGGACGTCCATCAGAATCAGATCGAACTGGTGCTGACTTGCAAGTGCCACCGCTTCTTTGCCGTTACTGGCTATTTGAGCGTCCCAGCCAAGAATTTTCAGTTGCTTTTGAGCGATGTATCTCTGAACTGGGTCGTCATCAACAACAAGAACCTGTCTTACAGTCATATCAAGGATTCCGCTCAAATGCATGTTTTCATATCATGCCCTTCAGAGCGCCAATACCTTCAACTTTGAGAAATTTATTAATGATGGCAACGAGGTCTTAAGGCCTGGGTGCGAAACTGATTATCCGATTCACTTGGCGTAAGAGCGAGATGGAAAGTTCAAATTTGGGCACCCAAGCTTCAAAACCTCGTTACCTGGTTGGCTTTGCATTCTTGTTCAATAAAAACCGTTATTGGCAGCGTCCTGCTTCGAGAGTCTTTTCTTGTCCGTCGGCCGAGCGGAACACTTTTCTTCCATCGGCGAATTTCTCGATCTGCGAACCGTCGGCGCGACGCCATAACCCTGTGCCGTCAGGGCGCATAATCTTTTCGCTGCCGTCAGCTCCATTGAAGTGCTTGGTTCCGTCAGGATCGACGACTAGTTTTCCACCATCTTTCATAGGATAGCTTCCTGGCGCGGAGCCCCATCCCTGAGCTTGCCCTTGCCCATCGCCCTTATTGCATTTCTGCGACCAATTGGCTTGTTTGTTCCAGGGGCAGGCTGGTTTGTCGCCCGCATTTGTCCATGGAGACTTTTGTGCTCCATCATTTTGCGCACATTGTGACCAGTCCTTTTGGCCTCCTGATGAATTCCATCCCTGGTTCTGGCAATTCTGCTTTTTGTTGAACCAATCTTGTTTGTTTTTGCAGCTACCATCTGCGTCCCATCCTCCTGCGTACACAGGCGCAGGCAATGTGACAATGAACATGGACCACGAGAACGCAAGCAAGCCTAACGCTTTTCTCAGCATGTAGAAATTTCCTCAATTATTTTGCGGGGAGCAAGTGCTCTTAATTTCGCCGATGTTGGGTAAACATGTCCATTGGAATACGATAGTCTTCATGGCAAGCTGCTGGCTGAGAAAGCTTAACAGGGCTGCTTCTAGCGGATTATGGTCTTTCCTTCTTTTAACGTTTGTAAACGGAAAATTGTAGCTACTGCTTGCTGTGCGTGAGCGCCAGGGAGGGGAGCGCCAGTGCATAAATGTAAGGCTAATACCAAACGTCTATTAATGCATTTATTCAGTCAGGAACAAATTGCATTTTTGCATTCCAATATAAGTGTTGAGCGACAATATGAATGTCCGCTTGGCGTCGCCCAGTCGCACTACCCCAAAATGAGTGCAGGCTTCTAGTCA
>JAIEQI010000224.1 GCA_019747875.1 Candidatus Obscuribacterales bacterium
GCCCTGGAGATTTTGCGTGCTAAGATTGCCGCAGTCTCCAGAGCTCTTTCAGTTTCAACTGAGTTTGGGACATTCCCTGAAGCGCATCAA
Source organism: Candidatus Obscuribacterales bacterium (assembly GCA_019747875.1). Classification (GTDB taxonomy): domain Bacteria; phylum Cyanobacteriota; class Vampirovibrionia; order Obscuribacterales; family Obscuribacteraceae; genus JAIEPM01. The sequence goes on from JAIEQI010000224.1 coordinate 91, forward strand.
CGTGCTAAGGCAAGAGCGGCGGGCTTTAAAAATAAAAATGATGGGATGCCGCGGTAGAGTGGCGGCATCCCATCGAAAGTATCGCATCGCTAACTAGGCAGTGAGCGGATAGAAGCCATGCTTCTGCATGTTCTTCACGTCCAGCTCCGACGGCTGCGAGTAGGTTCCCATCAGCCAGTCCGCACCGGGGCAGACGATGCAGAAGTTGACCTTGGGATGGGCGTGGTGCATGTAGTGGTAGCGCGCCAGCCAGAGACAGAGGCTGGAGTTCTTGAACCAGCTAGCACGCTTTTCGGGGCTGGTATGCATCTGGACGTGAATCATGTTCCACGCCTGGTGGTGAGCCAGGAGCGAGAGCATGAACATCACGCCGCCCATGGCCAGGAACTGACCCCCGCGGCTATCCAGCCCCAGCCGGTAGGCGGCCAGGAAGAGGTTGCCCCAGATCCAGCTCGAGGCCACCTGACCGAAGAGCAGCCGCAGCCGGATGTTGACCTCGAGGCACTCTCCTTCCCTGTCATCGAAGTGCTTGGCGGGGAAGCAGTCGGCGTGGTGGAACTGGCGGTGTTCGTCGAGCACCTCCTTCATGAACGGGGACTTCTCGGACAACCAGTTGGGCTGGTGCATGAAGGTGCCGTGCAGGAAGTACTCGATGAACGAGAGACCCACGTAGCAGAGGACCGACCAGAACAGCAGCGAGGAAATCCAGAAAGCCATCGTAGCTCCTTAGCGTTTGGTACCGTTGGTGGTGACTACCGGAACTAGAAGAGACCATACGCGGCCATGCACTTCTCCGCGTGTGCGGCCAATCCCAGCGGTTCGGTGCAATGGCGGTTCATGCTTCGCCACTGACCGAGTGCGAGGATGAGCTCCTTCATCTTCTCGAGGCGTTCCCCATTGAGGATGCCTTCGAAGGCAAGTCGCTGAAGGCACGTTTCGAAGCTGAGCAGAACTGCCAACCACTTATCGTCCTGCGTCAGATCGAACTTGAGTGCGTGTAGGTGCTCGATCAGCGGGCGGCTGGCGATCACACCGGCCGTTTCCGCGCCCCAGTACCGGTATGTGTCGACCCCCCAGGAAGCGCGGCAGAGCGTATGGAAGGACCCGAAGAAAGGGTCATTGCTGTCATCACCGAGATAACACGCAATGATCTCCTCAGGATTGACGCCGAACTCTCGAATCTGGATGCCGACCGGACACAGCCCATCTCGACTGAGAGCCCCGTCGAACAGGAAGTGTCCCTTGTAGCGCAGCGCAGCCATGACGATCGGAATCGTGCAGCTGATCCGCACAGCTGCCTGCAGGGGCGGCGGCTGCTCCGACAGCCGGATAACTTGTCCATCCGACTGGATCAGGAATGCGCCATCCTCCTTGAAGATGACGGGCTCACCGCTTTTGGTGGTGCCCATCGTCCAGAAGGTTTTCGGCCACTTCACCTCCGTGCAGCTCATGCGCAGGCTGTTCTCGATGCAAGCTGCGATGCCTTGCGTGCTCAGCAGTCCTGTGATGCGCCACTCTTCGATGTCTGGTCCGTTGTCGCAGACCTTTTCCTCCTGTCCGGACAGCTTTCGCCAGAGGCGCAGCAGGTCAGCGCGGAAGCTGATCCGATCTTCGAAATTGATGGGCATGATCACGCGGGCAAGTTCGACAGGCTTCAGCCAATGGGCAAGTGCGGTGATGACCGCGCCGGCACTGACTCCGCCCATCATGCGAAACTCGGTCAGCCCGGCAGCCCAGCACGCCAGCAGGGTACCCAACCCGCTCAGCAGTGCAGCGGGGCTGCCACTGCCGACGGTGAGGAAGTGCTTTCCCCGCTCATTCACACAGAGCCGTCCCAGTGCCGGGTTTCGGCAGGAGCTGGACATCTTTTCTCCTTTCCGAATTGTAAGCGCGACGCTACGCGCCGCTGGTTGGAGTGAGAGATGAGTCGTTTAATCGTTGTTGGCTACTGTTTCCGGGTTCGAATTGCTGATGCAAAAGATGCCTTCAGCCTAAATTCTGCGAGGACTTCGAACAAGCGCTGGCAGACTGAATTTATCTTTGCGCCGAATATTTCGTTAGTTGCATCGATTTCAGCAGCACACTTTAATGACTGACCTTGATAATGCGCGTATTTCTAGCGCTGTAAAATCCTATCGATTGCGTGAAAGCAACACGGTTTAATCTGCAATTGAGTCAAAGTTCTAGATCGCCGTTCCGGAGTCGGCTTCGGGCTATCTCTTTCGACGCCTATGCTGCTTGGGAAATACCAACATTCCGCCCTTCCGAACGTCACTTTAGTAGCTAATCTCTTCGCCTTTGAAAATCTCTAAAGAAGAAACTGATGAACTTTCAAAGTTCATCAGTTCTTCTTTCTGTGTTCGAACGGAATTGATTGCCTGGATTTTGCGGGATGCAAGTTCATTCAAGCACGAGCTTGATACAGTATTCGCATAATTGACAATTTGTTTTGATGCAGGAAAATGCATATTCAGTCTGCTTATGCATTTTTCGGCATATAAGACCTAGCGACCCTGGCTCCAATCAGGTGGCTTCACACAGTAGCAGCAAACTTAGCGTAAGAATGGCAATCCACGCGGGTTCGGCAATGCGGAGAGCATGTCTAAAGCGGACTTTTCTCCGCCTTTCTTTGCTATGTCTACCCAGTCTGTTTTGCGACCAATGTCCTGTTGTTGGTTCAACTCACGCAGCGATCCACTTGTTAGACCGGACACTCCTGCCATTGCGACCTTCGCCGCAAGCGGATGTGCGAAGAATGCACCCTTGGTGTACATGTTGATTGGATAAAGAAGTGCTGCCGATGTGATACCAGCGCCGGCATCGGCAAGAAGAGCCTCTGGACCAACTACGCCCAGCACTGTTTTTTGAGCACCGAGCAATGGATCGAATTTTTCTTCTCTGTTGATATATGTTGACGCCGTCAGGCCTCGGTCGATGAAGCGATCGCTCAAGCCAAATGTCAGACCCTTTGCCACAGGATCCCAGGCTTGTGCATTTATTTGTTCGAAAACTAGTTTGGTGGCGATACCTTTTGTTGCGCCGAGAACGGCATCCAGAGCTTGTTTCTGAAAAGGATCTGATGGGTGCGCCTGGTCAGTGCTTGTAACTCCTACCAGGCCCGCAAATCCAATGGTCTTATTTCCTGCAAACACGAAGCCTGTTTTTAGCATGGCGCTTGAATAATGTGCCGAATTCTGCTCGAATCGTCTCTGTTTGAAATCCTGCCGCCGCAATGCCATCATCGCTGTTTGGTCGTTGTCTTTAATCGCTTGATCGAACTTCGAACTGGCGTCTTCCATTCCTAATATGTTGCGGCCCAGTCTTGTGAGTTTGCTAACGCCTAGTCCGTACCAGGTCTGATCCTTTTGCTGTTCGTCGCGCCTGATCAGATATTCATTCAAGGGGAGGTGTCCATGCGCTACTACGGCTTGGTCCTCTTCCGGCTCTTTGACCGCTTGGGTATAGAGTAGTTCGCTTGTTTTTAAATCAGTCTTGAATGTTTCCTTATATAGATCGAGAAGGTTCTTTTGTTCTTCAGTCTCACCGTTCTTCGCCTGGGCCAAGACGGCAATATTATTTGCTTCAAAGTTTGGCATCGCAAAATACCCACAAAAATTTGGAACCAACCCTACCAGACCCACGATCATCCTACTTATGTGCCGCCGCCAAGCAATGTTAGTTTCCCCATGCAGATCGGCAGATGAGAGAGAGATTAGTTCCAAAAAGTACAAGAGCTGTATAGCGCGGCAACAAAAATTGCTGCGCATTTGAGGAGCCAATCGGAGAATTTGTCGAGGATCATGAGCAGGAAATCGCTTATTCAGTGCGGCTTTTGGACTATGGTCTGAGCACGGAACTGCATGCGCACAAGACGCGTCTTCGCTTTGAGCAAGCTGAGAGGTATGAACCTATGAAGTATTTATCAATAGCCTTCATTATGATGGTCGGCTGCTCTTCGGCTGCGTTTGCAGATTATGATCGCAAAGAACCATTTGCGCGAATCAGCAGAGGGCAAGCTCACATGATCGCCCGACGCGTCGCACCGGGATACGTAAAAAACTCGGATCTCGACTTGAGAAGCGGAATGCTCCGATGGAAAGTTGAAACAAAGAATCGTTTTGGTTTCGACCATGACGTCTTTATCGACGCCATGAGCGGACGCATTTTGGGCGTAAGAGCTGACGACGATTAAAGCGGTAAAACGCTTTATGCAAAGCGGGGAGCTTCTGAAGCGGCTCCCCGCTTTTTTGTACGCTCCAGAACGAACCATGATGTAGCATGGCGGTGTTTCTTCCTAACGCTCTTACCTGCTTGCTATGGCATTGCCGACGATACTTAAACTAGCTCGATACAGAACCGGTTGGAACCAACACAGTAAAGATGCTTCCTTGATTGGGGCTGCTGGTTACTGCAATTGTTCCACCATGTCTTTCCACAATCATTTTGCAAATTGCCAAACCCAAACCACTCCCGCCAAGGGAGTGATCCGGGGGAGCGACTTGTTTGAAGGGCTCAAATATATAATCGAACAACTGTTCTGGTATTCCTCTACCTTCATCCTGGACGGTTATTTTTAAGTTGGCAGAGTCAGCGGCGGCGCTTATCTTCACTATGGATTTTTCCGGTGAGAATTTGATCGCATTGGAAAGCAAATTTATTACAACTCTGGTTAGCAAAGATTTGTCGGCATAAATCCTTATATCTTCAGGCTCGTATCTGATTTCTATCTCTTTACTGATAGCGATTCCGCGTACTGCATTTATTGCTGAAACTATGATTTCTTTGATGTTGCATCTAGTCAGCGAGAGTGGGAGTTCTCCGGAACGGATCTTTTCAATATCGAGCAACTCATTTACGAGGTCTACCAGTCGTTTTGCCTCATCGGCATTTCTAGTGACCAAATCAAGGCCGCTCTCGCTCAAAGTTCCAAGTTTACCTCCTTTCAAACGATCGAAAACGTACATCAATGATGTGAGAGGGCTGCGCAGATCATGGCTTATCATCATGAAGAAAGCTTGTTTCAGTTGCTCAACGGCTTTCTGCTCAGTTGTGTCGAAAAGGACTATCAGAATGCGGGGGCCTTCTTGCGTGTTCAGTTCACTTGCCGAACATTGGCAGGTGTAATGTTGTCCGGTCTTACTTGTGAGGGTGACTTCGCCGAGCGGCTCACTATTTGGATCAATTTTTAGTTCAGAAGCAGACTCATGGCTGAGTATTTGTGAAATGCCTTTACCAATTAGGTCCGTTCTGGTGTAACCATAGAGCTCTGTCACTGCGGGATTGATTATCTCAATGAAGCCCTTTTTGTTTATGATTAGGAGTGCAATTGGCATGTTGGTGAAAATTTCACGAAAGCGAGCTTCACTTTCGGCCAGGACTCTTTCTGCCTTCTTGCGGTCAGTAATATCATGCGAAACGCAGAAAAGGGCTTTGTCTGCAATTGACCAGTGAGCAGACCAGAGAACGCTGATGATTTCGCCGTCCTTCTTTCTCAGTCTGTTTTCAAAATTTAGAGTGTCTAAACTCTTTTGTGCTCCGATTAAAGATTCTATGCTGCTTTCTTTATCTTCAGCGAGCAACAGGTCACCAAGGCGTTTGCCGATGATTTCGTCGGGCTCGTATCCCCAAACTTTTCGACACGCCGGGTTAACGCTGAGGAAAGTGTGGTCTGTTCCAATTGAGCAAATTACATCGTTTGCGTTCTTTACTACGGCATTCTCTTTGCGCAGCGCCTCCGCCAAACTTGCTTGCGCCTCTTGCAATTCGGCGTTGATTGAAGCTATCTGCTTATCTCCGCTAAGATTCTCGAGCTTGTTGCCTGCGGCAAGTCTCGCTGCGTTTTCATGTAGCTTCTCGATAGAGTTATCTCTGGATGCTTCGGATCTCGCGAGAAAAAAACAGGTTGAAAGAGAACAAAGAAGTAGTAGGCAAGATACGACTTTTGCTATGGGGGCAAGCTCTTGTTGGCTTACAAGCAAAACAAAAGCAAATAGCTGGCAAAGGATAGCAAAAACAAAAAGTGGTCGCACTGTTGCTTCCGGCTAGACTGGTTCATTATAGTCCATGAACGAGCAACTACAGGTTGTAGCACACCTCCCCCAAAAAACAAAATTGAGTCTCACTCGCTAAACTTGTGGCGGACTTGCATGTTTGACTTTCCGCCGATGATGCCAAAGGTGGGCTTTCGACGCAGAAAAGAAGGAGAGGGATCTAAGCACCCTCTCCTTCTACGTGCCGGTGAATAGGCTCTGCCGATTCTCGTTTCTGTCAATAAGGATCGTAGCGTCGTCCGGGACGGGAAATCCCAAGGCGATATTGCATTCGGCAAAGGATGCGTTCGAAGATGGCCGGGCGCTGCGACTTGTTGTGCTTGGGATTGGCAGGATCGAGTTCTGCCATTTCGAACGCGGTGAATTCGCTCACCAAATCCCAGTCGCATCGATAGCTGGAGTATAGCGGGCGGACGTAGTAGCCCTTTTCGCGGTAGATTCTTGTTGCTTCCGCTATCACGTAGTCGCCTCGCTCATAAGAGACGCGATCCCAGTAGACTTTGAACCAGACGGTCTCACCTTTTTGGAGCGGCAGACCGCGGCTGAGGGCAGTCAGCCACTGCAGGACAGTTTCTTCGAATTTTTGATTCTGTTCTTGGGTGAGAGACGCCTGACGAGCTTCCAAGCTCGGGATTTCGAAGTGAATGGTCATGATGTTTCCTCATTTGGGATTGAGCGAAGTGCAAGGTGCGCTGTTGATCAGCTGAAAATCGGCTTCAGAGCGATCATTGCTCCTCCTTTTTATTAGGTGAGAATTCGGAGATTCAGCGGCTGATGGTGCCCACCGGTACCCTCAGCTCATGCTGGTAAATAACAGTTTGGCGAGGACTTTTGATAGCAAACTTCGCCCACCGCGAACCAGCATCCGCTTCCATATGAGTCCTCTGGTAGATTGCTTGTGCATCACCCTGAATCTCATCGATTCGCACTGTCTCGCTTGCGGGCAAGTCAATGAGGGATGTAGTCCCGTCGTCATTGAAGTAATAGAAGCTGATGACCGATGTGCCAGTCTCGCTTCTTCTGACAGCAACGAAAGCCTGTTCGCCCTGAGCGCCAACTGGCATTGGTTTGATCATGTACACACGCGTAACTATGCGCTTGGGCATATGGTCGGTCACAATGGTTCCGGTCAGTGCTCCAAATGGCCCTCCGAACATTGCGAAAAAAAGCCCCATCCAGAAACAACCACGGATTCTTTGGAAGAGCGTGTCGGGAGATATCGGATCTGTCCAGTTGACGTAAGCTCCGCCAAGAAAGCTAAGGGTCACCATAACGATAATCGAATACATGTGAGCATCTCCTTCTAGAGAGGTTTCGACAAGAGGTTATGATTGCTTCTTGCTTCAGATTTGAACCAGCTGAATGGAAGAGCCTTTGCCTGACCCGTCCTTCTTAAGTGCTCCTTGCTTGGGGCGAAGAAATCACGCTGCAGAGGATGGCTAAGGCAAGTAGCGCGCTGATTATTGACAGCAGGCCCATAGCGGGAGCAGGTTGGCAGTACCATGTCATGCCGGATGCCGCTGATATGAGCAGCCCGGATACTGCGGCCAGCCACTTGTCTCCAGCCTTGTAAGTTGCAAAGACAAGGCCGCACGTGCCCGCCAGGCAGCTCAGAAGGATGATGATACTGGCAGTTAAGCTTTCCGCCGCGAAGTAAAGCCACGCAAGAATACCAGTGCAGATGAGAAGGTTCGCAATCCCAAAAGCGCAGAGCTTACTTTTGTCCATTTGAATGTTTCCTTCTTCTTTTGGATTAGGTTTGAGTCGAAGCCAATGTGATCGGGGCTTACTGGGTGAAACTCTGGGACGGGCGGTCGACGGTAATGTATTTTGCGCCGGTGCGATAGGATGCCTTCCAGCCGCGACGTCGGAGTTCGCGAAGCACAACCCGGATGTGATCCGGCTGAGCGTCACTGTAGAGGTCGATCTTGTGCGGGAACTCGACGCGATCGCGCACGCAAGCCGACTTGATGCCACTCCATACGTAGGAGCGGAAGCGTTCGATAGCCACCTCACGCGGATCGGGTTGCCTTTCGCTGACGAGCAGGATCATGCGACAGATCAAGTTGGGCGCCGGTCCTTCAACAATATAGCCTTCCGCTTCCATCCTTCTTTTGACGCCCTGCACGATTTCGTCCGACAACCTCTCTTCGGTGATCTGAAGGGCGGCTTTTTTATGGGGATCTTGGCTGATGGCTTCCTTCAGGACGTTCACATAGGTGGCGACCAGTCCGTTGAACAAAGCCTGCGGTCCGATGAGAGCGGTCTTTTTCACTTCCATGTGCATATTCCCCTGTGTTGAAGGTGAATTTGTGATGCCAGTAGTAAGCAGGAACGCTAGGTTGGTGCAGGTCAGTCGCGGCCGACCGCAACCTTGTATTCGAGCCAAAACGGAAGAATGAAGAAGTAGAGCGGAAGCCAGATGCCAATGATCCAGAGAGGGGACATCAGCGCCAAAACGAAGAGGGGAGTCAACGCGCCTAAGCAGACCATGACTCCCTGGATGCGGTCCTCCGTCTCTCTTTCGAGTGTCTTGAAGTTAAAAATGAAGGGGAAAGCGCGCCTCTTTCCGACGAAGAAAGCGATGACGGACAGAACGATGAATGCAATGCCAAACATTCCAGACTCTCCTTCTAGCTCTGGTTTCGAGTTCAATGGAATCTCAGTTTTGTAACTCTAGCGGACCAAGCAGGGCGATCTTTTCAAAGTGAGCGGAGCTCTTTATAGATTCTTCTAAGCGACGTGAGTACTCGCAAGACGTAATATCTAGCAGCGATTTGTTCTGTTGCGCAATTGGTCGATTTCTGTGAGCGAATCCTTCGGGAAGAAGAGGAAATTGATAGTTGCCTCAGATTGGCTGAAATAGTGTTTGCTTAGCAAGTATTTTCTGCGGATTTTTTGAAGTTGGGCTGCTTTATCTTCCGCGGATCTGCTCACAATTATGTTTAGCCGGCACAGTTCATTTCATCAGTTGGCAGCAGTTTGTCATTAGCCTTATTGATGTTTTCTGTATGAGCAACTGACACAATTCCGCATGGATGTAGGATAATTTGTCATTGATTTGGCAGCTGTTTTGCTGTTGCCATGGCAATTGAATGAAGGTGTTTCTTGGCAAAGATACTTTTAGCTGATGACGACCGCACCCTCACCGTTAATCTCAAAGAATGGCTAACGGAGTCGGGCTATGTAGTAGATGTTGTGTTCTCAGTAGCTGATGCAGGCTCGGCGATCAGGACAATCGAATATGATCTAGTGCTTCTGGATTGGGAATTTCCAGATGGTGCGGGAGTCCAGATGGTAAAAGAGTACCGAGCGGCCGGTGGCGATGTCCCTATCCTGATGCTGACTGGGCGTTCGGACCCAAAGGATTTAGAACAAGGTCTCGATTCGGGGGCCGATGATTACCTCGTTAAGCCATTCAATGTCACCGAACTCGGTGCCCGAATGCGTGCCTTGCTGCGCAGACCCCGTCCAGTTACAGGGGACCAGATCAAAGTTGGTCGCTTGATTCTTTATCCGCAAACCCAGCGCTTGGTAAATGGAACAAAAGAGGTCGATCTCAGGCACATGGAGTTCCTCGTGATTGAGCTATTTATGCGACATCCTGGAAAAATTTTTAGTCCTGAGAAAATAATTGAACGAATTTGGAATTCAGAAACAGACGTATCGCTGCATGCAGTTTATTCTTGTATTAAGCGTTTGCGGCAGAAAATTGATTTGCCTGAGCAGCGAGAATCTGTGCTGCGTACAATTTCTGGCTCCGGATACCAAATGGTGGATAACCCATATTGACTTCAATTTCCGTTTGAAGGCTTCGGGGCCTTTGTTGGGAACACTGGATGCGTTTAATTTTAAGGGAGCGATTTAGGCAGGCGATAGCCTTACCTGGTAGGTTCGGGCCTTAGATGTTGCTAGCGCTCTTGCGTATAAGCAAACAAAAGGGAGACTTGTCGTCTCCCTTTCGTTTGCTCATTTTGTTGCAGGCTTAGTCGGTCGGTGTCGAGAGGGACTTAAGGCGAGTCAACCGGTTTTGGTACAAGCTAAAAACGGCTGCATTATGTTGAAACGATGTTTCCGGATTGTCCGAGTCCGCGACGGTTTGTATGAGCCATACATGGCTATTTCTGAAATTCCTCCAGGATCCCTGCGCATCAGTTAGCTTCATTTTGCCTTCTGGTGTGGGTAGCTTTTCCCAGAGCTCCGATTCTGCAGTCCTGATTTTGGACAAGAGATCTGCCTGCCCCTCTCTATAGCATGTGTCTACGACGCTCTTGGTAGCGGCATTATCTGCGCAATCTTGTACTGCCTTCGGAAGAAACGGACGGTTCTCGGAAAACAATTCAATCAGCTCATTAGCTCGATCCTTGGCGTTACCGATTTGATGAGAGAAAGAATCGCTTAACCTGCCTGCTACGGGACTTTCTGCAAGGAACTTGTCTTTCTCGTTGTATTCGATCCAGTCACTTTGCGAGTCGCTCAGCGCTTTCTTTTGGAGCGCTGTGACGCTTTGGTCGCTTCTGATGATCTTAAAGATAGAGTTGAGTTCCTTGTCCCAATTTCCCATAACTGTTGCAAGGCAATTCTCGTCCATGCAGTTATCTTGTTGCTCATTTAACGTGTTGATATTTTCTCTTGAGCTTTCGAAATTCATAAATGTGTAACCCCCAAATAAAGATGTGGATATGAGCCACCTGTGCTCATTTAAGAAACTTGACCTGAACTAGCATCGCGTTCTTGTCGAAAGTTCAGTATGTGTAATTCTGCAAAATAATGTAGCGTGTCGGTAGGATTTGGCTTCGACTAAAATGCTGGAATGCGCTCTGTATAAGGCTGTGCGTGGATTGCTGGTCAGTTTTCGCGTGGTGAGTCTACGTATCTACAGAAAATAATTACATGCCATTTCAATGATTGGAGTACTGTGCGACTTCGCTAGTGGATTCTCGAAATACTTATAGAAAGGGCGTCGTGAGCGTTTTTATGACTTGCCAAAACAATGACAAATACTGCTTCTGATGTTAAGAGCGCCAGGCACCAGTTGTGGTGCGAGGCAGGCTGACAACTTTGTGCCAAGTCCTCAAAGCCCAAATGAAGGAGCCAGCTGGTCCCTACACCTTGCACCTTGATGTATTAAGCAATGTCGCTTGTATTATGTTCAGCCTGCTCACTTTGTTTGATCGGTTGGCAGCAGTTTGTCATTAGCCTTATCGATGCTTTCTCTATGAGCAACTGACACAATTCCGCAGGCTTATAGAATAATTTGTCATAGAGTTGGCATCTGTTTTGGTTGGACTATTCAATTGAATGAAGGTGTTTCCTTGGCAAGATACTTCTAGCTGATGACGACCGCACTCTAGCCACTAATCTCAAAGAATGCAATTAATTAATTAAGAACCAGTTGTTGCTCTAAATCGAAAGTGCGAAATGGCACCATTGGTGGTGTAGCCGTGACAAGTGCTTGCCAAATCGTGCTTAAGCTATGCTACTGGATGGAGAGCTAATTCGTTTCAGTTAGGTAGCCATTTGTGCTTCGGCATGTCTTTAGCCTTAGCGGCAAAGAATGATGCATATTCCAGGTATTTGGTCGTTTGCGCTTTGTTATCCAATGCTTTGTAAGAATCTGCAATTACGGAGCATAAGAGTTGTCCCAAGTTTGGATCTGAATCGAATTCGCTCTTTCTAGAATTCAACAGATGAACTGCTTTCTCGATAAAGAGCTTTTGCTGACCAACTTTGTCCAGCGGTTGATGGAGTCCGTCGCTAACTAGGCGGGCTATTTGATTCAGCGTGAGGAAATGGTCTCCGCTTTCAAGTATCTTAAAAACGAATTGAGCATCTTCGGTAGTTTCCCTTGCTTTCCCTAGTTTTGCGTTTAGTAGGCATCTTGCGCAGATGTATTTCAAATATGGATAAGAATTTGCCGGTATTTTGTCTGGGCACTGTCCGAGTCTTTTGGCGAGTTTAGATGCCGCTGCCGTGTCATTGACTTTGAGAAACGCGTAAATTCCTTCCGTAAGACTCTCTACGGTAACAGGTGCCGCACAACCCCAGGTGTCGGAGCAGTGTTTGATTCGCTTGTTAATGATTTCGTCGCGATTGTTTTGGTCTTTTGCGATAGCGAATTCCATAGCAGCACATTCGGGATAATGGCTGCTATCCTTACGTTGCGCTGCCAGTCGGCAGTAGTCATCGGCGTAAGAAAGGTTAGCTGCGACGATTTCTGGTCTTGGATTTATTTGGTAGTAGTTTGATGAGTAAATAATAGCTGTATAAAATGTTTGATAAGCGCTCGCCATTCGTTTGGGATCTTTCCGCAGAAGAGCGATGGCTTCTTCGAACCTTTCAAATGCTGCCTTCTGATTACCGGCCTTATATAGTGCTATTGCCTGTCCTTCTAAGGAGCTTATCGATTCGTTTTCTTGTGCGGTCGAATTCTTTTTGTGCGGCATTCGTGCTGACCACATCAGAATTAAGCCGGTGCTTAAGGCTATTAGAATCAATCCCAGAGCTATCGGTGGAAGCTTCCGGCTCTGTTCTCTAACCCTGGCATTTTCTCGAGCCCATTCTGCTAACGGTCGTTCCGGCCCGGGATCCATCAAAATCCTGTCAATCCCTTCAACTACATCAGACATGCTTTGATATCGCTCGGAAGGCTCGGAGGCTAACATCTTAAGCAACAGACTGAATAGACCCTTAGGTGTATAGACGCTTAGCCCTCCGAGAGCTGTTTCGGCGGCGGAATGACTCTTTTGCCAAAGAACACCGATTGCTGTGTCAGCTTTGAATGGAATTTCCCCGCTCAGAAGCTCAAAGGCTACGCATCCGACAGAGTAGATGTCACTCCGCCTATCTCCTCGTTGGCTAAGCTGTTCTGGAGCCATGTATTGAGGGCTACCCAGAAGTTGTCCAGTCCAAGTCAGTTTCGCTTCGTGCACATTTGATTCTGCCAAACGCGACAGGCCGAAGTCCAGTAATTTTGCTTGGCGTCCACCGTTTTCTTCAACGATGATAACGTTTTCTGGTTTTATATCATGATGCACGATGCCATTTTGGTGAACAAAGCTGAGTGTTTCTGCAAGCTGTTTTGTGATGACTAAGACTTCATGCCAACCTAAGGGACCATCCCTGAGTAGGAGTTTTCTCAAGTCTATGCCATCTACATATTCACAGACAGCGTACGGACTGCCATTATGGTCCGTTCCGAGAACGAATACATTGACTATACCTTCGTGTCTCAACGTTGAAAGCAGTTTGAACTCGCGATAAAACCTTGAGGTAGATTCTTTGTCCTGATCGTATTTTTCGATCAGTGTTTTTATAGCGACGACCCGATCTTGCTCCAAATTTTTTGCCAAGAAAACTTGTCCCATTCCTCCCTGTCCAATCTGAGAAAGTATGAGGAATTTTTCTTGGAAGATCTTACCGATTTCTATGTCAGGCAAAGTCGCGTGTCCCGGGCTTAAGACAGGTGTTTTCGTTAGTAATGGCGATCGGGTCAAATCGCTGCTGAATTGTATCTCGATCAATGTTCTAGGTGTCAAATGCCCTAGCTGTGCCGATTTCGCTACTTGATTTGTCGTGACAAATTGGTGACAAAAGCAGCGGCGAAACTAACTGGCTAGGTATAACCATTTTGCGCTTTCAACGTAAAAAACGCCAATAATACACAAAAAAGCAGGCTGAACCAGGAATCATCTGATGGATTCCTGGACTAGCTTTTTGTCTTTTAAAATGCGAAAAAACTAATTCACTCCTCTCTAGCCGTCGAACAGCAGCATGCCGAGCATTGCGGTCGACTATAAGTTGTAGCACACCTCCCCCAAAAAAAACAAAATTGAGTCTTGATTGCGGTGCTTGTTTTTCCGCCAACGGCTTTTGACGCAGAAAAGAAGGAGAGGGACTTAGATCCCTCTCCTTCTACAAGCTGCCTGTTAATAGGCTACGCCGTTCGCGTTCTTGCCAATGCTTTGGCTTTTCTAACGGCGAAAACCACTTTGTATTCGCTCCAGAGGGGCCAGCCAAAACAGAGGAGAGAAAGTAATATGGACCCCGTCCAGAACAAAATATACAGATCCGCGCCCAAGCCCGCGATCATTGCCAGGATGATGTGAGGAGACAGTGATGTGAAAAAGCAGAATGTACCCTCGATTCGGTCCTCTGTCTCTCGCGTGAAAGGTGTTGAGTATCCCACTGAGGAAAAATGAGATACAACCTTGCCGGCGAAGAACGATGTGGACCACAGCAGCGGAGCGACGCAAAGGAGAAGTTGCGCAATTCCAACGGCGCAGAGTTCGGATTTGTCCATGTGGAACGCTCCTTCTTACTTTGGATTAGGTTTGAGTACCCAATGTGATCGGGGTTTACTGGGTGAAACTCTCGGGCGGGCAACCGACGGTAATGAAATGTGCCCCGCTGCGATAGGTGGCCTTCCAGCCGCAGCGTCGCAGCTCGCGAATCACGACCCTGATGTGATCCGGCTGAGTGCCTCTGTAGACGACGATCTTGTGTGGAAATTTGACACGAGCGGTTACACAAGCCCACTTGATCTCTTCCCAAACGTGGGAGCGGAATACCTCGATAGCCACCTTGCGCGGATCGGGTTTCGGCTCGCTGACTTGCAGAATCATGCGACAGATCAAATTGGGGGCCGGTCCTACTACGACATAGCCCTCGGCCTGCATCCTTCTTTTGATACCCTGCACGATTCTGTCCGACAGACCCTCTTCATATATCTGAAGAGCGGCTCTTCTGTCTGAGTCATGCCGGATTTCTTCCTTCAGCTTGTTCACATAGGTGGTGACCAGTCCGTTGAACAAAGCCTGCGGTCCGATGAGCGCGGTCTTTTTCACTTTCATGTGCATATTCCCCTGTGTTGAAGGTGAATTTGTGATGCCAGTAATAAGCGGGAACGCTAGCTTGGTGCAGGCCAGTCGCGGCCGACCGCAAACTTGTATTCGAGCCAAAACGGAAGAATGAAGAAGTGAGCGCCCTCGGTTGAGTGCTGTGCTGAGGGGGTCTTTTAAGCGACGTGAGTACTCGCAAGACGTAATATCTAGTAAGCGATTTGTTCTGTTGCGCAATTGGTCGATTTCTGTGAGCGAATCCTTCGGGAAGAAGAGGAAATTGACAGTTGCCTCAGATTGGCTGAAATAGTGTTTGCTTAGCAAGTATTTTTTGCGGATTTTTAGAAGTTTGGGCTGCTTTATCTTCCGCGGATCTGCTCACAATTATGTTTAGCCAGCACAATTCATTTCATCAGTTGGCAGCAGTTTGTCATTAGCCTTATTGATGTTTTCTGTATGAGCAACTGACACAATTCCGCATGGATGTAGGACAATTTGTCATTGATTTGGCAGCTGTTTTGCTGGTGCCAGGCAATTAAATGAAGGTATTTCTTGGCTTTGTTGACTGCATTGTAGTTGGCTAGTTGACCAGAAAGAACTAGGCTGAAAATGTCCAAAGAGATTGGAAAATGCCGAAAAGAGCAAAAGGACAGGAAGGGACCGGAAACCAGCCCCTTCCTGCTTCAAAGTTGCGTGGCGCCAAGGGGCGCGGCGCGCATCATACGGGCACCTTGATGTAGAGGTTTGGATACTAGCTGCAGAGCAAAAGTTTGAGCCGGCTCTCCCAGCCGACCGAATGAACTACCCTTTTCTGCCCTCTTTTCTTGGCCTCCGATCTGCTGACGTTGCCGTTTGCCAATTCAACGGCGTCGTTCTTTTGATTGAAAACGAAGATGGCTCCCACACCTGGGTTGTCCACTACGTAGAGTACGCGCTTGCTCTCTCGGGTGACTTCGAATATCACGTTTTTGCCGATCGACAGTCGCTTGCAGGTCGAGCTACCATTCCACATCTGTCCCTTAATTAGTGCTCGCACGCAGCGCTGCCGCTCGGTCAGGTCAACTCGTTTCGACCGCTTTTTTGTTGTCACCTCCTTGTGATAAGAGAGCAGATCCTGCAGAAACTTTCCTTCCAGCCCAGACAAGAATGGCTCCCAGAATTCTTTGGGAACGGCAGGGATGGGAAGCTGCTTCCATTCCTGCTTCTGTGGGCGTTCTCGAGGGAACCAAACGAGCCCATTGCTGAGCCAATCTCCTAGCGCCTGGAAAGGGTACTCTTTCGAAATCTCATCTCCTACGCTGAGCTTTTCTGCTTCCTGCCAAGTTATGAACTCTTTTGTTCCGAGCGTCACAGCTAGCTTCGTTTTGAAGATCACTTCCTTCTTGGGACTCCAGTTTGCTCCCCTCTTACTCCAAGATTTGATAACCTGCAGGTCCATGTTGAAGATGCTGACGGATTGCCCATTAGAGAATGTGATTTGGCGTTCTTCGACGAGCAGCGGAAAGGACTCACGGGAGGGCAGCATGAAGGAATCGTACAATCCAGCTAGCTCGCCGCCGATCAGCACGTCATGGTTCCGGTAGTAGTCGTTCTTCGGTCGCAAGGTAACTTCATGTTGCAAGCAAAGTATGGAACTGACAGTGATTGCCAATCCATTAGTCAACTCACCCATAAGCTGCTGTTTGCGTGCCTCGACTTCATTTAGCTTTTCAATTTGCTCTGCCTGCTTTTGCCTCCTTAGCCTTTTTTCCTCTTCGAATTGCTCGTCCAGTCTGCGTTTACGGGACTCCCAGAGGTCTTCGGCTCTCAAGAGAATGCTTTTCGGGCATCCTTTTATCAACCGTCCGGGAGTGAATAAAGCTCGCTTGAAATCGATCTGTCGCCCTGCAAACATAGTTGTGGAGCAAATTTCAATTCCGGAAGCGTCCTCCGTTATGTTCCAGGTCGTTATGCTGCCGACTGGAGAAATGGGTCGCAGGAAAAATACGCCGCGATTGCTTTCCATCGGTTTGGTGTCGAAAACGATCTTGCAGATCCATTGTTCGCCCTCTAGTGGCAGTGGACCTTGATAGAACTTGCTTATGAAAGCTATTTTCTTGAAGCTATGATTTTCCCCGCGCAGGCTGTCGTGGTGCTTCACGAAGCGAACCGTGAGATCTTCCTGGGTCATGTGCCACCTCTTATGAGTCTTGAAACAGTGCAATGTGTTTGGGGGTGAACGGTTTTCGCCTTTGGCAATGGAGTGAGTAGATGAGATCACCTTAAAGATTTGCGACTGCCAGATTCAATAAAGTTCGGAGTGCTCTTTTCAAAGTTCTGGGATTACCACGTACATTTGGGGGCGTGTGGTCTTTGCGAAGCTTGCACTAAAAGCTTTTTGATCCCAAAGCACACTGATTTGCTATCCTGTTGGGCTGAAAAGCTCCCCGCGTAATATGGTTAGGATGTGACGATGTCTTTGCGCTCAATAGCACTGTATGTGGTGACTCTCGCAATCGGTTCGACCTTTTTAATTGGAGGAATTACCTTGCCTGCAAAAGCTGCTGATAAGGCGGTGCTTGTTATTCATGGAGGCGCTGGAGTTGAAGCGGGATTGACCGATTTGGAGCAAGAAAATTACAAAAAGGGTTTGAAGGAAGCGTTGGAAGCAGGCTTTGCGGCTTGGAAGCGTGGAGATGAAGCGGTTGACGTTGTAAAAGCTGCCGTTTGCAAGTTGGAAGATAATCCATTATTCAACGCAGGGCGAGGCGCGGTTTTTTCGCATGAGGGAAAGAATGAACTAGATGCTGCGATTATGGATGGCAGAGACCGAAAGGCTGGTGCGGTTGCTGGTGTAACTACTGTCAAGAACCCGATTTTGGCTGCTATTGCAGTTATGCAAAAGTCGCCTCACGTGATGCTCGTAGGCAATGGCGCCGATACGTTTGCAAAAGAGCAGGGGCTGGAGATCGTTGATCAAAAATACTTTTTTACGCAAAAACGCTGGGACGATCTTCAAAAGAAATTGGACGACGAGAAAAAGAAAAAGAGCCTTGGACCAGGAGCTACAGAAGCATCCACAGCTAGCTCATCGGGGCTCGGCGTTGATCACAAGTTTGGAACAGTTGGTGCAGTCGCTCTTGATTCGAAAAACAATTTGGCGGCTGGTACTTCTACCGGCGGTCTCACTAACAAACGTTGGGGAAGAGTTGGAGATTCGCCTGTCATTGGCGCCGGCACGTATGCAAGCAATGATTGTTGTGCGGTCTCTTGCACCGGCGAAGGTGAATGGTTCATTCGAAATACTGTTGCCTCCGACCTTGCGGCAAGAGTGCGGTATAAACGCTCTAGTGTTAAAACTGCCGCAGATGCAATTATTCATGGCGTTCTGGCGCCAGATCGTGGCGAGGGCGGGCTTATAGTTATCGATAACAAAGGCAACTTCGCTATGGACTTCAATAGCCCTGGGATGTTCCGCGGCTGGATCGGCGCCGATGGTGTCCCACACGCCTTCGTTTATTAAGGCACTATATCTGGTGCCATTTTTGAATGTTATCTGGCATCGTACGAGGCGCCTCGTAAGGTGGCGGAAAAAATAACCGGACCGGAAGGGGCATGCAGCCCCTTCCGCCGGCGAATGTGCTACGAGCGACTAGCTCGCGAAAAACGGCGAGTTACTTGCCGCCAGACTTGAGAGCGAGAAGTTTCTCGCGCTCACGCTTGGCGAACCAGTCGTCCTCGCTCAGTACTTCGGGAAGCGGAACGAGCTCGGTTTCGCGTGCCGGTGCCGCGCGGTTAGGTATGAAGGCAACGGTCGGAGCGGCCGGCGCTTTTGTGGTGTCCTTGGAGTTGGGCGTCGAGAGGCTCCTGATGAGCTCACTGAGCACCTGAAGACCGCGAGCCATCGGACCGTAGCTGCGCTCCATCTTCGCGAGATACCTTTTCCCCATCAGGTCAAGGAGCTCGTAGAGTCTGACCATGAAGCCTCGCTTCTTGGTTCGGTCAGCGGACCCTTTCATAGTAGTCCTCCTGTTCTTTTCCATTTTCCAGCGCAGAAAGAAGCGTTGGCTATTCGCCGATGCTTCTTCTTGATGCTCGCTCAGGCTGCCAGCGGGACCGCGACGAAGCCGCGACGCTGGTCGCCACGCAGCCAGGCGTTCAGTCCGAGGTAGTGGACGTCGTTGCGCCAGCCGGTGAAGTCAGCCTTGTGGCTGAGGTTCTCCGGGCAGAAGACGCGCTCGCCATCTACAGCGTTGTAGACGCAGCCGTCGTGCCAGGCGACGAACTTGTAGCCGTGCTTGAGAGCGATGCCCGCGATTTGGGGGCGCGTGTAGCGAAGATAGTCGCCGAAGTGACGCGGGTCGAAGATGTCGCGGTCGTGAATGTTTGCCGTCATTGGGTCATCTCCCTGCTGTCTGAAGGTGATACTAGCGGTGGTGTCGACGGCGCCGGCGGCGGGTCGGAGCGAGCCACTTGTCGAGTTCGCTCTTCGCTTTGCCGATTGGGCGGTAGATGCCGGTGACCAGACAGGCATTGGCCTGCAGCTGGTGGCGGTCGCAGTCGCGGAGTTCGCGGCGCGACATGGTGAAATACGGGTACGCATTGCGCGCGGGGCGGGAGATAATGCCGTACTTCGCCAGCAGATAGGGGTCGACTCTTTCGCTCAAATCAAGACCTCCTTGTCGTTTGAGTGGAAGTTCAGGAAGAAGAGAAGAGCAAGGACGAGGGGCTCGAGGAATTGCTTCCCCGAGCCCCAGTCCCAGCTAATGACGCCGGCGCTCGCGCGTCGGCGCTTAGTCCTTCAGACCGGTTCCGTCCCACTTGCCGGTGACCAGCATGGCGACCTCGCGGGCCTTGTAGCCCAGGAGCCACCACTTCTGCCAGTCATCGGTCGTAGCCAGGAACCCGCGGCTGAAGGGCGCAGCAGCCACGACCGGATCGACCTTGGACTTGGCGTTGTCGAACGCCTTGACGGCGCCGTCAACATCCTTGCCCAAGAACGCGTCCGGACCGGCGACCGACGGAACGGTACCGACGAAGTCGGCGACGCTCCCGATGCCACCGGCGTTCAGCACGTCGGAGCCCGAGTTGCCGTCCGCCTTGGGGGCGTTCTTGGCCAGCTCGTCCTCCTTGCGCTTGGCGGCGTTGGCCGCGGCGCGTGCCTTGTAGTGGCTGTTCAGCTCGAACAAGTTCACGAACACGTACTGGGCGAACTTCTTGTTGCCCCGCACGATGACCATGTTCTCGTCGTTGCTGTACGACGCCTTGAAGCCGAGGTTGTGCGACCCGAAGATCACGACCGGATTGTCACCGAACGGGTCGATGACGACGATCTTGCCGTGGGTGATCGCGTGGGCTTCGGGGAGCTTGAGCAGCTCCTTGACGAAGTTGGCGAACTCGACTTCCCGGCCCTCCGGCACCGTGAAGAGCGGCGGACGACCCTTGCGCCACTTCGGGCGGATGCCGCGAAGCGCCATCGGGTTGCTGACGGTCCAAGCCTGGTACAGCTCGGGCCGGGCGTTCCAGATATCCGCCGCCCAGTGGACGACCGACGGGCTACCCGGATAGAACACCTCACCCACGATCATGTCCTTGGCGCCGAACATCAGTTCCTTGACGCGAGCCATGTCCGGCGGGGTGGCCGGGTTGGTCTTCGGCTTGACCTTCTCGGGCGTGTTGGGCGCGAAGTAGACCTCGACGATGGTGCCATCGTCGAGCTTGAACTCCTTACCCTTGGCGTTCTCGGCGCGGAACTTCGCGGACTGCTCCGCGTTGTCCTCCTTGGTGCGCCCGAAGTAGTCGGCGAAGAACTCCGCGATCGGCGTGTGCTCGATCGAGGTGGAGATGTTCGCCTGGCAGAACCAACCGGTGGTGGTGTGGTTGGCGCTGGTGATGTAGACGGCGAGCGCCTTCTTCAGCTCGTTCAGAAGAACGTGCGTCTTGTTGTGGGCGATACCGCCTTCGAGCATGCGGTCGGTGATGTCCGCGCCGGCGTCGTGCAACGCCTTGCGGGCCGGAGCGTTGGTCTCGTCCTTCTCGCCCGTGTTGCCGAGGATGAGCGAGAAGAGGTCGATGTTGTCCAGCATGAGCTGAACCATCTGCGGCTCGGCGAGCTCGTAGAGGTTCGACAGCACCTTGCCCTTGATGGCGCGAGCCCGCTTGAAGGGCTCCATCATCATGTCCGGGTGACCGCCGCCCAGCCGCGCACGAATCGGGTCACCGACCGTTTGCAGGCGCTTGAACAGCTCTTCCCAGTCCGGCAGCCCGTCCTTGTCGGTGGGCAGGCTGTGAGCCAGCCACTGCGTGGACAGGGTGCCGTTGGTGAAGGTCACGCTGAAGACGTCGTCCACCTTGGTGGTGAACGTGACTTCGTTCGAGACGACCTTCATCGAGTCGAGGGGCTTCAGGTTGTCGACGGTGCCGACCATCGGAACCAGCTCGTAGCTGACCGTGGAGCCCAGGGGGCCGCGGTCGAGCCAGAACATGCACTGGATCGGCCAGACCGTCGAGGGCTGGCTCTTCCATTCGGCGCGGTTGTCGGGCTGACCAGCAAAGGGCAGCTTCGTCTCCAGCACCGTGCGCTCGCCGGTCTTCGAGTCGATGCGCGTGAGCGCGAACCCGAGACAGTTCTTGAGCGCCTTGCGACCCGGGAGTTCCCAGGCGATGAGCGCGACGCGGTCGTTGTTGAGCGCGTTGATCTTGATACCGTTGTTCGTAGGCATAGTTCGATTTCCTTCCTTTTGCGCATTGCGCGCGGTAGATTGGAAAGATTCCTCTCGCCCGACTACAAGCCGAACGAGGTTCACCAAGGCTTGCGCCCGGTGAGTTGAAGACTCAGCTAGTTCTAGCCGAGCCCCGGTGAGAAACAAGCTTTCGCTTAACCGGGACCCGGAAAGGCAGCGCACCGCATCTGGTGCAGCCGCTATCTTCCCGGATCCCGTCAGGCACAGACCGGCGAATTGCTCCGCCGGTCTGTGTAACGGGTCTGGGGGCCTTAGCCCTTCGGCTTTTCGGCCCTTTCGACCACTTTCACTCCAATTACACGGCCGTACACTTGGCCGTGCATCTGGAACTCGACCTTGTCGCCTTCACGGGGGTGGTCGGCGGTGCCAGGCCAGAGGTCGTTGGCATAGAACATGTGCGTCTGACCCGTTCCTTCCGCTTTGATGGAGCCACGTCCAGCGTTGTACCAAAGTACTTTGCCGCGCTGGCGTTCCTGCTGACGCGAAGGGATATATCTCATTTTTCGTGTTCCGATTTTGCCTCTTTTCACGTAGGGTTTCAGCCTTGCATGCGGCAGTCCTTACCGTCGCATGGTCCCTTTTGTGTGGCGTTAGCAACGTCAGGCGCGGTGCACGACCATCACGAGGGTGGCCGTGTTGCGAACGCCGATGCTGCCGGCGGTGTAGTCGACGATGTCGCCTTCGAGCACGAATTCCGTGCCGCGAAGCTCGTAGTTCTTGAAGCGCACGTCGTGTCCGCCATCGAACGGCTCGATGATGCCGCCCTCGGCGTTGGTGGACTTGACCATGCCGCGGCTGCGACCATTGAGAACCGGCGGCAGATGCATGACCTCATCGGTCAGGCGGAAGCCGTCGGCATCGACGAGCATCGGACGCGCTTTCATCCAGCTGTCCGGCTCGAACGTCTTGGCAGTGCTGATGCTCATCTTGAGCTCCATCCTTGGGGTTTCGTCCTCTACGTCTGCTCACATATTCGCGAGCTTATCGAGCACTTCTTCGTTCGGCAGGATGTACGAGAGGTAATCCTTGACCGGGAAGAAGTTGGGCGCCGGGCGCGAGATGATCCGCTGGAGGTCGTCCTGCGGAATCTGCGCGTTGGCGTCCGGTGCGGCTCTGCCCTTTTCGAGCATTGCCGGCGGCACCGCTTTCGGTGCTGATGCGGCTCCGAGCTTGTAGTCCTTCGCTTCCATCGGAGCGTCAGCCTTCTTGTCGGGCTGCACTTCTCCGGAAGGAAGAACCTCGCGCACGAGACTGCCGGTCTCGCTGTAGTCGCGCGCCTGGCGCAGTGCCGGTTCGCTGGTCGGGAAGACCCAGTGTTGCTCGAACCAGACCGTTTTGCCGTCAGGGCGGTAGTAGCGCACATGCCAGCCCCGATCTCCGTAGTTGTTGGAGATGGTCATGTCATAAATGCGCTTGCCGTCGCGCGTGAAGACTTCGAACGGGCCGTAGGTAGGACCGCCGTCGGCGACCACCTGAACACGGACCGTCTTGCCGTCTTCGTAGAAGACCGCGGGCTTACCGGACGGACCGGCAGGCGTCCAGGTGAGCTGCGTGCCATCGGCAAGATGCTCGACGACGAAGCTTTTGCCGCTCTCGCGAATCACTTCGCGTTCCAGTCGCCCGTTGCGGTCTTTGAACCTGGTGATCACCTTGTCGCGCGAAACGAAGATGCGCTCGATGCTCGAGCCATTCTTCGCTTCGTAGAGCAGCTTGGTGATCTTGCCGAAGTTGTTGCGCTCGCGAGTGCCGACGCCGTCCTTGAAGACGACCTCGGTCTTGAGCTCGCCGGCAACCGGGTCCATGTGACGGCGGATGATGGAGATGCCGCTGCCTTCCGGCTGCGGTTCGTCCTTGATGGTGAGCTTGGCTGACGTGACCGGCGGCAAGTTGGTCTTGACCGCAGTCCCACCGCCGACCTGCTTCGTGTCATCACCGGCAATGTTTACGCCGACTGCCAGGGTTGCGGCGAGCAGCATCGCTGCAATCGCAATCCGTTGCTGATTTTTCATGCTTTGCTCCAGTATCTAGCGCTTCTCTTGCGCTTTCAGAGTCAGGAACTCTCTGTCGACAGCTTCTGAGCTGACGCAGAGTTGCGGGGTGCTTGCACGAGCCTGCTCGAACCAGAGCCAGTGCCCGTGCGGGTCTTCGTGCACGAAGAACGGTTGCTCGACGCGCGTATAGGATGCGCAAGCTTCCTTGATGATGCGGAAGCCTGCGTGCGGGAATAACTTCAGCAGCCCGGCGACGGTGGAGCGGACGCAGAGATCCGTGTTCACTCCGCAGACACGGAACATGTCGGTCGGGTAGTTGAAGTCGAAGCAGGCTTCCATGACTTCGACGCAGCCGTTGTCGAAGGCTTTCACTCGCGTGAAACAACGCGGTGCGTAGCCGTCGACAAGCTTGAGCAGGCGCGGGTAAACATTGCCGCGTCGCCATGGCTCAGTGCTGAGGAAGAGTACTGCCCATCCCATCTTGCGAGCACGTGTGATTTGACGTTCCACTGCTTGGAGCAGCAGTTCGCTATTCGCAGCTTGCTCTCCGGTCAGCATATCCACCACAATCAGTGTGGTATCGGCACGTATCTCCGCAGCGGTGAGCGCATGCGGGTCGAGCACCAGTGGCTTCGCTTCGCCAGCAAAAGAGCCGGAGGCGAAGTAGTCATCTCGTAAGAACATTGCTTCACCTCCGGTGTTTGTGTTGGAGAACCTGAGCGCGGATTGTTCCGCGCGTAGGCTCAGCTGTTGCTGGCGTCGATCAGCGTGCCGCGCTTCACGAGGATCTCGCACATGTGCGCGCGGGTCGCGAAGCGGCGACCTTCGTTCAGTGCCTTGTCAGCCGCTCGCATGTCGATCTTCTCCAGGTGACCCTTGACGGTGCCCAGGGCAGCCAGTGAGGACTGCTTGAGCTCGGTCGAGTCGGCGGCGAAGGCGACGAAGCCCGGCAGGATGGTGGAATCGCTCTTCTCGTCGGCGATGCGCAGGGTGCGCGGTGCCGTGCCACTGTGGGCGGTGAAGTTGCGATTCGCCTCGGCGAGGCTGTCGAGGTAGAAGTTCGCGTGGCGAACGTTCATATCGAGCTGATGTTGCAGGCTGAACGCGTTGTCGACGGCGGCGCGGATGTCCGCATCGACGGCGACTTGTCCGCCCCGGACCATCAGGCCGGCGAACGGCTGCGACGCTTCCAGGACGCGCATGTAGGCGTCGCGGTAGGCGCTGACATTGAAGTCACGCTTCTCGAGCAGGTCGATCTCGCCGACGATGCGCTCGTTGACGCCCTTGAAGGAGCCGGCGATGGTGGTGAAGCAGCGTGGGGCGAGATTCAGTTGGTCCATGTTGTCCTCCGCAATAGCGTTGAGAACGACGTCCGTCGGGAGCGTCGTGACGGTGTCGAGGTCGCGTCCGTCATGTGCATTCGGCTCGGCGACGGAGCGGTTCTCGGCACCGAAGCGCAGGAGCGGGTGCACGAAGCGGTCCATCATGGCTTCGGACAGGGGGGCGCCGACGGGCTCTTCGAGCGGGTTTCGCGTGGCGAAGAGGAAGTAACCGTCCGTCTTGCCTCCGTGGTTGTAATCGCCGCTGGTCGGTAGCGCCTCGGCTTGCGCGTGACGCTCCTGCTCCAGATGCTCGTGTCCCACTTGGCCGATGGCGTCAAGGATGTCGTTCACCGGCGTGCCGTGCGGACCGCTCTTGATGATGATGCGCTTGCCTTCGGGACGCTTGCTGTTGTCGGTCATTCGAATTTCTCCGTTCAGATTCTGGTGGGGCTTGTAATCAAAACAGGCACCACAGGGCAGTGGTGCTAAGGATCGGGCTGCCGAAGCTGTCCGTTCCGGAGTTAGTCGAAGGGGAGCCAGTTGATGCGGCTCCGGATGTGGTAGTGCGCGAAGCCGCCGGTGATGGTGAGCGCGGTGAAGACCACGACCATGCCTGGCAGCAGAACGATGTTGCTGTCAGTGATGGCATAGATGGCGCCGACGCTGACGCCGAAGAGGACACCAGGTACGGCGCTCCAGTAGGCAAGCAGGCGCGGCAACGTCCACCAGGTTCCACGCTTCCAGTATCCGCCGGGCAGGAACTCGATGTAATCGTCGGCGCTGCGGCGACGATCCATCTTGACCGCTTCGAAGGTCATGCAGGCGCCGACGGCAGACATGGTTGCGAAGAATTTCAGCATCCACATCTCGACCGGGCTGCCGATGGACATGATGATGGCGCTTCCGACGAAGATGCCGGGAATGGTCGCCAACGCGATACAGCTGAGCTTTGCCAGACCAAAGATGACCTGGAAGACGAGCGTGTTTTGCAGTTGCATGTGATTCCGTTCCTTGCGTGTTCGTGGTTCAGTCAATCACCAGTTCCAGCCCCAGGCGGGAGGCGACTGCCTCCGCCAGGGCGAGAACCTTGTCGTCGTCTTCGGTCCAGAGTTCGAAGCCTGAAAGCCCCTCCGTCTGGACCTGGTTGAAGACCAGTGGAATGCCCGAGCCAACTTTCAGCTCGTTCACAGTTGCGTTGAACTCCCAGCGCTCCGAGTCAGGCAACTCGAAGAAACAGGGGCGGTGAGGTACGAAGCCAGTGTCTCCTGCCAGCTGTTCGCCGAGCAGGAACCACTGGTCTCCGGTGTAGCGAGTCAGTCGAAGCCTCATTTCACCTCCTGTTTAGCTGGCGGCCGCTGACGACGCCGGCTGGTAGCGACCAGCCTTGATGTCGGCGTAGCGCTGACCGGCGACGCACTCAGCGAAGATCGGGCAGCGTTCGCACCAGAAGCCGGGCTTGGCCGGGAACGAATTCTCGGCAATGTAACCACGGATCTTCTCGATCTTCGCCTTGACCTCGGCCAGCTGCTGGCTGACACGACCACGGCTGAACCAGTACTGGTACTCGGTCTTGCTGCCCCAGTAGTGGAGCACCAAGCGCACCTTGCCGGTCCAACCGAGGGCCTGGCTGACGACCAGACCGAAGAAGTAGCCCTGGTCGCGGTCCTTCTTGCGCGGCGGGCGGCCGGCAGTTGGGTCGTAGAAACCCTTCTTGCCGTCCGTGATTTCCAGGACTTCCTCTCCGTCGACTTCGACGAAGCGGATGCCATCCGGGCGCGCGCAGAGCTTGCAGTCAGCGTCGGCGAAGTACCAACGATAAGTCACCTCGCCACGCTTGGTCTTGCGCGTGACTTTGGCGGTATCGTTCTCCTCCATCTCGGCCGCGTTGGCAGCGACGCGCTCGATCTCCTGGCTGGCGATCTGGCGGTCTTCCGGAGCGAGCTGCTCGAGCTCCTTGGTCATCAGCATCTTCACGACGCGGCTGTCCTTGCCGTGCTCTTTGATGGCGTGCGTGATCTGGCCGATGACCTCGTCACGGTTCGCCACAGCGCTGTCGTCCTGACTCTCCGCGAGGAACTTCTCCGGGCAGAGGTCGATGGCGCAGAGCTGCGAGAAGGCGATGCTGCTGACGTTGCTTTGCAGCATCCTTCGGGTTCTTTCGATGATTTTCATAGCTATTCTCCTTTGGGTTTCTAAAGTGTGGGTCTAGAAGTGAATCTCCTAGAATTCCCCAGCAAAGCCCCATTCCCGGCTTTGCCAGCACCGGAATTTCACCGGCCCCACCGCAGGTTGGTTGCGGATAGAGGATTTCGATTCAAGCCAAGCCAAAGCACCAGGGCGACCGCCTGTAATTGCTCTCCGCAAGTGAGCAATCACAAGCTAGTCGCTGGCTGGCGCTGTCAGCTTGTCTTTTAGGTCGAACTACTTGCCGTTGCAGTTGTCGTTGAGCTCGTCGTCGACGCGGCGGCTGTTCGGCTGAGTGTTCGGCAGACCGTTGTGACGGCGAGTCTCGCTGTCAGTCCAGTTCTGAGCCGGGAACTTGCCGATCAGGCGGTGAGCGTTTTCGCCCGAGTCGAGGATGTGGCGTTCCGCCAGGAGCGTTCCGCCCTTCATCCACTTTGGTTTCGTGCCGAAGACGAGTTCGTCGAAGGTACCGCCGTTCTTGGTCACCTGCCGAACGAGGTAGTCCTTGCTTTCGTCGAACTTGTCGGTCGTCATCACACGGACGGCGATCATTCCGAGTTGGTCGTCCATGCGGGTGCAAGTGAACGCTTCACGGCGAGAAGCGAAGAGAGTTGCGAGCAACTTGCCACCACAGTTGAACAGAACGACGGTTTCGATTTGCGACTTCATGAGAGACCTCCTTAAGGAGTTGTTTTTGGCCAGTGCGGAAGCACAGGCAGGTCAAACATCACGAAGGGAACACCCCGACGTGTACTAAGCCAAAGCTCTGCTTGCGGACAGAGTTTCAGCATTAAGTCCAAGGGAAATCACAGACAGCAGTCAACCGACTCAGTCGATGAGTCAGGTGAGATTGAGGAAGGAAAGCGAAGATTTAGGTGTGGAGCCTGCTGCGTGTGAAAGGGAGGGATATAGAGATATACTTCCGACCCTAGGCGCTAGGGCCTGGCGGTATCAAGATCTTTGTTTTGATCAGGCCTTAAAGCAAAATTGGACAGAGTCGCTTCGATTGAGATCCTTGACAACCCGCCGTCTTGAGCACTCTTGGGGGTACAAAAAGGGGTACCTGTAAAGATGGCTGTGCGTCGCTTAGGACGCGTATTTCACGCACTTTTTGAGCATGTTCATGATGTGACTAACTTCGCGCAAACTCTAATGTGAGACCCACCGCCATCCGCGCTAGGGCGTTACGTGTCCGCGCCTGCCTGCATATGCCTGGGTAACGTTTTAGTCGCCACAATCTCGACACAACTCGATCATTCGATGACCACGCCAAAAGACTATTGTCAGTGTGTTTTGGAGGGAAGAATTATGCCATTTGGAGATGCTTTCGGGGGTAACGTTGACGAGCGCGAGGCAAGGTGGCTTTTGAGCCAAGGAGGCAAAGAATTCGAGCAGGAACTTGTCCAACGCTGGCAAGCACGATCTGCCGCAGAACGTCGCAGTTTAGCGGATCATTTGTTTGTGGACACTGAAGCTTCGGAAAAATTTGACCTGCCGAAGATTGAGTTGTTTGTTAAGTAACGGCCAGCTCGCGAAGTCCTTCACGATCTGCTCCGAAGCTCAATATATTTAGAGTTGAATCGTCAGCTAGCAATGATTGGCTAAGCTCCTCCATCACGTTGTCCAGGTACTTTTCCAGTACGATTATTGCAACGGAAGGCCCAGCACCGCTGAGGCACGAGCCGATCACTGGCGATTCATTCAGCGCCGATCGTACCTTTGCCAAAAGTGGCACGTGCTCGCTACGGTAATCTTCGTGAAGCCGGTCGTATAGCGCTTCTCGCATTGCTGCTTCATCGCTGCGAGCTACCGCTGAAACCAACAAAGCGGCTCGCTGCAAGTTGAAAGTTGCATCGATATGACTGACGCTTTGAGGCAGGCAGGCGCGCATTGCTTCCGTATTCAGGCGGTAGCTTGGAATAACGAATATCATCTTCCAGCGATCAGGCCAGTTGAGTTGTTTGGCTATGATCCTTTCACCGTCTATGGATCTGGCGCAGACAACAAAGTCGCCGAGCAAGCTGGCGGCGAAGCCCTCACTATGCCCTTCCAGAAGAGTTGCTTCGGCGAGAAGATCTGGTGGATTCGGTATGCGATCTTGAAAAACATAAGCTCCCCAGAGTGCTCCGAGAATAGCTGCACTACTGCCGCCCAGTCCACAGCCGAGCGGAACTTCCGACTCAATTTCGAGCCTGATGTTGTGCATGAGATCCGGATTCTCGTGCCATATTGATTTGAGAACGCGGTACAAGAGTGCGTCAACATCATCCGGTTGACTGCGCTTCTGCACTGCGCCTTTGAAAGTGATGAACGGAATTGACGGATCGTTTCGATCCAAAAGACTGACAGTTACCTTGCAGTAAATCGATAAGGCTAATGCGAAGCTATCGAAGCCTGGTCCGATGTTGCTGATGCTTCCAGGGATCTGGAGGCTGAGCCTCTTAAGTACTGTCAACGCTTTCCTCCGAGGATCTTCATCACGCAGTTTCGTCCATTGTTCTTTGCGGCTTTCAAAGCTTGCTCAGCATGTTTGCGCCAGCGTTCTACGTCCATGACTTTGGGATCGAGCATAGCGACACCGGCGCTAAAGGTCATGTGGAAAACAGTTCCATCAGGAGCCCTGTGTTCAACGTTAGCGAAATCGTGAAGCAGTCGCTGCGCAAGATTGACGGCATCGTATTCTTCGAGATCTTCGACAATGATTGCTACTTCCTCGCCGCCGAAGCGTCCGAGTACGTCTGAAGATCGGAGCCTCTGACGAAGCACTGCCGAAAGGGAGATGAGAACTTTGTCTCCGGCGGCATAGCCGAATCTTTCGTTCACCTGTTTGAATTTGTCCAAATCGATTAGCATTAGTGAGGCTAGCCGATTTTGGTTACGTTTACATTGAGCGACTACTGCTTGAGCCTGCTCCATGAACGCGGTGTGAGTAAGTAGCCTGGTCAGGCCATCCCTGTGCAAAAGGTTTTTCAGGAAGCGCGCTCGTTCCAGCCGCGATGCGACTGCCGAAAGCAAGAGTGCCGGTGCAATCGGTTTTACCAGGTGATCGTCGGCGCCGGCGCGTGCGGATTCGATATGCGCCTCCAGCTGGTTTTGAGTCGTGAGAAAGAGAATCGGCATAGTCGCCCAGCGTTCATCTTGGCGCAGGTAGCGCGCCAGCTCATATCCGGTCATGCCAGGAAGCAGGATATCCAGCAGCACTAAATCGGGATTGAACGAAAGCAATGCTTCTTCGAATTGCATCGGGTCCGGGATGTGGTGAACCTGGTAGCCAGCTGATTCAAGCACTGCTCTTATGAAGTAAGCCTGATCTGGATCGTCCTCTACGGATAAGACTCTGAAGTTCTGCGCTTTGCCGCGATCCAGCAAATACTTGAGGCGCTTCTCTACAGATTCCCAGTCGACAGGCATTTGAAAGAAGCCATCTGCACCGCAGTGAATCGCTTGCACCTTATCGAGAAATCCTGATTTTGCGCCAACGAAAAATATCACCGTCTCTTGTCCGCCGGGCAGGATTCTGATTCGTTCAACCAGTTCATAACCTGAAGCATCGGACAGTGGAAGCGAGATCAAGCAGGCTCTTGGCATTTTTTGACTGCAGGACTCAAGCGCGCTGACTGCGGTTTTCAGGTGTCTAATGACCATTCCCTGCTCTTCCAGCAGTTTTGCCAAAAAGAGAAAGTGGTTTTGCTCGGGATCAACGAACATCACCTCTATGCCATCATGCTCGGACTTCGGAAGCGGTTTCTCTATGGTTTGCTTTTGTGGATCGTCGTCGCCGGAGAAAGTAACCCGAAGCGCATCGAGTAGAGCTTTACACTTATCCCAGTCTGAGCGAGTTAGGCCCCTGCCGTTGCGCAAAAGCTTGTCGCAAAACTCTTCTCCATGCGTTCCCAATTTTGTGATTTGCGGAAAGCCATAAATGCTTCCTGATCCAGCCAACCAGTGGAATTGCCTTTGCAGATCGCGCAGCAGATTCACATCACCAGGCGATTTCGCCATGTTCGTCAGCAGATCGCCAATCTGGTCTAAGCGCTCGGACGAGCGCGTGAGATACTGACTTTTCAGTTCCTGGAAGGTCTTATCCCACGTCTCCGGAGGCATAGTTTACTGAACTCCGAGAATTGCCTTGACTTGCGAGGCCAGCGTGGTGGGATCAAATGGCTTGGTCAGGATGCCGGTGGCGCCCATTTGTTTGAGCTTCTCAACTTCTGAGGTCATGGCGCGAGCTGTCAGAAATATGACAGGTATGTGTTTTGTTGCTGAATTCTCTCGCAATTTAGCTAATGTGCCCGGTCCGTCAAGAACAGGCATCATCATGTCGAGCAAAATCGCATCAGGCTGTAACTCTGCTGCTTTCGAGATGCCTTCCTCACCGCCGTCTGCTTCCACAACGTCAATGCCACCCAGAATACCCAGGCTCATTGAGGCGATTGAGCGAATATCTTCTTCGTCATCAATGATGAGAACCTTCATTTTGTCCCCCAATTCTCGAATTGCAATTGCAGCCGTAACGCCGCGTCAAACCTAAACGGGTCTTGCCCCCCTTGAGCTACTTTCCCGGCGTTCAGCTATTTATATCCTCAGTCTGCCTTGCTTTGAATTTGGGGATTTGTCGACTGTGGAAGGCGTGGTCCGTCTCCTTTATCAGACTCTCTTTCATCCCTGAAATCGAGGGGGAGTTCAACCTCTTTCAGTTTCTCTGAGGCTTCCGGCGCAAACTCCGTTCCCCATTTTGGAAGGATGAAATAGAAGGTGCTTCCTTTGCCGAGTTCGCTATTCACCTCGATTTTGCCGTTGTGTCTCTCGATGATCGCTTTGCAAATTGCTAGTCCAAGACCGCTGCCGCCGCGTCTTTTTGCGTCAGCTGTCTCTACCTGTTGAAAGCGCTCGAATATTTTTGCCATTGCATCCTTTGGAATCCCGCGACCCTTATCAGTGACGCTCACTTTCACATGATGGAAGTCCTCTTCTGTTGCAGAAAGCAGAACGACTTCGTCACGCGGCGAGTATTTGCATGCGTTCGAAATGAGGTTGATAAGCGCCTGGACAACGCGGTCGCCGTCTGCGCAAATGAAGTAATCGCGATCCATTTGCACTTTGATTACAATTCCGTATTGGTCGGCGAAGGAGCGGACGCTCTCGACGGAGCGTTCGAATACGGCTTGCAGGCTCACTTGCTCGAACACCATTTCCATTTTTCCGGATTCGAGTTTCTCAATATCCAGCAAGTCGTTTATCAAGTTGATAAGACGGAAGCAGTTTCGTTCGGCGATCTTGACCGCGCGCATCGCTTGTTCTGCCATCGGACCCAGTGCTCCGGTGGCAAGCAGGCTGAGCGACCCGCGGATGGATGTGAGCGGTGTCCTTAGCTCGTGGGAAACTGTTGATACAAAGTCGCGCTTAAGTTTCTCCATCAAGTGGCGTTCAGCAACGTCCAGGATGTTGACTAATAGCCGCGGTCCGGCTACGGTTCCGTAGATAATGAAAGATAGTTCTGCAGGAAAAACTTCACCGGATTTGCGCTGGGCGTCGAATTCTCGAACCTTGCCGACCAGCCTTTTGTAGGCACCTTCGCGATAATTCTTTGGGTAGAATTCGACTGCTTTCGGGAAGAGCATTGAAACATGTTTGCCAATCAAATCATTGGTGGAGAATTCGAACATGCGCTCCATCTGTGGGTTTATGACTTCGATAATGCCCTGATCATCGACAATCATGAGTCCGACTGGCATGCTTTCGATCATGAAACGCGTTCTTGCCTCGTTCTCTTTGAGCATGTTTTCAGCGAGTTTTCGGTCCGAGATATCGTGAGCGACGCAAAACATGGAGCGTTCATCGTTGGACCAGTAGGCTGACCAGAGTATGTTAACAACCGTGCCGTTACGGCGTACAATGCGGTTCTCGAAGGGAAGGCGCTTTTGTTCAAGCATAATCTCGCGCATGCAATCCAGGGTGTATTCGATGTCTTCGACCATGATCAGTTCGGTGAATCGTTTGCCGATCAAGTCTTCTGGTCTGTATCCCCACACCTTCTCGGAAGCAGGACTGACGGCCACGAACTTGCCGTTTTCGTCGATGGAACAGATGACATCGAGGGCGTTTTCGATGATGGAACGTTCTTTGCGCGCGGCATTAGCCAGAGCATTTGCCATTTCATGAAAGATAGAGTCGAGATATGCGACCTCGTCTGAGCCCTTTATTGTTGGGTTTAGGGGCTCGTTTTTCGCCAGGCGAATGGCATTATCGGTGAGGATCTTCAGTCGGCCGGTGATTCCAGTGTAAAAGAGATGAGCCATGAAGAGCGCCAGGACGATGTTTAGTGCTGTGCCCAGCCACAGTATCGTGTGCAGGAGGGCTCTTGATCGCTGCTCCATTTGAGGGCTGCTGCGCTCAATTAGCCTTTCTTCTTCGAAGAACTGTTTTAGTTGGGTCTCCAGTGTAACCGTTATTTGTCTCAACTCTTTGAAGCTTTTGCTAGCGTTAGCCAGGTTCCCCGCATCTATTCCGCTTTTCATTTTGTTCAGAAGGCTCACTGAGCGGTTCACTGAGCCTTCGATCTTCTTCAAATTCTGTTCTTGGCTCTTGTTGCCACGTGAGAGATCTCGCAGCTCCTGCATTTCAATTGGAATTTGCTCCATCGCCGTCTCATAATTTTCGGCATATTCCTTGTTCTTATGAGCGCTGTAGCCAGCGACGGCGCCGCTGGCTTCGATAAGCAGCTTATGTAGGGTGTTTGTTTTCGTCAGGATCGCTTTGGAGTGGGCGATGCTCAAAGCTTGTTTTTCAGCCTGACCCAGGAGGAACGTGAGCATTCCGACGAAAATCAGTTCAAAAAGCAGAGGGACGCCAATAAGCACTAGACCCTTTTGACCAAGGGTCAGTGTCACGGATTTTTGTTGTGATTGGAGCGCCAATTATCAGACCTTGTCGCTTTGTCCTCCAAGCTCTATCTTCCCCATTTGCAATGCTTTGAGCGTCCGATTTAGTTGCAAATTGCCCGCCTGGTAAGCAACTGAAGCAGTTGGTCGCTCAAGCGGTTAGTAGGCAGATAGTAATTGCCACTGTCTGTGGTGACTAACTTTCTGGCGCGTGTACTTGTGCTATGGGCAGTGGAAATTTCCCAATCTAGCTTTGCTGGCAACTTGTTTTGCTTTGTTTTTTCGCACGTCCTCCGCACGACTGGGCCATTATTCTGAATTTACTGGCAGGGAGAGAAGACATGCAAGAAGCAACTATCGCTGTTCTTTCGAGAGAATGGGCTTTTCGGGAGCAACGACTGGGGCTCGTTCCTGAGCGCGTGTTTCCTTTGGCGATTCACGAACCTATTGGTGCTGACTCGGAATCGTTGCAGCAGCTCGTTCTGACTGGAACTTACCCATCCCTCCAGGTCGTTTTTGGATCTGTCAAGCAATGACAGGTACTGTGTGGATGTGAAATAGTGAGAGTAGTTACTTACTGAACGAAGAAAACTTCTTGCTAAAAGACATTGCTAAAATGACTCCCGCACGATTGGCTCTGGACATTGTTCTGGGGCTGATTTTGCTTGGTATTTG
This sequence comes from Candidatus Obscuribacterales bacterium, assembly GCA_019747875.1. GTDB lineage: Bacteria > Cyanobacteriota > Vampirovibrionia > Obscuribacterales > Obscuribacteraceae > JAIEPM01. Next base: position 34,756 of record JAIEQI010000224.1, read on the forward strand.
CGGCTTGTTTATATTGGTTCTTTGGATGCCGGGTTCCTCGTTTCATGGAAATCAACCTAGTTACAGTGCTGCGGAGCTGGAAACCGAAGGTGAACTACGACGTCACATAGGCGTTCTAGCTGGTGATATCGGGAGACGCCACACTAAGGAAAACCTCCAAAGAACCTACAAATACATCGAAAGCGTCTTGTCCAAATCTGGTTATAAGTCTCTAGAACAAGAATATGTGGTCGAAAATACCCCTTGCAAAAACATTGAAGCTGAACTCAAGGGAGCCACAAGTGAGCTTGTAATAGTCTGCGCGCACTATGATTCAGTCGTAGGAACAGTTGGAGCTGACGACAATGCCAGTGGTGTTGCATCCACTCTGGAGATCGCACGGCTTTTGAAAGAAAAATCTTCGAAAAAAACTATCCGTTTTCTTCTCTTCGGGACTGAAGAGCCTCCTTATTTCAGCAGTAGGGATATGGGTAGCTACCATTATGCTATGCGATGTAAGGAGCGTGGAGAGCGCATAGCAGCGCTGTTGGATCTTGAGACTCTGGCTTACTATACCGAGGCGCCAAACAGTCAACACTATCCGTCCAATTTCATGCCTCCTGGATATCCGACAACTGGAAACTTCATTGCTTTTGTTGGGAATCTCAAATCACGTTCTTTGGTGGAGGATTGTGTTCGAATTTTCAGAGAGACAACGACCTTTCCATCTGAAGGGATCGCAGCTCCGGAATGGGTGAATGGTGTGGACTGGGCGGACCAATATTGGTTTTGGAAACTTGGGTATCCAGGCGTGATGATTACGGATACCGCACCTTATAGATATCCTTATTACCATGACGTTAAAGACACGCCAGAAAAGCTCAGTTATCCAGCTTTTGCGCGCGTTGTAACAGGACTTTCCAAGGTTGTTGATCGTTTGGCGAACTGAATTGGTTTGGTCGCTTACGTTGCACGCTTTCTGCACACATCGGCAGTTAGTCTGTGGATACAGGCAGGCAGGGAGTTGAAAATTATGGAAAAAGGTAGCATTGTTGCAGCTAATGACTCTGGGCAGCAGAGTGATTTTGGGGAGCAGCGGCTTGGACGCGACCCGGATCAGGTTAGTCCGTATCTTCCTGAGATTCATGGTCCTGGACCTTCTGCGAGTTTGAGTTCTCCCATGGAGCAGCGTGCTTTCTTGCAAACTGCTGCTGCTAATGAGGGTGACAACATGCCTTCTTTGCAGATAGCTGGTGCTGATACCAACATGTTCCAGCGAGCATCGAGTGAAACAAAGAATCTTGACCAAATTCGCGATAATGATTTGATGAATGCTGCTGAAAAGGAAGAGATCCGACCATTTCTGCAAGAAAAGGGTTTGCCGCTCGAAGGACCTAAATTGGACGATTTTCTGACGAAGGTTCATCGAAATGAAATCATCCGCCATCTAAATAACAGCGGTGCTGATTTGAAATTTGATGCCACTGATGAAGAGGTCGCCAAGGCTCAGAGGGATAATATTTTTGAAGGAACAAAGCAGTTAGGAATACACGACAAAAACACAATAGAGGGCGTCAAAAGTGCTGATCCACAAGTGCAAGAGAATGCTTGGAATAAAGCTGGTGAAAACTTTGCAAAGGCTCTAGAGTTTGGCGGACCGCCGAAGGAGCTGTACAACTTCGCCAATCCGGTCGAAAGTCTGCATAAATCTATCGAAGAATATCTCAAAGACAAGCATCAGTTGATCGAGCAGCAAGGCCGGGCTCGCACTTAGGTTCTAATCAAATTCGAGAAGCTGCTAAAAGCGCAGAAGGTTGTCAAAATTCGAGGTATCAGCATTTCTAGCTGCTTCCATTGGGGTTAAATTGGTCTTTCGGTGTTGCAAGCACCACAAACCATAGAGATAGCTCATGAACGCTATCACCACTCCAACCGCTATGACGGTGTAATTGACATTGTTTGATGTTCGAGAATCCTCGCTGATTTTTTTCTTTGTGAGGTCTTCATTGTCCATCGTTAAAACTCCGAACTCCACTGGTATTGCGCATGCCAAGTGGTATCTCAATACACATCATACTGCTTCTATCTGGAAAACTAAAGGTGTCACTTTAGTACTATTGCATGTCGTATGAAATAAAAACTTGGATTATGCATTACCGGCGACCGTAGAGCGCTCTTTTTCAGCCTGGGAATGGCTCGTGGAGATCGTTTAAT
>JAIEQI010000172.1 GCA_019747875.1 Candidatus Obscuribacterales bacterium
GTCAAGTGCTACTGCAATTGTTCTCGGTTTACAAGCGACCAGCTTTCGCTCGGCGCTTACATAGTATCTCCATGCTTAGAACAGATCCGGCCTCTTTGGAAGCGGAACCTTTGACCGATCTCATTTTTGCTGAAACTAATTGGCTATTGTCGCCTTTCTTCGTTACAAATTTTGTAATTTTCAGACATCCAACTACAGCCTGTGGGCGGTCTCTTTAGAACCTGTGCGTGCTTCCTAAGATCCCTCCAATGGCAGAACCTGTCTACATTTATATAATCTATTGATCTTTATCTTATGTGGTCGCAATCCGCAAATGCACGATTGTAGAGCCGCTCGGAAATCCGCAATCACAATAAGTGCTCAGCACGTTCCTAAAAGCAACCGCGCCGCTCTGAATTATGGAGAAAACTGACTAGTGAAAGTTCCAGAACTTGGGATTATTGCTCTACTGCCTGCGGCCTGGAGCGGCGACGAAATACAGACAGAGCTTGCGATTGCGGCAAGCCGTGCCGGGGCAATTGGAGTACTCGACGTTGAGTATCTCGATGAAACAGCGTGTGCATTGAGCGCAGTCAAGACACTAGCTTCCAATGGGCGCCACGGTGTTGGTATCAGATGCGGTGTCGAACAGATTCAACACTCTGAAGCGCTGTTAGCTGAGCTATCTGCCGCTAGCGCTGAAGAGAGAGTCGTTATCCTCTGTGTCAAAGATAAAGCCTACGCAAAGAAAAGTTTGAGCCAGTCGATTAGTTCGATTCAGAAACATAAGCTTGCGGTTTTCTGTGAGATCGTCACAGTCGAGGAAGCCCAACTAGCTGCATCAGCAGGAGCTGACGGATTGATTGCGACCGGGCATGAATCCGGCGCCAGGGTCGGAGAGGAAACGAGTTTTGTATTGCTGCAACGCTGTGTTCGCAAAGTAAAACTGCCGATTTATGTTCGTGGTGGAATCGGTCTCTATACGGCAGGCAGCGTCATCGCTGGTGGTGGCTCGGGTGTTGTCCTCGACAATCAGTTGTTGCTCATGCGCGAGTCGCCGCTCAGTGTGGAGCAGAAGGAGCGCTTGGCGAACTTCGATGGTACAGAAACCGAGCTGATTTCACATGGGCAGGAAAAATTCCGTGTCTGGTCCAAGCCAGGCAGCGAAAGTCTGAAGTCCTTGCAAGAGTGGTTGAAGAGTTCCGAGGAAAAGAAGGAAACCGAACTGCATGAAGAGCTGCGTAGACGTGTTCGCAACGATGTGAAAGCCGCAAAGTTCGGCGGAAGCCAATTGCCTTCGTTGCTCACGGTTGGTCAAGACATTGCTTTTGCTGATACATTTGCTCGCCGCTTTGTCTCGGTTGCTAGCTTCATCAATGCTCTGCGTTCTTGCGCTCATGAAAATCTCGAGTTGGCAATTGCTCAAAATGCGCTGGCGGAAAATTCGCCACTGGCAGAGTCTCAATCAACACGATTTCCAATTCTCCAAGGTGCAATGACCCGGGTTTCCGACGTACCTGGTTTCGCCTTAAATGTTGCTGCAGGAGGCGGATTGCCATTCCTGGCACTGGCCCTGATGAGAAAGGAAGAATTAGAGCCGCTTCTGGAGAAAACTGCGACACAGCTTGGCGACAAGTCGTGGGGCGTCGGCATGCTGGGATTTGTACCCAATGAGCTCAGGCAAGAACAGTTGGAGTTGGTTCTCAAAGCCAAACCACCATTTGCACTCATTGCAGGCGGTCGTCCTGATCAAGCCAAAGAGCTGGAAGCCAACGGTACGAAGACCTATCTTCATGTTCCATCTCCTGTTTTGCTCTCATCTTTCATCGAACTTGGTGCTCGCAAGTTTATTTTCGAAGGCAAGGAATGTGGCGGGCACGTTGGACCTCGTTCCAGCATGGTTTTGTGGGAGACAATGATTGATGTTCTCCTCAATTCTATTCCACCAAAATCAAACCCCGCAGATTTCCATGTTGTATTTGCAGGCGGTATTCACGATAGCGTTTCTGCCGCTATGGTGGCAGTCATGGCTGCTCCGCTTGTGGAACGTGGTGTGCGAATTGGTGTCCTCATGGGCACCGCTTATTTGTTCACCCAGGAAGCCGTCTCCAGCGGTGCCATTGTGCAGCGCTTTCAGGAAGAAGCGATTCGCTGCCAGGAAACTGTGCTTTTGGAAACCGGACCAGGTCACGCGATTCGTTGCATCAATTCTCCGTACAAAGAAATTTTCGACTCGACAAAGCGTAAACTGCAAGATTCAGGTTGCGGCAAAAATGAACTGCGTCAAGAACTCGAGATGATGAATCTGGGGCGCTTGCGTATTGCCAGTAAGGGGCTAGGTCGTGGAGAGTCGGCTTCTCAATCCGGCAGCAAGCTTGTGAAAGTTTCTTCTGATAAGCAGTGGAACGATGGCATGTACATGATCGGCCAGGTCGCCGCCATGCACGAGAAGACGACCACCATTGCCGAGCTGCACGCGGCTGTTAGCACTGATGCTTGCAAGTATCTTGAGTCGCTTGATCAATCACCTAAAGATAAGACTGCGCATAAACACAAGGGCGCGAATAAGCACAAAAAGGCCCAAGAGCCGATTGCAATTATCGGTATGTCGTGCCTCTTCCCGAAGGCGAATGACCTTGATTCGTACTGGGAAAACATTCTGAACAAGGTCAACGCCATCGAAGAGATTCCGAAGGAGCAATTCGATTGGTCCAAGTACTACAGTGCGGATCCTCTTGAACGCGACAAGATCAGTTCGCGTTGGGGTGGCTTCCTGCGCGATATTCCGTTCGATCCTTCCATTTACGGTATTCCGCCAAGCAGCCTGTCGTCGGTTGATCCGATGCAATTGATCATTTTGGAAGTGACCCGCGCGGCCCTTGCGGATGCAGGTTACCAAACCAGGCAGTTCAACAAAGAAAGAACTTCGATTGTGTTGGCTAATGCCGGTCATGGTCCAATTACTTCTTTTTACTCACTGCGTTCAATGCTTGACTGGACGCTGGCAGACATGCAACCTGAGTACAGGAAAGAAATTGAGAAGCGCTTGCCGGAATGGACCGAGGATTCCTTCCCCGGCTATCTAGGCAACGTTGTTGCCGGACGCGTAGCTAATCGCTTCGACCTCGGTGGTATCAACTTTTGTGTGGATGCGGCATGCGCCTCATCGCTTGCGGCACTCTATATCGGAATTAGAGAATTGCGTGCTGGTTCCAGTGACGTTGTTCTCCTTGCTGCAACTGATACGCATAATCAACCGGGCGACTATCTCAGTTTCAGCAAAACACATGCGTTGTCTCCGCGCGGACGCTGCCGCACGTTCGACGCCACTGCCGATGGCATAGTGATCAGCGAAGGCATGGCTGTTCTGGTTTTGAAGCGTCTATCTGACGCCGAACGCGATGGCGATCGGATTTATGCGCTCATTAAAGGTATTGGCGGGTCTAGCGATGGTCGCGATCTGAGCTTGACCGCACCGCGCCCAGCCGGTCAGATGTTGGCTTTGCGTAGAGCATATGAAGACGCGGACCTTTCGCCGTCGAGCGTTGAACTTGTCGAAGCTCACGGTACTGGCACCGTGGCTGGTGATAAAGCGGAAGTTGAAGCCTTGCGCCGAATATTTGAAGCTTCCGGCGCTGACAAGCGCGTGTGCGCTGTTGGATCGGTCAAAACAATGATTGGCCACACGAAGTGCGCCGCGGGACTGGCGTCTGTGATCAAGGTAGCAAAGTCGCTCTACCACCGCGTTCTTCCGCCAACTATCGGCGTTGAAACCCCAAGCCCGGCCTGCAATTTTGAGAATTCGCCATTCTATATCAGTTCCGAATCACGTCCATGGATTCATGACCAGAGTCTGGACTATCCGAGACGAGCTGGCGTCAGCGCATTCGGATTTGGTGGCACCAACTTCCACACGGTGCTGGAGGAATACAGTCCACAACACAGTAACAGGCAAGATAGTGCGTACACGCATTTCCCGACTGAGCTCTTCACTTTCCGCGCAGGAACGAGACAACAGCTTGAGCGAACTCTCGATGCCTTAAAAGTGGCCGCCGAGAAAGTTAAGACAGTAGAGAGTGAAGCAAGCAGTCCCGTTCCATCTTCTGAGCCGCGCAGTTTGTTTGATCTTGCCTACCGGCATCATCTGACGCAAAGCGCCATGCCACCATTGGCGCATTCAGAGCTCATAAACTTGGCTCTCATCGCATCGTCCGTGGACGATCTGTTGAAGAAAATCGAGCAAGTAAAAATTGTTCTGAAGGACAGCGAGAAGAAGTCGCTGCGAGATCCCCGTGGTGTCATATTCCATGAAGGACCGAAAACCCAAGCTCCGAAAGTCGCTTTCCTCTTCCCTGGGCAAGGATCGCAGCATCCCGAAATGTTGCGCGATCTATCTTTGTTATTTGGAGAATTCAGATCCACGTTTGAAAAAGCAGACAACGTTCTTGGCGGATGCTTCGAGAAGTCTCTGAGCAAGTTCGTCTACCCTGAGCCTGCATTCTCCGATGAGGAGCGTAAAGAACAGGCGCGCCAGCTGACTAATACTCACGTTGCTCAGCCCGCCGTTGCAACGGTAGACATTGCGGCATTCCATTTATTGAAGAGCTTTGGACTGCATGCAGACATGTATGCTGGACACAGTTTTGGAGAGTATGTTGCGCTTGCTGCAGCTGGTGTGTTCAGCGAGAGCGATCTCTTCCGCTTGTCCGAGCGCCGAGGAGCGATTTTACAAGAGGCCAATAACAGCCGTTCTGGTAGCATGACTGCTGTCAGCACCAGCGGTGATCATGTCCGCCGTCTGATTTCGCACGTGAAGAATGTTAGCTTGGCGAACATTAATTCGCCCAAGCAAGTGATCATTTCTGGTGAGATCGATGCGTTGGATGAAGCCACTACCATCTTCAATGAGAACAAGGTTAAGTCCAAGCCCATCGCGGTTTCTGCCGCATTCCATTCGCCTCTCATGCAGCCGGCGCTTCGTGAGTTGTCGCAGGCTCTCTTGCAGCTCACTCTGAAAAAACCGCTCAAAACGGTCTATTCCAATACCTTGGCCAAGCCATATCCTACTGAAGCAGGGCAGATTGCCTCGCTACTTTGTGAACACCTTGTGAAACCAGTTGAGTTTCAATCCGAAATCGAGAACATGTACGAGGCTGGTGCACGCATCTTTATAGAATGCGGACCTGGCGCTGTCTTGAGCGGGTTAGTCGATGATATCTTGGAAGGCAAGGAGCACTTGACCTTATCTATTGATCGAAACGGAAAGCATGGCGTGACACAGCTGCAGAATTTGCTGGCAAATGCCTTTGTATCCGGCCTGGAGGTCGACTTCGGTCGATTGTATAAACATCGCGTGGAAGGACTACTTTCGAAGGTCGAAACAGGCACTTCTCCGAATAAGCCGAAACTGCTTTACCTGGTTAACGGTGGGCATGTCAAACGCTTTGATGGAAAGAATATTATCGCTGCAAACCGTCCGACGGAATATGCCATCAAGGTGCTTAACGAAAAAGCGGGCACCATTGGTGGTGGAGAGGTTACTGCTTCTGGATTAGGATCCACTGGTTCTAAGGTGTCAGAAGCCGGCAAGATGCCGGCGCTCCCGGGATCGGGCAATTCCATGCTCCAGGGACCTGGTTACACGCGCTCGGCTGATGACGCTGCGGGATCGGGCAATTCCATGCTCCAGGGACCTGGTTACACGTGCTCGGCTGATGACGCTGCGGGATCGGGCAATTTCATGCTCCAGGGACCTGGTTACACGTGCTCGGCTGATGAGGCTGCGGGATCGGGCAATTCCATGCTCCAGGGACCTGGTAACACGCGCTCGGCTGGTGAGGCTGCGGGATCGGGCAATTCCATGCTCCAGGGACCTGGTTACACGCGCTCGGCTGGTGAGGCTGCGGGGTCGGGTAATCCGATGATCCAGGGACCTGGAAATACCGTTGCAGCTGGCAATCCATTATCTTCTGGCAATCCCCTGTTAGCTGCTAACCCGCTAGCAGGAGGGACTGCTCCCGCAGCCGTAAGACCTGGTAATTCTTCTCTTTCTGGTCCTGTGAATCCCGGAGTTCCTGGTCTGAACAGTCCTGCATTTCCGTCCTTGAACACTACCATACTTCCAGCGACGGCAAATCCTTCGATGGCGGGAACTGCACGTGAGCAGGTTATGCTTGAGTTTCAACGCACTATGTTCGAGATGACTAACAGCTTCTTGAAGGCTCAAGAGCAAGTAATGATGGCTTATCTGCATGGCGCCCGAACAGGAAATGCCACGCAAAATTCGGCAAACCCAAATCCATTCCTTGATCCGAAATTCGCGAATCCGATGCAAATTCCGACACCGACTTATCTGGGAGGCTTTGCTAGTGATTTGAGTCCGAATGATTCAGTCGTTTCAAGTCCGGCTCCGTATGCTCCGGCACCGCAAGTGGTGCAACCGGTTCTTCCTGATCTGGACGCGGTGGCATCAGCATCCGCTTCAGCCCTGCTCAACAGTATGCAGGACACGGTTTCATCAGTAGGTGAAGCTCGGGGTGCCGTTCAGTCTGACAAACAGCTTGCTGAACATATTCAGCCATTCACACTCAAGACCGATTCCAATTCCAACAATGGCAACGGGAATGGAGATGGACACCATCCGGGCAATGGAAAGAACGGTTCTGCCTCCAAGCTCGATCCTGAATTCCTAACTAAGCGTTTGATCGAGATTGTTTCGGAGCGTACAGGTTATCCTGCCGACATGCTCGACCCTACATTGGATCTGGAAGCTGACCTTGGTATTGATTCAATAAAACGTGTCGAGATTCTCAATAGCTTCCGCAAGTTACTTCCGGACGATGTTCAGTCTCAACTGGAAAGTGGTATCGAAAAGCTTGCCGGAACCAAAACTCTAGAGGGGATTATTTCCTGGATAAACAATGATCTCGTAAGCAGTTCTCCGGCTCCGCTTGCAGACAAGGAAGAGATTATCGTAAATGCGATCCAATCTTCCTCGCCGGGGAGCAGAGAGCAAGAACTGGGTGACAATGGAAGGGGCGCCCATGAGCTGCATTCATCCAGGGAAATGGAAGCTGCCGCAAGTCATGTCAGCAACGCTTATATTGAACGTGCCCTCGTTGTACTGAAAGACCTTCCTGAGTTAAAGCAGAAGCTGACGAAGCTGCAAGGCACATTCGTTATCAGCGATTGCGGCACGGAGCTCACCCACAACCTTCAAGTAGATCTTGTAAAACTCGGAGCCAAGGTTATGGTTCTGAAGCACAAGGCTGGCGCTGTAACACCACCGCCGTTCGACATCAGCGAGAGCCAGAAATTCGAACTGGATCTGACCGACGAATCCATAATTCAATCTTTTGCCGCACGCTTTGTAGAAAAGACAGGGCGAATAGCTGGGCTGATTCACTTGCTGCCGCTTGGTGATTGCGAAGAGCATCGTAACGGTCATCATGATCCGCTTACGGAATATCTGGCGATAAGATCACTCTATGTCTTGAGCCGGGCTTTCCTCGCTCTTCCTGGTAGTGCTGACCAAAGCCCAGTGCTCTTCACTGCCTCTCGTTTAGGCGGTAGTTTTGGAATTGATGAACCGCAAAATATTGATCCTGTGCAAGCTGCCTTGCCTGGATTCATAAAAACCTTTGCGCGCGAGTATACCTCATCATTAGCCCGTTGCATCGACTTTGGGCCGGATCTACATCAGTCCAAGATCAAGGATTTGATTCTGCTTGAACTGAACGATAAGAACAGAGAGCTTACGGAAGTCGCCTATAAAGGCAAATCAAGGTCCGCCGTTGATGTTCTGCGAGCGCCGCTTTCAGTTGAGCCCGGTAGAAAGCTGGAACTGAAGAAAGGATCCTTAGTTCTTGTCACTGGTGGTGCTCGTGGTATCACTGCCGATCTCTGCATGGAGCTGACACCTTACAAACCGACTTTTGTGATTGTGGGCCGAGGCAATCGTCCCCAGCAAGAAGACGCTGAGTTCCGTGGCATCGAGGGGCAGAAAGAACTAAAAGCCGCAATCATGGAATCTCTGCGCAAGAAAGGCGAGAAGCTGAGCGTTCCTGTTATAGAGGGCATCTATCAGCGGCTGATTCGGGAAAGAGAAATTCGTCGGAATCTCGAACGGCTTGAGTCCACAGGTTCACGTGTGCACTATCATTCTCTTGATGTGCGTAATCGCGAGCAGTTCTCGGAACTGATCGATAGGCTCTATGAAAGCTTTGGAAAAATCGATGCCGTCATCCATGGTGCTGGCGTCATAGAAGATGCCTATCTGAAAGATAAGACGCTGGCGTCTTTTGACCGTGTTTTCGGCACCAAGATTGATGCAGCCTTCACTTTGGCATCAAGATTGCAGCTGGACAGCCTCAAATACCTGGTTCTCTTCTCTTCGGTCGTGGGAAGAGCCGGTAATGCAGGGCAAGCCGACTATGTCTGCGCTAACGAAGTTCTGAACAAGTTGGCTCGCAAGTTAAACACCAAGACGCAAGGGCGTGTGGTCTCACTGGCTTGGGGTCCCTGGCGCGGTGGTATGGCTCAACCGGAGTTGGAGTCACTCTTTGCTCGCTACGGTTGGTCTATGATCGAATCGATGGACGGCCGCCAATCTTTCCTGAATGAGTTGGTTTGTGCAGATAAATCTGACGCTGAGGTCTTGTTGGTTGGGCAGTTGCGCAAGCCGGAGGATGGCGATTCCGGTTCCGAGCAGCCTACAGCAGCAAAGAAGAAGTCGGCGCAACGACGAGCCACCGGCCCTGTACGTCTTCAGAACGCTGAACTCTTGAAGCAGGATCATACGCATCTGGACCTTCGCTTGCGTTTAGACCCCGAGTACGATCTCTATCTTAAGGATCATGCTTTCGATGGTGTTCCGATTCTGCCGATGGCGGTCGCTACTGAACTGCTTGCCGAAGCAGCTCAACTCAAATATCCGCAGCATCAGATAGAAGCAATCGACAAACTTCGAATTCCTGCCGGTATCATGTTTGAAAATGGTGCCAAAGATGTCTTTATCTCCATCAAAGAGAAAGAGCACTCCGCAAACAGAGCAATTGCTGAGGTCTCAATTTCGTCTGGACCATCTGGCAGCAGAAAGAACTTTAGTGCTCATGTCGTGCTTTCTAAGTCACCCAAGGCAGAACTTCCAGAGGGCAAGCCATTCAAAAAGGATTTTGAGCAGCCTGATATTCGCGATGCGGAGCTTGCGCCGCCTACGGTCGCGCAAGTCTACAAGAATTGGTTGTTTCATGGTCCATTATTTCAGGGATTGGATAATATCGATGCGATTGGTATCAATGGCATTGCCGGACAAATTAGCACCGTCCCTGTTTCGGACTGTTTGAAGTACGAGGGTGCTGGCACCTGGATTGTCGACCCGATCATGCTGGATAGCGCAATGCAGCTGGCAGGAATTTGGGCAAGACATTACATGGACATTACTGTATTGCCGATTGGTTTCGGTAAATTGAGATTCTTCAGCAGTCCGGAAGGAAAATCTTTCAAGGTATTCGTGAGCGTGCCGTCTGAATCCAAGAACGGCGAGCTTCTCTGCGACATGGCTGTCTATGACCAGAATGACAGGCTTATATTGATCATGGAAGATCTACAAGGTGCAGGCAGCAAATCACTGAATCGTCTAGGATCGCAAACTAAGGCATTAAGAGCAAAATAGCATGTCTTTTAGTTCAGCGGTCGTAATTGGACTTGCCAGTCAACTTGCCGGTGTTGGTAATAGTGAGCAGTTTTGTGAGCGCGTTTTCTCGCCATTGGGGGCACCGTCCGATCAGCAATCTCCTTCATCCTCGCTTGAGCCGTTGCAAGTTCTAGTAGAGGCTGTAAATGATTCTTCAATCCCACTTCAAGCCAACTTGCGTATCGCACTGTTTGTGCACAATGCAACGGACGAAAGCGGATGGACCGACTCCCTCCAAACTGTTGAAACTCTTTCGCAAATTGCTTTGGATTTCGAACCTGTTTTTGCGGAGTCTTCCGTTCAACTTTTAGCACAGGCGCTTGAGTCGCTGGAAGCTGCTGCAGTAGACGTTGCGCTTGTGTTGTCCTCTGATTCGAATAATACTGTAGCCTTGGTCATTTGTTCTGAGTCGCTGGCAGCCGAAGATGGTTATCGCATCTACAGCTCCTTGGAGATCGAAGGTTCATACCCCGAACAAGCAAGCGCAAAGATAAATCTCGACGATTATGGACTGGTTGTTTCTGCAACATCGCAGATGGCTAATTTGCGTGCGTTAGGACCAAGTCGTGCCCCTTCCGGTAGCTACTTCGCTGATTTGATATCACAAGCGAGTCAACTCTTCCAATCTGAGAGTTGGTCTCGTGACTTGCTGGAACTTGTGGCGCTGAAGTCTGCCTGTCTTAGTACCTATTTGCGGTTGCTACCTCGAACGAATATCGCACAAAACCAGGACATTAGTCCCCAACTACCCAGCCTGCCACCAGGCGTGCTCGCATTTACACAAGCCAGGCCCTGGATCCATCCAGTCTTACCAGAAGAGATTAAGGAAAGTCCTCGACGCGCCTTAGTTCTCGGAGCTGATTGTATATTCTCTGTGCGCGAGGTGCGATCGGACCTACTCGAAAATCAACAGAGACCTGCTCTTCCACAGTCCTCTGAATTGTTTCTGCTGGAAGCTTCAACGCCAGCCGAGATATTGCTGAGACTTCAAAATTGGAATCTTCAGTCGGGGCTAAGTCTATCCGAGCTGGCTTTTAATGAGTTTCTGATTCAATTCAAAAGCCAACATGGCAACGCAGTTCCTGCTGGCAATGTATGTTATAGATTGGCATTAGTTGCTGCATCTGTCGATGACTTGGCGCGCATTGTTTCTGAGGCTTTCGGGCAAATCAAAGCATATCCGGAACAATCAGTGGATATCGGCCGGCGAGGCAGCGGATACTGCTATTCGCGTATTGTAAAAAGTAGCGCTGGGCACTCGCCGCACAAGGTGTCGTTTCTGTTTCCAGGTTTGGGCGCGTCATACCCGAACATGCTGGCGGATCTGTGTTTCTATTTTCCTGAGGTCCGCAGCGTATTTGACTTTGTCGAGCGCCTTGCCGTTCGCGCGAACGATAAAGTGTTACCGAGCCGTGCTATTTTCCCGCTAACAAGTGGTGGTCCGCAAGCTATCAGCCAGGCTTTGCTAGCTACTATCGATTCTGCTGTGGTGACTCTTTTGCTTGCTCAGTGGGCACTATTCCACATCCTGCAGAAATTGGGAATAAAGGCGGATGCATTTTTGGGATGCAGTACCGGCGAGTTTGCAGTTCTTGCGATGAACTCGTGCTTCGACATTTTCAAGTCGGCCGGTGTGTTCTATCGCCTCAGCACGCAGGTATCACGCTCGGTATCAAAAGACGAGTTGACAAAGCTGCGCACCATTCGGGTTTCTGCGCCTTACGATGCCAGAATTGAAGCAATCGTGAAGGCTTTGCCCTCACGCGTATACTTGGGCGCGGAAATGAGTAACTCGTGTTCATTAATATCCGGCGAACGCTCCGTCATGGATCAGCTTTGTACCGAGTTGAAGAAAAACGAGATCGATTATTTGATTTTGCCAATTGCTATTCCCTATCACACACCGCTAGTCGCAGGAAAGATTGATCGCGAAGACGATGAATTGCTTCGACTTTCCGTACAAACCCCAGACCGTGAATCGTGGTCCGCTTCATTGGGCGATACCTATCCGAACGATCCCGACGCAATACGCAATCTGACAATGAATCTTTTCGAGCAGCCCATACAATTTCGATCGACGATTGAAAAAATGTACGATGCCGGAACCCGGATCTTTTTGGAAGTGGCTCCGAAAGGGGGGCTTATACCTTATGTGTCGGAGATTCTTGCTGGTAAACCACACCGCGCGCTTGCTTGCAATCTAGCCGAGCGCAGCGGCATCGATCAACTACATATTGTCCTAGCAACTTTGTACTGTGACGGAATGGAACTCGATCTGGACGTTCTCTTCGAGCGAAGGAGTCTCGCGCGGAAAACGAAGAGGAGCTCCCTTCTGGTTGATGATGCCGTTTTAAATGATGATGAATTCGTTTTGAATAGTGATGATTCCGTCCGGTATAACGGAACCGTAGGGGCGACGCCATGCGTCGCCCGGGAAACAAGATCTGAGTTCAATCCTGAGGAACTCTCAACACAGGACAGCGCCTCTGAAGTCTTACTTGCTTATTTTCGGAACCTGAATGAACTGCACGCGAACGTAGCCTTAACACAAAGCCGCCTTATGCAAGCATATCTCGCCGTTGAAGAGGAACCTGATTCATCCGGCATGGCATCGCCCCCACAAACTGATCTTACGGAATCGCTTTCAGCGCTGAATGGCGAAGCCCTGGGACCGCCGGCGTCTCGAACCACGCTTACGCGTGAAGGGGATTCGGTGTTTGTCAAAAAGCCGTTCCTGACCAATGCTAGTTTCTCTGGCTCTGACAAATCAGCTCATGCCCTTATTCCGCTGAGCACCACAATTTATCCGTTCATCTTGGACCATGCAATTGGTGGCAACCTGAGTTCTCAGAACTTATCGTCGCGCGTTTACTTGCTTCCACTTATGGTAGCAATCGAAATTATGGCTGAAGTTGCGGGGCTTTTGTTTGACGGCTTGCGGCCTGTCAAACTGATGGATATCAGAGCACTAAAGAGGATTCGGGTGGCAGCGACGCCTACAATCGTGCGTGTTGAGGCTGAGCAGCTTTCGCCGCAGACAGCGTCGGTCACCATATACGATGCGGAGCGTGAGAACGTTTTAGCATCGTGCAATATTTCATTTGCGCAAAACTATCCAAATCCCCCCTCACCTTCAATATTCGCCAAAAACGATTTGCAGCCTTCCAGGTACACGCCGGAGCGTCTATACGGTGAAGGGAGTATGTTTCATGGTCCGCTGATGCAGGCTGTGCAGAGCATTGACTCTGTTTCTCAGAAAACAATTGAAGGAAAGCTTCTTGCGTCATGCTACAACGAATGGTTTTCGGATCGCCAGAATGCAAATCGCGGTTTCATGATTGATCCTCTTATCGTGGACAATCTCAGTCAGTTTGTTCTCTATCAGATGTATGAGCATGATCTCCCGGCAAGTGCTTTACTCCCTTTCCACATAGCATCCATCGATGTTTATGATGATCTAGATCGTTGGCGCTATCAAGCACTTGCTGCTTCTGTCCATCTTCGCGCAATGAGCACGCGCGGAACTTTGGCTGTGATGCAGCTGACCTCTCCTGATGGTAACTTGCTCATTCATGTGGAAGAAATTAGCAGCCGCGCCATTATGTTGAACGACAACGTGCGTAGGTTGGTCTTCGACCCCGCGAGTGTTTTTTCTACAGAGTGGAATTGTTTTGATAATAACCAGAACTCTGTTATAACAGCTATTAGATCCATTGATTTTCCTGATGATGAAACTGTGATTGATTGGTTAACTGATTATGTTCTTACCGCCGATGAGCAAATCTTTTGGCAGCGTCTGGGGAAAAACGAAAAACGCAGAAAACAATGGCTCATGGGGCGCATCGCAGCCAAAGATGCCGTTCGCAGCTATTACCGGCGAAAGCACAATCGAGAATACAGAATGCTCGATTTACAGTTGGAATCCAACGAGGTCGGCTCAGTTGCCATCAGCGTTGTAGGCGATCCCTCTGCCGGGCAACCGCGAATCTCTATCTCGCACTGTGAAACACTTGTCTGCGCAATCGCCGAGGAGAGCATTGCCGGCATTGATGTAGAAGAATTGAAATCTCGAGATGAAGGCTTTGAAAAGCTTGCATTCACTGCCAATGAAAAGAACTTTCTGGATCGATTGTCGGACCGCCGCGACTACATTTGTTGGAGCACGGCATTCTGGACCGCCAAAGAAGCTAGTGCAAAAGCACATTCAACTGGGTTTATGGGAAATCCAAAATCATTTGAAGCGATATCCATGAACAAGGATGAGGGTTTGGTTACTGTTCGCTCTCCAAAAATTGGCGCCGCCGCAAGAGAGTACAATTGCAGCATCAAATTCGATTTCGATCAGAATGTAGCTATAGCAAGAGTAAACGGGTATAAAGACTGCTGAGTTCAGCAGTTTGAAGATCAGCAGAAAGTAGTTAATCGCTCGTCTCCATGTTTTCAACCAAGTACCCAGCGCTGTTAGCTCTTATCGTATGTTTTTGCGTCGCTGCAAATGCCGGTTCATCATTTGCGTATAACCGGGGCGAGGCAGAGTACACCGTCCAGGGAAAAAAGGTCGAAAAGAATGTCTATAAGGCTGCTCTTCTAATAAATGAATCCATCCCGCTGATTAAGGCTAGCGCTTATGATCGCGCTGTTGGTAAGTTGAAACACGCGGTATTAATCGCCCCAGAGTTCTCACAATCCTACATCTATTTGGGCATCTGTTATGCGCGCCAGAATCGCATGGCTGACGCCGTTGTTCAACTGCAGAAAGCGATCAAGTGCAAGGATGCACCGGCACACGCGTATGAGACGCTGGCAACGCTCTATCAAACAAATGGGAATTTGGACGGTGCTCTTGATACTCTCAAAAGTCTGCAGCAAAAATTCGGTCCACAGGACGACGAGCGGACAAGCAAGATCGTTGCAATGTTGCAGGATGAGAAGGTGCGGCGACAGTATGCTTCCGGTGCATACAAAAGTGCAAAGAAACAAGACGATTACTTGCAAGATGCTTTAAACAGCGGTTTTCATAAGTGGTCCGCTTTCCGCATGCCTTTGAAAGTTTATATCGAGCCAGGCGACGACGTCGAAGGCCACACTCCTCACTACGATGATATCTTGCGTCAATCCTTTTATGATTGGGCAAAAGCACTTGATCGCAAAGTCAGTTTCCGGTTTGTTGATCAACCTGAGAAGGCTGACATTAAGTGCCATTGGACCAATGATCCCTCCGAGCTTGGAGCTGGTATAGAAGATGGCGAGACCAAGATTCGCTTCATCGGAGAGACCCTAGTTGATGCGACGATAGCTTTGCGAGCAAAAGAAGCTGAAGGCCGCTTTCCGTTTTCGGAGAACTTAGTTCTCACCACTTGCCGGCATGAAGCTGGACATGCGCTTGGATTGTCAGGACACAGTCCGGATCCTAAGGATGTCATGTTCTATTCCATACCTATTGCGGATGTGGAGCGCAAGATTAGCCCGCGCGATAGGAACACCATGCTGAAGATATATACAAAACAGCAGTCGCCTCAATATGTAGTGATCGACTTTCTCGTAAATCCGGTTAATAGCGCCTTTGTTGGGTTAGCGATATTCTTTCTTGTGTTATTCGGTATCATTGTGCCTAGATTGTCAGAACGCAAAAAGAAGAAACGTTCTTAGGATTTAATTTTCGCGTTACTCAGATAAAATAAGCATTGGTTTAATCCTTTAATTGAAACCTTTTCAAGGTTTTTCCCATCCACAGCAGTGTAATTCGACTAAAAGCGATTGAACGATATGACACCTGAACGCAACAACTATTCGGCATCGGACGTTTTAACGCCCTTTGGAGGCAAAGAGCCCATTAAGCTGGCACTTTTCAGCTCAGGGCTCGGGACAATTCAAAGAGGTTTTGAAATTTCGACCGGACGTTTTTACAACGCACTGGCGGGACAGGAAGGATTGGACGTTCGGCTGTTTTGCGGCTCTGATTTCCCGGGCGCTAAAGCCGTGTGGAACATCGGCCGCCAATTTTGGCTGTCTAGCCTACTGAAGCCTTTTGCTCCGATTGATCGTGAAAAACTCTGGAAGCTAGCCTACGTTTTGGAGCAAACAACTTTCTCTTTTGGGCTTTTGTCCGAGTCTCAAAGTACTTGGCAGCCGGATGTCGTGTGGACAAAGGAAGTTCCACTTGCTCATGTGTTGTATGAGTTTCGACGCCTCTTCAATGCGAAGTACAAGGTGATTTTCGCTAATGGTGGCGGCTTCAAGCCTAAAACCTACCAGCATTTTGATTTCATTCAGCACCTCCATCCGGAAGCCTATGAAGAGGCTTTGCGCTATGGTATTCCGGCTGAGAAGATGAATGTGCTTCCCAACGTAGTGCCATATATGCCACCACTGTTGGATAAGGCGTCCTTGCGTCGCAAATATAATTTCGCTGAAGATGACTATGTAATCATCAGTGTGGCCGCTTGGAATAAGCATCACAAGCGTATGGATTATTTATTGGATGAATTCAGAAAGCTCGAGGATCCGCGCTACAAATTGATTGTTTGCGGACAGCCAGAGCCGGAAGGTGAAAGTCTGCGAGAGGAATATGGGGAGTTGCTGGGCGACCGCGTCAGGTGGATGACTGTTTCTGACCTGGAAGTCAGAGAATTGTTGGTTATGTCAGATCTCTTTGCTCTTTGCAGCCTCTACGAAGGTTTGGGCGCCGCTCTCATTGAAGCTGCCCTGGCTGGATTGCCGGTACTCTGCCATCCCCATGGTGGCGGCAAGTATATTTTGCAAGACGAGCGCTGGCTGATAGACATGAGTATTCCTGGAAATTTGAGCATGAAGATCCGGGAGCTGGTCGCCAATCCTCCAACGGCAGAATCGCTGGCTCGCCTGAAAGCAAGCGTCCAACAGCGCTTTAACGAAGAAGAGTTATCGCACCGATTCACTGCAATGGTTGAGCAAGTTCTTTATGAACAGCCATTGATCAAGTCAAGAGCCAGCTAGGCTAGTAAACTGTATCGGTTTACTTCTAGGATTTGATCGATGAGTAGTCAGAAGCTGCGCCGCTCGGGTTCTCTCTTTTTGCTTTCAATAGCGCTTGTCTGCAATGGTCAGATGTCAGCGGTCAATGCTCAGAGTCGAGTTCCTTACGATGACTCGCAGCAAAACACGACCATGACCATGTACCAGGTCCTTACCGGTGAAAATGGTCAGCAATACTTTTTGACCAATAGCAAGCAAGCTGTGATGCTTCCGGGGGCAGGCGTGAATGGTCCGTCTGTCGCTATCTATGCAAGTCCCGATGGAGCTCAATGGTACGTCGATCGCACTGGGACTCAGCAGTCCTTGCAGACTGGAGCGAGCTTTGCCAGCAGTGGATCAAGCATGGCGGATGGTCCCTATGGTGCCTCAGATTGGCAATCTGGTGGTAACTATTACCAGCAACAACAATACTCGGCACCACCTGTAGCACCATCTGTCCAGAATAACTACTATCAGAGTTCCAGCTCCAGTAATAATAGTGGTAGCGGAGGCGGGGTCGGTGCTGCATTGGGAGCTGCGGTCGGTGCTGGATTAGGTGCCGCAGCTGGAGCCGCAATGTCCACAATCCCATGGGGAACTCCTGTTTACTGGGGAGGTGGTGCCCCGTGGTACGCCGGTGCCGGTGGTGCTCCGGTCTACGTTAATCGTAATAACTTTAGTTCTTTCAACGAGTGGAATCGGCAAAATGATTACTGGAACCACAACGTAAACAATCATTGGAGTAATCACAACTTCAATAACAATAACTGGGACCATCATTGGGGTCACGATAATTGGCCAGGTAAGGATCACGGATTCCCTCCTCCTCATGATCGCGTGCCGGGACGCCTCTATTCACCGAATGGTGCTGGCGGAGATCGAGGCGCTTTCGGTGGTCGTGGAGATCGTGGTGGCTTTGGCGGCGGCGGAGATCGCGGTGGCTTTGGCGGCGGTGGAGATCGTGGCGGCTTCGGCGGTGGCGGACGGCGCGGCGGTCTTGGCGGCGGCGGAGATCATCGCGGAGGTGGTGGAGATCATCGCGGAGGTGGTGGAGATCATCGCGGAGGCGGTGGTGGAGATCACCGCGGAGGTGGTGGTGGACATCACGGCGGTGGCGGTGGTGGTGGTCATCACGGCGGTGGCGGTCACGGTCGTCGCTAGATTCAGCACAAGGTGATCGTTTGGGCGCTCTGTACAACCTGGTCCGCATTTTTCTTTGGAACTCTTAGAGCCGATGCCTAGCTCGTGTGTATTCGAGTACAGTGTGTTTGTGATGCCGATAGACAGGTCGTTCTTCTACGGCTATCGGTTAGTATTACGCTGAACTGGGAAAAAGGCGCCTGAAGGCACACATCACATTCGCTGCGTGGTTTGATGAAATTAGCCCCTGGAATGATCTTCAATAGCCGATACGAGATTCTGGAATCTCTTGGCGAAGGTGGTTTTGCTGTTGTCTGGAAGGCCAAAGACCTCGAGCTTGGCAGATTTGTGGCCATCAAGCTCATGAAGATCGCGGCAGCTGATCTTGCGATTCTGGACGAAATGAAGCAGCGTTTGAGAAGAGAAGCCAAAATACTATCCAGGCTGTCTCACCCCAATATAGTCACGGTATTTTCAATCGAATTTCTCGATGATTCAACCGCCTACATTGTGATGGAATTTCTGGCAGGTGAACCTCTGAGCCGATTCATCGCGAGAGAGGGCAAGCTAAATTATGAACTGGTCAAAGAGATCGCTCTGCAAACATGTGAAGGTCTGGGCTATGCGCATGAAAGGGGGATGATTCACCGGGATCTCAGCAGTGCAAACCTATTCCTGTGCGAAAACGGTAATGGAAAGAGTGTAAAAATAATCGACTTTGGGCTTTCAAAATCTGAAATGTCGGCAAGCACAAATATTACAAAGACTGGATTGCTCGTGGGTAACCCCGCGTACATGAGTCCAGAAGCGATACTTGGACAGCAACTCGATAACCGAGCCGACATCTATTCTCTCGGATGCATTGTTTACGAGATGGTAACCGGTGTGCAGCCGTTCTTAACGGACAATATTGTCGGGTTGTTGTTCAAACATCAAAAAGAGTATCCCGAGGCTCCTTCGTTCAGTTCAGTTGACGAGAACGATGGTAAAAGGATAAACGCAGTAATTCTTCGCTGTCTCCAGAAGGAGCGTGAGCTTCGCTTTACGAGCTGCAAACAGATCCATGATGCGCTAAGTTCGGAGCAAGCTTTAGAGGAGATCTTGCCGGCGAGACTTTCTTCGGAATTGCTCCAGCAATGGATATCTGATTCGCCAAAGGCTGCAACTCGTCCGCGCTTCTCTTTCGGTATCCCTATGATATTAGGCTCCTCCATAGTAATAGTTCTTTCGGTCTTTGTTGGATTGAGATCACTCAAACCAAATTCTGACACGGGCAAATTGAGTGCAGAGAACTCCAAGTCAAATAAACAGCCTTTAGTTTCTCTGGCCAGCAAAAAGAACAGCATGTCGTTGCTACAGGGGCAGTCTATAGAAAAGCTTCAGATCATGGCACGAAATAGGATCGGTGATTCTCGCCAGTTATACCAGAAGATTTTGGAATATCAGATTCAACACTCGGGAAAGTGGTCTGTTGATCAACTTCTGGCTTACATCGATTTGGCACAATTCGAAAGGGAGCAGGAAAAGTATGAGGACATGGCAAAGTATTGTCAGATTGTCATAGATCATTCAGCCGTTCCAAAAATGGGGATGGACGAAAAGGCGCGCGCGCAGCTGCTAACAAAGGCTAACATGATGTTGGCTCAAAGCTACTGGGATCGAAACAATCCAGACAAAGCGGAACCATTCGCACTGCAAGCTCTCAAGACAGCCGATCTCGAACAATCGGAACTACTAACTGTATTGATTGGTGATGTCAAACTTGCACAGCACAAATTCAATGAAGCAAAGCTTCACTATTCAAAGTTAGCATTAGAGGCGGAACCCCGTCCGCGGGATGCTTATTACATGCATGCATTACTTGGTTTATCGGCCATTGTCGCGCATAACGGGTCATTAGCAAAGGCGGAGCAACTGCAATCAAAAGCGGCTAGCTACGCAGAGGAAAATGAACTTACTGCCCACTACGCTCAGCGGTTGTTTGACCTGGGAATGCGTTTCTTTTACATTGACGAGCTTAAGGATGCAGAGCGCCTATACAAGCGCTCCATCAAAATGATATCCGCTAGCAATTTTGATAAGAATTTCGATTATATCGCCCATGCTGATCTCCATTGGTTAGGAGAACTCTATTTCAAACGTGGCGAATTAGATAAGGCTGAGACCCAATTCAAGGAGGTCTTAGCCTATGAGAAAAGAAAAGGAATCAGATCCTGGCGCGGGGATAAAAGCATAGAGAAGATGCAAGCAATCTACGAGAAGCAAGGAAACAAAAAGGGTCTGAAGAATTTGGAGCCAATTATTTTAAGCAGAAGCAAATTAGAAAAACAGTAAAATCGAATTCGATCTTATAGCAATTCGATGCGCTCTCCGTATGGAGCGCGGACGTCCCGTCCGCCCATAGCCTCATGGAGTGTGACTTTTTACAACCAAGCGACTCGGGCATTGTATCTTGAAGATTTCGCCTTAGCTGCAACGCGCTTCGCGCTTATGGGCGGACGAGACGTCCGCGCTCCATACTTAGCTGCAATGTGCTTCGCGCTCTTAGATCGGGCTGTTCGATGAGAGCCGATAGGGTGTAGCTAGTGTATTGTAACCACCGTTCCGATTTTTATGCTCCCTTCCGCAATCAATTTCTGCAGCATGTCTTTAGGCAAATGAACGCAACCACCTGAGTTCGCTTTTCCAATATTCTTGGAGTCGTCTGGCGTTCCGTGCAAGGCGATGGAAAACCAATAGTCCTTTCCGCCATACTTTGATAGTTTTGGACCCGTGATCGGAGCAGTGCCACCACCTTCAGGCAATCCCTTTAGTCCAATGTAGGCGGCACCATATGCAGTGTCTGCTTTGCCGTCGCCATCAAAATCCAAAGAAATCATGTTCTGAAATAGTCGCTTCAAACCTTCGCCCGAACTGAGGAACGACAGCGCAGTCTTGTTAGCTTTGTATCTATCAATCAACTCCTTTGAGCATTTATTCAGGCTGCTGTCATTAGTGAGGATGAGTTCAACTTCGAATGTCCCTTTAGGCGTTATGTTATCCGCCATCGATTTCTTCTGTCCAAGTCCGCCTCTTCCAATGCCGACTTTGCAGGAGTGAACTAATCTGCCTCCCCCACGTACTTGCAATTGCCTTTTGGCTCGATCTATTAAAATGCTTTGGTGTTTTGCATTGCTATCGCTTGTATCAGCGGCGCTGATTTGAACTGATGTCGGCTGTACCCGCGTTCGATCTTGTGCACTCACTTGTATATGTGAGCACACAATGATTGCAAACAAACAAGGAAAAACGCACATGCGAACTAAAGGAGGCAAGCTATTGTGGCGGTTGTTGCTTTGCTTGTATTTGCTGTTTGTAGTTTGTGAGAATGGGATCAAGCTGAATACCGTGCTCGTATCCGACAAGGCGGTTCAACATTCTTCCGCGCCTATCTACAATTATCACCTGCGGGATTTGCATTATGCTCAATTGGCGAACGAGATCTGGATTCTTATCGGTATCTACGTAATTGAACTCGGCAAAACCCTTATATTTTTCCATTGTGTCATGGACAATGGGCTTCAACTGTCGACAGCTTGGACACCATCTAGCGCCGAACTCGTAAACTCTTACGTAAGGACCTTTAAGTTCTGACGGGACAGCGGTCGCCATTTTTGTAGCAGCAGTCGCCGGTGGAGCGCTCTGAGGCGCTACTGAATACGGTGCGGGAGCGTTAGCTTGGGGCAAAAATTCGCTGGATTGCATCGTTGGGACGGGCATCGGGGCATAGCCAGACTGCTGCTGCGCTAATCCATAGGGGGATGATTGCATAGCCTGTGCTTGTGGTGCGATGACTCCCGCTGCGGAAACCTGATTGTTAGGGGATGCAGCTCCTGGTTGTGGGTAAGGATTCTCTGCCTTGGCGTATGTGAAAGAACCCGCTAAAGCCGCTATGACGCAGCTTGTCAGTATTCTTTTGATCTTAGTCTTCATAACGGCCTTTCTAACCCGAGATTTGCCAAGTATAACCACGCCAAAGGTAGTTCTCAACTAATTTTTCGTATTGTCCGCCTGCTGGTCCCAACGGTGAAAATCTAAACCGGTTGGGGCTTTTCTGGGATTTGAGGCTGTCAGTAATATTAATTCTGTAATTGCCATTCCTTTGCCAAAACCTGCAAAAATAAGAAGAATGAGCCTCACCTTCAGAACTTCGACCCGCATTATTGCTGGAATCTGTGTACTCGGCAGTCTTTGTCTGTCGTCTTCTGTGGTCGTTGCTGATAATGCCGAAAAGGAGAAAGACAAAGCTGCTGTTTCTGCAAAAGACTCCAGCAACAAAAATGCAGACATGTCTAAAGCGATAGATAAGTCGAAAGATGCTGATAAATCCAAGTCCACTGCTGAGAAGGACAAGGAACCAAACGAAGACAATTGGAAAGACTATTTGAGCTCCGCGAAGAATTCCTATAAAGAAGGAAAACTGGCAGAATCTGCAAATGACTTGGAGCTTGCCTTGCTTGGTGCTGAACGCCTTAGAGAAGGCGCTCGCGGTGAAGCGTATATGCTGATTGGAGAGCAATCAATACCTATATCTAAAGCAGTATGAGAAAGCCAAAGTCTTGCTAGAAGAAGCAATTCGTTTGCGACGTTCGATCCCCGGATTCAAGAGCGTTGCAAGTGCAAATGCCCTTGATACTTTGGCACAAGCTTATTCCAGAACAGGCAATCTCGAAGAGGCAAAAAAGGCCGAAGCAGAAGCTCTTGTAACATATGAAGGACTCAAGAAAACAGACACCGCAGATTATGCAATCGCACTTTCAAACCATGCAAACACGTTACGCGCGATGAAGCAGTACAAGGAAGCTGAGCAATTCTTTGCTAAAGCTGTGACTGCACAGCAGAAAATTGATAAGGGCGACAGTATTGAGCTGGCGAAAATTTTACTCAATGCCGGTGGCATGTACTGCGACATGAATAAGTTGGATTCTGCAAAGCGGCTGCTTGATAGAGCATTCAAGATCGTCCGCAGCAACCTAAAACCAGAACATCCGTTGTACAAATTGTCAGTGAAAAGTGAGCGCGTGCTTTACAAAAAGAAAGCGGACAGCCTTTTGAAAGCTGATGCCAATCCCTACAGGCAGGATGTAGCTATTGCTGTCGGAAAACTTGCAGAGCTTTATGAAGACGAAGGAGACAACTCGCAGGCTCTAGCCGCGTATAAGCAAGCAATAGAGATTCGAGAAAAACTAAATCCGGATTCGCCCGAGCTTGCCAAACTCAGACAGCGATACAATGATTGCCATAACAAATTATCAGCGCACTAGCGTCATTTTGCGTATGTGACTTGTTGTGCTTGATTGTCTTTTTTGAGGGCTGCGGACAGTGCTGCCGGATCTAAGATTGGAGCCATGCAGGATGCTCCGCTACAGACGAAAGCGCTTATCTTACCTTCGGGACTTTTGCGACCTTGCACAATAAATGATGGATATTGATCCAGGTTAGCTTGATCCAGGGTAGCCATTACTTTTTGGGGAAGGAAGATCGAAAACACGGTTTCACGCATGGCATTCTTCTGTGGGTTTGGCGCATTGTTGCTGACGAAAATTATTTCCAAGGGTGGTGACATGGCGAGATCGTAATCACACAGCAAAGAGCAAGCCGAGTATAGGACTGTTTGCATCTCTGGAGCCAGGAAAAGCAGCGATTCTCGCGCCTTAATTCCATAGCTTGCCTCTCCAGTAAGAAGCTCCATCCTGAGCAGATCCAATATTGCAATCGATGCACTCGATGGGATCGAGCCATCGAAATTGTCTTCAGTTTTTTGCGGCATTTCTTTTGAGGTTGCGTAAGCGAATTCCTTTTTGCGGACGTCCCAATAGGTCTGCATCATATTGTCCAGTAACCGCTTTGCGTTCGTTAACCATTTTGGATCTGGGTCAACTTCTGCGAGATCGAGAAATGCCTGCGTCGCATAAGCGTAATCGTCGAGAAATCCTTCTTCCGACAACTTACCTTTGAAGAAAGCATGCCGTAACTTTCCATCTTTGCTCATCTTTGTCAGAATGAAATTTGCTGTTTGTTTGGCGGCGTCTAAATACCGAGTGTCACCGGTGCCGGCGTAAACTCGCGCAAGACCTGATATTGCCATTGCATTGCCGTGGCACTCTATCAATTCATCCCTTGAGGGCTTTGCTCGCTGCGAGCGCAGCTCAAGCATTTTCTTTGTTAGCACCTGGTACTTTGTCTGAAATTCAGGCAAGGTCATCTTCATATCTGTTGCTAGCTTCTCGGGCACATACAGAAGCCTTGGCACCGACTTCATATGAAAGTTGGGAAGCGGACCGATATTGAGTACTTTTATAATCCACTCGGCGTCGCCAGGAGACATTACCTTTAGAAGGTCTGCCTTGTCGAACGCATAGAACATTCCTTCTCCATCAGTCGTATCCGCATCAAAGCTTGTGTAGAAACCACCTTCAGGAGAACGAAGATCATTTAGCATGAAGTCAGCTGCATTGCGGGCGGTGGCTTGGAAATAATCATGATTTGTCAAAAGAGATGCATTCATGAAACATGATGCGAGCATTGCATTGTCAACAAGCATCTTTTCGAAATGTGGAACCTGCCAACGCCAGTCTTCTGCAAATCTGTGAAATCCCCCTCCTACATGGTCGTGCATGCCGCCGTTGGCAATTTGCTCCATGGTGAACTTGAATATGTGAAAAGCGCGTTCTTTTCCGTTTGGTACCTGATACAGATCTTTTTGATACGCACGCATGAACAGGTTCATTATGCCTGTGTTAGGGAACTTACGACCGCCGCCAAATCCTCCGAACTCCTTGTCAAAAAATTTATCGAGATTTGCCAAACTATCATTGATCATTTTCTTGCCGAGAACGCGAACTCTGTGGTCCAAGCTCCCATCCATATCTTCATGTTCGTGCTCCAATTGGACTTGTCCTGCGTCATTATTTGGTGCTTTGCTAGATTCACTGGAGCTATTTTGTGGATTTGCTGCAGCCAATACTTGGATTGCTTTCTCTTTTCGTTCACGCAGCTCCTTCAGCACCATAGCGCCTTTCCGTTTTAGGGCGATTGGGTCATCGTGCCACTTCTGGCTGATCTGATTCAAAACTGTTTTGAATGGTTTTTGTTCAAAGCGCGAAACCTTAGGCATGTAGGAATCACCTGCAAATGGTTTCAAATCTGGTGTGAGAAAGACATTCAACGGCCATCCGCCTGACCCTTTCAAGTGAATAACAGCCTGCATGTAGAGATTATCGAGGTCAGGACGCTCTTCTCGGTCTACCAGAATCGGGACGAACTTGCTGTTCAAAATCTTAGCGGTCTCAGGATCCTGAAAGGATTCTCGTTCCATTACGTGGCACCAATGGCAAGCGGCGTACCCGACAGAGAGAAATATCGGTTTGTTTTCTCGTCTTGCTCTTGCCAGCGCTTCCTCGCCCCAGGGATACCAGTTAACAGGATTGTGTGCATGGGAAGTTAAGTAGGCGCTACTTTGACCGATCAAGTGATTTCCATTAACTGCAATAGTTTGCGGGTCAACAGTGTCAGACGCTGTTCGCTTGAGGAGAAGAAACGCCAACAGGATCAAGGCAACAAAAATCAATCCGCTAACCGCTTTTAGTCTCATATGAATCGCCCATTGGAGAACAACCACTATTGATAGTCTACCCAACGCTGCGACGGCTTAGGCTACTTGGCGACACTAAGAGTTTGCCCCACAGGATGCTGAACCGGCTTTCCGGCTTACTTCGTTGATTGGGTTGGCAGCTCGGTAGTCGTCCTTGGTTTGCTGGGATCGACAGACGAGACTTGCGATTGAGGGCTTTTTATTTCTCTTGCATATTTCTGCGACTTTTCGGCGAGCCAATTAGAAACTAGCTCTTCGACTTGTGGCTTAAGATACTTTGTCTCTAGATGGATATGACCTTGTCCAGGCATTAACTCAAGTCGCTTATCAGCCATTGGAAGATCGTTCATCAACTTATGAATGTCATCTGCCTTAAAGAGTTTATCTTCAGCACCTTCCAACACGAGCACCGGCTTATTTTCCGGGAGCGCCGGCGCAAGGAGCAGCGAATCTTTGTTGAACCAGCGCGTTTTGAAGAGTTCGCCGGCATTCATTTTATTTCTTGCAAGCGAATCGTTTACGCGTTCGTCTGTTATCTCTGGACTTTCAGATACGCGGCTTCGCAGAAATGGTGTCACATCAAGTTGTGCTTTTGGATTCCAAAAGAATACCGTGACGATTTGCTTGAACACGGATGGACCAAAAAAGTATCGTTGTCGAATGGCTGGGCTCGACAGAATCATTCCATCAGCGCATGTTTCGTCGAGAGCCAAGAGGCGAATTGCCATGTTTGCGCCGACACTCTCGCCGATCAAATAAATGGGCTTGCGCGGATAAATTTCTCGCAGTTTGGCGAGCAGTGCCTTTAGGTCCCGCTCACTTCGCTTGTACAACACGTGTTTTGGGAATTCTTCTCCGGGGTGATCGTCGTGATACCACGAACCAAAGCCACGCATGTCGGGAGCAAAAACGGCGTAGCCTTTCCTTGATAAGCTCTCACCAAGTGTTGTGTAGCTTCTTCCGTGAAGTGTAGCGCCGTGAATTGCCACGATTACAGCATGCGGTGATGATGTGTTTGACCAGCTGTAGATTGGACAATTGATTTCTTTGCTCAAATTATCCACCAGGCGAGCTTCTAGCTCGATTGTGCCTTTGGCTGAGGCGATCGCCTGCACGTTAGACAGGCTAGCAGCCGTCGTTGCAAGCGTGCAGAGCAGCGCTCCAATAATTGCGCGTTTGGCTTTCACAAATTTCGCAGTCTTTTGCTGGCGCACGAGAACTCTCCGAGTGCATCTATTGTATTTAGATTGGGTGGATTCTTGGGGTTGTCGAGAAGATTGTTTAACTATTCTCGATACCGGGATGTTAAGAGGCTCTTTTCGCATCTGTTTACTTTCTTGCTCAAACAGACGGCTTTCAAACGATTTCGTTTCTAAATTATGATTTTTGCTGAAGCAGAATTTATCTATCGTTGACAAGCTGAGAACAAAGAGGAGCAGTTTCCTGCTCCTCTCATTGTCTCCCTCATTCCTCGAATTAGCGAAGAAAAGGCTTCGAAAATCTGCCATTTTTGATTTGACGATGAAGATTGCTCGTCAATCAATCGGGCACAGCACAGCCGTAAGGCATTGATCATTCTGCACGATATGCGGAAAGCGGTCGCTCTGCGCAGTATCGAAGCGTATAGAATGCGCGGATATTGAAAGGGGCGATGGTCCTTAAACATATCGAAGCGTTTTGCGCGGAGATAGTGAGAGCGGCATAGCCCTGGACAATATCTAGGCGTTAATCAACCATTCCTGTTAGTGCTTTGGATCTTCCATAGCTCGGTAACGTTTGTATTCGTCCCAAGCATTGCCTTCTTGTGTGGGGGAGATAGACTCGAAAAGTCGCTTAAGCCATTCTTTGAACATCATCATTTTGGTCACCTGATACCTGTATGTACAACCCTATTTGCTGGGCATAGTTCGGTTACTATTTAATTGACTTGATAGTCGTCGAAATTAGCCGTGGAGCTAGAAGAGCGTGCTCAGCTGGACTCCACAACAGCTTTCTAGTAGCCTCCCATTGCCAGGTTCGCAGGTGCATCAAGTTGGATCTTGATGTCTTCGCCCTGCAAGATATTCACTTCGCTTCCTTTTCGGAGTAAGAAACTCTGAGCCAATCCGACGCCAGCGCCAATCGCCGTTCCAGACCATGCTCCACGTCCTACTCCTCGGCTTCCACCAGCGATACCTCCGACTGCCAGTCCGAGTGCTGCGCCTGCACCTGCACCAATAGCGGTGGCAACTGCTGCTTTCTTCACTTTGGACATTGCATTTTCACCGCGAAGCATTTCGCCTGAATCGCCGGTGCTGCTGGAATATTTACTGACACCGCCTGTGATGTGCGCGGTAATTGGTGTTTCGCCTCCGTCAGGCGTGCGCAGGCTTGTGAATTTGATTCCAAGCTTGCCGGACTTTCCGAGATATTTGCCATTTGACGCATCCGTAACTTGTCCCGTCAATATGGAACCAGCTGGTATGGATGCATTTCCTAGATTTATCGATTCGGTTGTTTTTGCCATGATCACATCGCCGGCTCGAGCAACGCCGCTTGATAGAGATGTAGCGAGTTTTGCGGAGATGGTCATGCCTGCTGGTATGTAAACGACCTGGCCTCTACGAACCGTGCCGAATTGTGTGGGATTGTATGAAACATCGGGCTGCATGTTGTAGCCGCCGGTTGATGCCAGTGCAGTTTGTCCTGAGTCAACAGGTGTGTAAGGCGTTGTGCTAGCGGGAGTGGGGTCCATCTTAGCGTAAGCTGGTGCTGTGGAAACGGGTTTGCTTGATGCCACTGCACTTGGTGGTGCTTTGTAGGGGGCTGGTTTTGCCGCAGCGGTTGCTCCGCTGCTATAACTAGCTCCGGTGAGCTGAGCAATATACGCATCCACATGTGTTTTGTTGGACAGGGCGGCTTTCAGGGAATTTGCCCACTTCTGAGCGAGGATGCTAGGCGTGGTGCCCGCAGCTTTAGCTGTTGCTGCATCCACGCTGGTTACGAGGTAGCCACCAAGGGTGATGACAGGAACGCCTTTGACATAGGTTATTTTTACGGCGGTTGGTCCGTGATTTGATGATGCTACAAGTGAATTGTCGATATTGCGTTGTATTTTTTCGGCACGTGCCGTTGCTGTCATTCCACTGGAGCCGGCGTTGACAGTAAATACTGGCGAGCCACCGATCAAGATTGAATTTCCTGCAGCTAACACCGGTACGATGGAGAACGTTAAGAAATTGCCGACAGCAAGCATTAGAGCGAGCGACTGCCGCCCTCCAGGGATTGATTTCATATGTAGTAACCTCTATAAAAATGCAGAAGAACTGCAATCAATTAGTTCCGCCAACCAGGTCTCTCTTTTTGAGCTGACGGATCTCCACGACGACGGTGGGTTATCGCTGTTCCCGAAAATGGAAAAATGTTTCGGATTTGCGTTTTATAAGTCGAAATACCTGTCAGCTGGTTGTTCCGAGATGAACAAGCTGTCAGGGCGTGCATTACATAGAGGATGGACGCTACTTAGCCAACACGATCAACTAAACTTGCGTTATGGCGTGTTTATGCTTTGCATGCCTGCGCCTTCATTCATTCTGGCTCGAATGTTGTCGGCGCCCATTCCTTGGCGCATCCTGCCTGGAGCCATTTGACCGGGTCTAGCTCCGCCTCGCCTTAAGGCTGGTGCCATTGGGCCTGCTCCTGGAGTTAAAGGAACAGGGAGGAGAGATTGCATTCCTTTTGCCATGCCATCGATTCCGGAGTAGCCGATCTGAAAGGAGCCGATTTCTCCATCAGCGCGCAGAAATACCGTTGTTGGTACTGGTCCGATGTCATACTCATCAACTAATTTGGCATTCTCTTTATCATCGACGTCAACTGTTTGGAAATCGATTTTTTGTCCAAACATTCCTTTTGCTTTCTCAATTACCGAATTCATGTCTTTGCATGGTTGACACCAGCTTGCATTGAATACGATCACTTTCGGTTTGTTTGTTTGTCCGGAGCCTGCGTATCCGCGCCGTCTTCTCTTTGGCGCCGTCACGTCTGGAGGCATGGCCATCATCATGCGATTTGCGTCTGCTGCGGCCGCGGTGCCTTGTCCAAATCGACGAACCAGCATGAAGTTTTGCATGGCTGCCTTGAAATGCTTATTATGATAAAGTGCAAGTCCCATCAAATAATGCACGTTTGGATCTTGTGGTGAAATCTCCGCAGCTCCTTGAAGTATCTTAAGCGCTTCATCGTTAGAACCGCTTTCCATCAATGTCTTAGCTTGCGCAAGGAGATCCGGTAAATTGGCGTTGCCTTGTGCTGATTGTGGGCAATGCGCGAAGATCCATTTAGCGACGCCTAAAATATCCTTGTCTGTGCACTGACCTTCTTCAAAAATCAAATGTTCGGCGTTTGCGACGTAGATCATTGTTTTATCTTTTGTCGGCATTTCATCATATAGTTCTTGAGTGCCTTCGGGTTTAACTAAGCCGTCCTTGCTACCCTGGACGATTAGTACCGGTAGCGACGTGATTTTCTTTGCTTCATCATGGTTGTCGTTCATGAAACCTTGAAACTGCATCAACTCAAGCGGAGACAACTCCATTTTGTTCAGTGGGTCATCTTTCCATTGTTGTTCGAGTTGAGCGTTGTCTCCAGCCGCTTGATCGACAATCTTTTTTCCGATATCAAATTTGCGATTCGGTCCCAGTAAGGCATGGAAGGCAACAGACAAGTCTGTTTTCTTTTGCTGGAAGCGGTCGCCGGATGCGCATGCGGAAATCATTCCCGTCATCAATTCTGGAAATTGTGCTGCTGAATGAATTGCGATTGCACCACCCATTGACTCGCCTAAAACGAAAATTGGTTTGTTAGGATTAGCGCGACGGAGCCAGCCCAGAGTCGTTTTTACGTCCTCTATGCATGCTTTGAAGTCTACATTCTTGTGTCCTTTCGCATCCATCCAAGAGCCGAATCCGCGAACATCGATTGCGTAAGTTGCCACTCCTAACGAGGACATCGCTTTGCCAAAGCGATCAAAGCTTTCCGAATGCAATCCCAATCCATGTATACATAGCAGTACTGCTCTCGTCGGAATTCCGAACATGGTCCACGACACACAGGGCGCATCACCGCGTACCTTGCCTTTGTGTTTGTCGTCCTTTTTATCAGAGTCGTCCGAGTCATCCTTCTTGGATTCTGATTTACCGGCGGCTGCGGATGGATTAGAGATTGGTGGCAGCTGACTTTGGTTGATCATTGCGCCAGGCATTTGATATCCCGTTGATTGGTAGCTAGGTGCAGGATAACCTTGAGCTGGAATGTTCTGCATCGGATAACCTTGTGCGCCTTGCATCGGATAATTTTGTGTTGGATATGCCTGCGCTGGAATGCCTTGCATTGGATAACCTTGCGCTGGAATGCCTTGCATTGGATAACCTTGCGCTGGAATGCCTTGCATTGGATAACCTTGCGCTGGATTGCCTTGCATCGGGTAAGCTTGCCCTGGAATGCCTTGCATCGGATAACCTTGCGTTTGGTATCCTTGTGCTGGAACTTGGGCCGGATATCCTTGCGAGCCCTGCGCTGGATAATCCGCTTGCTGAGCGCCGGCGCTGTTTTGAGCTTGCCTCATCATCTGCGCCCGACGTCTGCGTTGTCCGATAGGCATTGGCTCTGGCTGCATTCCAACCTGCGCAATCAAAATGGGTTCAGTGTTGCTGACTTCGGCACTTATTGCTGGAAGCGTTTGTGAAAGCACGATTGTGCTGATCAGAAGTAGTCGCATGCCAATTCTCGTGGGAAACTATCGATCCATCTTAGCAAGCGCGATGACGTATTTCCAGGCAGTGTGATTCAGCTATTGGGTTTTGTTCACTGGTTCGAGTTTTGCTGGGCTGCAAGCTGTTGATCGATTCTTGCACCAAGCCCGTCTGTGTCTTGTCCGAGAATATCTTGACTCGTTGTATATACCATCGGTTGCGCGGCAACGTTCACCATTTGGAATGCGAACTGCTGCGCTTCGGCGATCTTCAATTGATTCTGAGGAGCATACAGAGCTTTTGCTGAACTCTCACGCATCCTATTTCGCACATCGATAATTGCGTTGCGCACGAGGTTGTAGAGTTCTCGTAGGATTGGGAATCCCATGAAGAAGACGGCGTAAGCCATTATGGCATGGACTTGATCGGCAAATGGAATTAAGGGCTGAAACCAGGCTAAGTGCTGGTTTAGAGCATAGGCACCGCACAAGTTGGCTCCGGCAAAGAAGAATACCCAGTGCAGGCGCTCTGTCGGTACTTTTGTGAAGATCCAATCCTTCTCTTTTAAGAATGCCGGCATTTCATAAAGAGCTGCGACTGATGATGGACCAGTTGCTGTGACCTGAAGTTCAGGGAATGTATACACAATAGTTCCCTTTTGGCTTACCTCTGGGTTTCCGTTGAATCTCACCAGCACAGGCAAAATGGATGAATCGTTAGCCTTGCTGCTCACCAGATATGGTGCCAGTTGTTCTGCTGTGACGGCGCCGCCATTTCTCCGGATCATCTCGGCTGTAAGTTTATATTGTTCTTCTTCTAAGTCGCGGTTCGGATCGCCATCTCCAAAGAGAAAGCTAAAGCAATTGGAAAAGAATCCTCGATCGGGCTGATCGATTCTATAACCACAATAAGATTCTGGTGTTTCGCCGCCTGTAAATATGCTCCATCCAAAAAACATACCTAGAGCTTCGAAGTCGAAGAATTCGAAATCCAGTCCGTCTTGCAGATCCAGATCGGCTTCCCCATCACTGGCATCCATTCCACACAGAATGATGATTAATGCAACCGTAAAGACTACTGCAATAGTGACGAATGACACTACTAGCAATACACCGAAGCTCATTCTCAGAAGAAAGAACGCGGCTTCGTAAGCTGCTTGCAAGGTTTCCATTACTATCTTGCGAATGCCAACCAGGCGATAAATGGAGTCCAGGTCGGGAAAAAATTTATAGACGAGCTGTCCCCGGTTTGAGACCTCCATCACCGCTTTTGTTTCAAGCGCAATCTTGTTGAGTTCAATGGAGGTGAGGTGCAGCGGCAGTCCGGTTTTTGCAGCAACGTCAGCTATGGACACTTTATGCCCGAGCTCTTTTATTGCCTTAAGAACCTTGCTCTTTGTGGACACTGACCCAAACCGTGAGGTATTAGCAGGATAATGCTACTCCCACTGGCTCTTGGGGCACAGCCGGTTAACCGCAAAAAAGCCTCGAAACTTGAGCAAAATTTGGCTTTTCGGGTCAAATTCGGATTAAATCATTTCAAGAATTAGGCATTCCGCCATGTTGGGCTTTGGCGATTCGCTGTATTACGCGAGCTGGGATTGAGTCGTGGCTTTCTTTTCGTGCTTTGTTCAATGTTAAGTAATGCTGGTAGGCTTCGGCGGAGAGGGCTTGCTCTTCACTGCACCAGAGAGCATCGCCAAGGTTCAAAAAGGCAACTGCGCGCTCCGGCTGTTCCTTTGTGACGGCTTCTAGCACTCGAACTGCTTCGCTGTACCTGCCGCTTTGCAGTAGGTAGAATCCGTAATCGTTTAGGGCCGTAATGTACTTATCTGTTGGCAGTTTTCGCCACTTCCAGGCATCCATCCAGAGTTCGGGTTCCATCTTGTCGGCTTTGTATTCTTCGCGTTGTGTGTTTATTGCGTAGAAAGAAAGATCGAATACTGCGCTCAGTGTCCGCGCAGCGTTGTAGGCATCTCCTTGTCCATAGTGCTGTAGGGCTTTACTTTCGGCTTTATGAATTGCGTCAGCTATGAAGTTGTTGTTTAGATATTGAACTGGAACTGCCTCAACGGCGCCACCGAATGCGGTGCTCTCTGCTTTCAGTTGCAGTACATCTTCCAGCTGTTCTGTGAGCATCGTGCAGTATGCATCCTCTTCATTGCTGCTTTCTAGTTTTGCCTTATTCTTTGCGATTTTGAATATGTCTCGCTTCCAGATTGGACCATCGTTCAGGCGTGAGCTGACTTCAATTGCATCTTTGCGCGCAGTGAGATTTACTTGTCCAGAAGGAACGCTTCCCAGCTTCGTTTGGAAGATTGACTCGCCTTCCTTAAATGCTTCCAGTGTTAGCTCTCCCTTTTGCATAGTCACTTGAACGTGATCATATTCAGGTGTAAAAAACTCGGACACCTTGTTTATAGGCAGAGTAACGCATTGCCAATAGAGTTCGGGATCGGACTCATAATCCGTGGCGTCTGCGATCGCGTCTTCGGCAGTTGTATTGCCTCTGCCAGCGTCTTCCAATGTTCCGAATTTACGCTTGATAATCTTGTCAATTCTTTTGGCATCGTTTTCAAAGTGAAGGTCATGCAAGATCTTAGAATAACCCTGCAAAAAATCTTGGGAAAGGTTTTCCAGCATGTCATCTTTCGCTTTGAAAGTTGATGCCAGTCTGTTACGTGCATCGCTTGCCAGTTGCTTTTCACCGGCGGATTCGAGACTTGTCGATAGGTTTGCCAAATCTCTGCTGACTTGATTGCTGGAGTCACCGAATGTAGTGCTATCAATTTGGAGAGCCCGTTTTTGCAGCTCGATCTTTTCCTTATTGGATGGAACTGAGAAGGAGAGTTCCGTTAAAGTTGGCGCTAATTCCGGATGCGATTTTCCGAGCTTCGCCTCCTGAATTTGGAGAGCCTTTCTAAGCGCGGCTTCACGTTGTGCATCTTCTAATTCGACCAATCCTGCAAATTGAACCAGCGACTGTGCGTACTCACCAGGATGCGCTTCCTTGTTTTGTTCGAAAATGCGAAGAGAGGCTTTGCAAGCCGAAACAGCATTTGCATGTTGTTCGGTTTCTGCGTAACAATATGCCAGTTCTCTCAAAGCATGAGCGTAGTCAATTCGTTTATCGTTTTGCTCTCGAAGAACTGGCAGTGCTCCCTTATATAAAGGAATGGCGAAGTCGCTCGGACAAACGTCAGCCACCGCGATAGCAGCGAGGGCGGAGTGCACGTCTGCATCGCCGTAAAGCTGTTTACAGATTCCGAGCGCTTCGCCGGCAAGTGAAATCGCGCTGTGATCTTCTTCGAAGTAGCTATCGATCCTCGATGCATTTAGCAAAGCAGTTGCTAATGCCTCTTTGTCTTTAGCTGCTCTTGCGCGTTCGATGGCTAGTGCAAAGTCCATCTTCGCTTCTTTGTAATAACCTTGTTTTTCTGCAGTGCTTCCGATCTGGTTCAACATTCTTGTTTCTGCCAGCACGTTGGGGCTGCAAATAAGGTTGTATCCAATCATCACGGTGGCTGACAAGCATGACACCGCCCAGAGTTTCCAGTTAAGTGAATTGAATTGATGAAATAGAAATGTGGCGGCGGTCATAAAAATCAAATCCTCAGTAAGGGCTCTAGGATCTAATTTAAGACTGCAAGGTGAAGAGAACTAGCACAGATATTTAGCGGACTGTTAAATCTGGGGGCAGGATCTGTAAACGCTTAACCTGTGTTTTACATGCGTGAGACAAGTGCTTCCAGCTGCGACTTCATGGTGTCAGCTGGAAGATTGACGCTTTGCCCGTGTCCTGGAAGAATCCACTCGAAGCTGTAATGGGTAAGTTTTGCCATTGATTCTTTTTGTTCTGACCAGGAATACCAGCAATAGTCTCTATATGCTGCAAGGTGTGACAGTTCTCTGTCGTAGTGCAGGTGATCGCCGGTGAAGAGATATCGGTTTTTATAGAGCAGGACACAGTGTCCTTCTGTATGTCCCGGTGTGAAAATAATTCGAAAATCCTTTTCCATTTCGGTATCGTTTGAGCCTTCCAAGATGATTTCTGCGTTTGGCTCAGCATCCAGATCGGCAAGGTGAATTATGCGCGAGCTGTTCCATTTTTCCGCATACTTTGCCGCATCTGCTACATCATCACGGTGACTCAAGAAAATGTACTTCACTCCGCCCATCAGGTCGAGCCGCTCCGCCAATCTATTCACATAGCGAGGTGATTCGATGAGCCAGTTTCCGCCTGCATGCTGAACGAAATAGCTATTGGCGCCGTAAGATTTTCGTGAGGTGAAACCACAGTAGAAAATGTCATCCGTCACCGCAATGGGAAAGTCTTCCTGTATTTCGTTCGCGCGACTTTTTCCTATGCAACCTATAGCTGCCACTGGGCACGCCAATAATGCTTGCCATGCTTGCCTTTCGGCTTGCTCTGATTGAGGCTGCGATTTTACAGAGGAATAGTTGCCGAACTCCGCGAATACAGTTGGTGCGATTTGCCTGCAAGCATCGCAGTCGATACATGTGGAATCGACGAAAAATTCACCATCGACATTGCTTGTTAGTCGCTTCTTTTGATCGGCCATTCGGCACCTGCTGCGAGGAAATGCGCAATCCAGCTCTCGATATCAACCGGGTAATTTACCGGATAGCTCAATCATAGCGCAAGCTTTGACAAACCAAGAACGGGAGAGCTAAGAGTTTAGAAACTCATTGATGCGATGAACGACGTTCGCCTCTTGTTCAATATGTGGGCAATGTCCGGCTTCAGGAAGAAACAGCGTCTGGCAAGTTGGCATGATTTTTGCCAGGGCTTGACCGTTCTCTGGTTTTATCAGGCGATCATTTTGTCCGTGAATGATTAGCGCTGGTGATTGAAGCTCGCTGATAAATTTACTGGCATCAAAGTTGCGAAATGCCGCCAATTGAGCCAGCAAGACCACGGGCGATGTCGGATAAGGTCGAGATTGATCGCAGATGATTTGCAGATCTGGTTTATGCAAGTCGAAACCGGGCTGAGTGAAGCAGAGCGAAAAGAAGTCGAAAAACATTTCGTCGAAAGTTGTACCTCGAGGATTCATAATGCGCTCTTTAACGTCAGGGTCAGAACCCGTGTAGAGCGCACCGCCTGCAGTGGTCGATTGCAAAACTAGCTTGCGAACTTTGTTTGGCTGTGCCTTTGCAAACTCCAGCGCAATGCATCCGCCCATTGAATAGCCAAGTAAATCGACCTTAGCCCATTGCAAATGATCCAACAGTAGTTGCAGATCCTCTGCGAAATGGAGCATCCGTAAATCGCTTCCACGTTCGAGCTTTGCACTCTTGCCGGTTCCGCGATTATCAAAAATTAGAACGTCTCGGTTGCGGGCAAGCGCAGTTACAAATGACGGCGGCCACGACAAGAGGCTTCCGCCGTAACCCATCAAGAGTACCAATGGCAATGCCTCGGCGCCTGAAGGTGAGCGCAAGAGCCTGTAGTTTAGTCCGTGCGGCGAGAGGACCTCGTTTAGAATTGGCGTCGCTTGCATTTTCGGCTCCGAGTTCGGGTACGAGAGTGGATCCTAGCATATGCATCTTGCCGAGTATCAATCAAAGGTTCCATTCGGGAACGAACCGAAGTCCTAGATCGGATCGCTGTTGATGATCGAAGCCGGCAAGATGCCGGCGCTCCCGGGATCGAACCGAGAGCGAACCGGCATCGGACCAGGCTGAGATGAGATCGCCAACGGCATCGGGGCGTCCGCGCTTCCATGAAGCGCCCTTCACTGTCAATAGCTAAATTCGTTAATT
>JAIEQI010000169.1 GCA_019747875.1 Candidatus Obscuribacterales bacterium
ATCTAGTCCCTGTCTGCCGTTTCTTCCATCCAATGGAAAAGGAACGCGCAGCGAAATCGCAAGATTGAAGGAGCGCTGAGCTGCGTTCGTTTCAATATTGAATTCGGACATCTCGATATCTAGTTCCTGTCTGCCGTTTCTTCCATCCAATGGAAAAGAAATGCGCAGCAAAATCGCGACATTGAAGGAACGCTGTTCGTTCAATATTGAATTCTTACATCTCGATCTTTAGATTCTAACTGCCACTTCTGTGGCTTATCCCACGGGAAGCGGACTTTGAATGCCGTTGGATCGTTCATCATGTCGAAGACGCGATCGAGTTGCAGTGCATTTGCTCCGAGGTGATCGTCATCGACGCCCCACTGATTGTCTATCTCGACTTTTGGTTTGGCTCCAGGGATAAAACCATAGGCATTGATTGCATGTTGCCCGCCATTCTTGTTCCCGTCTCGTTGTCTGGAAACCATGGGGAGAGATTCGTTTCGCGTATCTATCGTCAAACTTAGTGGGAAGTTTCCTTTTCTTTCCGTATCCTCCAATATCTTCAAAAGTTGTTTTTCGTTGAATACTGTTAACCCACGTTCGTTACCCTTGATTCTCCGGAACCAGTGTTGGCTAACCATCCAGGGCTCTTCATGCACGCCGACAATTTCCTCATATGCGTCCATCAGCCAGTTGTCTCTATTCAGTGGAACGTTGTCGTAGCGACCTTTTCTGTCATACAAGTGATCGCCTTTTTCAGCGGCTTTGCTGATTTCCTCCTGTCTATAACTGAGGTCCGGATCGTTGAGGTCGTACATCAAATTGAAAGCTCCAACTTGAAAAATTTGGCTGGCTATCCCGCGCTGTTCGTCTTCAGGAGCAAGTGTTCTACTGTCCTGGTGCGCCTTGACGCTTTCTGCATCGATGTCTGTTATGGTGCCACGCATGCGCCCACGAAAATGCAAGGACGTCGCTAGATCGCAAATGAATTTTGCGGCTCGGCCGGGATATCGCGAGAAAGTTCTTACTTCCAAGCTTGCCGCAGCGCATGTTGGATGCCTGCCCTGATCGATTTCAGTTGGGTGAGCAGCATTTGCAATGATCTGCTCCGCGCATGCAGTCGCCAGCCGCGCAGGTGGTAGTTCGCTCCATTCCTTACTGTCTTTGATAAAGGATCGAAACTCGGCTATTCGAGCTGCTTCTTTGTAAGTTTGTTCAATTTCCGCCTCAGCAGAGAGCCGAGCTGATAGCGAACTCATTCCTCGCTTCTTGAAATTGCTTTCCATCTCCTTAAGGCGAACTGTCTCCAGATACATCATGTCCGTTTGTAATTTACACAGAGTGTGCTCGTCTGTCGCTCGATATTCGAACTGCTCAAGGAGATGTTTGCGGGCCTCCTCAATTGTCTTGGAGGAACTGAACTGCACCTTCTCGAATTTGCTGCCATCGACACTTTTGACAATCGCGTAAGGTTCTTTCTCGGTCAAATGCAAATAGAACTGCTCCGAACGGCGCGGACCTGTCGAGAACACGTCCTTACCTCCTGTGATACGTGAAATTTCCAAACTTCTACCGTCTTCAAATCTTAATTGGACGGCACCATTAGCCAATCTGACATGGTTTAGGACTGTAGCCGCAGCGCCATCATTGGGCGTGCTGGACTCACCCCTCCATTGCTTGTTCTCCATTGGATAGAGCAGGTAGCGTTGGTCTGGTCGGTCACCCCAGTGTACTTCCGCGCTTCGTTTGCCATCCCAAAGCCTTGCGTAAGACGAGCCGTCGACGTCTACCTTTTTCAAATCATGCAGGGTCAATCTTTTCGAAGCGGGACCGGAAAAGAGCTGAAAGTCAGTTCTGTCGATAGCAGCCAGTCCAAGGGAGTTTATAGTCAGATTCGGAATTTCGATATCGCCAGGCTCTTTCTGCCCAGGGATTCGAGCGTTCTTGCTGCTTGGTTCCGCTCGCAGCTCGTTAATGACGGATTCTGCAAGCGCTATGGGATTCTTCTCTTGTTGAACCCCTCTATCGTCCGTTGTTTCGGCGATGAAGCTTTGCTCGGAATTGTACTTTGACACCCTGTGGACCCTCGTTGCTGATTTACTGTGTAGCGATGCTCCTGGTGCTGGAAGTTTCATTGATGGCGCATTTAACGTCTTGGCCAGCAAGATGCCTGCGCTCCAAGATATTCAGCTCCGAAACTCAGATTGCTAAAAGCATCCTCCGTTCGCTTCTAAAACTTGTCATTGTCACTTTAGGCCTATGTTTTGAAACTTTGTTGAAACGAGAAACACAGATTTTTATTAGTTTGGGGGTAATCACGGCGAGGGCGTGGCACATTAGAATAAATCGACGGGCGGTGGGCGATTAATGCCGAAGATACTACTAGCTGATGACAACGACGATCTGCGGGAGAACATGTTCAACTGGTTGACCTTCCAGGGGGACGATGTGGATACTGCCGTTGATGGAATTGATGCCACCTTAAAGTTGGAAGGTTCGGCCTACGACATTTTGATTTTGGACTGGGAAATGCCCGGAAAGACCGGCGTCGAAATCGTTCGCGAGTACCGCGCCAAAGGCGGCAATGCGATTGTCATTTTGCTGACTGGACGCAGCGATCTGGATGACAAGGAAACCGGTTTCGAGGCCGGTGTTGACGACTATATGACAAAGCCCTTCCACTTGAAGGAGCTGAGTGCGAAAATGAAAGCCTTGTTGCGGCGGGTTCAAGCTGCTCCGCCACCACCGGTGCCACCACCTCCTATTAAACAAAAACAAGTCTTGAAAGTGAAATCGTGTCCTGAGTGCGATACGATTTTTGAACTTGATCAAAATACTTGTCCAGATGATTTCCAATTTCTGAATGCTGAGGATATCGAGTTCCTTGGTGACGATGTGCTCAATGACAAATACCAGGTCGTTGGAATCTTGGGACGAGGCGGAATGTCCGTGGTCTTTCGCGGGCGGCATAAGGCGTTGGAGAAAGACTTCGCTATCAAATTTATGGATTCGTCTCGCTCAAAAGATCAGGAATATCTGAAGAGATTTCAGCTCGAAGCTCAAGCGTTGAGCAAAATGAACCATCCCAATATTGTCGCAATTCATGATTATGGCGTTGCCGATGGTAAGTATCCCTTCATAGTCATGGATTTCGTTCAAGGTATTTCTCTCTGGCGCGCGCTGAATCGTTTTGAGCCATTCCCCTTGTTACGCTGCCTGAACATCTTTAAGCAATCGTGCTCCGGAATTGGGCACGCGCACAGGCAGGGGATTATTCACCGCGATTTGAAACCGGCGAACATAATTCTTGAGCCAATTCCCAATTCGAAGGCTGAAATCATCAAGATCGTGGATTTCGGCGTGGCGAAAAAATTCGGAGCGCAAGACAAAGTACAAGAGCAGCTCACAAAAGATGGTCATGTCTTTGGCACCACTACTTATATGAGCCCGGAACATTGTCTCGGAAAAGATTTAGATCCACGTTCTGATGTTTATGCATTCGGTTGCATCATGTATGAAGTGCTCACCGGACGACCACCGTTCCAAGGCGATAATGTGCTGGACACACTACAGCGTCAAATTAGCGAGCAGCCACAGTTACTGAGCCTCGCCCGCGGCAAGGATGATCTGCCGAAGGTGATGGAGCATATTGTGCACAAAGCATTGGCAAAAAATCCTGCTGAGCGATTCCAGTCGATGGATGAACTGCGAAAACATTTGGAAGCTGTTCCAACTGGCTAGTCAATCTCCGATTCATAAAATTGGTATCCGGGTATCTATACGAGAACGCGTCTAG
The DNA here is from genome assembly GCA_019747875.1 of Candidatus Obscuribacterales bacterium. Classification (GTDB taxonomy): domain Bacteria; phylum Cyanobacteriota; class Vampirovibrionia; order Obscuribacterales; family Obscuribacteraceae; genus JAIEPM01. Next base: position 3,779 of record JAIEQI010000169.1, read on the forward strand.
CAAACCGTCCAGATGGGAGCTCTAATCGAGGATATCTCTATGAGTGATGACGAAAGAAAAGACATGTCGGCCAGTCCTGCTTATGTTCTTGCCCAGCTTTCTCGAGCCTTTGTGAATAGCCAGCGTTTGGAAACGGCTGAAGCAAGGAAGCAATCGAGCGACAAGCTAGCTGACTGGATGCGAGTGTTTGAAGGAATGCTCAAGGGCGATTTGAAGATTGGCTCTCGACAGCCGAGTAAAGCGCCGGTTTGGGCGACATTGAAGGTGCTTAAAGGCGGCTTCTCCACTGGGGATTTACTCGCTGGCGGTCCGCTACAGGCACATGAAGTGGCATTGCTTAGTAGACTCTTCCAGAGCGGAAACCGCGGGACCAGCTCTCCGGTCGTTGACGTTCAATCCTCACCCAATAAGAACCCCGACAGAACATTGTTGAACAGTTTCTACCTGACTGAGAGGGGGTTTGATGAACTGAATCAGATGATGCAGTCAGGCGCATATAGAGTGACCGTGCCTGAAGAGGGGGCATTACTGGTAGTGGCATGGCTTGTGAAGAATGGACACGCTGATAAGGCGCAGAAAATTACAGATAAGATAGCTCCGTATATTTCAAATTTACGATTCTATCCAGTTCCAGCAGCTGAAGCCCAAACTCAAGACGACAATACTGTTTACATGCAACCCATCAGTGAGACTATCGCTAATCTCAGCAACGTAAGGTCGAGATCGGATTTAGCTGCCTTTAAAGAGGCGGTGACGGTTTGGAGTCCACTTACCGATCGCGCGTTTGAATTGATGAATGAGACTGTTGTGGACAGTTGGCCCTGTCAGAGGTATCCAGATGGCTGGGTTGAGCGGGCGAAGCAGTTTCTAAAGGAATACGGTGAGTTAAGTCGAAAGCACACGAATTGCAAGAAACACAAGACTCCTGGTGAATCTTTTGATGTCTTGCGCGAAGGCATTCATCGCAGCGTACACAATCAGAAGAGTATGACAGGGCGCGAGATTGGCAGAATTCGAAAGGTGTTGCTGGGGATTGAAGCAAAGCGTGGCAAGCCCGATTCACAGAGATGCATCGACTTACGAAATGCCCAGCAGTCTCTAGCATTGCGTCCTACGTCTTTGGAATTCGCCAAGCTTTTGATTAAGCGCTTGAACCGACTGCCGGCTGACAGTGCGCTCTCCACGGTCGACGATCTATTAGAGGATGTCTCGGCAAGAGAGGCTGCCGAGTTCGGCTTGCCTGCCCAAAGCCAGTTGCCTGAGAGCTTTCGGCTGAAGCTCCTGCGCTCCGTGCTCGCACCGATTGATGAGCTGGTTCGGAGCAATGTAATCAGCTCTGCCGAGGTTTTAGCAAAAGTTGTCCCGCAACTAAGTTCAAAAGTTCGTGCAGCCAGCATCGAGGACCCTTGCCTCCAAGGAATCTATGCTCAGATCTATCGTGCTTTTAGAATGCGACGATCGCTTCTCTTGTTCAATTTAGAGAGTCAAGTGAAGCTGGAGGAATTGCCCTGGATCGACGCCATCGGTGCATTCCGAACCGTGTCCAATACCGATTCGGACGCTAACGCGACCTTTCGCGATTTGTGCAAGCTTTTGATGACGCATTTCCCGCATCAGATAATTCCCAATAAAATGTTGCAAGAACTCCGCGCCCTTGCCAAAGCGGCTGGTCTTGACCTCCCTCTTACGGACGAACTAGCCGCCGACATTTTCATGGGCGAGTTCTCTGAAAAATTTCTCTCTTCTGCCAAGATAGCGGCCAACTTGCTCAAAGGGACATTGTACGAACGCTATTACGGATTGGAATATGATCTAGTTCTGCGAATCAATGATCTTATGCCATCGCGTTACGGACCTCCGACCTCCAAACAGTTTGCTGCGATGTGCAGTCAACTTGCCGGGTCAAGCAACGCAGCAAATGGCGGCTTCTCGGTGGCGGCAAATGGAATCGTCATCGAGCAACAACAGATTCTCACAACCCACAACCTGGCTGTGCTATTCGAGGCATTGAATCTGACAGATGCTTTTGGGGAGCGCCTGCCTGAGCTTCCGCGTGCATGTTTTCGCTGGATCTGTAAGAGGCTAGGACAAAAGAACAGCAGTTTCCACGCTCGTTTGATACAGATCAAAAACGCCGCATATGCATGGCGTCAAATGGTGTTCTTTCTCTCGCTCCTGTCCTTGTCCGAGCAGCAAAGTTTCTTCGTCTGGGCGCAAGATTACCTAGACACAAAATGCAAGTCGAGCAAGGAGATGGTGGAACCAATTCTCTATGGACTTGACGGTATCGTCGACCCGTCAGCTACACCCTGGCAAATCACAGCAGGAGTCTCAAATCCCATGCGCTTCTTAGGCTGGAGCACCGGCGGACACTTCCTGCTGGAAAAAGAAAAAGTCCGCTAGCCAGATTGATGTGAGCGCTTATCGCGAATCCCTGATTGGACAGCATAGGCTATTTCGGTCGCAATAAAGGAGGTAGCTACCATCCGATGGGGGCATCAGGTATTAGGCGACCAGCGTAGGTTTGGCTTACGGGCGGCGAGGGCTTCGTCCAGGCGGCCAACTGGAGTTTTGTGAGGTGCTGAATTTACTAGCTCAGGAGAATCTTTTGTTTCCTGGTCAATCTTCAGCATGATCTCGATAAACTCGTCCAACGTTTGCTTGGATTCTGTTTCGGTCGGCTCGATCATCATCGCTTCCGGAACTACGAGCGGGAAATAGACTGTCGGAGCATGAACTCCGTAGTCGAGCATGCGCTTGGCGATTTGTGTTGTACTACAGCCGCGCTCTTTTTGCCAAACACCTGATGCTACGAACTCGTGCATGCAAGGCTGATCGTAGGGCACCTTGTAGTTCTTCTGCAAGCTTCGCTTGATGTAGTTTGCGCTCAGAATGGCATCGCGCGAAACTTGAGTCAAACCTTCTTTGCCGTGTGCAAGGATGTAGGTGAGTGCGCGAACGAGAATTCCAAAGTTACCATAGAAGCCTTTGACCTTGCCGACTGAATCGGGGCGATCCCAATCGAGTTGGAACTGCTCGCCTTTCTTGACGACATGCGGAACCGGTAAGAATGGCTCGAGGAAGTCGCGGCAGGCAACAGCACAACCACCAGGTCCGCCGCCACCGTGCGGTGTGGAGAATGACTTGTGCAAGTTCAAATGGCAAACATCGAAGCCCATATCGCCAGGCCGGACAAGACCCATAATTGCATTCAAGTTAGCTCCATCGTAGTACAGCAGCCCGCCACATTCGTGGACGAGTTTTTGAATTTGCATAATGTCTTCTTCGAACAATCCCAACGTGCTGGGGTTCGTAAGCATGATTGCTGCGACATCGGGACCGAGAACCGCTTTGAGTGCATCGAGATCAACTAGTCCGCGTGAGTTGGAACCGATTTCCACAACCTCATAACCAGCCATCGCAGCTGACGCCGGGTTGGTACCATGCGCGGTGTCGGGTACGACGACCTTGGTTCTCTTATGATCGCCCTTCTTGTTGAAATAAGCTTTGATGAGCATCAATCCGAGCAACTCGCCTTGAGCTCCTGCTGCCGGCTGCAGAGTAACGGCTGGTAAGCCGACGATTTGCGCAATCTTGTCTTGCAACACGTGCAACATTTCCAGCGCGCCTTGAATTTGATCTGTCGGCTGATTCGGATGCAACTCGCGGAAACCTTCGAGCATCGCCATTGCGTCGTTGACTTTCGGGTTGTACTTCATCGTGCAAGAACCGAGTGGATAGAATCCTGTGTCTATCGAGTGATTCAACTTCGACAAATTAACGAAGTGTCTTACGGCTTCTAGTTCGCTGACCTCAGGCAGAGCTGCCATCTCTTTGCGAACAAATTTTTCCGGTAAGAAATCTGTCGCCGGTTTCTTCTCAACGCCAGGTTCTGGCAGAATTTCTGCGCGTCTTCCGGGTGTCGATTTTTCGTATATCAGCTTGCTCATTTTTACCTCGGTTTTTGTCCGCTTATCCTTTTACTTTCCGGGCGACGCATGGCGTCGCCCCTACAAAATTACGTTCCGTGTAATCAAATCGTTCCGTGTTTGCTCGTCAAGTTCGTTCCTGCCATCCTAGTGTTCAAACGGTTCCTTGAATCCCAAGAGATCCAATTCACAGATGGTCGGAAGAAACGCAAACATCTTTTCGGCCAGCTCCAGGCGCCCTTCCCTCACCAACAACGCTTTCATTTGCCTCTGAAGAGAATGCAAATAGCGCACGTCATTGGCGGCGTATTCCATTTGTGACTCGGTTAAATCGTCCTTAGCCCAGTCGCTGGTTTGATCTGCCTTGTCCATCTCCTTGCCGAGAAGCTCTCTGCATAACTCTTTCAGGCTGTGCTTATCTGTGTATGTGCGGACTAGCTTTGATGCGATCTTTGTGCACCATATCGGTTCAGTCCAGACTCCAAGCCAATGTTTCATCACTGCTATGTCGAATCTGCCAAAGTGAAATAGCTTTGTCACGTTCTTGTCTGTCAGCAACTTGCGCATGTTTGGAGCGTCGGCTCCGGTATAACGCACAAGGGAAATAACTCCCGTATCGTCGCAGAGCTGGATCAGGCAAAGCCGGTCACGTGGGATGACTAAACCTCTGGTTTCGGTGTCAATCGCGACCAGGGACGACTTCAGATATAGCTGGAGCCGATCATCTGGTAGATCGCCGTGAAAAAGTTCTGGTTTTGCCTGGGCAACGGGCTCAGCTTGCAAGTGGGTTTCCTCAGCTGGTGAATAGGACCAAATTATATTGCCTGCTGTCGCCCAAAATCATGCTTCCGCCCTTATCTGTTAAGCTTCTGGGTCTAATTGACCCTCGGTGGGCGGGCGTTTGAGTTTTTTCCGCCAAATACGTATATGATTTAAGGTTAGATGGTTCAAATTCGAGCTGCTTGGCAGCGGACAGGGAAGATATGCCTTACAAAAGAGTCGACTTTTTCAACAAGCTGACAATTGCTGCAACCCTCGCCTTAGTTTCTCTCGTTAATTGCTCGCCTGCGTCTTTGGCGGCATTCATGCATTCGACTGGTGCGCCACTGGCAGCCAATCGGCAAATGACATCTGACGGCTCGGACCCCACCAATCCTTTTTCCTATCCATTTCTGGCGAATATCACAAAAGCCATGGCAAAGAACGGCGTGCCATCAGGTTTCTTCCTCGGTGGTGGCGATCCCAAAAACTCATTAGGCGTAGGAATTGATTTGCGCACGCTGCTTTTGTTTGAAGCGGGTGTTTTGAAGAATCCGGTCAAGCTTTTCCTCCCTAAGCGTCGATCTTCTGAGGATGTGTTACCGGCGCTTTCTATGCCTTCCATGCCGGAATCAAGCGGAGAAATGCCATCACTTAGCAGGCGCTTGAGTAATCCGGAAGAATCACAAAATACCAAAGAGCCGGCAGCACCGCCTGTAGTGGCGCACCCGGCTCCTTCTGTGAGTTTGGATCTCACCAAATTTCGGACGCCTGTGTCTTCTCGCTCCGATGGTGGCGAATCGGGAGACTCTTCTAATCGTCTTCTTGCCCAAGGTCCGCTTGGTGTTCCTCTCTCCCCGTCGCTGTCGAACGCAGTTTCAGGCGCCAATAAATTTAGATTCTGGACTGTTTATTCTGGTGTGCGTATTCCCGAGGCGAAACTTCCTGGATTTGAACCCTCTGACTATGAAGGTTCTTTCGTAATGACCTCTCCAGGAGCTATTAAGCTTATTGAAGGGCGTACATTCCATTTGAAATCCGGCAAGATTCTCGGTTCGAGTCTCGATAAAGCGATCGCTGTTGAAACGCCGCTAGTTTCTGTTTCGATTCCTGCTGGAGCAAGCGCAATAGTCGAAATGGTGAAACCTGGACTCACCGTGATTCGTGCGTTAGAGACACGCGATAATTCAAATGTGCAAGTGAAGCTAACAAAAACAAGCAAGCCCGAAGAGCACACGTTGAAATCAGGCGAAGACCTTCTTGTTGCCGATCATACAGTTACTGCAACCGATCGAACGGTAGCTGGAATAGCAGCCGGTGGCGAAGGCTCTGATCTTTGGACTAAGGGGAAGTTCAGTCCAGCAACATTCATAGATAAGGACGCATTTCTCAAGGCTGATTCACCCGATCAGAATCCGGAACAGCGATCCGCAATCAGTTCATTGCGCAAACGTTTGAAATAACAAGCTGCGTTTTTCATTTTCGTGCCGCAGCGGATTTACTTAGCGCCACCGAATGATTCGTCTAGAAGTTCGACCAGGTGATATACCTCGGTGTCCATTTTTTCGTTTGCTATGCCTGCCTTCAGTTGAAGTAGGCAACCGGGATTCGTGCTCACCACTGCTTGCGCTTTTGTATCCTTGAGGTAGTTCATTTTGCGATCCAATACCTTCAAACTCATTTCGGTGTGCAAGAGATTGTAGATACCAGCGCTTCCGCAGCAATGTTCTTGCTCTTCTAGCGGGATCAGCTTCAATCCTGGAATTATACGCAGCAATTCAACCGGTGCATCTTTTACCTTTTGGACGTGAGACAAATGGCAAGCCGCGTGATAGGCGACACTCTTATTGATCGGTGACGGAGCAGAGGAGAACTGTCCTTTACTCAGAGACTCGGTAATATCTTTGATGCGTGCGGAAAAATCATGTGCACGTTTTGACCACTCGGGATCTTTTTCCAGCAACTCGCCATACTCCTTCAACATGGCTCCGCAACCGGCTGAGGTGACAACGATGTCACCCTGGGTTTGCTCGAATAGTTCGATGTTTTGTTTTGCCAGCTTTCGGGCGATCTCAATTTCACCGGCATGTGCAGCCAGAGCACCACAGCATGTTTGCTCCGGTACTTTGGCTATCTTTCGCTGCTTTGTCAGTAAACGAATGGCGGCATGGTTCACATGGTTATAAAAAATATCCATGACGCAGCCGGCAAATACTTGCACTTCACCAGTCTTCTCGCCGGACTGCCATGACTGGGTCGGGAGTGGCTTGAACTTTGGAACTTCTGGGAGGAAGGACTCCCATTCTTGAAGTCGCTTCTTCCATTTCTTTGGAATTGGCAGCGACGGCAGCAGCTTGCTAAGCTTGCTTTGTTGATACATGCGCAGCATCTTTCCAAGAAAACGCAGCCGTGGATAGTCTGGCAAGATTTTGTCGAATGCAAACGCCATCAGTTTGCGCGCGCGTTTATCCTTAAAGCCTTGTAGATGTGGCCGAGCTTGTCCCAAAAGCTTCTCGTATTGAACGCCTGAGGGGCATGCGGTTTGGCAGCCCATGCAGCCGAGGCAGCTTTCCAAATGCTCCGCCATTCGCGGTTCCATTGGCTGCCCTTCTTGCCACATCTTCAGAATGTAGATTCGTCCGCGCGGTGATTCAGTTTCCCTTCCCGTAGCCAAGTAGGTTGGGCACGCTGGCAGGCACAGCCCGCAGTGTATGCAGGCTTCCAAAAGTTTGGGATCAAGAACGGATGCTCCGGACGGGCAATTGAGTGCACTAGATGTGGTGCCAGGTAGCTTGTTTGCTGCCTCCGCGTTCCCCAGATTCAGTTGTGCGCTTGCATCGATTGACGTATTGATAGGCGCCGGACCAGTGCCCGGATTCGCTGAATTCGGAAGATTCGTCGAGTTCGACTGGTTGTTCAATTCGACCATTCCATAGTCCTCATCGTCCGAATATCTTCAATAAACCAATGGTGAAAAAATAAAGTCCGAGCAACGCGGCCCACACAATCACCATGGAAATAAATGTAGGGTCTGGCGTAATAATTGCTGCCGCAACGGATGAGCCGACAACTGCATAGCGCCAAACCGCCATCAATTGTTTTGAATTGACTATTCCTGCTAGCGAGAGTGCAAAGAGAACAATTGGAAGTTGGAAACAAATTCCCATGTAAAAGAGCATTGTCGTCACAAGAGAAATGTAAAAGTCCAGACGCTGCTGAACCGGAGAGATACCGACACCGAACGACGTGAAGAAGCCCAGCATTGGCGGCAGTACAAGGAAGTAGCAAAATGCTGCCCCCGCCACAAAAAGTAGCGGACCGCCTAACACAATCGGTGCAATCAATTTCCTCTCATTGCGGCGCAACCCTGGTGCGACGAATGCACTAATTTCGAATAGAATGTATGGTGCCACCAAAACTAGTGCGGCATAGAATGCAACTTTGCAATAAACAAGCAGAGGTTCTTCTATAGAAAGTGCCTGGAAAGTCATCTTTCCTGCGGGCTTTTCTAGAAACTGTATGATTTCCTTACCGAAGGAAAAGGTAACTGCCATTGCGACAACGAACACTATCAGTGTGCGAATTAGTCTGTTTCGCAACTCGTCCAGGTGGTCGACAACGGACATCACTTTTCCGTCACCGTCTTCAGCTTCAGCCGCTGAAGGATCCACATAGACAGAAGCCGGATCGCCTTCCCTCCTCGTGCTTCTGATCTCAGTATTGTCTGCTTCCATGCTGTCTGCCGCAGAAATAACTGAGGCTATCGGCAAATCATTGAGAGCTGTGGCCGCCGACTCGTACTTCATATCTTGCGGGTGACCCTCGATTGCCAGTTGCTCGCCAAAATCAATCGTACTGGACTGTGCAGACCCTTGTGTGTCTACCGGCGTTGATTTGCTTGGTGTTTCCTGGTCTTGCCCCGACACTTGATTCGCCCTTGACCTGCGGTCCCCTGTCCAGATTTGCTGTTCGATCCCGGGAGCGCCGGCATCTTGCCAGCTTCGATCTCTCAAGCAACTTAGCTCTTAGAAAGCCTTTGCCTGTACGTTTCAAATAGAATGATACCGCCACTTATGGCAACATTGAGAGATTCGCTCTTCGGATTCATCGGGATGCGAATCTTTTCATCGGCAGCGCCCAACAGCTCTGCCGAAACCCCCTGTCCTTCATTGCCGAGAACCAACGCTACCTTCTCCGACAGGTCGCACTCGAAGTACGACTTACTTGATTTTGCTTCGCAAACGACCAAGCGATATCCGATTGATTTGAGCAAACTAATCAAATCGTCGGCGACTATATCCGATATCATCGGCATATCGAAAAGGGCACCAGCTGCTGCCCTTACAGTTTTGGGATTGTAGGCGTCAACGCAGCCGCGCATTAGAATGACACCGCCCAGCTCGGCAGCAAGTGCACTGCGAAACAGTGTACCGAGATTCCCAGGATCTTGAATTGCGTCTGCTACAAGTACAACCTGCGGAGTCCATTTTGCAATATCGCCAGCGTTCTCCTTGGGAATCGGCGCCACAGCCAGGACACCACAGGAGCTAGTTGTCGTCATCAAATCAGCAAAAATCTTGTCTTCGACAACCGTTATCTGATCGATATCCAGCTCGGTCAACTCTTCAATGCCACTTTCCAAATAAGTGGCACTGGCAACAATGGCTTGCAAATTGAGGTCGCGCTTGCAAGCCTCTTGCAAGCAGTGGCTTCCCTCCATCAAGAAGAGATTTTGTTTCTCTCTGTTGGAGCGCTTATGGAGTGAACGAATCAATTTCAGTGTTGCGTTTGATTCGCTGGTGACGCTGTTTATCTTCATCGTATAAAAAAGAACGGAGGCATCATAAAAATGACGCCTCCGTGACTATAAGTCCTGATCTCTTACTTGGCGGCTGCGGCGAGTTTATCCTTAGCCAGCTTGAGCAAGCCATCGAAGGCGGCTGGATCTTTGATCGCAAGTTCTGAAAGCGATTTGCGATTCAAAAGAACATCGGCCTTCTTCATGCCGTTCATGAAAGAGCTGTAGGTCATGCCGTTAGCTCTGCATGCTGCATTGATACGAGCGATCCACAGTCTGCGAAAATCTCTTTTACGCTTACGGCGATCGCGGTACATGTTGCGCCAGGATTGAATTACAGCCTGGTTAGCAGCGATGAATAGTGTTGATTTTGAGCCACGGAATCCTTTAGCGAACTTCAGGATTTTGCGGTGGCGATTTTTGAGAACGTTACCGCGTTTGACGCGCATCTTTTTCTCTCCTTCTTACGGGTTTATAAACAAGCTTTTCACCTCAGTGCAGATCGCCATCGGGGAGGAGTGCCCTTAGACTAGCGCACTGGAGACGGCTAAGCCGCCTCAGTGATTAGCGAAGATATTTTTGATAAGGGAACATCTCCAGTACCGCTTTTTCCATTGCTGGGGAAACGGCAGCCCAACCACGGAGGTTGCGCTTGACGTTAGCGGATTTCCATTCATTCAAGTGCCGTCTACCTGCTTGCTTGTGCAAGACCTTACCTGTAGCAGTGATCTTGAAGCGGCGGGCTGCGGCTTTGTTGGTCTTCATCTTAGGCATAAGACAACTCCACGAAAAAACCGAACTGGCAGAAGCCAGACGCCATACCCAATAGCTGGGTTCAGCGAACTTCTCATGATAGCACCCTCCGGGGGAGGCTGGGCCCCGCTTTTGGGCTCTTTGGAAGCGGTGCGGGTCCTCGAATCGTACTGCCAGCGGAGCTTTGCCGGGATTGAGCGTGCTGGAGGGCGTTGCCGGAAGCTTTTCAAAAATTTTATTTTGTAATCGTCACATAGACCCTAATTGGCGCCATAGGGTTGACGTCAAACATCTTTGACCATGACAACTTCTTGGTGAAAAATTGCGTGCGCCCAAAAGCCTTACTGTACCTTACTAAGAAGGTTCGCTGAAAGTGTTGTCGCCTTTGAACGATGTAAAAGATCTTTGACGTAAAGCTGGGCCGGGCAAATGCCTAGACCGGCTACTTAACTGCACATACTTTCAATGATGAATCTACATCGAGAGCTGTCTTCATCATAGTTCTGTTCAAGCGCCCAAAGCCAATACTGTATTGCTCGTATCACGACCCATTTCTTGGCTCTGCCGGCGTTCATTTCAGCGGAGCTGACGATCAATTGAAAGCGCTCCTGTAGTTCTTCATTCGTTGTGTTTGGAGCCAGCCGGTTCAAGAGCAGTGAGAACGCTCCGTACTCAATATCACCTCGCACCACTTTGGGGTCGATGACCAGCCACGGCTCGCGCTCCGAGCGGAGTACATTTTCGTAGTGCAGGTCTTCGTTAATCAGTAAGTCACCGATATCAGGTTGCAGTTCTTTCGCAAAATCTATCGAGCGCTGAACGTAGTGCTTCGGCACAACTTGTCTTGTTGATTCCCACCGTTTGAATGCCTTGCTTACATGATCGATTGCTTCGTTTTTGAGAGAGCTGATTTCTGGCGGTGCACTAATTGCGAGGCGCCTCAGAAGTTTGGCAGCAATGGTTATCGCCGTTTTGATCTCAACCAGTCCCAGATGCTTTGAGGAGTTTAGTCGTTCCAGAAGCAGTGCACCTTCGGCAGGCTCTGCATCGATCAATTTCACTGCGCCGTTTCCGTTCCACAATTTCAGTGCTAGAGCTTCGTCTTTCGTTTCGTCATCTACCCATGTAATCTTCAGCGCGTACTTTGTCTGATTTTGTAGGACTGGAAAAACGATCCCAATGTACCCATGCATTGGTGCTCCATCTACTGTTAGATCCCATTTCTCCAGATACTCACTGATCTTTGCCGGCAACAAATCCAGCCAATCTTGTCCAGCGGCGCCTCTTTCAATTCGCACGCCTTCAGCGAATGCAGGTGGTATCACAAGGTTAGATCTGTCTCTGGCCTTTTTACGCACTTTGTCCATTCAAATCAATCAGTGCCCGTTTGTGCATAACTGCACAGTCACTTTCCGTTCTTCTCGGCAGTTTTGCACCGTTATTTTTACCGAAAAGCCTCATATACTCAAGACTGGTCGGATGGGGAAAACACTATGCCTGAGAATCGCGAACTCAAAGAAAGCGAGAAAGATCTAGACGCTTCCAATAAGGAGGACGTAGAAACTCCGCTAACTAGAATTTTGGATGAATTTCTGAAGGACAGAACAAACGGCACTGTCGCCAATGCGAAGGATACGCTGCTTAAGCCTAAGGATGAGAACGATAGGCTTAACGACCAGATCAACCCAAACTATAAGCGTTACGATGGGCGTGAGGCACTGCGACGAATTGAGAACCCGGCAAGAATTCCGGTGCAGATAACGTTGGATGAGAATCAGCGCCCAGTTTCTTACAGTAATGAGAAGCGTGAAATCAACATCAAATACACTCCTGATGGGGACATCGAGAAAGTCTCAGTGAATGCGAAGGAAAAGTCTTCATCGCCATACTGGTCAGAAGCTGAGATAGTGAGTTTTGAGAAAAACGAAAGTGGTTCGATGATTGGCAAGATGCAGTTGAGGGATGGTCGCCTGGCCCATTCTAGAGGTCCGCTGACAGACTTTAACGTTGAACCAAATGGTGCTATTTCCTACTTCGATAATTTCTTTCGGCATAAAGTCCAAATTAACATGGACAACTCGGTAACCTCATATGGTAGAGAGAATCGCAACTGGCAGAATGATCCCCAACCCGAAACATTTGAGACATATAGAAGAGACGGCACAAAGCAACTACGAATCTTTTCTCTGGATGGTGCCAAGCTAACGATTGAAGGCGTGCCAGCAACTATTTATCAAGATTCAGATCGCGTAGTGGGATTCAGTGGAATCGCTCCTAATGCCGCGCTTTTGCAAACTAAGGATGGCGGCAAAATTGTATTCCTTCCGAATAAAGATGGAACATACATGCGAGCGGCATTCGATCCAAAGGGCAATTTGAGCACGGACGTAATGTTCAACAAACCGTTGCCCCGTTTCATTGATGAGATAAGTTCGTCTAAGAACCTCGGCGTTAAATGGTCGAATTTCGACAAAGGCGGAGTTCGTTTCACAATAACAGGAACGCCGTATTCGTTCATGGATAACGTAGACTACTATCTCGATTACAAACGAGATAAGGGACGCTAATAGATTAGGTCCTTGCACAGATAGTGAGCAATAACATCGCCCACCTTGACTGCGAACGGTTCCGTTGAGTGTTTTACTGACGAGTGCGTTGTGGGTTCGGAGCGAGGATCATGATCACGCTCTTTCCTTCTAACTTCGCTTCACGATCCATGATCGCAAGTTCTTCTAATTCTTTCCAAAACTTTGCCATCAGGCTGAGAGCCAGATCTTTGTGCTGAACTTCACGTCCGCGCAACATGATCAACACTTTGACCTTGTCGCCGTCGGTTAGAAATTCTTTGGCGTGACGGAGCTTCGTTTGATAATCGTGCTCCTCAATTTTGTAGCGCATCTTAATTTCTTTGACATCGACAATGTGATGCTTCTTCTTTGCTTCACGGGCGCGCTTTTCTTGCTCAAACTTGTAACGACCGTAGTCCATAATCCTGGCTACGGGCGGGCTGGCATCTGGTTGTACTAAGAATAAATCGTAACCTCGCTCGCGCGCTATACCTAAGGCCTCGCGAGTATTCAGGATTCCAAGTTGGTTACCTTCCTCGTCGATCAATCTGACTTCGCGGTCTCTGATTCTTTCATTGAGCAAAGGCATTTCACGCCGACCTTCTCCGGCCTTCTGTGCTCCTGCTGCTCCGCCCTGCCCGGGCGCTCCTCCTGGTCCTTGTGTCGTCAAGCTATTTTCGATTTCACTCCATATTGCTAAAAACCTGCCGAAGGTGGGACTTGAACCCACAAGGGCTTACGCCCACTACGCCCTGAACATAGCGTGTTTGCCAATTTCACCACTTCGGCGCGTTTGCTAAGTTTACACCACGGTGTGACGCCAGATCCACTGGTCCCGTTCCCTTTGCAAGTTCAATATGAGAGAAAATACCGTTAGTTCTGGGTTGTGAAGATGCAGGCGGACAAAAGTTTATGTTCACTGATAGACTGAAAAAACATGGAATGAGAGTTGTTCGTGAAAGCAATCGTTCCTTACCTGTTCTGCTTCTATTGGTGCTGTCTAATCCGGGTGGGTAGGAGACTGTAGAACAATTACTAATAGACCTAAATTAAGAGCCATTGACCGGATAATGAGATTTGCCAATGTTTAAAGTTGCTGTTGTCGGCTCGCTGCTTTTGTTGTTTGCTTCGTTGTCCCCTGCCTTTGCCTACGAATTTCCGGGAAAGGGTGACCGGCAGTCTTGGCTGCAAGCCTGCGAACTGAGCAATCAAGCAGGGCAGTTATTTCAGATGGGACATTTTGCTGACGCTTTCAAAGGATTTGAAACCTCGATTCAGCTGTATGCATTTGATGCGGTTCTTTTTTACAATGCCGGAGTCGCGCATCAGACCTTTGCTTACCTACCGGCAAATGCCGCAACAAAGAATGCTGAATTACAATCAGCAGAAAAGTATTTTCTTGAAGCATTGAAGCTGAAATCTGATGAAGTGCAGATTCTTGCCCACCTTGCAAACGTCCAGGCGGAACTTGGAAAGAACCAAGAAAGCTTGACGAACCTGCAAAAGATTCTCACTCTTGCAAATGCAACTGATATGGATAAATCTAACGCGATGCAGGCAATCTCCGGTGTTAAACAAAAGCTTGCAATGCAAAGTCCGGTAGCTATTTCGAACACCAATACTGCACAAAGCTCATCAGCGACTTCACCGCAAACACAGGTTACGACTTCTTCCCCTTTGCCTTCTTCGAGTTCATCAAATTGGAAAACTTACAAGAGTGACAATTCAGGTCTTAGCTTGAAATACCCAGATGGATGGAACGTTTCCGTCGATCAAAAATCAGGTGAGATCACATTGGTAAATGCGGATGGATCTAAGATTTCTATTTTGCCTTTTTTCGTGACCAAGAAAATTACTGCTGCCGAAGCTCCCGGCTTCTTTAGCGGATTCACAAAAGTCTTGGAGCCGAAGGAAACCTGGAGTCCGCCTGAAGTGATCGGAGCAAATGCGCTACGAAGCATGTTTGCAAATGACAAGGAAGAAGCTGTAGCAGCACTCTTGCTGAACCCAGTTGCTAGTGGGACTTCGGGTACTATTTGTGTGGTTCGGGCTCCGAAAGGGAAATTGCAGAGTCTGTCGGATCGTATTGTTAGCCAGATAATGGGAAGTATGCAGATTGCGAAGTCTTCTGCTGCACAAGCGAATATTTCCGGGACTACCAATTCTGAGCAGAATTCCTTGCAAGAGTTAGAAGCCGGCAAGATGCCGGCGCTCCCGGGATCGAACAGAGCGAACAAATCCAATTCTGAGCAGAATTCCTTGCAAGAGTTAGAAGCCGGCAAGATGCCGGCGCTCCCGGGGGCGAACAGCTCGGAACAACAACAATCGCAGCGTCAAGAACCTGAGCTGCCTGAGCCGTCTCAACAATCTGAACCGCTGCCTGCTGATGCCACCGCAGCCAGTGCGAAGGACGAAGAGGATCTGCCTACATCGGAAGCCGGATTAAATGAGGGAAGTGGATTGCCCGGGTTGGGGAACAGTGCTCCGCTGCCAAATCCGGGAGAGGCTATGGGCGCACCCTCCGGCCTTGCTCCGACTGCCTTCAATGGCTGGACAACATTTCGCGATCCGGACCAGAACTCATTCACTGTTGAAGTACCCACCGGTTGGAAAGTTGAAGGAGGGATGGTTCGCCCAGTTGCAATTGATGCACGCCCCTGGGTTAAGGCCACTTCGCCTGATGGGCTGATTACGGCATTCATTGGTGACGGAAAAATACCTCCTTTCACAATGCCTACTGCAACCCTATCGAGTCTGGGCTTTTGGGAAGGGCGCAAATACAATGGATCGGAGATTCGCCGCTATATTCCCGCAAGACGCTTTGCGGAACTCTATGCGCTCAAATACATGAAGCCTTATTTCAAGAACATTCAGGTCGTTGAACAACATGATCATCCAGACGTTGCTCGCGATGTGAATGGCACCGTGGGCGCCACCAGATCTGAAGCTGCTTCAATTAAGCTACACGCGATGTACGGTAACTTACCTGCCGTTTCCTATTATCTTGCAGTAACAAAGGCCACCGTGATGAACGGTACGGGGATGTGGTGGGTAACTAAGGTTGCCGGATCTGTTGGTCCGGCGGATCGCGAAGCTGCTGTACTCGGTGTGATATTGCACATGCTTCAAACGTTCCAAATAAACCCAGAGTGGGGCGGGCAGGCTGTCGCAACTGCTGGTCAAGTCTCGCGCAACTACCGAGCTGCCGCTCAACGTCAATCAGATGCGATCATGAATAACTACTGGTCGCAGCAAGCCGCAAACGATCGTTTGCATCAAGCTTACTGGAACAGACAGGCTGTCCAAGATCGAGCAGCAAACAACTTCTCAGATGCTATCCGTGGCGTTGAAAATGTGCAAGATCCCAACACTGGAACTAAGTATCAAGTCGAATATGGTCCCCGCTATCACTGGATCGACAACCTCGGCAATTACACCAACACCGAGAATAGTTCGCCAGGTCCGGAGTGGCGCCAGTTATTAAGCGTGCCTAGATGAGATCAGCGCATCCATTTTGCGTTTGTAGCGATTCTTGTTCTCTGTAAAAACTAGATATAATGATTTAAGTCTGTTTCCTCGATGTAACAAGTTAGGGAGAAACAAATGTCCGAACCTACAAGATCGCAGCGTCTAAGTGTTCAAGAGTATTTGGACATGGAAATGGCTTCGCCGATTAGGCACGAATACGTTAACGGACAAGTTTTTGCAATGTCGGGGGCTTCAAAATCTCATAACCGTATATGCCTCAACCTTAGTGGACTTATTGAAGAGCATTTAGATGGCACATCTTGCAGCGTCTATGTTGTTGATCTAAAACTGCGAATTGAAAAAGCTGATTGCTTTTACTATCCCGATCTTATGGTCACCTGTGAGCCGTTCGATGCCGACCAGTATGTTATTACCGAGCCGGTCTTGATTATAGAAGTACTCTCTCCTTCTACAAGACAAACTGACTTACGTGAAAAACTGGCAGCCTATAAATCGATCCATACCGTGAAACAGTACGTGATCATTTATCAGGACCGAATGAGAATTGAGTTGCACCAAAGAGTAAATCAGGAGCAATGGGATGCGATCATTCTTCATCGACTAGCAAATCTTGAGTTAACCTGCTGCCCCGGTAAATCACTAAATATCCCCGTGGAGCGCATATATAAAGGACTCGATCTTCCCCCTGTTGTACGCGAAGAGGAAGGCGAGTACGAGATTGTTTAGTGTTTCAAAAAAAGAAAGAGCGGAGACTTCTCTCCGCTCTTTGGTGATTTATTCGTAGCCGTTTGCGATCAGGCAGATTTCTCGGGAGCGTTTCACTGCTAGTGTGATTTGCTTTTGATGTTCCGAACAATTTCCGGTGATTCGTCGTCCAAGAATTTTGCCGTTTTCGCTCAAGAACTTGCGTAAGCGCATTGTGTCTTTGTAGTCGATTTCAAAAATCTTGTCTTGGCAAAGTTTGCATGATTTTTGACGGGTGGCTCCGTAGGATTCTCTTCTGGGCATTTCTGTTTACCTAATATATGACGTGTGAATTTATTACGAGGTTTGATTGCTCGAGCACTCAGGGAATAGGTGCGCTGCCAGTACTGCGGCTCCAACGCCTAAGCATTGGACCTTTTGAGCGACTCAACGCTCGCTTCTCAGTTACTGGATGGGGCAATCTTCCTTGCACCAATAGATCAGTCAGTCGTAGATTCCTGTTTAGAACGGGATCTCGTCTTCGCTTGCAAATATTGCATCGAGATCGTCTGGCGCAGCTTCAGTTGGCTTGCTTGGCTTGGCCGCTGCTCTGACAACAGATCTACCGGCTTCGGCTGGCACTGACGCGGAGCCGCCGCCGTTAACGATTTGAGTCAGATTTTCAACTGTGCTTGCTTCGATTTCGACGTCCCGACGGCGTTGGCCTTCGGAATTTGTGTAGGAATTCAATTGCAAACGTCCATCAACGGCTACCAGGTCGCCCTTCTTAACGTCTTGAGCCAGTCTCTCAGCGAGATCGCGCCAGGCGATAACTTTGACGGGATGGCTTTCAACAGTCCCATCCTGACGAGGATTGGACTCAACGGCGATTGTGAAATCGGTGACAGCAACGTTTGTATTCGGGGTGAACCGCTTTTCAGGCGGACGAATTACTCTTCCGGACACAACTATTTTGCTCAAGCTGCTCATCTATTTTCCCCCGGATATTGATTACAGGCTGACTTGGAGGGCTTCTTCTTCCAGAGTCACGGTAATCGAACGAATGATATCTTCGTTCAACTGAATCATGCGCTTGAAGGCGACGATTGCTTCGGGCTTCACTTCGTAGCGAAGAACCACAAAGAATCCGTCACGAAGCTTCTTCACTTCGTAAGAAAGTCTTTTACGACCTTTCTTTTCGGTATTCAGGATGCTTCCGCCTTGAGCCTTGATGAATTCTTCTACAGTATTCACGCAGCGGTCGACGGATTCATCGTCCAAAGTCGGACGGACGATGAAAACTGTTTCGTATTTTCTTGCTTTTTCTGACACGATAACTCCCCCATGGGCTTTGCGGCCTGCTTTGCAGGCAAGGGACAAACAATAAAAGCTGCTTTTCATGCAGCCAGGATGAGGATCTTACCACGTTCGTAATCCTCACATAGCGCTACCTTAGAATTTTCGATAGACTCCGTTTCAGAATAGCGAAGCCTGGAAAAGCGGTGTAGGCATGCCCAGAAGCTAAGTCGACGGAGCGATGAGAAAAGATGAGGCGACTCTCAAAAACAAGCGTTGTAAACCTGGCTATTGCCGCTGTATATGCCGTGTCTATGCAGTGTGTTTCGGAGGCCCGTAGCCAATGGGAGATCCAAAAGCAACAGCCACCTCAAGCTCCAGGTTCGATGATGAGTTCACAACAAGCCGCGGCTCAAATAGCGGGCCTGACTGGGGCGACGATTCCGGGACAGCCGACCACTTTGCCTGGCCAAGCTCCTATGCTTCCGGGTCAACCGACAAACATGGCGGGTGGAGCTCCGATGGTCCCTGGCATGGCGCCAATGGTTCCGGGGCAAATCGGTAACAACTTCTGGAAAGGGCAGATGCCGACGATGACGAATCGGGTCCAGCCTGGTGTCGTTCTCACCGGAATTCTCGAACACACGATTTCATCCGGGAAAAGCTTGCCCGGTGACACTTTTGCGATAAAACTGGAAGACGGTTTTGTTCAAAATGGTATGCAAGTCATCCCGCAGCATAGCAAGATTGTGGGAGCGGTAACGGCCGTGACTCCAGCTAAGAAGCTCAGAGCCGGTATGCCTGGTCAGATGCAGGTTTCTATTCAATCGCTAGTATTACCGGACGGAACCCACCTTCCTTTTAGTGGATTTATTGACAGCAATCCTGCCCACGCGTTTAAGAAGGGACCGAAGAAAAGAAATCTTGGCTTCGATATTGCTGACACCGGCAAACACTTCAATAGTATGTTTGGCGCGTTCACAGATGGTATCGGCGTCACTCATGCACGCCGCCATCGAGGAAATGAGTTCATTCTCGAAGAGGGCGAAGCTATCCCTGTTCGACTGAATCGAGGGCTGACAGTGCCTGAGTCGGTTGTTCAGCCCGTACAGATTGCAACGCCTGGATTTCAGGGATACGTTCCACCTACAGGCTCTATGCCTCCCATGCCACCACGCACAGCAAATGGTGCTGCACCGTCAGCGGTGCCAGGCTTGATTGGCGACGACGTGTTTGCCCAACCGGTAGGACCAACACCGAAATCGCTTAGCGATATGCCGGAACCGTTCTAAATAAGCCTTTAGGCAGACTTCTGCTAAGTTACATCCTTGGAAATGCGCGCCAGAACCTATTGTTCAAACATTGAACAGGCGCATTTCAGTATTAGCAGTCTCGCTTAGTTCTCGTGGCGAGGAGAATCACCCTGTTTGTATTCAGAGAGATGCTTCCAGCCTTGATGAAGAATCAACTGATAGGCGTAGATTTGCTCGAGGAAACGTCGCTCTGCTTCCGGCAAATCAGGACGTTCCAGGCGACGCTTCAAGTTAGAGGTAATCTGACGAGTTTCCTCGATTGCTTTTCTGTAGTTGCGAACTTGAGTTGGTCTTTGATAAACCGACGGAGTTGTTCCCACCGGCGCAAAGTTTAGCTGTTCGCGAACGGAGATCTTGCGTGGCTGTTGTTCGATTGGAGCACGGGCCATAACTACCGGCGTTGGTGCTTCCATCTCTGGTGCGGCAGCTTGCATCTGAGCTGCTTGTTGAGCTTGTTGATTCTTGCTCAATACTTGCTGTGCAAGAGGATTTTGAATGACGTTCTTATGTTTGTCACCGCCGCGTCTGCGCTCTTTGCGTTTGATTCGATAACAATCCAAGCAATCTCTGAGTCTCGGGTTCATATGTTCGAAGACTTTATTGCAAGTTTGGCAGGTCAGCGAATACTTAGATTTCCCGTCAGCTGTGGGGATGGCGACTGGACCTTCGTCTTTACGAGCTGCATCAGCCTTTTTGGCTTCTGCATCTTCATCTTCCTCGTCTTCTGACTCTTCTTCGCCTTCTTCCTCTTCTTCAGCCTCAGTATCTTCTTCCTCTTCCTCTTCTTCCTCTTCTTCTACGACCGCAGCCGCTTTCTTGCTGACAGTCTTTTTGGCTTTGGAAACAGGCGTTGGTTCGGCTGGTGCTCTGCGCATGGCTTTGCGAGCTGGTTCAGGCTTTTCTTTTTCCTTTTCCTTCTCTTTTTCTTTAGCCGCTGGTTTGGCTTTCTCGCTGCTGCCACCTTTGGCTCGCGATTCTTCGAGAATTTCCAAAACTTTCGGATTTGTAAGCCCGTCTTCTTTGTGCTTACGAATCAGGGCAAGCTCATCCATTGCTTGCTTCGGAAGAACTTTGATACCGTTCTCGTCGGCTGTTGTTTCAATGTTGAACTCTGTTAGGTATCTACGGATCGTGACGGAAGTGACGCCAAGTTCTTTGGCAGCCTGGGCTATCTTGGTGCCCTCACCCTTGTTCTTTTGTCGCATCAAACTTACTCGCTATGATGGTTGTCTTGTTGGTGTCCATCTGGGACGAGCGGGAGGGCAACTGCTCTCTCCTGGCTCTGTGCTCACATACATGGACTTGTGCCGGCCGGTATACACCCAGCCCTCTCCATAAAGGTACCCTATAAGGGGTTGCGCTGAGACTTCTTTCAAGATTAATTATGAATCAGTTCTTGAAAGCCGTTAAATTCGGTCATCTTTAGCTACACAATTTGCTTCTGATTTTCTACGTCAGAGTGGGTCTTTCGGATTTTGCTGAAGCAACGTTGCTTGACTACCTGAGTCCCATAAATCTGAGCTGGCTAGGGTTTATATACCGCTAGGGTTTGTATACCATCACTTGGCTTGTAATGGCCGGGTTCAATCACTTGTCCTCATTGCCCCAGAGGTTTTTGATTGAATGCTCAGCATCGCTTTGGGTTCTGCTAGCTAGTCTGACTGGGCACCACTGTCTTGCTCGTTTCGCGCCGTTTCTCGTTCGATATCACGGGCGAACGCAAGATCATCCAATTTGAGTTGAGCCGCCATGTAAGCTTTCTTCAGATGCTTGCGGCTCACGTGTGTGTAGAGCTGGGTGGTCACGATGCTGGAGTGACCAAGTAACTCTTGCACCACTCTGAGGTCCGCGCCGTTCTCGAGTAAGTGAGTTGCGAAGCTGTGCCTCAGCGTGTGCGGAGATGGTGGCTTTTTTACCTTTGCCTTTTTGGCCAGCCGTTTGATAATCTGCCAAACAACAAGCCTGCTAAGCTGCTGTCCTTTTCGATCGGCAAGCAAGGTTGGCGACTCTTCGAGTACTTTCTTGCGCCGATTGTTACCGGCAGGCACCACTTTCTGCTGCGATTTTTTCGCGCTTCCTGCCTTTGCGTTCATTCCTGTCTTTGAAGATCTAGTGTTAGAGCCGCTCTGTTCGATCTTGGGCGCTCCGGATTCTTGCCGACTTCTATTGCTTGAGAGCAATTCGCTTTCGCGGCTCGCTTGCTGAAATCGACCATCGCTTTTTAGATAATCTTCTATAGCAAAGATGGCCTGCTTGCCTATTGGAACAATTCTTTCCTTGGAACCTTTGCCAAAACAGCGAACATATCCGTGATTTAAGTTGAGATCCTTTAGGCGCAAAGATATAAGCTCAGAAACACGTAACCCGGCACCGTAGAGCAATTCAACAATCACTTTCTCTCTCGAATTCTCTGCTGCTTGTATCATGTGGTTGATTTCGTTAGTCGCTAGAACTTGAGGGAGTACTCGCGGCATCTTCGGATTCACGATGCCATCACTAGGGTCGCTGCTGATCAAAGAATTTTGTAACTGCCAGTCGAACCAGCCTCGCAGTGTGGCGAGCTTTCGAGCCAATGACGAGGCTTTCATGCCATCTGTCTTCAGATGTTGAAGATAGGATGTCAGCGCGAAGCGATCCATCTTTCCGCCCCGCTGGTGGTGCCAGGCTACGAATGCGCGTAGATCATTTTGATATGCAAGAATCGTGTTGTCTGATAGCCCGCGTTCGCGGCTCAGAAATCGAAGATACTTATTAGCGTTTCTCGTTGCTTCATCGCTTACTTCGCAGTCAAAGGGACCCGCCTTCGTCGCCGCATTTTCAGCTAATGATTTCAGATCTCGATTTTGAAATTGACGCGGCGGCATTGTGCACCAAAAACGGTATCAGTACTATGGTACTATGATCCTTCGATTTCTCAACCCCATTATCGGACTGAAGACGCGGGGGACTTACGGGACATTAGCAGCCAAGAATTTTGACTTGAGATCCGCAACTCTGTCTAAATCGGCTTGCTCCTTATCTTGCTCGCCAGTAGTTCTATACAGAACTGCCCACACAGGTAGGCTTCATCATCTGGTGTTGACATTTGCCGCAAATTCTTGAAGGAATAATTCCGAGCGCTGCCGCGTGTTTACATTCCAGGAACAGGGTGTGGCGATGCCAGTGGTCTGTTGGGAAGCCATTTGAACGACTTCTCTACTGATTGGGTGATCAGCTTTTGATTGTCGGCTGAGGCAAGTACTTCGAATCGGAAGGCGCGCGGATCGTCGTTGGCGATATCACCCAAAAGTGGCAGTGCTGGTAGGTCTTTTAGCTTGCGGAAGGTTACGATTCGGAACATGCGTTGAAGAGTAATCTTTCTCGACATGTCGCCGATGGCACCAGGGATGATACTGCTGCTGACGCGCGGCACATTGCCGGCGACATCAAAGTCTAACTTGTGATTCATTGCATCAAATTTTCCGGCGGCGCGCATGCGCAAATTCTCGCCATCGAAGCGCACTTCGTCGAAATCAATGTTGCCATTTCCGATCTCGATCTTCCCGGATATCTCATTGAATTGTCCGGAGTTGACAGGCATCATCGCTTGCAGCAGATTGTTCACGTTGAAACCAAAGAGTCCTTGTTGAATGAAGTTTGCGGCGTTCAGTTTTTCTTGCAGCTTACCGAAGTTCGCCACGCTACCCTGATAGATACTGAACTTTCCGGTGCCGTTCATATGCTTGAACCACTGTTCGCCAGCTTTGTTACCGATAATGGTAACGGCTTCGTTCTCTCCCTCCAGCGTTAAACTCAGGTCTGCCAATCCCGTGACGCCGCTAGAATTGTCCATCACATCTTTTACAAACTGGTCGACGACCAATTTCGAGATGTTTATATCAGAATGATATTTTTGATTTTGTGGATTATAGAAGCCCTTCATCGTCAGCTTGCCGCCGGCAACTTGCGCCTGGCCATCTTTCATAACGATGCCTTTGGTGCTATCGAGTGATAAGGTTGCGCTAGCATCTTTCATGAGCAGTCCACCAAAGCTCATATTGCTCACTGTCAATTTCGCTGAGGAGCTTGTTGTCGCTTCCTTATCGGTCTGATTCAAGTGCCAGTTGGGGAGGTCCAGCTTGCCGCTGAGATTGTCCATATGAACGCCCGGCAGAGAGACCTTGTCCAATGCAACGTTGCCGTTCAATACCAAATCGTTAACTGGTCCTTCGACCTTCAAATTGACCTGCGAATAACCGCCGATGTCATTTGATGCACTTCCCTTACCTTTCTGACCGATGATTTCAGCAATTGTGACCAGCTTCACTGGCTGTGGTGTGCTTAGGGAGAATGCAATCGATGCTGGCTTCTCTGCGGTTTCCGATGCCCATTGGAACATGCCGCTACCATGCAGAAGGTCGCCATGGCTTGCATCCTCGCCAGAAATGATGTTGAAGTCAGGGAGCACCAGCTGTGATGTCTCCTGATTCAAATTCATCGATCCATTGAAGAATAGTGGGTGTCCCTTTGGCTGCGTGAAAGTACCGAATGCCGTTTTTAGATAGAGACCTTGTCCCTTCTTTGCACGTCCGCGGAATTTGATGTCAGCTTTGTCTTTGTCTCCGCCGCCCGATACGCGCAATCCGATTGCATCGTTTGAGGATGACGCAACTTCAATTCCATGGCCAAGATTGTCGGCAAGTTTTTCCACCTCGTCTGGGAAGAATTGACCGCGCAGTTGTCCTTCCCATGTGTAGTTCGGTGATCTGTAATTGGAGATTACGCCGTCTAACGAGAATGTACTCTGTCCGAGTTGTCCTGAGGTGTCCTGTAAAACGATTTGTGAACGCGATATCGCTGCTAGTCCCGTTAGCTTCTCAACTTGCATGCCGGTTGAACCAAATCGACCTCCAGCATTATGGAATCCGACCACACCGTCAACATTTATGTCAGATCCGTTTTGGACCAGAACCATGTCGCCATACACCTTTCCATGTAATGACGAGCCTGATGATGGCACAAACAAATCCGGTAATGCTGGGTAACTCGCTCTCTTTACCTTTGCTGCCGGAACTGCTCCAGCCTTGAAAGCTCCCTGCAAATCCGCAAGTTCGAATCCTTCGCTCTTTACGCGGACTTGTTTGATTCTGAGCGCATCAATCGCTCCACTCATGGCTCCTGTCACCGTCATCTTGCCACCACGACTGGTGACGACAACATCTTTGAGATTAAGTTCGCTATTTGCGTAAGTAATTAGCCCGGATGAAAAACGGAACTGCTGGCTTTGATTCTCATTGGCCCGTCCCGGCAGCATAACAACCAGTTCGTTTGGATTCATGCTGAAGTTAAGGTTGTAGTGCGACTCTGTTCCATCGACGTGCGCTTTGAGTTCGCGCACCTCACCAGCTAGTCTGTCCGCATAGTTCTGTGGAAGTTTCAAGCCAAATCTTGTTAGCCAGTCCTTGAGCTGGCTGACTACGATGTCATGACCCTTCATGTCTAGCTGAAATCGTCCGGATTTATCAGTTGTGAAAAGTCCATCAATCAGGATATCGCCTGGATTCTTATCCACCCCTGCTGGAATCCGTCCCTTTAACTTGCTGACTTTTACGCGATCGCCGTCATATTTTATTTCGCCGCTGACATTGGAGAAGATCACCCCGGCGTCGTTTGAGAAGCTCATGTTATCCAGCTTGGAGTCCATGAGGAGTGACTGTTTTCCTTCAATTAGTTTGTAACTTCCTTTGACGTTCATTCTTCCGGAAACGACCAGCGGCCGGCTCTTCCCTTTTCCACCGCTCAAAGCTTTGAGAATGTCGTTATCCGGTCCAATGCGCTTTTTGAATGTCTCAAAACTCAGTTTTTCGGACTGGAAATCGATCTCGGTTTTATCGTTAGCCTCATCAATGTAACCTGAGAGTTTTACCGATGTATCATCCATCGGTATCTGAATGTCTTTGAGTGTTATCTTCTTGTTTTGATCGATCTTCAGCTCACCTGTAATTGGCGCGCTTGGATCGATGTTCAGTGATTCGAGGAACTTGCCGCCCTTCCCGCTTTCAACAAGTTCGGTTAGAGGAACACCGTTTGCTTTGATGTCTGTTGCTATGTTTTGCTGCTTCTCATCACCAGCCAGATGTAGCTCGATTGTTGCACTGCCGGCAAGCTTGTTTTGCGTTGGTTTGAGCCCACCGGGAAGCTTCTGTTCTGCTGTGTCCGTTTTCTCTTGAGGTGGTGCGAACTTTGAGACGACTTTGTTAAAGAAGCCGCTGAGATCATTTAGCTTTCCACCAACACGAGCTTCGTAGTGATTGTTCTTTCGTTGCCAGTTCTCGAGTTGACCGGATGATTCAAGTTCCCAGTTGCCCAGAAGAACCCTGAGATCTTCCCACTTGAAGATCTTCGGGTCGATAATCAGCATGCTGGAAATCTTGCTGTGGTCCAGTTCCAGATCTTTTTCTTTGCCGGTCGGTATGACGAGCGTATCTACATTTCCTTTTGCCCTTGCTATGAATCCTTCGTTGAAGACTCCTTCACCTTTGATCTCGAAGTTCGATAATCCACTGACGGCAGGCAAGTTGGTCAGGAATGGTCTGAATTTGGAAGGATCGAACTTTTCTAGTTTGAGGTCAATTTTGTATTTATTCTTTTGCCAATCTTCGTAGGCACCACTTCCGGTTGCGGACAGCGTGACGCCAGTCTCGTATGAGCCTATCTTGGGATCTTTTAGCGGGACTTTGAACGAGGCATAAAGAGGCCAGTTTCGTTTTCCTCGAGGGAAGGTCACTGATAACTTGATATTGCGCAGAGTGTACTCATTCCAATCTGCTGTTTCTTTTGTTGGAACTGAATGCTTTGCGTGTTCGGCTTCGGATGTATTTCCCGCCAGATGATCTTTTGCCCGCTGTTCTTCTATCGCGCTTCGTTGACTGCGAGCTTTCTCAGGCGCTTGGTCCAGCTTGGGCGTAGTCCCCTGCTGCAAAATAGAAGAAACAAGATCAGCCTGTCCGTATTTTTGTATAGGAACATCATTCAGGCTAGGCACGGGCGTCGTGAATGCTACAGGGGTGGTGCTTTCTGCTGTACTTCCTGATCCAAGCTTGCTGTGCTTCAAGTTGCGCAAATGAAGAACGCCGTTCTCGATTTGCAACATGTGTATTTCGGGACCTTCGGTGAGCAAGTCGCTGAAGTTCCAGTTCTTCTCGTTGAATTGAACTGCCCAAACTTCTGGTTTTGTGAACTGCAAGTGCTTTACTACTAGCTTTTGCTGCAACAATGGTAGAAAAGCGATGCCGATTTCCGATTTGCCCGCAATGATGAAGGGTCCGCCATCTCTGTCCTTTATTTCCAAGCGGTCTGTATCGATTGAAAGTCCCTGTAAACCAAAGCTCCATGAGAGGTGACCAAGAGTCACATTTCGGTGAAAGGATTGGCACAATGCCGTTGCGATGTGCCTGCGAGCCCATTCAATATTACTGAGTAATGCGATTACGACCAGAATGACAAGTGACGATAGCCAGAGGGCAAAGAACTTCAAGACAACGCGCATGCGGGGCCCCTGGTCATTATGGGGACCTTTTTCCGCAGAGTTATCAACGGCAAGTTCTTGCACTCTTAAACCAGAACCTCAACGCCAAGTGCCAATAGAAAGGCAACGCCAAAAATGCCCTCTATTTGAAAGACTTAATGGAATCACGAGTGTTCCCGTGGGCGGCATCTCTATTCGCACATCAGGCTATCACAACGAGGTATTGACGCCAAGAGGACGGAAAGCCGCACGGGCAGTTTATAATTGGCTAAAGTCCTCGCCCTGTGCTCTTGGCAGCACTCTTGGGATTCGGGGCCTGCAACTAGCTTGCAGATTACTAATCAGGATGTAAACACTCAGTTACTCAGAATGACTCAACCGGATAATCGAGAGCAAAAAATCTACACCAGGGAGGAGCTTGACGAAGCATGCTTCCCTATTTTTGAGAGGCTCTTTTCTGAACTCGGAGAACGATACAGGGATTGGATAGTAGCCATTGAGCCTGAATCGGGTGACTATTTCATCGGACTGGATGATTATGAGGTACTGAACCGCGCTCGAAAGAAACACATTCGCTCGCAGTTCTTTGCTTATCGTCTTAGCGAGAATCCAGCCGTAGACCAACTTTGCTAGGCAGAACGGAAGAAGCAGTTGAAGCATAGTGTAATTCATGGGCGAATTGATGAGGCGGGCAAGGTACTCTTGCCGGTAATCGTGATCGCGTCGGATGGCTTGGAAGTGGAAGTCGAAGCGGCTGTCTCTCTTGAGTTTGGCGGTGCGATGGCCATTAACGAGGAGCTGGCGAAGGCTCTTGGATGGCGTCGTTTAGGCGCACGCCGGGTTGTAGTCGGCTTTCAAACCGTGCTTATGGATCACTATCTCGGCACTATGTCATTGGGGGCTGAACCCCATCAGGTGGTCGTCTTGGGTGGTATCAAGACCAGAGCTATTATCGGTGAGAAATTCCTTTCAGGTCGCAAGCTGACTTTAGACTTCTCCCGCAGCAAGGTTATTTTAGAGTAGAGCGGTATTAATGGGCGGAGTTGCTTGTTCCGCGTTTACTCCTGGATCATTAAGCTGATTATGGCTCTAGGAGAGGTCAACCTGCTAGACTTCTGTACTTTCGCATCGTCGGTGGAGTTATGAAAGAGAAGAAAGTCACCGTTATTGGCGGCGGTTTGGCCGGGTCTGAAGCTGCATGGCAGCTTGCACGCCGAGGTATAAGAGTTGATCTCTATGAAATGAGACCTGTGCGAAAAACTGGGGCGCACCACACTGATCGCCTTGCTGAACTCGTTTGTTCAAACAGCCTCGGCTCCTTCGACGAAAAAAATGCTTCGGCACTTCTGAAAGAAGAAATGAAGATCTTGGGTTCGCTGGTTGTTGAATCAGCTTGGCGGGCAAAGGTTCCAGCCGGTGGTGCGTTAGCTGTTGATCGCGAAATGTTCGCACAGTTAATTACTGATGCTATCGCTGACAATCCGCTTATTACTTTGCACCGCGAAGAAATTCAGAAAATACCCGAAGACGGTATCACAATAGTTGCAACTGGACCGCTGACCTCAGAGGCGCTTGCTGAGTCGATTCAACAAATAACCGGTCAATCACAGCTACACTTCTTTGACGCAGCCGCACCGATTCTTACACGAGAATCAATCAACATGGATCTCGCATTTGAGAAAAGCCGGTACGACAAAGGTGACGGAGCTTATATCAATTGCCCAATGAATAAGGCGGAGTACGAGGCATTTTGGAATGCACTCTGTGCCGCAGAGAAAGTGCAACTGAAGGACTTTGAGAAAGACACGCCATTTTTCGAATCATGTTTGCCAGTTGAAGAAATCGCATCGCGTGGTTTCAACACCCTGCGTTTTGGACCGATGAAGCCTGTCGGTCTAGAAGATCCCCGCACCGGAAAACGAGGATTTGCCGTAGTTCAGCTGAGGCAAGATAATGCTGCTGCGAATCTGTACAACATCGTCGGGTTTCAAACGAATCTGAAATGGCCTGAGCAAAAGCGTGTGTTCAGCATGATACCGGGGCTTGAGAACGCTGAGTTCGTTCGTCTGGGTGTGATGCACCGCAATACATATTTGAACAGCCCGGTTGTTTTATCGCAGACATTGAATCTGCACGCGCGGCAGAATGTCTTTTTCGCTGGTCAGCTTACTGGGGTGGAAGGTTATAGCGAGTCGACGGCGACGGGGATTTTTGCGGCTATCAATGCTTCTCGGCTGCTAAATGGCGAAGAACTATTGACTCTGCCGAACACCTGTATGCTTGGAGCATTAATCCGCTACATCACTAGCGCGAACCCCAAGAACTTCCAGCCAATTAACTCTAATTGGGGGATCGTAGATATTCCAGCCGATTTGGCGTCAATGGACAAGGCTTCAAAACGCCTGGAAATGCGAAAACGCGCTCTGGCCGTTATAGCGTCCCTCGATGTGGGACTTTGCACGCCAATTGGCACATAAAATTGTCAGGATCCGGCTGCAGTTTGTGTGTTGGCGGAGCTAGGGTCGCATTGCACAGAATCTTTTGTGGGATACGCGCACGACATTTGCACTTTAGTGCAGCTATAGTCGGTTGTAATCTCCATCGTGATTCTTGTTCGTTCTCGCTACTATTAAATCACTAGGTTTTACTACTACCCAATTAGCTCATCTGCAAGTTGTCGGCACCCGCGTCACCCGACAGTCTGCTTTGCCTTAACTCACAAGCGAGGTTTCACCCCAATGGATCCTATTTACTCTCAAGCCGATGGTGTCACTATTTGCCAAATCGTTCGTTCCCTAGTGGAAGAATGGGGACAAGAAAAGTTGGCTATCCTGGCGCCTAAAGTCTGGTCGCGCCGCACGCAATTGAACGTGCTTGGTGGAAAAGTCCAATTCGTTACTGAAGACACTCTTGTGTTTATCGTCGGCTCCGGGAGCCAGATCTTCAAGCGTGAAATCAAGCTTGCAGAGCGCTGCCTCGCATAACTTGCTTGCGATCGAGCTCAGAGACTAATTAAGAACAGGGGCGATGCACAAATGATGCGTCGCCCCTTCGATTTAGCAGCCACCATTTTTCCTTCCGTGGAACCCGATCATTAGGCATTCCTGGCTGGGAACAACGCGGGTTCGATCCCACCACGTTTCGATGCCGCCGAAACGGTTCCTCTTATATAGTTTGAACAGCCTAATACAGCGATTTCTGTTGGGTAGTCAGAAGCCGGCAGGATGCCGGCGCTCCCGGGATCGAACCGCGGCATGCCCCTGGTATGGTGGATGGGTCGGGTCAGATGTATTTCGCGCCGCGCAGCGCCCAGGCATTTGCCGCTTCGATCGTTACATCGACGAGCTGTCCGATAAGCTCCGCGCTACCTTCGAAGTTGACGACCTTGCCAGTTCTTGTGCGTCCAGCCATCCGCTCAGCATTTCGCTGGCTGGGACCTTCAACTAGCACTTCGACCTTCTTTCCGAGGTAGCGCTTGTTTCGCCTGTGCGAAACTTCACTCACCACTGAATTCAGGAAACGCAGGCGCTCATATTTCTCATGTTCCGGCACCTGATCCGGCCAGTTAGCTGCCGGTGTGTGTGGTCTGGGCGAATATGCGGCAGTGTTGCAAGAGTCAAAGCACAGTTCTTCAACGAGATTGACTGTATTCATGAATTCGGCTTCCGTTTCGCCCGGGAAGCCAACGATCATATCGGACGTGATTGCGGCGTCCGGCATTTTTGCCCGGATCTTCTCAACCATCCGGCGGTAGAAATCGACTTTGTAGCCTCGCGCCATTCGCCTTAGAGTGCGGTCGTCACCGGCTTGAATCGGCACATGGAAGTATTCACAGGCATTCCAGACATCGGATACGGCATCGATGATCTCATCCTTCAAATCTCGTGGATGTCCGGTTACGAAGCGTACTCGCTTAATCTCTTCGATTTCGCCCGTTCTTCTAATCAGGTCGCCCAGATGGATGGCGGGATCGAGATCGTGACCGTAGGCTGTGACGTTTTGTCCGAGAAAGACCACTTCCTTGTAGCCTGCATCGGCCAGTTCGCGAACTTCTTGGACGATCTGGTCGGCTGGGCGACTCTTTTCACGTCCACGCACGTAGGGGACTATGCAGTAAGTGCAGTTGTAATCGCATCCATATATTATGGAGACCCAGGCACTTAACGAACTTTGCCTGATCACCGGCAGTTCAGGCAGGTCATCGGGAAGCTCTTGAATGATTTCGACAACCGGCTTCTTGCTTTGAACGGCTTGCATAACTAACTCTGGGAGGCGGAAAAGGTTATGCGTTCCGAAGACTATATCGACGCCTGGCGCCCGCCGTATCAAATCTGCCCCGGCATCCTGCGCAACGCAGCCGCCAACAGCGATGAGGCTGCCTGGTCGCTGTTCTTTAAGTCTGCGCCAGTGCCCAAGGTAGCTAAAAACTTTGTCTTCTGCGCCTTCCCTGATGGCGCATGTGTTGAGAATTTTGAGGTCCGCGGTGCTTAAATCATCGGTCTTCTTGTAGCCGATTTCCTCCAGGAGCCCAAGCATGTTTTCCGAGTCGGCTTTGTTCATTTGGCAGCCGAACGTTTCAATGTAAACCGACTTGCTCTGCGTCTGGTCGGTCTTCTTGCTGCTTTGTTTGTTGATGGTTTGCGTCATGTTCCAGAACCTGCTCGGGACGGAAACAGAGCTCACACCGTCGAACTACTAATGACGGTTTAGCAATCAGTTTAGGTAAGCACCTGCTTCGAGCACTTAGTGTAACTCGATAGGCCTCAACAGTGCATCATGTTCGCGAACTTTTTCAAAGAAGCGTTCATATGATTGTCTGACCCAAGCCAGCCGTTCTTCATGAGTCCCCGGCGTGTTCAGGTCGTCAAGTCGTGGCGGCTGGATTTCGGCCCCAGCGGCGGACCCGGCCTGTTTGTCTAGCTTCTTGAGGTTTTCAGTTTCCGACATTAATTGACCTTTCTGGCTTTGCCATATCGGCGTCCCATAGGTTACTGAGTTGGCGTCCTGAATGCTATGAGAGGGGCTTCATGTGAAATGAGCTTGAGAAATATTGGCAATCTACGTGCGACCGACGGACTAGGGCTTGTCGTAATTGTTGGGAATTTTTTAGGCTCCGCCCGACACGCGTATTCACTAAAGTTTTTGTCATATCAGCGTTTTGGATGCCAAACTTACACGAACCTTACGCTTTTTTGTTTCCAGTAACTCCGAAAAGCAGACTGTCATAGTCTGTGGATTGGTTATATAACAAGGGATTTCGTAGTTTCGATCCTGATGGATTCCTATGTTCGAGCCTCCGTTGATTCTTTACTTGAGCCCGGATGCGCCGATATCCTGCTGGCTTCTAAGTAGCTTCGTAGTACCATATTTAGTATTGCGAAGATACTCTTTCTTGAACTCTGTCGCGAATGAACCTGCGCTTGGTTGATTTACTGTCCTCGTTGTTGAGTGCTGCCCTGAGAAGAAAAGAACGGGTTATCGAACAGCGAGCCACCTAATCCATAGTTTGGAAGACCAAAGTTAGGAAGCCCATAAGCATTAGTTGCATTGTTGGACTGATTTTGTTGCTGCTGATTGGATTGCTGACTCTTCTTAATTGCAGCGGCAAACATCGGATCCGTCAGTTCGGTCGGAGGCGAATTCATAAATTGCCATCTGGCCTGTTTCATTTGTGCTTGATTGTATGCCTTGGACATTTCAAAGCCCAAAGAGGAGAGTGAATCGCTGAAGGAATTGTATCGAGCAGAGAATTGGTCGCTCGCTCTGAAATCCTGTGCTTGTGCTGACGAAACACAGAGAGGAGATAAAATACAGAGCGTGGCGAGGAACGAGAATATCTTTTCTACTTGCATTACTTAATCCTCCTCAAACATAAGGAGAAGGACTGAGTTTTTTCGATTTTGAGCCAACCTTTTATAGATTAGATTTGAGAATCAACTTATAGATAGATCCGAGAATCAACACTTGATGCGCGATAGCCGAGCCGGGTAGTGCCTGAAGTTCGGACGGGGCGTCCGCCCGCAGCCTCAGGCGATCCCTTTAGTTAGATCCGTTAAGGTCACGCACTAGCTTTTTCTTCGTTTTTTTGATGGATTGAACTAGCGGACAGGATGTCCGCTACCCATACTTATGGGCGGACAAGATGATGCTGTTGGCGATCTCATCTCAGCTTGGTCTAGTGCAGATTTTTGCAGCTAGTATGGAGATACTATGTAAGCGCCGAGCGAAAGCTGG
>JAIEQI010000068.1 GCA_019747875.1 Candidatus Obscuribacterales bacterium
AGATTAAACGATCTCCACGAGCCATTCCCAGGCTGAAAAAGAGCGCTCTACGGTCGCCGGTAATGCATAATCCAAGTAGAATCCTTCCACTATATGTTTTAGCAGTTCTTCGAAAACCAAGCATATATAACATTTACAAGCGGTGAAGATAGACTTTACATTTAGACGTCCAAATGTAAAATGTACTTACATAGCGAAAAGGTAGACGTCTCAATGATTTCACGACCATTTTGGCTCAATCAAATAGAAAACTCATGGCAAAAAGCTCCTATCGTTTGGCTCACAGGGGTTCGCAGGGTTGGCAAAAGCACTCTATGCCAAGAGCTAACTGATGCCCTTTATTTCAACTGTGATTTACCACGCGTAGCCGATCAACTGAAAGACATTGAGCAATTCTACTCTCAGGTCAAAAGCAAAAAGATAATTCTGGATGAAATTCATCAGTTACCAGATCCAAGCAAAATACTGAAGATTGCCGCTGACAGCTTTCCCAAACTCAAGATACTAGCAACCGGATCCTCGACACTATCTGCAACTCAAAAATTTCGCGATAGCCTCGCCGGACGAAAACGTGTCATTCACTTGCTGCCGGTGCTTGCATCAGAACTTGCCGCATTCGGTAGTTCGGACGTCCGATTGCGCCTTCTCAGAGGTGGCCTACCACAATGCCTGCTATCACAAGACCATGACCTCAGTTTTTACTCTGAATGGCTAGACTCATTTTACGCTCGCGATGTCCAAGAACTTTTTCGCATAGAGAAACGTTCAAATTTTCTGAAACTCATTGAATTATTACTACGGCAAAGCGGCGGCCTGATAGAAATTACAAGCCTAGCAAAACATGCTGGTCTTTCCAGACCCACAGTAATGAACTACATCGAAGTCTTGCAAATAACTCACGCAATAACACTAATCCGCCCCTTCGCTGGTGGCGGCCGCCGAGAAATCGTTGCACAACCAAAAGCTTATGGATTCGACACAGGCTTTGTTGCGTACGCCAGATCTTGGACCGAACTTCGTCCCACAGACTTGGGCCCTTTGTGGGAACATCTTGTGCTCGAAACGCTTCGATCATTCACACCAGACAAAGAAATTCATTTTTGGAGAGATAAACAACAAACTGAAATCGATTTCGTCATCCCGAGAAACCGATCATCAATTGATGCCATTGAATGCAAGTGGTCCTCCACAACTACAACGACTCATAATTTTAAAAAGTTTCGAGCAAACTATCCAGATGGTAAAAACATTCTGGTATCCAATCAAGAGGCAGAAACCTACATCCGAACAATCGAAGGCTTGGATATTATATTCACCAATCTTCTTGGCTTAACCAATGCTCTAAAGTCATAGTTTTGAGGCTTCTCCATTCGGAACTTTACAAGCAGCAGTCTGTCTAAAACAAGGTCCGAATACAATTGCAGGAGAATCAGATCATGTTCAATAACCTTCTCAATCCGTTGAAAACAATGCAAGTTGTCTTCTTCGTTGGAGCCGCAGCTGGTGCTGTTGTCGGCACAGTAGCAGGCATGACGGCCGGATTCGTCTTGGGTAATTTATTCGCACCAAAAGCTGGCAATGAGCTACGACATGATATTGCCGACAAGAGTAAAGAATTAGCCGGACAGCTCAAGGAAAAGAGCCTGCAATTGAAAGACAAAGCAGGCACCTTATACAGTTCTTTCAGCGAAGATATCAAATCGCGAAGGAATGACGGCAAAAGCGAGACAGAAGCAGTCGCTTAGTCCGGCCTTGCAAACTCGCTGAACAGTAGATCAAAATAGGTCCAGCGCATCAGCTCAAACAAGCAAAGACGCGAACGATTCAAGCGAAGAAAAGCACTTGTTGGTCTTCTTACATGATGACGATCGATAAGCTTTTCTTGTTCGGCTCGCGTCAGTTTTTTGTAGAACAGCGCACTAGTATGAAAAGATTTCTGTTCCGCTCGCCAGTTTCGCTCTGGCAGCGTGCCGCCAGGTGGAATCGAAGCATCCCTTCCATCGGTTGCAAGATAATCTTTCCAATTCGGTCCGTGCATCGTTGCTAAATTCCCATTCTAAATCCATTTACTAGTTGTTTGAGAAACTGGTGCGAACGATTTAGAAATAAGAGGCTAAGCAGATCGTTTAGAAGACGATAAGCCTCTAAAATCGGCTCGCACCAGATCTCGCTTCCGGGTTAAAACTATTGCCCGAACGATTCAACTAAAAGAAGTATGGTTGATTCGTGGATAAACGAGAACCTTCTTTCTTTCGGCTCGCGCAAATAAAAGACAGTCGTCCAGACGATTCATTTTGATATGGCGTTTTGGTGCTCTAACCAACTGAGCTATAGCGGAAAACCGCTAGATGGACTCGAACCACCGACCCCCTCGTTATGATCGATAACCATATCAATTCGGTCCGAACAACCTCCTTTACTGTAGATAGAGATGCAAGCAATTTGTAATGAAGAGGGGAATTGTGGCGTCTCCAAACGATAAACCTCTTCCTTCGGCTCGCATCAAAACTAAACGCTCCGTCCGTTCGCTGGGCTGCCGCCGCTCTCTCATCCTCCTTTAATAGACAAGGTACCCAGACAACATTATTTCGATAAGACCTTTTTGGTGCTCTACCACTGAGCTACAGCGACTTAGCCGCTGGGTGGATTCGAACCACCGACCACCTCGTTCGTAGCGATAACCTTATCAATTCGGTCCGGGCACCCCTTACTTTAGATACTCACTCCGTATGAGAGTTGAACTCATCTTCCCGTCTTGAAAGAACGGTTTCCTATCCGCTAGAAGAACGGAGCATAAGTTTTGCCCCCGGTTGGAATCGAACCAACTGCCTTCGAGTTCGTAGCTCGATGATCATTTCCGGTAATCTTCAGAGGCCTGCAGCGTTTGAAAGTCAGACTCGCTTTCATGTATTGAAGCCGGCAAGATGCCGGCGCTTCCAGCCTCGCTAGAATTCTCCCAGGAGCGCAAGTGAGATCTGAAAGCATTGAATCCCCACTTGTTGGAAGGTGGTGCAAGCAATTTTCGTAAAGAGGCAATTCGTGTGACAGACGGTAATCCTCTTCATTCGGCTCGCACCAAAATGATTCAGAGAATACTGGTGAAGTCAGAATTTGTTTCCATATCCTTCGTCCACCAGCTTACTCCGTTTAGCTCCCCGAGAGGAACAAGCTGATCACTGACGGAATGCTTGTGTCAAATCCATAGCACTCAAGAGTGAATGGGTCTGAGCTAGGCAGCGTCGTGAATCGATTTGCCGTCATAGCTACGTTGATAGCTTTTGTATTCGGCAAATTCATGCGCTTTCTGTATGCATCCAAAGCATAGATTGGATGTTGGTTTCCTGCCCATGTTTCGCTGTCTGTGAAGACGACAAATGCGTCCACCTTGAGCTTCTTGTCGAGGGCATATTGGAACGGTAGTGCGCAGTCCGTTCCACCACCACCGAAGCTTTGAAATCTTGCAACTAGGTCATCGAGTCTTTGTCTCTTTGACAGTTGGTTGAGTTCAAAAGTAGCGGTGTCGAATGCAATCAGGGTGAAGTCTTCTTCCACACTTGCAGCAGCCATCGTCATTACGGCGGCAGCTTCAAATACGGCGATGTTAGTTAACCCTGATGCACGAGCTCCTCTCATTGAACCGGATACGTCAACTGCGTACAGAATTCGCTTTCCGGTCGGCTCTAGTTCCTTGAACGATGCATAGAACGCTTCGTCTAGTGCGTCGATCAATCTGCGTTTTGGCGTCCAAGTGTTGGATCCCTTGTATCCCTTTCCCGTCACGTAGATGCGCAGAGCTTGGAAAATTGCCAGAGGATGTATGCGTGCTTTTCGCAATTGTTGTCTTGAGGTCAGCCTTTCGATAACGAATTCCAGCTCACTTCTTGAGTCCAGAACTCCTTGCGCCGTCAGGTTACCCAAGTTTCGCAGAATCCAGGTCAAACCTGCTTTACGAAGAACCGCTTTGTACACCTCACGCGTTCTGCTTTCGGTTGGAACCGTTTCCATTGGAAGATCCCATTGTTCAATGGCATTTACAATGTTTTCGCTTCGTCCCTTCGATACAGACTGAGCAGCTGCGAGCCTCAGAACCGGCTTGTACTCATCGCTTTCATAGCCATTTAGTTCCTCCGGTACTTCGCCTTTAGCAATGAAGTTATAAACCAATCGTCTTGGGCTTTCTGCTTCCAGCTTCAAGAATCGAGCAGGGTGTGAAAGTCTGTAAGCGTCTTGCTGGCTGTATCCATCGCGTGATTGATACTTGATTGCTTGATAAGCCAGGTCTTCCACTGGCTTTTCATTGAACCAACGAGCAACAGCTCTTGTCAGACCTCTACCGAATCCGCGCAACTTACCTTGCTTGATGTAAGTCAGGAAGTGCGACAGATGCGTAAAGGTTCTGCAGACATTCGGCACCGCGTTCAGCGCTAATTGTCTTGTCAGGTCATTACTTGTGGAGCAAGCAAGCGCCAGAGCGAAGATAGCAGGGTCGTTCTTCGGAGCGCGTCCGGCAATCGAAACATCTTCGATCAGCTTAACTGCAAGAGCACCGTTTTCGTCGATGCACTTCAACACGGCATCCAGGTTTTCCTTTGTCAGGTCACGTTCACCGATGTAATAGGTACCTCCGCTTGTACCAAGCAAAAGGAATCTTTCGAACTGCGTCCAGGAGTCGACTGCAAATGAGTATCCACCGGCAGAATTCTTTACGGTTCCTGGAAGCTGCTCTCTCTGGGTAGCTTTGTTGAGAATGAAACTCTTAAGTGTGTTGAACATAATGCATCGTCCCCTTTCGGCACGTTTCGTATGTGTAACTGGACGAGAAACCGACCTGCAAGCGATAAGCGATGTTGCCAGCACCACATGCAGTGTCAGGAGCGTTTACGGTTTCTCGCGATTATGCACGACTATTGTGAATACTTTCGGCTCCCGAAAGTTACACCGCTGCCGCTACACTCGAATTACCTGTCAGAGCAATGTGGTGAAACTAGCTATCGATGGAATCAAGATTCTCGATTGGGCGTCTACCGTGCTCATAAAACATCTTCGACCAGAGCATAGCATCGGAGCGGCCTGTCCGTGGGCACATGGCCCCCACGCCGCTGGTCGGCAATTGATTTATATTCAATTTTGCGTTTGCCGACTTCATAGCTAATACTCCGTATCCAAAACCAATTTAAAACACAGAATCGGTTCCTGTCAAGCGGATCTTTGCAAAGTATTTTCACGGTGTAGTGCACGAGCCGGGAGCCCTGGACGGCAGAAGCGCCGCCCTTCAGTCGCCACCACAAGTAGTACCAAAGAAAAAGCCCGATCCTCCACAGAATCGGGCTGCTATTTTTGAGACATTAACCAAGCCCTGATTAGTCTCTATTCTTAGTCAAACTTTTTAGTACTGACGCCGCCAGCCGTAGGCATACGCCATCCGCGAGCGTACTTCACGATCGATGTCGTAGGCATCTCTCGTCGCGATCTTTTGGCCAACCCGCAAATTTATGATACCGCCATTGAGGTCTCTCAATCGATGAGCTTCGTCAAGTTGTTCTCGATAAGTGCGCAGCTCAGGATTGAGCTTCTTGGCGATTACCAGCCAGTTATCGTTTTTCTTGATCGTATAAGTCGAGCAGTCAACAATGTCTTGTCTCAACGCACGCGAATATTGATCTGGTGGCATCATCATGGAGCGACGCTGTTCATATGTCGGCTCCGGTGGCAGAGGCCGCACTTCAATTCTGTTTGCCATCGATTGACTTATGACATTCTCTTGACGCTGCGTGGAAGCGTACTCTATGCGATGCTGCACACGGCCGGTATCAATCATCTTCGGATTGCCGGCATCAAAGATGCGAGTGCCGACAATATCCGCCCCCATTGCATGCCAGTTTTTAGAATCGTTGATCACCATCGCGACGACGTTCCCATGACGATCACGGTGAACGGAGACATCTCCCAGTCCGCTGGCAATATTGCCATGACGATTAGTTCCGTCACGCTCGTCTTGTTCTTTCTGCCACTTGTAATCAGTGTTTCTGACCTCAAGTTCGCTTGCAATTTGATTGAACTTTTCGGAAGGCAACTTCAAAAATGCAGCATTCAACAATCTTTGAGCTTCACTCAAATCGGGCTTCCCGTCACGATTAATCCCGTCTTGAATCGCGCTCTGAATCCTATCGGCGCTGAAATCTCTTTCTCTATGCATTTTTGAAATCTCCCAATCCCAATTTCCCATGTTGCGATTATCAGCTTAATCAAATCTCACGTCAATGGCTTCCCATGCCGGTTTCACGCAGTTTCATGCCATGAATCTGACAAACAAATGCCAAGAAAATGCCAATTTTCTCTCTCATCAAAAAGAGCGAATCGCTCTCAAAACCAGCTACCAATGACTGGAAACGCTGCTGTATCGTCTGCACATAATCGACTCGTACTGAGCAGATCGAAGCGGACAATGTGTTAGCAGTGGAGTGAACCCAGCTCCAAAGAAGGCGTCGCGAATTCCCCGCTGTTCTGCGAGATCCTCTTTCGTTGCATCCCAACTCTGGAATGCTCTCTTGATTCTTTAGCGGCGCCGTAGCGCATGACTCAACTTAATAACGTTGCGCCTCAATAGCCGCGCTGAATACAAAGAAACTCAACTCGGCGCAGATACGACAGTAGAACTAGTGCGGTACGTAAGCTCACCATATGCGTGGTCTGCTCGCTGGTCTAATATCAGTATGGGTAAAGGCGCAAATCAGAGGTGCGCCATGGCTGGCCCTACAGAGAATTTTCAACAGATCGATTACCGCAAAGAGAACTCGCCCTACACATCGCTAGACGGCTTCAATATTGCTGATGTGTGGAACAAAGTGCCTCCTGAAAAACGTCCTGGCGGTATAGATCACACACAGAACAAAAACGGCGGCGGATACTCGATAGACTCAACCGGCTCGATTACTTTCGGCTCTACCAACGACAATCGCAAACCTTACGACACTACAAATCCATACGGTCGTTCTGAGAACAACGTAGACATCATGATCCGAAAAACCTGGAGCTTTTAATCGACCGCCCTCGGATGCATTAACCCAAAATCACTTTCTGCTACGTAACGTCCGCATAGGCTGAATTTCCCGATTGACATATTATCGCTCTGGATACCCGCAATCCAGAGGTGCACCCATGGGTGGATCAGCAGAAAGATTTGAGAGCCTTCCGAACAAAGAAGAGCCGTTTCCTAACCTGTCCCTTGCCAGCTTCAATCTTGCCGACGTAAAAGCCACCGCACCGGCACAAAATCGCATTTACGGACCCCAGGCCGGCGAACAATTGCAGGGAAGCGTAGATCTCCAGAAACTAAAAGACAAAAACTTGCCTGTTTATGACTTTGGCAAAGATCCAGCCATGTCCGAATTTCAAAACAAAAAGGCTGAGCCAAAGATCCCTTTGGGCAATGACATGAACATCAAGATTGGCGGACTGCTTAATTTCAGCATTGGCAAGTCCTGGAAATTCTAAGCAACAAGATCCTGATCAAGATTCACAGGTAAAGATCTCCATAAAGCAAAATGAATGGCACCAAACTCTTGGAAGCCATTCTTTTCGTTACTTCGATAATAAAAATCGGGACCGACGGGACTCGAACCCGCGACCTCCTGCGTGACAGGCAGGCGCTCTAACCAGCTGAGCTACGATCCCAAATCTCTTCGCTCAAATCGGACTCACTTCTGTGAGCCGACCAGTGCAGTATATCACAAGCTTATCTAGCCTGCACCGGCATAAGGAGATATTTGTAATTATCTTCCCCCTCGCCCTTGAAAATCAGAGGCTTCAAAGCGCCCGTCATTTCAAGCCTTACGTCCGATGCATTCAATTTCTGAAGCACATCAAGAACGTAACGTACGTTAACTGCGATGTCGAGAACTTGACCTTCAAACTTGCTGGAAACTTCTTCCTGTGCGCGTCCTACGTCTGGGGTGTTGGAGCTTACCTGCACGGACTCTGCTTCGAAGTGAAGTTTGATCAGATTAGTTCTTTCATCTGACATAACTGCAACACGCTCTACAGCTGCGAGTAGCTCTTCGCGCTTGAACTGAGCTAAGTAGGTGAACTCGGTTGGGAAGAGTTCGTGATAACGCGGATACTCACCGCCTATCAAACGAGTCAAAACAAAATGCGTATCACTTTCAAATGCAATTTGTCCGTCAACCACAGCTACGCGTACACGCGCCCCTGCTTCCTTGCTGTCGAATATTTTCAACAGTTCAGTACATGCACGAGCCGGAACGATTGCTTTCAGCTCGTGAGGCTTTTCCATCGTCGCTGTGCTTGATTTTGTTTCGGTTTCCTTATCACCCTCTGCCTTGCGTGCAGCCGGTGCAGTAACGGTCAATTCTTCACGTCTGTGCGCCAGGCGGCTGCCATCAGTTGCGGTTGCTTCAAATGCTCCATCCTGAACAAGCAAGTAAACACCACCAAGAATGCTGCTCACGTCGTAGGTGGCTGCAGCAAATGACGTCTGAATGATAGAGCGGCGCAAGATATCAGTAGGCATCAAGAAGCCTTCACTTGCACTTGCATCACCAATCTTCGGATAGTCTTGCGCGGATAGTCCAGACAAAGAGAACTTTGATTTTTGGCAGGTAACCGTTGTTTCCTGATTTTCAGGATTGATTTGAAAGGAGACCAAATCATTGGCGAGCTTTGAGACAACTTCAAGTAGTTTCTTGCCAGGCAGGGTCACGGAGCCCGACGTGTACACAACCGCTGGTGTGTTGGTGCGAATGGTGAGATCAAGGTCGGTGCCGGTGAACCTCAGTGTGACGTTATCTACTGCTTCGATCAGTACATTACTGAGAACAGGTTGAACAACTCTGTTTGCAATCGCGTTGCTCACATCTCTGAGAGCTTTTACCAAAACCTCTTTCTGAATGGCAAAGTGCATGGCTTCTCACCCGTGAAGAAAACTATGCTCTAAAGATTACAGATCCCCATCGGATTTCGCAAGTAATCGCTCCTCAATCTTCGCTCACTTTGTGCAGCTTTCCTTTTTCTTGGAACATATCGTTTCGGATCGAATTGGGATCCGATCGGGATCTGATCAGCGTTTTGGATATGTTCTGAATAACAGGATCGCGATCGATATCTTTCCGGATCCTCAGCTCAAGCCAATTCCCATCCCCCTTGTTAGTTGCTTCTGTTCTTTCTTTCTCTGAAATAAATAAATAGAAGTAGTAAGCACGAGCGTTTTCTGTAGATAACTCCTGATCTGCTTGTGCTGCTTAGATCGGGCATGTAGATAAGATGTTCTCGGCCTGTGTTTTTTGATCTGCTTGTGATCTGTGCCGGAAAACTCGTCGTACAGATCGCTTACAGAGATTGCACAAGTTTTCTACAGGTTTTCTAAAAGCACTCAACGGTCCAATTGACGGGTAATTTCGTTTACGGCTCTAGCAATTTCGGGGTCTTCGGAGATCGATTGCTTTACCTTATCGTACGCATATAGAGCCGATGTGTGTTTGCGATTTCCAAAGCTTTGTCCGACCCGGGGGAAACTTAATGACATGATCTCATGTGCTAGATACATCGCTATATGTCTGGGTACTGTTAGATCCCATGAACGTTTTGAAGATTTAAGGTCTGATGGCTCAACTTTATAATAGGAAGATACTGCATCAATTAGTTGATCGATTGTCAGTGGCGGTCGCTCTTTTCGCTGATTGCCCGTTTGCAAGACTTGCATAACTGAGACAAGGGTAAGAGGTTCTCCTGTCAATTTTCCGAAGGCATGAGCCCGTAGCAGAGCGCCTTCCAGCTCACGAATGTTATTTGAGAAAGTGCGTGCAATGTAATCGAGAACATCGTCCGGAACCTGAAGACCTTCTTGATCAGCCTTCTTACTTAGAATTGCTAAACGCATTTCGTAATCTGGCGCTTGAATATCGGCGATCAATCCCCATTCAAAGCGACTTCTCAAGCGCTCTTCCAGATGTCCGAGAGCCTTGGGCGGCCGATCACTTGTGAGCACGATTTGCTTGCCGCTATCACGCAGGGCGTTGAAGGTGTGGAAAAACTCTTCCTGCGTTGCTTCTTTTCCTTCGATGAATTGGATGTCATCCATGAGGAGAAGGTCGACGTTTCGATATTTCTTCCTGAATTGGATCATGTCGTTTTGGCGTATCGAGTTGACCACATCATTGGTGAATTTTTCGCAAGTCAAATAGCGCACCACCGTATTTGGTGCATTTTTCAAAATGTGGTTGCCAATTGCATGCAATAAATGCGTTTTTCCGAGTCCGACGCCGCCATAAAGAAAGAGAGGATTGTATGACTCGCCTGGCTTATCGGCGACAGCCAAAGAAGCGGAGTGGCAAAATCTGTTGCTTGAACCGACGACAAATGTTTCGAAAACATGCTTTGGATTCAGGTTTGATTGCTCCGAACGCAAATTTCGTTCGAAAGAGCCGGTATCTGACTTCTCTGAGTTTTTCCTGCCGATTCCTCCCTGTGAAGTGGAAGGAGTTTCCGGCGCAACCGTGATTGAAGCAATCGAGGGTGTGTAGACTTTCGGTTTTACCGTCGTATCAACTTTGATGACGATCTCCAATGAACGACCAGTAATCTGCTGAAGGGCTTCAGAAATAGCGTTCTTTGCATGCTTTGCATTTTGCAGCCAGCCAAGAGCCATGTTGTTGGCAACGCTGAAAATCGCTTCGGTCTGAGTAATCTCAGATAGCGTCATGCTGCGCACCCATGCGTCCAGAAATGGACGTTTCACGGTCTTTTCCAAGATAGCTAGCACTTGCTCCCAAATCTGATCTAGTGGCAAATCGAGGCAGACGTCTTCCGGTTTTTCAATTGTCATCAGCTTATTTCAGGATTTCTGGAGCATTTTGGTGCGGACAATAATCTCCTCTGTAAACTGCCGTTGCAAGCTTAGGCACTTTTTATGAGGAGCCTTCATCTCCGCTCTTGCTCTTGGCGTTTAGCGGGAAATGGTTTCTTGAGCCCGGAAACCGCGCTCAATTCGTAAATTTTTAACCGCCTTAGTATGTACTAGCGGTCATAAGTCTCTGGGGGAGATGATAGCATAAGGCCTAATTGCCGACTTCTTAGAATTTTATAGCGAGTTGGCGGTAGAGCCAGCTTCTTGAAGTTGAGCTTTATTGAGTATTGCGCAATCAATCTGTACGGAGTTTTCCCAGTCATGAAACGCACATTGAGAGGGGCTATCCGCAAAGCCAAGAAAAGCAGCGGATTTCTTCAGAGAATGTTTACGAAAAACGGTCGTAACGTCATCAAAGCCCGCAGAGCCAAAGGCCGCTACCGTCTGAGCAAATAATCTACGTGTTGCCTGATACTGAGAGGCTGAGAAAAGCAGGCCTCTTTCAGCGCGTCTATACGGCACGCAGGTCTGTGGCAAGCGATATTTGTGTTCTCTATGTTTTGCCCAGGCAACCGAAAAGCAGTCC
This sequence comes from Candidatus Obscuribacterales bacterium, assembly GCA_019747875.1. GTDB lineage: Bacteria > Cyanobacteriota > Vampirovibrionia > Obscuribacterales > Obscuribacteraceae > JAIEPM01. The sequence continues at coordinate 11,448 of JAIEQI010000068.1, forward strand.
AAGAATGCCTTTGGCTGCTTTTGTCGCAGGCAAGAAAGTTCATAACAAGGCATGTAAGCGCAACAAAGCTAAGAGGCGATTTCGAGAAGCATACAGGCTGTTGAGAACGTCAATCAAGGCGGCAAGCAACTCGGCGGAAGCACTAAACGACGACAAGTTGAATCTGCGTCAATGGTATGCGCTTGTTTGGGTGATTCAAGATAAGGCTCTTGGAGCTGAATTCAAAGACATTATGTCGACCGTTCATTCTTGCTTGCAGAGAGCAAATCAAAAATTCGGTTCTCGGAGGGCGTCTCCTAAAGCCCCATGAAAAAATTGCTGGTTTCTATCTTGCGGATTTATCAGCTCAGCAGACCGCTGAGACCGCAAGCCTGCCGCTTTTATCCGAGTTGTTCTGATTATGCAATCGGTTCAATTCAAAAGTTTGGTGCACTAAAAGGTTCCACTTTGGCTGCCTATCGATTGTGTCGATGTCAGCCGCTTTCTGACGGTGGAATTGACGAGGTGCCTGAGGACTTCGCGAAACCGTTCAAACAGTTACAACAAAAGCTGGCAGCAGCCGTTTCATTATTGCGTGCTGCCGCAAAATGCGATGCATCGATCGCTAACAAGAGGAGCTAAAGTCAAAGGTGGATATTACTTACCTTTTCATGTTGCCCATTATTGAGTTCCTGGATAAAACGCTGGGAAGTTATGGCTGGGCGATTCTTGGTTTGACCTTGGCAGTGAGAATCCTGGTTTGGCCGTTGCAATCTGCATCGACAAAATCAATGCAACGCATGGGCAAATTGCAGCCCATGCTCAAAGCGATGCAAGACAAGTACAAAGATCAGCCTGAAGTCATGCAAAAGAAGATGGCTGAGTTTTACATGAAGAACAAGATCAATCCGCTCGGTGGATGTTTGCCGATGCTTGTTCAATTGCCGATTCTCTTCGCGTTGTTTGGAACGTTTACCGGACCGCCGTTTCAAGACAAAGCAATTCCCGTGAAGGTGAAGATTGTATCTGGCAAAGAAGCCGAGAAAACAACAGTGCAGCAAAACCCAACCTCCGGTGCTGATAGCGTGTTCGTTTCCAAAGACGGCAAAGTTTGCAAGTTTGTTGTGCACCCGGGAGATCAAACTCTCGTTCTCGGAAAAGCTGAAGGACAGCCTACCGCTGATGGTTTTAACACCGTAGAATTCTCGGTAGGCACCAGTGCCGGTGAAGCTCCTGCTGATTTCAAACCTAACTGGCGTATCGGTCAGGATCCAAACAAAGCCATTGTTCAGCCTGACGGTAAGGTTATTTTTCCTGTAGATGGCAAAATCACGATTGCTGCGGTTCTTCCGAAGACAGCTGATCAAACGGAAGAGAAAAGCATACCGGTCACCGTCACGGTTGAACCTAAGCAGGGTGGCGGCGGATTCGGTTTCGGTGGCGATGGCGGAGAGGACGCTGTTAAGCAAAAAGCGGCAGCATCTGAAACTACTGCTGAAATGACAGTCGAGGGCAAGCCAGTAAAGCTTGCAGTGGAACCAGGGAATCTTACGCTGCTTGCAGGCAAGAGCGTTCAGTTCCGCGTCAAGGCAGTTGAAGGCACTTTGCCTGTGAACTTCCATCCGGAGTGGAAGGTTGTTGACGATCCCAACGCAGCAACCATTGACGAAAATGGAAAGGCTGTCTTTAAGCATGCTGGCGAAGTTATTGTCGATGCAATGATTCCCGGCGTAGCAAAAGATGAGCCGTTCTATTTCGTTAGTAGCATTGGCAAAACAGCCAAGGGAATGGATTTGCTGAAACCGGAAAACTTCGATGTTCTCGGCTTGATTCTACTCTTCGGTTTCACTATGTATCTCTCCCAGAAGTTCATGGTGACATCGCCACCGACAGATCCAGAGCAGGCCGCTGTGCAGAAACAGACGCAACAAATCATGCCGTTCACGATTACAGGCATGTTCTTCTTCATGCCTCTACCAGCGGGTGTTTACTTGTACATGGTATTTGGAAACATTCTGCAGACCTTCCAGACCTGGATTCTGATGCAATCGCCGGTTCCAGATCTGATTGACGTTGATGCGCCAAGCGATGATGAGCCGGCTGCCAAACAGACCATTGATGTAGAGCCGACTCAAAAGAAGATCGAAAAGAAGAAAACGGAGAATCAGCCGAAACAAGGAAACAAAGCGGATCAACAAGACGGAAAGAAGAATGACAAGAAGGGATCTTCAGGTCAAGGTGAAAATATCCCCTTGAAGAGCCCGGAAGACATCACCATTGACAAGGATTGAAGCAAAATCCGCTATTTGACAAGGAATAATTGAATTTTTGAAATGACAAGTAGTGGAAAAAAGATGATCGGACTGGAGAAAGTCAGAAAAACACTGTAATTTTTAGAGTAAGCAACAAGGGAAGATGTGATCACATGAACTACACTCATGATGAAAATGCCAGAGGCTACTTGGAGAAGATCCTGGCGATTCTTGATATCGATGCGGTTATCCACGAAGAGGATCTTGACGAGTCCACCCGCTGTTATCGAATTGATTGCAAGCCGTCTGATGCCAAGTTGCTGATCGGAAAAAAAGGTCAAACTCTTGAAGCTCTCCAGTTTATTTTGCGCCAGATGTGCAAAGGCACTCGCATGGAGCAAACCCATTTCCTTCTCGACGTAGCTAATTACAGGCAGCGCCGCAGAGAAACCATCGTCGAGCAAGCAAAAGAGGGCGCTGTCGCTGTTCTGAATGGTGAATCGGAAGAGATCGAACTCGTTCCAATGTCCGCTTTTGAGCGCCGCATCGTGCACAAGTATTTGCAGGAACACTTCCCAGAGTTATCTTCCGCCAGCCGTGGAGACGATCCAGACCGCCGAATTGTAATCAGCTACGTAGGCGAAGGTGAAGGCGGCGAAGGCGAAGAAGAAACCGCCGAAGCCGAAGCTTAGTTCTGGTCGTCATAAATTAAGAGGCAGGGACTTTAAGAGCCGTGCTATTAAGTGCTGTAGGAGCGAAGGTCGTGCCTCGCCCGCGCAATGGGGCTCTTAAACAACGGTTAGAAGTCTAGGCAGCTAGCCTTACCGAACTTGCCTTGCAGGTAGTCTCTAAGCCCGAGAAGCTCCGCTTTGAGTTGTCGGCGCCCGTTCTCGCCTCTGAAAGGAAGCACCAAACAATGCCTGAACAGGTGGCTGTAAATGCTTAGCAGCGCAGGAATTGCTGCCAGTCCGTGTCTGTACTTCATAAAAAACAAAAGGCGATTTCTTGTGTAGTAATACGATCTCCAAACCGCCAGTTTGCCTTGGGTAGAGGCTCCGCCCTCGTGCTTGATCTCCGCCGATGGGACGAACAAGCAAGTCCATCCGGCCTCATTCATGCGCCAACATAAGTCTGTATCCTCAAAGTAGAGGAAGAACTTTTCGTCAAATCCGTTCAGTTGTTTGAATGCACTGGCGCGAATAAGCATGTTGCAGCCTGATACCCACTGGCATGCGAGAAAATCGGCGGAGTCGTCTATCTGTCCTTTTTCAAATGTTTTGGCTTTGCTGAAGTTGATTGTTCCAGTCCCCGAGCGGGAAAACCCATTATCATTTGGCGTGAGAATGGCGGCGCCGATGATACCAGCTTGATCCTCTTTCTCTGCTATTGCCATGAGCTTACTGAGGGAGTTTGAATCTACTTCAGTGTCATTATTCAAAATCCAAATCCAATCGGCGCCATGGTCGATACACCAATTGATTCCAGCATTTGAGCCACCGGCGAACCCCAAGTTCTCAGGCAAGCTCAAATGGTGGCATTCTGGAAAGTCCTTGGCGATAGCTTGCCCTGACCCGTCAGGTGAACAATTGTCCGTTACAAGGATCTCAAAGTCTCTGTACAGCAACTTTTTGACGGACTCTAAACAACTGCGTGTGTTTTCTGCCCCGGTGTAGTGCAAGACAGCGACAAATACTTTTGAGGGATGTTTTGAGTCTGCGGCCATGCTCATTGCTATGCAGCCAGGGGTTAGTCTTCCAGCACTCTGGGAATGATCAGAGGGGATCAATGTAAGTTCTGACTGATAATACAAGATTTGCGCTGGGAGGAAGCCCGTGGCTGAGTCAGATATTCAAAATGCTACCGATGAAGCGGAAGCCGATGGCGAGTTTGGCGGAGCGCGACGCGGTGGTCTGCGCAATGTAATCGCAGCCATCAAGCACATCAATGAAGCTTCCGTAACCGAGTCAGTAAAGCAAAGAATATCGGACTACGTGACTATCGGCTTGGTGGTCATCTGTATTATGAGTTTGGTTGCTGCAGTGGCGTTGCCGGTGGCTTCCGGATTGAAACTCTTGCCTCTGCTTTTGACTATAGGCGCCGTTGTACTGTACATGATCAACCGCCTTGGAATCATTGTCAGCTTGAGTGCTCGCCAGGCGCTAATTGTTTGGCAGATTGTAATCGCATCATTTTGGCTGGGCGTAACTTCCTCAATGATGGTTATGATGTCCTGCATTTACTTCTTCACGAAGAACGGCTCATTGTAAAAACATAGTGGTATTTTTAGTCCACCTAAATTCTCTTGTCTACATTAATGTAGAACCGGTCCAAAACTGGCACTTTGCAATATCTAAATTCGTTTGTACCAGTCATTTTGGAACCAAAATCCCAGCACATTGCCATTTGTATCCCGCGAGATTAGGAAGTCTTTCCCGTTGACCTTATCTTGATAGGGTGTTCCTTCATCCTTGCGAAGAGCGCCGGTTTGCGGATCGAGGGTCAGCCCCCATGAAACATTTGCTTGATTGGTCCACCGTAGTTTTCCGCTGCCAACAATTTGAAGAGTGCCTTGTTGCCAGCCATTCGAGTAAGGCTCGTACCGATATGAACCGGCCACAGATTGAAGAGTTTGAGATGCCGTTGGAGTTTGCATTTGTGCTCCGGCTTTTGCAAGTTGGAGCTGCTTAATCTGAGTTACTAAAAAGTCAGTCGTTAGAGCCTGCGCTATCCATTCATTGCTAGCCTGCCCTCGCTTATTATCACCGCCGACAATCTTCGTCCAGGACTTTTGAAAATCGCTTTCGGTGTATGGCATGTTGAAAAGCGTATTGAACTGGTACATCAGGATGGGTTTTATGTCAGCTTTGGAGGTGGCGCTTGAAGGCTGAAATACACCTTGTTGGCTGAAGGCGGACGTAGAACACGCGAAAAAACTCGTGATCACGAAACTGATAATAATGGATTTGCTCTTCATTTCCATACCTCGCGACTGATGTAAGTATTAACAAGTGGACCCTGAAATCGCGGCCTGCGTATCGTATAGCAAATCTTTGATTTCGTGTGCATATGCGAAAAAATCCCACGCAGACCCTGCATGGGATGAATTCGATCTTTGGCAAACGGACGATCTCTCAACAACTTCGAATGGTGAAAGAAAACCAACCAATTTCCATTGGCGAAAATTGGTTTATCAGTAAAGTCTTAGTAAAGGCGCTTTGGGAGCGCCAGGACAATTACTGTGGCTTGCCGTTTACGCAAAGAGGCTTATCGCCCAGGTGCTCACGATACCAGCGAAGCGCTTTTGCCATTCTGTGAATGGCATGACGACGTGCACTCGGAATCGAGTAGCTTGGAGGTTTGAGGTGGAAATAACGTCCCTCGTCTCCACATGCTTGACTGTAAGCTGGTAAGGACATGGTTGACAAAGCTGCCAGGAAAACTAGCGCCTTTTTCATTAGAGGTCCTCTCCTTTCTTGAGATTAACCATTTGCCGGAGCGTAACCCTTGACTAGGTTTTACGACACCTTAACGATTGTACTACCCATTTTTCATTGCGAAAATGTCAAGTTAGCAATGTAAATGTACCCAGTGATCACTCGATACAGCGGCGTATATACATTGTTTTCAAGGCGAATCGTTTCCTTGGCGCTCCTGGCGGGCATATTGCGATCGTCGCCGCTTGCCGCTCAGGCGTGGCCGGCAATAAAACTCAGAACTATATCGGACGTCTGTCGATCAAGTTGAAAGCTGGGTTTTCGGGAACACCTTAACTTCTTTCTGGAGTGTAGTTGGGAAAAGGTCATAAGTTGTCCAGCCATGGGATGGCGCCGCCGGCGGATTCGCGGGAGGCGTTGCAGTGGTTCGTCAACAATTATGGACTCTACATGGGTTCTGTTCGCGGACTGTTTTTGTCAGATTGGAATGAAGAGCAGGCTGTTAGTTTGGAAGCCGCTGTAATCAATCTACGTTCGCGAGGATTCACTCCATTTACGGTTGCAGGTGAAACTCTCTACCAGCAAGCTGATTTTCTCTTCCAGGAGTCACAGAGTCGCGGAAGTTTTGCTCGACCGATGGCTAGCAAAGTCGAATTGGAACTCAGCGGTAACGAAATTGTCGTTGTTGACGGTTTGGAGGCTCCTGAAAAGCCCCACCATTTGTGGTACCTCTGGAGTTATTTGCTGTTTCCCAGAGTCATTTCCGGGAAAGTCACGATTTTAACGACACCACTTGCCTACCAGGAGTTCATCAAATATGGCCACGCCTGTCCTGATTTTGATTTTCTGGGGCGCCCTATCAACTGGGAGAAGTTGGTCTGCTTGATTGAGGCCTGCACCATTAATCAAGACCTATATAAGCTTGCCCGTGAAGAAGCAGTGCCGCCAATGCTCAAGCATGAATACTATTTGTATACCGCTTTGAAAGATCGCAATCTAGATCCTGTACCACAGCATGTTCTAGGCGATTACTTGTTGGATTTTGCGCTCATTCAGGGGGAGCAGCGATTAAATATCGAGTGTGATGCTTTGTCGGCTCTTAGCGGGCACGAAATTCAAACGCGAGAGGCAAAGCGCGATTTCGTGATGCTTTCAGATGGGTGGCAGATACTCAAGTTCAGCAGCTCTGAAGTCCTTAACAATCGGGCCGCCTGCGCCGATGTGATCGAGGACATTTGGCGTGGTGGACGTAAACGCTCTCATTGTGGGCGGTATTTAAGCGGGAAATCAATGCCGCAAACGCCGGAACTTCCCGATGATGATGATCAGCGAAATGCCATTACCTTTGGTGGCGGTCCCATCGCTGTTGTTGGTGGCGCAGGGACAGGTAAGACAGCTTGCCTCAGCCAGCGTTGCGTTTATCTTTTGTCGCAAGGAATTAGCCCGGAAAATATCTTAATGGTCAGTTATTCGGCTGACAGCGCTCGCATGCTAAAGCAAACCATTAGTCCGCTCGTTGAGAAACCAGTCTTACAGCGTCTCAACGTAATGTCCTGGCAAGATTTGGGGATGAAGATTCTCAAGGAAAATTTGCCTGTGATCAAGCGTAAGCCGCCGATCAAGCTTGAGACAAGTCCGCAGAAAGTTATCCAAAAGCTTCTAACAAAAATCAAGAAAGAAGTTGATGCCACCAAGCTTGAGATGGCTGGTGACCTCGATGAATTCTACCTGGCCGCAATGATTGGCATGTACAAGTCTCATCTGATTTCCCCGAAAAAAGCCAGGGAAGATGCGCAAGGTGATGCTGAGGAAATCATAGCTCGCATTTACCAGTCCTATGAAGATCAGCTTCAGAAGGCGAATCGCATAGACAAACAGGATGTGACCGCACTTTCTGTGCAGGTGCTTCTCGATAATCCAGAAACACGGATAAAGTATCAGTCGCAATATGAGTTCGTTCTAGTTGATGAATACCAGGATGTCACTGTCGCGCAAGATTTGCTAATTCGTTTGCTCGCGGCGCCGCAGGACAACCTTTTCATTGCAGGGGATGAAGACGAGACCATCAGTGAGAATCGAAACTCCTGTCCTGAACTTCTTGCGGATTTCACTCTCCGTTTTCCGCATGGGCGCTGTATCGTTCTGGAGCAGAACTGGCGTTCACATCCGCTAATCGTTGATCACTCAAAGATGCTGATTTCGCATCTGCAGCGCTCGAAGATCAAAAAAGAATATGTTTCAGCATGGGGTCAATCGCCGGGAGCAGCCGTCTTCGGACCGCAACCATGTTCCGACGAAGCTGCAGAAAGTAAGTGGGTGGCCGCCCAAGTCAAAGCATTGTTGGATGCTGGCAGAAATGCGCGGGACATTGCTATTCTTTATCGTCAGAACCAATACGAGTCAATGATTGAGGAAGAGCTGCAGGCCCTAAATGTACGCTTCCGCGCGAGTCATTCGGACAACTCGATGATTCCCGATGAAGTCGGCGACATGCTTGCATTTCTGAAGTTGGTTATGGATCCCGATGGACCAAAAGCACGCGAGGCATTCGAGCGTGTTTGCCAACTAGGCACCAAAGAGATCGATCCCAAACTCTCAGGCACCATATCTAGTTTTGCCAGTGCTAACAGTTTGTCTTATTTGAAGGCTGTGGAGATCTATGCCGAAGCGACAGCGGACCAAAGTTGCCGCGAGTTGGAGCAATTGGTTCGAATCATTCGCGCGATGAATCAGGATCGCTTGCCGCCAGCTGAATCGATTGGATACCTGCGCCGAACGCGTAGGTTGAATGATTACTACAAAGGCATAAAACTGCCGCCAGGCCAGGCATATGAGCCTCTGAAAAAGCTTACGCAACTGGAGGAGGACGCTCGAAAGTTTTCGTCGGTGGCTGAGTTTATCAAGCACGCTGAAGAGAAGCAGGGTGAGGAGGATGATAGTGGTGACGATCAAACCGTTCACATCAAGTCCATTTATGATGTAAAAGGTTTCGAGTTTCCGATTGTCTTCATGACCGGCCTTGCTCAAGGGTTGTTTCCTGTTGATAATGCTGACGATTTGGAAGAGGAACGGAGACAGTTTTATGTAGCGTTTACGCGTGCGCGTGAAGCTGTTTATTTGTCTTTTCCCGTGCGTTTTGCTGGAAGGGATAGGGCACCGTCGCTTTTCTTGGGCGAAGCGCGCCTAGTGGCGATGCAGGCTTTTGAACTAGCTCAGGCTTCCGTCGCAGCTGCTGCGCAAGCAGAAATTCAAGTTCTGCAACAACAGCAACAAGCAAGTCCTCCACCTCCAGCTCCACCTCCACCAATGCCTCATCCACAGTTGGTTCAGCCAGCCATGGTGGAGCCTGCTCAGCAGCAGGTTGCGTACGCTGAGCCGCAGGGAGGGCAGGTGGCAGCAGAGGCCGCCTATGCCGCCCCGCCCAATGTGCAGGAGCAGGTCTATGCTCAACCGCAGACTAGCAGTCCTCAGCAGTCACCCACTAGCGCTGCTATTCAGCCCGCTGCTGTTCCAGAATTGCAGGGTGGTAGCGCAGGCAGTGGCTTCGATCAAGAAGAAATTCGCAGGGGTCTAAGTCCGTTTGTGGATAATCCGGCGCCACCTCAAACCAGGGGTATGGATTATTTGCCACCATCCAAAGGTGGTGAACGATCCGTGGATAACAAAAACACGCAGTCACAGCCTGCACAAACTGCGCCGCCACAACCTCCACAGGCGCCTCAACCACCCCAGATGCCGCCGATGCCTGCCAAGCAGGGTCCAAAGATCAATTCTTCTTTTCCGCCAAAACCGGAGCCGGTTGCGCCGACAGAAAGCCCATCAGTGGCCGCTAGTTCGCAACAAGCAGGTCCAAATGCAAGGGATATAGCGCCGCCAAACCCACCCGGACGACCTTCCAAGCAGACAAGTGAATTACCGCCGATGTCTCAACCCGCACCACCTGTAGTGCCGGCTCAGTCTGCGCAGTCTGGTCCGCCTTTGACCAATACACCAAACGTCGCTCCCCCTGTAGCTCCCCAAGCTAAGCCGAGCGGAGTTCCATCGCGGCAGCAAAATCAGGGTGAGGTAGACGCACCGGTCTATAATCCCTACCAGTCACAGCAACCGAACAGTGCGCCCCAACACGGAACTTGGCCTAGTCAGCAATACCATGCGCCGCAGCGTCCGCCTATTGAGCCATATCCACAAGCGCCATCGCAGGCAGCGATGCCTCAACAAAACTACCAAGATCCATCGTCCATGAATCCCGCTCAACAAGGTGGATACCCTCAGCAGGGCGCTTACTCTCAGGATCCGCAACAACAGTATATGGCGAATCAGCCACCAGCTCAGAGTTACTTGCCGGGTTCCGGTGGCGCTTGTCCATCTTGTCACATGCCGCTTGAGCCGGGAGCCCGCTTCTGCGGCGAATGCGGTTACAGTGTTCCGTCAGAGCCAGCAGCTGCGATGCCGCAGTCCAATCCAATGGGCGCGCAAGAAATCAACCAGCATGCGGTAGCTTACGCGGCTCCGTTAGTTTGTGGTGTCTGTGCAAATGTCCTGGAACCGGGGGCGAAGTTCTGCGGAGAATGCGGCACTCCATTCCAAGGTGGTCCCCAGGACCTCCCAACTGAGGCGCAAGGCAAGCCAGGCGAGAAAAGCATGTTTGTCAAGTTTCTTAAGTTCTTAGAGGATTAGGCATCCTGTATTGTTGCCAGTTAGTTCTGCGGAAAGATCATCTCGATGTGGACGTTGTTGAAATCGGGATCTTCTAAGTCGCCCTTGTTGTAGCAGATAAGGCCGCCTGGCAGACCTTCCATCAGGATCTCCTGTCCATCCGGCACTAGCATTCCAAAAGCTTGATGCTCGATAAATCGATTGCATAACTCAGTAACTGTGTTGAAATACTTTTGCGGCACGTTTCTGATGCTCAGATCTGGTCGTCCGAACTTGCGCATGCCGCGTGTGTGGACCCATGTCAGGTTAGGATTTTTCTCTTCAAGAGACGTAAGGATGATGACATGGTGGCGTGGAACTGCCATTGCTGGATCGAATAGCTCGTTTTCCCAACTCTCAGCGGTCCACCATGTCAATCTCTGCGGATCGCAGACTGCTAATCCGCCCTGGTCTAGCAGAGACATGATGAAGCCCACGGTGTCTCGAAGATAGTTGAGATCTGATGGATCTTCAAGTTCGCCCAAAACAAGAAGTGATTCAGGAGAAGCAAGTACTGCCGCTTGCAGCTCCTTACCTTGCGCCTCAAGTTCGCTTCCGAGGTAATCGCTGACGAAAAAATCCGTGTCCGGATTATTCTCGCGTTTATGGATTTCCACGCGCACGCCAGGCGGCGGGCCATTGCTGCGATAGTGCTGTCGGTCCAGTGTGAATGGTTGTTCAAATTTGCCATGAACGGCATAAAAAAGTAGCGCGTTGCCGCCGCCGCTCTTATATTGTTCTCGTTTCCAATCAGCGAGAGTATTTACCGGTTCCGTCATCGTTAATCTCTACAGAAGACACACCAGTTTAGCTTATTGGCATGGCTTGGATGAAACTTTAGGCGTAGTCCTTGAATCCTCTTGCCTTGAGGATAAGTTCGGTGCGGAGTTTGTGCAAAGCTGGCTCTAGACCAACTGGGTATTCGTGTGGATTCAAAAGTCTTCTTGTTGTGGGGTGGAACTTATCTAATTGATCCTTGACGTATTTTTTGATTTCCAGGCGGGATGGAATGTCATAAACACATTTCCCGGCACGAAAAACTGGTACCAGGAGATCTTCGTAAGAAGCTTCCTTAGCGATGATTTTACGACGTGTCGGATCCAGCGGATCAACAACTACATGGTCAGGCGCGCTGTCGGCACTGGTATCGTAAATGGTGTCAGCGATATAGTATCCATCTTGATGAAAACGACGCACTTGTTGAATGCCTGGCGTGGAAATTTTTGCGGCTTGCTCGGAAAGTTTGATTGTGTATCGCCAATCTTCGCCTGGATTTCTGATGGCAGCTAGCTTATACACGCCGCCAAGGGCAGGCTGATCGTAAGCAGTTATGAGCTTTGTCCCGACGCCCCAGACGCCGATGCATGCTCCCTGGGCATTCAAGCTGGCAATGATGTTTTCGTCGAGGTCATTGCTTGCCACAATCGCCGTCTCATGGAAGCCGGCCTCATCCAGAAGCCGTCGTGCTTCAATACTCAAATAGGCTAAGTCGCCTGAATCCAGCCGGATGCCCAGAAGTTTGTGCCCTTCGGAGTGTAACCATCTGCCAACTTCGATTGCATGCCTTACGCCCTGCAAGGTGTCGTAAGTGTCGACGAGGAATACGCAATTGTTGGGCATTGCCTTTGCGTATTCTTTGAATGCAGTGAGCTCGTCGTCAAAGCACATTACCCAACTGTGAGCATGTGTGCCGGCCACCGGTATTCCAAAAATCTTGCCGGCTAATACGTTCGAACTGGAATCAGCCCCGCCGACATGCGATGCCCAGCTACCTGTAAGCGATCCGTCAATTCCCTGTGCGCGTCTTGCTCCGAATTCTAGAACGGGCTTCTCGCCAGCGGCCTGGCGAATGCGGCATGCCTTTGTTGCGACTAAAGTTTGGAAATTCCAGATGTTCAAGAGTACCGTTTCTAATAACTGGCATTCGATGATCGGACCCTGAATTCGCAGCATGGGCTCATTCTGGAAGACCACAGTACCTTCAGGCAGGCAATCGATATCGCAAGTGAACTTCAAATCAGCTAAGTAGGAAAGAAAGTCCGGTGAAAATAGCGGCTGCTGGTCCGCTCCCTTCAAAGTAGCCAAATATTCGAGATCGCTCTTGCTGAACCGAAAGCGTTTGACGTAATCAATGGTATATAGCAATCCGCATGAAATAGCCAATCCGCTCTGGAAAGGCTTTTTCCGGAAGAAGAGGTGAAAAACAGCTTCCTTGTTATAAGAACCTGACTGCCAGTAGCTGTAAGCCATCGTAAGTTGGTATAGGTCTGTTAGCAAGGTCAGTTCGTCTCCATAGAGAGAGTCGATAGTGCTGGCCATTAGATTTTTCCTTTAGGAAGAATGGTACCGCATACAGTGTCGAGGATGCTAACGAGCTGCGTGTTTAGGCTGGAACTAGCACCTCTATCGATGCCCGCTTTCACCCAGGTGCGACCGGCCGGTTTTTCCCATACGGCGAAAACGATTCGACTGTTGGAGTCGCTCACATTCACAGCAAGAATTTCTCCTGCAGCTTTATTTGCGTGCGTTACTCGAAATCCAGTGTTGTTGCAGGCTGAAATAATTGCTTGCATTGTAGAAAGATAGCTGCCATCCACGTTTCTGCACAATGGACCAATCTGAACGCTTGCATCGTCGGCATACTTGTCGCTGCCAAGCTTATGTGATTTCGCTCTCCAAGCCAAAGGTGTTTTCGGGACAACGGCTTGGCTTGGTATTGGCAATGCCACCGCAGAAAGTGGCATCAGTGCTGCATGTGAACGTTCTACCACGGGTGGATGTTCTGGCACGATCGGTTTTTCTGGTGAGGCTATGTCGTCTTGAATCTGTGGCGCAATTGGCATGTTGAAATTGACATTCTCATTAACTGGAGCAGGCTCCTCCTCCACACTCTCTTGTGCGACGGATATTGACTGGATACTCAGAAAGTATCCGAGGATTACAAGAGCCAAAAAAGGTTTTGATGAGAAAGAAAACATGCGTTGCAAGGAGCTCGTTAATACTGAATTCAATTGAGCAAATCCTAAACCCTGCAAGCAATGCTAGCAAGATCATCTGGGTTAGAGGTTGCAAATAGACGATAATTATAAGCTGCTGCAGCAAAAAGCAGTTGTCAGCAAAGCGAACCAAGAAATTTCGCAGCCCAGGAGGGAGAAGATAAATGAAGCGCGCTATTCTCACAGTTGTTCTTTGCGCCCTTTCGTTGCCGGCAGTTTCGGCTCCGGCTATCGCTGAAGACGATGCTTCGTCAGTTAAGAGCATCATCTCAGAGGGTGAGAAGGAGGCAAAGGCAGGGCGATGGAATAAAGCAAGCCAAGCTTTCTTGGAGGCTTGCTCGAAAGATCCATCCAATGTAGTTGCGTTGCACGATCTCGCTGTTGCCTATGCACACACAGGCAAGCTCGAGGAAGCTGCCGATTGTGAGATCAAGGCACTAGCAATCAATGAATCATATATTCCGGCGCATGTGGAACTGGGTTGGATTTTAGGTAAGCAAAAGAAGTACAACGAAGCCCGCGAACATCTCAGCAAAGCGCTAGCGCTTGATCCTCAAAATAGTGCGGCGCGCAAGAATTTAGATGCCGTCAACATGGAGCGTCAAGGGAAAGTTGCGCAGGCGGATAGGCTTCAACAAATTGTGAATAGTGTTGAAGAGGCGGTGCAATCGCCCATTTCACAAGCCACGGAAACAGCCGTATCAAAAGCCTTAATTACTCGCGGCACAATGATGTTTCGTCAGGGCAAGACTGACGTAGCCCGCCGCTTGTTTGAACAAGCTATCGCCAGTTGCCCGACTTCAGCTGTAGCTCACGCATCGCTGGGTGTAATTCTTGGCACCACAGGTGATATCGATGGCGAAATCAAAGAACAGAAAAGCGCACACGATCTCGACAACAAAAATACGACCATTCTGTGCAATCTAGCCTGGGCCTTCGCTCAGAAAGGCGATCTTGATTCAGCGCTTACGAATTATCAAAAGGCACTGAACTTAGATCCGAAGTGCATCGATGCCCAAGTTGGTCAGGGAATTGTGCTCTTCCGCCAGAATAAATTAGAAGCCAGCATTGCACTGCTCAAGGAAGTTGTTCGAACAAATCCAGATGCCGCAAAAGCTCATCTCGGCTTGGGTGCCGTGCTCCAGGGAGCCGGTAGAAATGAGGAGGCTATCGCTGAACTCGAATCAGCGGCCAAATTGGCACCGGCAAACATAGAGGCAAAAACACGCCTGGCAGCGGCTTATTTGACAGCAGAGAATTATGGGAAGTCTATTGAGCACTATAGACTGCTTGTTGAGCGCTTCCCCAACGATCCGGAGCTGCGAATTGGCTTGGGACTGGCGCTAACTAAGACCGACGATATCAGTGGAGCTTTGATTCAATTCCGCAGAGCCCTTGAGCTGGATCGCAACCTGGCAGCCGCACATGCCTGTTTATCCATGGTTCAAGAGATGAAGGGCAAGTTGGAAGCTGCCCGTGAGTCAGCCGAGATGGCTGCCCGCGTTGATAATACGTATCGAGACGTCGCTCAAAGACTTGCAGCCTCAAGAAATAATATAGATATGTAGTGATCCACTGGTACACTAGGATTGAGTACAGGACCCTCAATTCCCCGGGTACCGCTGTGAAAAACAGAATGCTCACTGCCTTCTCGGCGTTAGTGCTGGCTTCATTGTTCTCAGCACCTGTTTTGGCGCGTTCTGTTTTTGATGAAGGCATGGAATACTACAATGGCAAGCGTTACCATCAGGCTGCCGTGGCTTTCACCAAAGCGAGCATTCAGGAGCCCGCGAATCAAACCTACCGCTATTATTTGGCGAACTGTCTGGTTCATTTAAGAAAGCACGATCGCGCCATTGAAGAATATCGAGCGGCGTATACGCTTGATCCCAAAAGTTCTTTCGGAGATTATTCGGCGCAAGCTTTACTCGGCTACCATCAGTCTTTGCCGGGAGCTTCCAGCGATAGCCATGAACTTGGAAAAGCCAAGAATTTGATTCGAGCGCAAACAAACACGGAGAAATACAAGCAAACAGTGCTTGCCAGCCGCGGTGAACTGGAAGTGAGAGCCAAGGTTGATGCGCAGATAAAAGCAATCGATGAGCAAGCCAGAGCGGATATTCAAAAGCTTCACGATCCACTCATTTTCATGCCCGCCCCGCGTGCTAATCCGCTTTTAGCGATGCCTGAACTTCTGAAGGAAAGAGAAGATCAAATCAAACTTGCAGCAAAGCAAGAAAAGGAGCGCTTGTTGAAGGAAGCGGACGAGCGCAGTAAGCCGTTTCAATCATGGAAAAGAGGACGTGACGCAGCCTTGGATGAAGTGGCAGCGAATCTCGAATCGCAGCTTGAACAGCCAGTTGGTCCCAGTGGTATTAAACTGCAAGCTAAGGGAACCGATTTGTATGTTCGCTATTACGGAAAGGCACTGCCAAACAAGTTGCCCGATGCACGTGCAGCTACTGCAAGAATAGTGCCTGAAGGAAGTGATTACGAGCCCCCGACACCTCCACCAAATGAAAAGGTAGAACCCAAAGCGAGTTCGCAACAAGTTAAAGCGCGGCTTTTGAAAGAGTAAGCATGTCACGTCCAGTAGTGGTCTGTTCCATTTTCGCGGAAATTCAAGTTTTTGCATTTAGAGCTAGAAAGCTTATAGAGTCACGATTTTAGAAGCCTTCGGAATCTCGGTCGCGTCAGAGAAGGGTAGCAGGTAGCCCTTCAGCCTTCCATCGAACAGTTGTTGTTGGACCTCGGTTCTGTTCATCGGTCGAATTGATGCGTAAGTAGCAATAGAGTGCTTGCCCAGTTCTGGACGTTTTAGCAGCATAAGCAGCTCTTGCAGCTTGTAGACCGGTTCGCTTAAAAGGGTTGGTTTTGATGTTGGGTACATTGTGCGTGCTGTGACGACGCCGAGGACTGATTGTGTTTTCTCATCGATAAGCGGGCCGCCACTCATTCCTGGTGAGTATCCTTTCGACGTTGAAACCAGGATCGGACGCGATTGATCTGTCCATGCCGGCAGATTTTGCTGATGTTCATCTCGTTTCGACTCTATGAGGAATTTTTCCAACCTGCTGCGTTGCGCGTAGTTTGTATCAAGAGCATTTTCCAGACTAGTAAGCTCTTTGCTCTTGCCGGCGTGAACCATGTTGAAGTTAAGTTTCCCTCCGCGGGCACCGAAGGCGTTTACCGCTCGCTCGGTATTGAGGAGTTCTAGGGTTTGTGCGAGCTTTGGGGCTTGTAAGTTGTGTGGCTGGAATGTTCTTAGAATGGCAAGGTTAGCTGTTGGATGCATTGCCAGAAGTTCTGAATCGAGCAATCTACCATCTGCTGTGTGGACAAGGACATATTGTTTGTTGTGAATCGGGTGGGCATTAGTTGCGATCAGTCTGTCATTATCGATCGCAAATCCGGATATTCGTCCATTTGGGAAATCCACCCGTACGATCGGATTTTTGGATGGATCTTCAGAGAGCATCTTAAGAGCGTTATGCTTGGCGTTAAGGAGAGAGCCAATCTTGGCACCAGCTGCGCCACCAATGAGATTGAGAGCTAATTCACCAGCAATTTCACCAAGGCGTTGCGCAGTGCTGTATGGTGATCTCCTAGTGTCAGAGGAATCTTTGTGGGCATCCAAGGCGTCGTTGACTGACTTCGCTTGTTGCTTTATCGTCTGAAGAGCGCCCAGTGCAGCCGTAGTTTGCAGTGCTATTCCTAGAGTAGGCATGCTCTTTTGTAAGTGAGCCAGTACAAGTGCAATGCCGCCTCCAAGAGCTTCTTCCTTGGCAATCGTAGAAAAAGATGATGTTGTTATGTGTTTGCTGAATCCCTGACGGAACTCCTTTAACTCAGACGCGCTTTCAGAAAGTAGCTTGGCTACCGAAGAGGTATCTGAGGGATCCAACGGTATTGATTCGACTCTGTCCATTTTCTACTCTCCTGTTTTCTGAAGAGTAAATGGGTGGGCGTTACTAGTTTGTGTAATGGGGGCGCTGTTTGCGGGTGCTTTAGTGTCTAGTGGAATTAATTTGCAGATTTTGTAAAACAAACCGTGTAATTTCTCGAAAGAGGCTTCGGTAGTCGTTCTTGTAGATCTTTCCCAAAATTATTGACTGGCAGGCTGTTTCGCCTTTCTTGACTGGTTTTGGCAGCAAATAGATCTGGTATGATTCTCCTTAGTCTCGGTCGTAGGATGAAGCTGAGCAAGTTTTGTCCTACAGATTTGAAAATTTCGGGAATCCGACTCAGAACGTTGAAGTATACCTATGCATCTCTGCTAGGCAGCGAATTAGGAAACGGAATACGTATTTTGGAGGGTGCCCACCTGGATTTATTCCGGGTCAAAATACTGCGGCGTCGCCCACGGCTGAGACCAACCTTCAACAAGAATAAAGACGATTTCTGTGCTGGCTAAAACCGTTCATTTAAATGATGCGGAGGCAACTCGTAAGCTTGGAATGCTCATAGGGGAGAACCTTGAGCCAGGTCTTGTGGTCGCGCTGTTGGGCGATCTCGGTGCCGGCAAGACAACCCTAACTCAGGCATTGGCTGCTGCTCTTGGAATTAAAGAAATGGTGAGCAGTCCAACATTTTTGATGTTGAGCGAATACCATTCAGGCAGATTGCCGCTTTTTCATTTCGATCTCTATCGCTTGCAAGAAGATATGCAATCGCCGTCGGCGCTCTTCCAAATGAAGTCAGACATGGACGAGGCGTTGCTGTCGAATTCTGTGGTTGTCGTCGAATGGCTGAATCTATGGGAAGACTTTGCGGCCGATTATGAGCAACTACGGGTTGAACTTCGCTATTTGAGCGGTTCTAATGGACGTGAGGCAACTTTCAGCGCGTCAGGACCGCGTGCCCAGGCGCTTTTGGACCGAATCACCGCTGGTTGTCATGCATAGACTGAAAGTTTTTGCCGATAAGTTTGTAAAGTTCTCGCTGCAAAAAACTTTTTTGGCTAACTTGCTATCTGACCAAAAGGCTCTTCAATTCAGGCAGAAGAAAAATTTTGTTAGGGGGATGGCAGGAAGCCTTTTACTATATAAATGAACGAATTTAAGAAAAAGGTCAGAGGGGGGCCATCTATATAGCGTGTTATACTCTCCGCTCGGCACAGTTCTTGACAGGCTTTGAGTCGGTCCGGCTCTGTCCCACTCCCGAAAACCCTTTGTGAGTGGACGTTTTAGAAACTTAAGTCCCACCCCATTTCTTCTCATACGGATAGTAGCCGCAGCTTATGGCCAAATCACTTGTAATAGTAGAGTCCCCTGCAAAAGCTAAAACGATTAGCAAAATCCTTGGTACCGATTACCAGGTTAAAGCCAGTATCGGGCACGTACGCGATCTGCCGAAGAATAAACTCGGCGTCAACGTTCGCAAAAACTTCGAACCACAGTACGAGATACTGCGCGACAAAGAGCCGGTCGTCAAAGAGCTACGCGAAGCCGCTGAGAAGGCAGACAAAGTTTACCTGGCGCCTGACCCTGACCGCGAAGGGGAAGCAATTGCATGGCACTTGTCGGAGATTCTTGATATTTCTCCGAAGAAGTTGCATCGAGTAGAGTTCAACGAAATCACCAAGGACGCGGTTCTGGCCGCTATGAAGAAGCCGCGTCAAATCGATGCGCGCCTTGTTGATGCTCAGCAAGCACGCCGTCTGCTCGACAGACTTGTCGGTTACAAGATCAGTCCGCTTCTCTGGAGAAAGGTGAACGGGCGCTCGGCTGGGCGCGTTCAGAGCGTTGCCGTGCGCATCATCTGTGAGCGTGAGGAAGAAATCGAACGCTTTGAACCAAAAGAGTATTGGTCGTTGCGCGGCGAATTTTCCAAATCGCGTGCAAAACAAACCTTCGGTGCAAATCTCGTCAAGTACGATGGGAAGCGTATCATTGCTGCATCTGACAAGGCGGGTGCAGGCACAACAGTGATCGAATCGCAAAAGCAAATCAAAAAGATTATTGATGCGACCGAGAAGGAAGATTTTGTTGTCAGTTCTGTCACAACGAAGAGCAGTCAGAGACAGCCGCAAGCACCATTCATTACCTCTACTTTGCAGAGAGAATCGGCAAACACTCTCGGTTATACCGTGAAGAAAACCATGCAAGTCGCGCAATCCTTATATGAAGGGGTTGAACTGGGCGCCCAAGGTCCTTCCGGTCTCATAACTTATATGAGAACTGACTCGACACGGATCTCGCAACAAGCACAAGAAGAAGCCAAAGCGTTCATTCTCGAAAGACACGGCAAGAAGTATTATCCCGACAAACCGCGTGTTTATGAGCGTAAAGGTAAGAGCATTCAAGATGCTCACGAAGCTATTCGTCCATCCAGTGTGAACCGCACGCCTGAGTCGATCAAGGGATTTCTAACACCTGATCAATTCAAGCTCTACAAATTGATTTGGGAGCGTTTTGTTGCAAGCCAAATGGCAGCAGCGGAGCTTTCCACCAGAACGGTCGAAATTACCGCTGGAAAGGCAATGTTCCGCGCTTCTGCATCTGAAATTACGTTTGCTGGCTACACAATTGTTCTGAATAAAGAATCGAAAGATAGCCGTGATGAAGAAGAAGATAAGGAAGCGACCGATCACTTGCCGGAATTGAGCAAAGGTGATGAGCTCAAACTCAAAGACCTGGATCCGAAGCAACACTTCACCCAACCGCCGCCCAGATTCAGCGAAGCTAGTCTCGTTAAGACTCTGGAAGAACTGGGGATCGGTCGTCCTTCGACCTACGTTGCCACGGTCGCCACGATTATCGATAGAAAATACGTTGAGCGTGTGAATAAGACTCTGGTTCCAACCAAGCTTGGTCGAGCGGTCAATGAAATGCTGGTAGCTCACTTCGGCAATATTGTCGATGTTGGTTTCACAGCTGAAATGGAAGCCAAGCTCGACCAGATCGAAGACGACAAAGTTGACTGGCATGGCATGCTCAAGGATTTCTATAAGCCCTTTGGCGAGACCTTGAAGAAAGCCGAAGAGAGTATGGATAAGATTGTCATACTCTCAGACCAAATGTGCCCGAATTGCGGCTTGCAGATGGCTGTGAAGTCGTCTCGATTCGGCCAGTTCCTGGGATGCACCGGCTACCCTGAGTGCAAAACGACAATCAAGCTAACGAAGGAAGGTTTGCCGGTTCCGCCGGATCGTCCTTCTGAGGAAATCTGCCGCACATGCGGCGGACCAATGTTGATTCGCTACGGACGTTATGGTGATTACCTTACTTGCGCCTCTGAGACTTGTACGGAACAACGTCCGATCGTCAAATCCACAGGGGTTAAATGTCCCCGTGAGGAATGCGGCGGTGAGATTGTCGAGAAGAAATCTCGTCGAGGCAAAATGTTCTACGGTTGCAGCCACTATGGTTTGAACAAGTGCACCATGGCGTACTGGTATCCACCGCTGCTATCGGGCGGACCGGAAAACAAGACGACATGTCCGAAGTGCAGTGCGCTACTGCTTTACAAGGTGCTCAAGCGTGGGGATCAAATTGCATGCTCAAGCAAAGAGTGTGATTTTGCCCAGCTTGCCACCGGCAAGGAAACGCACGCCTAAGTACGGCAGCTGAGCAGATCTGTGGGGACGTAAACGTTGCGCGTCTTACGCATCGCGTGCCAGCTTCGGAGGTGCCCATTAGCTGTCGTCGTAGGCTCGCGCGTTCGTGCATCTTGATATCGGCATGTATTGAGCTGCAACTACTTCGGGAATCGATGGCGGATCCAAGCAATCTTGCTTACAATTTGAAAACATCAGCTGACCGGGTATAAGGTCTGAAACCTAGCCTGAGGGGCCAGGTAGCAAAGACCGTCAAAATCCCCGGGCAACGGAACTTTCGATCAAGAAAACGGTCAGATGATTATCAATACGTTAACGGTCCCGACCTTAAAAATCAGGATCATGCCCATCAAAAGGGCGTTCGCGAGCATTTGTTCTTCAAGTGGGTGTTAGAATTATTACATTAAACTGCTAGGGGAGGCGTAAACGCCATGTTTGAGCGTTTTACTGAAAAGGCAATCAAAGTGATCATGCTTGCCCAAGAAGAGGCCCGAAGACTCGGGCACAACTTCGTAGGCACAGAGCAGATCCTTCTTGGCCTGATAGGTGAAGGCACCGGAATCGCTGCCAAAACACTGAAGTCCATGGGTGTCAATCTAAAAGACGCTCGGGTTGAAGTGGAAAAAATCATTGGACGCGGCTCGGGTTTTGTAGCTGTGGAAATTCCATTTACTCCGCGAGCCAAGCGGGTACTTGAGCTATCCTGGGATGAAGCCAGACAGCTCGGGCACAATTACATCGGTACAGAGCATTTGTTGCTTGGTTTGATTCGTGAAGGTGAAGGAGTCGCGGCTCGCGTGCTCGAAAACCTTGGTGTCGATCTCACCAAAGTACGAAGCCATGTAATCAGATTGCTGGGCGAAAGTGGAGCTGCCACCGCTGGTGCTACCACATCCGCCGGTACGGGAAGATCCAAGACACCTACCCTGGATGAGTTCGGCGTCAATTTGACGCAGTCTGCCCAAGAGGGACGATTGGATCCGGTGGTCGGACGCGAAAAAGAAATCGAGCGCGTTATTCAAATTCTAGGACGTCGCACAAAGAACAATCCAGTTCTTATCGGTGAGCCTGGTGTAGGTAAAACAGCGATCGCTGAAGGTTTGGCAATCCGCATTTCCAATGCAGACGTGCCGGATATTTTGATGGACAAGAAAATTGTTCAGCTCGATATCGGTCTTCTCGTCGCTGGTACCAAATACCGCGGTGAATTCGAAGAACGCTTGAAGAAGATCATGGATGAAATTCGTGGTGCCGGCAACGTAATGCTGGTCATTGACGAATTGCACACATTGATCGGTGCCGGTGCTGCAGAAGGTGCAATTGATGCCGCCAATATCTTGAAGCCGGCTCTTTCTCGCGGTGAACTGCAATGTATCGGTGCCACCACGATGGATGAGTACCGCAAACATATCGAGCGTGACGCCGCTTTGGAACGTCGTTTCCAACCGGTTATCATCGATCCGCCAAGCGTCGATGAAACAATCGAAATTCTACGCGGTTTGCGTCCGAAATATGAAGAACACCACAGACTGATCATCTCTGATGAAGCTATCGAGCAAGCCACAAAGCTTTCCGATCGCTACATTTCCGATCGCTTCTTGCCGGACAAAGCAATCGATATTATCGACGAAGCCAGTTCGCGTGTTCGCTTGAGAGCAAGCTCGCTGCCTCCGGAAGGAAAGGAAGTCGAGCGCGAACTGAGAAAGGTTCGTCGCGATAAGGAAATGGCTATTCGCAATCAAGAGTTCGAAAAAGCTGCTTCATTACGCGAGTCGGAAACGAAACTGTCTGAGAAGATCCGCGAGATCCAACAGGCATGGAAAGCCAAGCAAGAAACAGAAAAACCAGTTGTAACTGGCGAAGAAGTTGCTCACGTTGTGAGCACCTGGACAGGTATTCCGCTGCTCAAGCTGACAGAGGGTGAGTCCGAACGACTGCTCCACATGTCAGATGTATTGCACCAACGAGTCATTGGTCAAGATCAAGCAGTTGAAGCCGTCTGTAAGGCTATTCGCCGGGCTCGTGTCGGTTTGAAAAACCCGATGCGTCCGATCGGAAGCTTTATCTTCTCAGGACCAACTGGGGTCGGTAAAACCGAGCTTGCCAAAGCACTTGCTGGCTACTTCTTCGGTTCAGAAGACAACATGATTCGTATCGACATGTCTGAATTTATGGAGCACCATACAACTTCCAAATTGATTGGTTCTCCTCCCGGTTACGTCGGATACCAGGAAGGTGGTCAGCTTACAGAAGCCGTCAGAAGAAAACCATACTCGGTAATTCTTTTCGACGAAATCGAAAAAGCTCACCCAGATGTGTTCAACGTTCTTTTGCAAATCCTTGATGACGGACGCTTGTCCGACAGTAAGGGACGCACGGTTGACTTCAAGAACGCAATCATCATCATGACCTCGAACGTTGGTGCTCAGTTCATCGATAAATCGAACTTGGCTGTCGGCTTCCAGGTCCAAGACAACAAGCAAGAGCAAGGTGAGCGCTACAAGAAGATCAAAGACCTGGTTATGGACTCGATGAAGAAGACCTTCAGACCTGAGTTCTTGAACAGAATCGACGAGATCATCGTATTCCAACAGCTCACAAAAGAAGAGATCCGCAAGATCGTCGACATCATGTCGGCAGATCTGCAGAGCCGTATCAAATCACAAGGAATGGAACTCGTTATCACAGACGAGACCAAGGACTTCCTCGCCAAAGACGGATACAATCCGACCTATGGTGCAAGACCTTTGCGTAGATCCATTCAGCGCTTCCTGGAAGACGCGCTTGCAGAGCAAGTTCTGCAAGGACGCTTCAAGGATGGTGATACGATTCTGACAGTGCTTGAAGGTGACGTCGTTAAATTCGAAAAGGCTGAAAAACCAGCTGAGAAAGAACCAGCCAAATCAAGCAAGCGCGAGAAAGCTGAAGCTGCTGCTGGCGCTGACAAAGGCGACAGCAAGAAGGATGACGCTGAGAAGAACTAGTTCAGAGTCCATCATTCAAGAAATGAGAAACAGAAAGAGCTCCTCCGGGGGCTCTTTCTGTTTTCTGAAGCCCATGCGATCAGGTAGAGATTCATTGAAAGGGAAGTCGGGAGCGCCAGCATCCTGCTATGGTTCGATCCCGGGAGCGCCAGCATCCTGCTATGGTTCGATCCCGGGAGCGCCGGCATCCTGTCATGGTTCGATCCCGGGAGCGCCGGCATCCTGTCATGGTTCGATCCCGGGAGCGCCGGCATCCTGCCATGGTTCGATCCCGGGAGCGCCGGCATCCTGTCATGGTTCGATCCCGGGAGCGCCGGCATCCTGCCGGCTTTGCTTGCAGCTGAAGGTGCTGCTCCCGCTAGGTTAGCGCTAGTTTTGGCGCGGATCTGAAAGAACATAAATGTTTCGCTTCTTGAAAACCATGGTTTTCAGATCTTTCGATCTCCTAGCCTTTTTGCACATCTACTTTTCTTTCTCATGGAGTCAAACAAGCTAATAACCAAATAGCTTGCATATTCGTTCTTCCTCCACACAGCTCATTCCGAGTTGTGCAAGCGAACGAACTTCTGGAGACCCAGATGAAAAACGCTCTGATCAAGTTCTTCAGCGAGGCTTCTGTCTCTCTGCAATACCGGAACATGCAGTTTTACTGTGTCGGCGCTGTCATTTCACTTCTCGGATCGATGATGCAAGAAAGCATGATCGCCTGGGTTGTTTACGAGATGGCAGGCTCCACTGCTGTCCTCGGTAACATCATGGCGGCTTACATGCTGCCAATGATTGCTGCGAGCATTCCTGGTGGGTGGCTGTCGGATCGCTTCGACCGCAAACGCATCGTGCTCGTCACGCAGTTTATTGCTCTTCTGATTGCGCTCAGCTACATGCTGATGACGTGGACAGGATCGCTCAATGTGACGCTCGTTTATGTCCTTTCGGCTGCGCTGGGCGTCAACGTCGCCTTCGAAATGTCCGCTCGCATGGCTATGCTGCCGCAGCTTGTCGGTAAGCCCGAGCATATCGGGAATGCCTTCGCGCTGGACTCTCTCATCTTCTACAGCACGCGCTTGCTGGGTCCCGGAATGGGTGCCTTCTTCCTGGCGCTGACCGGCCCCGTTGGCGGCTTTGCTGCTAACGCTGTGAGCTATGTGCTTGAGCTGTGGGTAATCTCGCAGTTGAAGCCGGCTCCGGCCTTCAAGGACGAGAAGAAAGCGACCTTGCGCGATGCTTTCGTGTTCGCGTATGGGGATCGGCGTCGGCGGCAAGTGATGCTGCTTCTCGCGATGATCACATTCTTCGGCGTCTACATCCAGCTAATGCCAGCCTTCACGGCGGCGCGCGCTGGGGATGCCTGGGCGAACAGCTTTCTGATCTTCGCTTCGGAGATTGGAGCGGTTTTTGCCTCCATGATCATCGCGAACAAGACTGCTGACAGCTCCTTCGTCGGAGTGCTGCGCAACGGAATCGGCTGGATGGGCATCTTGTTTGCAGTGTGTTTGGCGTTGTTCGCCATCACACCAAACATGCTAACGTCCCTTCTGCTGATGGTTCCGACCGGCTTCGCGATGAGTGCCGTTTTCTCCGGTTCGCAGGCGATTCTGCAAGTCGAGGTTGACGATCGCATTCGCGGTGCTTTCACTGCGATGTTCTACAACTTCTCCTACTTCGGGATGTTGGCGCTTTGCGGTCCGCTGCTGGGCCATATTGCATCTCAGATCGGATTAGCTGCTACTACATGTGGCGCTGCTGCCATCTGCCTGGTCGGTTCTGCATATTACCTTGTGCAGGATTACCGCAAAGCGGATTAGGCAGATCTGCCCTTCACAAAGGCACACTGGAAAGACCAAGAGAGCAGGCTGTGAAAACGCTAGCTCTCTTGGTCCCTTCTAGCCTTTTTGCCCTTTTTCCAAGAACTTTTTTCGCTTCCATGAGGGCGCCGATCCTGTCAATACCCAATTTTCGGTGCACTTTTTCTTTTTTAAACCAACAAAAGGAGGG
>JAIEQI010000200.1 GCA_019747875.1 Candidatus Obscuribacterales bacterium
GCAGCAATGCAGCTAAGCAGCAATGCAGCTAAGCAGCAATGCAGCTAAGCAGCAATGCAGCTAATGTAGCTTTGCTAGGGTACAACAAGCAAAAAACTGCAATGGAAGCGCGGGCTATTGCTCCGCAAAAACTGACAAAGCCATATCTATCAATATATGCCAGCGCAGTTGCACTCACAGTCCGAAAGGGGCATACTTTAATAGGATGCCACGGTCGAGCTGATGGAACTATTAGTAAAAGGCCTACTTTTGAATCGCTATCGAATCCTCGACAAATTGGGCGAGGGCGGCTTTGCGACCGTATACAAAGCCTACGACCAGAGTCTCGATCGCGATGTCGCGCTCAAAATGATCAAAACCTCTCTCGGACAGGATGGTGCCGGCCGCTTCGAAAGGGAAGCGAAACTACTCTCGCAAATAAAGCAC
This sequence comes from Candidatus Obscuribacterales bacterium, assembly GCA_019747875.1. GTDB lineage: Bacteria > Cyanobacteriota > Vampirovibrionia > Obscuribacterales > Obscuribacteraceae > JAIEPM01. Next base: position 427 of record JAIEQI010000200.1, read on the forward strand.
AAAAACGTAATCTCTGTTCTTGCGTATCACTGCGAAGCTCCTATTCCTCCATTTATAGTTCTTGAGTACCTTGAAGGAACGACACTCCGCAGCGTGCTCAATGAAAAAACGAAACTTGACAGCAAAACTATTTATCAAATAGTACTGCAAATTTGCGAAGGGCTCAGCTATGCTCATAAACTTGGTCTTGTCCACCGAGACCTAAGTGCGGCAAACGTTTTTTTAGAAACATCGAACACTGATCGGCTGCATGGCTCGAAGACTGAGGAATCTTCAAAAGATAAAACGCCTCAACCAGGAGCAATCGTAAAGATTATCGACTTCGGACTCTCGCGGCTCTTCGCAGGTGATCTCAACGCAGTAAAAACCCTCACTGAAACGGGGATGCTAGTCGGCAATCCGCACTATATGAGTCCGGAGGCTATCAAAGGAGCCGCGCAAGATAACAGGTCTGATATCTATTCTCTCGGATGCATACTTTATGAGTGCTTGACCGGAAAACCTGTAGTTGAAGCAGAGAATGCAACGCATCTGTTCTATTTCCACGAACATAGTTATCCTAACGAACCAATCATTGCTAAAAATGATCAACTTGCCGAAATTCTGTGCTCAATTACACTTCGCTGCATACAAAAGGATCCTGCGAAACGATTTCAGAGCTGCGACGAGATAATTGACTCTCTGCAGAATAGACAAAATACAAAGCAACTCAAGGCTTGGACAGAACTCGATCCCTGGGCAAGTCCGGCTTCTGAAAAGAGAAGTCAGAACACAAAGTTCAAAGTTGCACAAGCGCTTATCGCAGTCACGGTCCTTGCTGTCGTGATATCGGCATTCGTCTTCTTTGATCAAGTTCTTGCGGGCCTCGCCAAAGCATCTAATTTACTTTCGGGCTCACCTGAATTTGAAAAATCGATCGCAAAAACTCTGTCTCAGCACCACAGGCCAGACCTTGCTCGCGACATTCTAAATCAGGTGTGTACAAAATACTTATCAAAAAGCGAAACGAAAAACGCCTTCGACTGCATGATCCTTCTTGCCAAATCTAGCCTCGAAAGGAACGACACAGAGAACTTCTTACAGGATGTAGGCAGAGCTATTAACATTGCTGAAATTGAAAAAAATGAGAAGAAAAAAGTGCAGTTCATTTCCTCGCTTTCGCCAAGCATGGATCAAGGACGAAATCAGCTGAACATTGCCAAAGAAATCCTTCCCTTGCAGCAAAAGGCATTCGGTATTTTGTTAGATAACCGAAAGTTTGTCAGAGCAGCCGTCTTAAAATCCAGTTTTGACTCTCTTCTTCAGACAGCAACCACCTCTCCAGAGGGTCCAATTTTAGGAGACCCGCACTCATTCGTTAACCAGATCTGCACCTACTTGCTGAAGGCAAAACCGAGGCTAGATCTAACGGACCATGGCAAACTCAACAGCCTGAGCTATACAAATAAGATTCCGTTCTCCGAGGTGGTCAGATTGTCTGACTGCCGCTGCAAAGCAAGCCCTTTCACAAACGAGAAGATTTCGGCACTATGGCTGGACTTGGCCCAACGCACCTTCTTATTGTCAACAACAACCTCCACTGAGGTTGTAGACAAGGCCTGGGAAGTAGCCCAAAAAGATCCACGAGCTGACGATGGAACGTTCAGGGGCGTTCGAGAGAAACAAGCCGACTTCGCAATCCGAAATGGTAAATTTGACCTGGCCTTGTTTTACTGCTCCCAAGCGGCTCAATATGCCGATACTCACAAAGACCTCGTCTTTATCGAAGCCAGAAAGTTGCTCTGCTACTTCCTTAAGAAGGACCAGGCTAATCTTGCCAGGGCATCGAATGAACTCATGGTATCCGTAATGGGAGGCACGAAAACGCACCCAGGATTACCAGCTTCAGAGTATCCGGCAGATTTTTTCGAGGGCGAAAAGGGCGAAGAAAGGTTCTTCGAATACGCTGAGCTAGCACAAACCCTCGTCAAAACACAGCAAATGGATAAGGCAAAATTGGTTTTGCTAAAGCTCAAGGATATTGTCTCATATCAGAAGTTTCAAATTACGACAGCTGACAAAGCACAACTGCAGCTATTCACAATAATTGCGACGCCAACAGATATTATGAAGATGGTTGACGAGATCGTAAATTGAAGCGATTTTTGCAAATGGAGTAAATGAACGACTTAGCCAGCCCTGATATTATTAGCAAGATCGATCAGCTGCCGAGCAAGAAGCGTGGATAAGTCAAGTTTACTCGAATGGTATTTTGCAGGTCTTCGCAAGCAAGCCCTCAGCAACAACGTTGCGCACGACTTGACACCAATGGCTTTGATCAAAGCCGATCAAGAGTTACTTAAAGAGAAGATTGAACGCGAACTATCCAATGTAAAAAGAGAGGGAGATTTAGCCGGGAAAGGACCCACAAGTGGAATAGACAGTGGCTCCGTTGAGATAGCATCAAAGCGAACGCTTCAAATAGACATACGTCCATTTGTTCTTGGTTTTTCAGTTCTATCATTCTCAGCCCTAATTTTTTCGTCATTTCACAACTCGCCCGCTGGCGATCAGATTGTGAAGGGCATGCTAATGCTTACAACAGCTCTCGGAGTCTTCACAAGCACTATTTGCTTTAGCCAGAGCAGCGCGAGCCAGAAACTCTGTAGACTAATCTTGGGCTCCACTAGGTCAGAGCAACCCAAGACAGTAAAGGGCAGCACGGGACAATTGCATCAAGCCATCGATGAGTTGCAAGAAAAGCTGCAGATGATGAAGCAAAAGGAGCTGCTTACTTTTGACTATTGCCCTTACATTCTTGCCGAACTAGATGAAGAGGGAGCTTTTAAAACCCTCAACCAAACAGCAGAGAAAACTTGGGGCTACTCAATTGCATACTTGCTAAATAAAGAAATCGGAGATCTTTTGCATTTCAGCAGCATCGAAGCGCTATTTGAATCGATGTCTCGATGCAAAAGAATGGGCAGACCTGAGACTGTTGAGATAGCTACTATCAGCCAGTCGGGGAGCCTTGTCTACCTTGCATGGCGTAGCGAGTGGTCCGCAAGCGCGCAATCATTCTATTGCGTGGCGGAAGACATAACGATCAGAGTAGCGCACGAAAATCTAAAAACAGAAATGCGTCAGATGTTGACGCACGATTTAAAAGCGCCAATAAATAACTTATCCATGTGGATCTATAACATGCTCTACGGCACTTATGGAGAAATCAATCAAGAAGCCTCAACCTCCCTAAAGAAGACGCAGCAAAACATACAATCCATTTTGCTATTGCTGGAAAATTTACTGGATATCGACAAGGTAGAATCGGGAATGATGCCTTCAAACAAGAAGGTTTTTTCAGTCCAGGAATCCATAGATAAAACCACCCAATTACTGAGCGATTGGGCAAAGGAAGCTGGCGTTTCGATTGAAGCAGAAAGCACCGCACTAAATGTGGTGGCAGACGAACAGCAGGTAACGCGCATCTTGACGAATTTCTGCAGCAACGCAGTCAAATGGACACCGGCAGGTAAATCCATAATCATTCGCGCGACAGCCAAAGACAAGCAGGTGCTAGTGGAAGTCCTCGACTCAGGACCAGGTATTCCAGAGGAAGTGAAGAGCAATTTGTTTGAACGCTGGACAAGCTCTGAAGGGTCTACAAAGAAATCGCTACCGAGCACAGGCATCGGACTCTACATGACGAAAAAATTCGCAGAGTTGCAAGACGGCACAGTAGGCGCATCCGATCGAGAAGGCGGCGGCAGCATCTTCTGGCTATCACTCCCAGCAGCTAAGAATGGATAGTTTTGTGTTTTACAGCACTGGCAGATCGTCCAGCGAACTGTGTTTCTATTGCTCAGGCGCCTTGTCGCCGCGAATGCGGGCAATTCGGTCCAAGAAATCGGGTCCGAGGTAACTGGTAACCACGGCGCGTTCGTTGTCCATGTTCGTCGATAAGGAGCAGTAGCGTGCAAACGAGGCTTTAGCCTCGGTAATCGATATAGCTGAGTTCTTCAAAATTTCGCCGACTGCCTGTCCGATTTGCCGAATAAATGTGCTTTCGTCGAAAACATCATTTACCAGTCCATAAGTAAGAGCCAGTGCGGCGGTAATTGTTTGTGCTCGATACACCATTTCCTTGGCACGGGACACACCGATGATGCTTGCAAGACGCCCAAGATTCACATCATCCAAAACGATACCAAGTCGCGCAATAGGCAATCCAAGAATTGAACGAGAACTTGCATAACGCAAATCACAAGCACAAGCTAAAAGCAAACCACCACCCATGCAGGCACCATCGATTGCGGCAATGGTTGGAATCGGGCACGAATAAACAGCATAGAGCGCAGCTGCGATTGCATTCCAATTAGCTTCTGCATCCTCAAAAGTTTTTAGCTCCTTTAACTCATCGAGATCCGCCCCAGCCGCGAATGCCTCACCAACCCCCTCAAACACAATAATGTGTGCGCCATTCTCTACAAGTTTCTGTACTTCTTGCGGAATCTGCAACCACATCTGCTTAGAAATGGCATTGCGCGCATCTGGTCTATTCAAGCTCAGGAATGCTATGTGCTCGCTGAGTTGGCTAACTATCTCGTTCTTTTCCACTTTGACCTATCACTTTGATCTGCGGTCGGCGCATGTCGTCGACCCAATGATTACTTTTTAGATTCCGGCTGGACGCCGGCCGCACCAGCTTTTTCGGACGCTCCATCAGCACTATTAGTATCAGTGCTGGCAGTGGCTCCGGCACTGCCAGAGTCTCCCTCGCTAACTGCCGCGGCGTTTTCCATTCCTTCCATACTGAATTTCACCGCGTCGCCTTCCTTGATGCCGTGGCGCTTGCAATAGCCAGAGTTAACCTCAACGACTTCAGATACTTCAATCTCTCCGTCTGTTGGATAAACTGGGCAACCTTCGGGCTTGGGAGAGCGGCATGGTGGCACATTTGCAGCAATCTTTGCAATCTTTCCATCCTTGATGAAAATCATGTCGAGTGAAATGAAACAGTGATACATCCAAAAGCGCACCGGGCGCGGTGGACGAAAGAGAAAGACCATCCCCGCGTCTTCCGGCATCGATTGCCGAAACATCAGTCCCCGCTGTATCTGCTCTGGCGTCTGCGCCACTTCCAGCTTTACTTTGTTCTTACCAAACTCGGCTATCGGTGTCTTTGCAGTCGCAGGCGGAAGACAGACGATTGCGGCGAGCAGAATTGCCAGCAAGCTACCTGTTATTTTTGAAAAACGCGAATCAAAAAATCTCGACATTAGTGCCACCAGATCCTATAACTTGGCCGCCACAGCCACCAGCTTCTTGTAAAGTGCGTGTGCGCACTGAGAAATTGTACTCTGTCTATCAAATTGCCGCTTTGTCCCGTAACAGAGTTGCTGGTCACGACTCCAAGAGGATTCACCACAGCTGAGATCCCCGTGTTGGAAGCCAGCACCAAATACCGCCCATTCTCGACAGCCCTTGTGATCGCGGCTGCCAACAACTGCTTTGAAAGAACCTTATCATGAAACCAAGAGAGATCCGAAACGTTTACAAGAAGAGCCGCACCATTGTGCACTTCCTGCGCGATTAGCTCAGGATAGACCAGTTCGAAACTAACAGACGCACCGACATTCCCCCAGACAGAGCGGAGAAGATAAGGCGTTGGTGAAACCAAAAAGTTATTGCGAGATGACGGCAGCAAATTGAACAAGTTCTCTGGTATCACGTTGAATAAAGTGTTGAATGGAAGTGACTCGACCAGAGGCAGCAAGCGCGTTTTCACATACAGCGTCTCAGCTGTTCCACCACTTATCATACGAACGCAATTTACAAGGCTCGACTTCAAAAGCTCGAAAGATCCAACAATCGCTTCTTTCTTCTCGTAAGCACATATGCCAGCGATGCGTGAGAACAACGCCTTTCCCTCAGGATCCTGCAAGCGCAGAACCGCCTCGGGAAGCACGAACATTGCAACACCCAAACCTTGTGCAAGCTTGGTATATTTATCGATGCGCTCATTCTTGCTAAAAGCTTCAAGCGCCGCCGGACGAACCGGAATATCACCTTGCAGAACTGCAACCGGCACAGGAGGCGCAAAAACTTTCTCGTTGGGGATAGCCAAATAGGGCGGAAACTCAGTAAGTTTGCGCAAGCGCCACTCACCCCATCCAAACGCTACCAGCACGATCGCGAGTGTTATCACAACATCAAAGATCGCACCGCCTTTTGGATTCAGCCGATCAATACGCTCGGGAAGGCGCGAGACGATGAATGGAAACAGCTCGAAAAATGCGACAGCAATCGATGCGTTGAGCAGAACAATCAAAAATTCCAGAAGCTGACAGCCAGCCAGAGCGCAAACCTGCATCATAGGCAGGATCATAGCCTGCGAGTAGGCCAGTTGATTGACAGGAACACCAAGGAACGGCTCAGACGGAGCTACTGTCCACTGGAGGAAGACCCACATGATCGGGACAGCAATCGCGAAACTAAAGAAGGGACGGCGAAAGTGGGGAAGTATCCCAGCTCTGGAAGGAAGCACAGCGGCAAAACCTGCGAAAAGCGCAATAAGCAAGGCCTGGTGAGCTGACTCCAGAAACCAGGCGGACCACACAGCCAATGCTCCGACAGAGTCATGTATCTGAAAGGTGGTAAGTGGATACAGCTCCAATATCCACCTGTGGCAAACCAAGTGATACGCAAAACCGAATGCGAACCCAATTAATCCGGATGTCAGAAAACTGCTGCAACTGCGCGCCAGAACAAGTAGAGGCACAAGGCCTACCCAAGCCAGCCACCATACATCGAAGCCAGGGCTGGACAGTCCGAGAATTGCGCCAAAAGCCAGGGCCGCAGGCAGCTTTTCCATCGGTCCCAGAGCATCCAGAAAAGCAGGACGACTGTCTGCCGATCTTCTCTTGCTGAGATCTTCACCCAGGGCGTGCATACTCCTAATTCCACAAGGCAGCCCGTCAAAGTCTAGCACTAATGATTGGGTCTTCCAACAGACTCGTTGGAAAAAGCCAATTGTCGTGTTGGAATAGTTTTATGCATGATAGTCTCGGAACCTCAGATGGTTGCCTGAAGTTCCTGGTTGGCTAAAACATAAAACTCAATAATGGTATTGGCGCGGGAGCTGTCTTAGGACAGAAAGGAACATAAAAATGAATCGAATGAAAGTTGGGGTCTTCGGGCTTCTGACTTGTCTTCTTATCGCCCCATCTTCCCTGGCCGCCGAGTCGGAAGCATCTCTCGTACAAAGAGGTGTGGACCAGATCGCGCGCGGTAATTATGACCAAGCTGTCATAACCTTCTCCAGAGCAGTCAAGTCAGATCCATCGGATCTTCAAGCAAGACGATACCTTTGTACAGCTCTGCTGAAGAACGGTCAGGCCGCGGCTGCTGCCCAGCAACTCGAAATGATTACCAAGTTTGCGCCGGGCAATAACAACGATATGAACTTACTGGCAGAATCGTACTTGCATTGCGGCGAATGGGAAAAGTCAGCAGAGTGTTTCAAGAAAGCGTTGCGCACTGATCCAACCGATGCTACGGCTAAGTATGGTTTGTGTCGCACGATGCTTGCTGTAGGCGATGTAAGTGGTGCGCGCGATTTGGCGCTGCACACTATCAGATCAACGTCTAATCAAAAGATAAGAACAGGCTGCTCGCAAATCCTATCGCAAATCAAGGAACGGAGCCTGGTACAAAGCGCTCCAGTCGGAAACGGCTAACGTCGAACCGAACTCCTCAGCTCTTCTCGCTAATAACAATTACTCGCTCTTCGATGCTCCACGTCGGACAGGATAAGCATATGAATTCGGCTAAACACAGAAACAATAAAGGTTCCTTCATCGCGGAAACTCCCGTGGCATTGTGGTTGTTACTATTTTTCCTTACAATCCCCTTCCTAGATATGGCAACAGTACTCCTGCGTTATACGTTCTTCGTGATGGCTGCACGGGATGGCGTTCATGAGGCTGCTCGCTCAAAAACCTTCGCCACCAATTCGTCGGCATCACAACTTTCCGCTATAAACACCGCTTCGACGCAAGTAAACCGAACAGCTCAAAGCTTTTCGGAGATATCAATTTCTCGGGTCGACACTCGAATTGTAGAGACGGACATTACTAGACAAACGGTGACAATACATACCAATAGATTGGTGAATCCCGCTGATACCAGCGCCTACCTGTATGAGCTGGAAACAATCGTGACGGGTTCGATCAATCCGTTGCTCACATTCAACCCTGGGTTCCTCCCCCAGATTCCCGGCATAACCACCGCAGTACCGGTGGTGGTATCGGCACGAGAGTACTGCGAGTATCCACAAGGGTTAAACATCTAATTTTTGGAAATATCGAGGAGCACAATTTATGAGCAAGTACAGCCCCAACAGAACAATGAGCGGACAAGCAATGATTGTCTTAACCGCAATCATCTCATTGCTCGTACTCTTCGTCGTAGGGATTTTCTCCTACGAAGTAAACCGTCTCGAACTCGTGAGAACTCAACTGAGATCTGCAACAGAAGCTGCTTCGCTGGCAGCCGCCGCGACCCTGGCGAGTCAGGATAACACGGACCCGACAGCGGCTCACGAACAAGCGATTCAAACCGCACTCGACACCTTTAGTAAGAACAGTGTTTGTGGAATCAGCCTGGCAAATGCAGTGCTCTCAGGAACGGACGAGGACAGCCCCTCAGCTAATAACTCGTCGATCTTCATCGAATTCCTCGATCCCAATAACAACAACCAACCAGTCGCAATGGGAAATCCGGCAGGAAAGATTGTTCGCATAACAGGCGCGCTCGGAGCACTTCCTTCGTTTGGTAACTTCTTAGGCTTAGGCAATGTGCCAATTCGAACGACTGCCTCTGGTGGCGTTCCCGATCTTGATGTTGTGTTGTGCTTCGATGTCTCCGGATCAATCGACGATCAAACGCCAGTCTCTGTCGTAAGAAGACAATGGAATGGGGATGCCGCTACAGGTCGCATCCAATATATAATTCCTAACACCGATGCTGGATGCAGAGCCGGTGCTACAGCAAATGGAAGGCTCTACGACATCTTCGGACCTCAACCTACCGGAAGTGCTATTCAAGCTCTCCCTCCGCAGAACCTTGGTCAAGCAAACGAAGGCGTGAATCGCTGGACTCTAAATTTCAGCGAAGAAGCACCACCGAGCGGCTATACCGATGCCAGAGGCTTGAGAGGAACTAACAATACAGGATCGCCTCCCGGAAATTACCCTCCTTCAACGGTTAGAACTGGCGGGTCCCAAACCTTTACGGATCTTGTCGTTAATATTGATGGGCGCCTTGCTTTTGGCGGCATCAACACACCGGACGGCTATAGTTTCCCCGACATAGCAACAGTTGTAGAGGCAGCTCGCGGCAACCTGGAGAACAACACAGTTTTCACCTCTAGTCGAGCTAACAGAGGTGTTCCTGCAAGCGTGGTGCCAAGAGCAGGATACAGAGCGAAGTATTTGGAGCTAGCTAAATTAAATCAGCATCCAATCAAAGAAGCACAGGAAGCCGCAGCAGAGTTTTTCACGATCATGAATACAAATACTGTCGGTCACTTCGGTCTTATATGCTTTACGGATGCCGGCGGCTCAAGCCCGTCCACAGTAGTTAATAACTACAACGTAGACGCTAGCTATCGCAATGCAAACCAGGGCGGCACGGGCTCTTTTCCTAATCCTCTTATTGCATTGAGTCCGACCATCGGTAATACCAAATATGACCAAATCATTGACGTTCTTCCGACTACAACTGCTACCGGTGGCACTAATATTGGAGATGTGCTGAACCGTGCTGTAGATCAACTTAGCACAAATTCGCGCACCGGCTCCAAAAAGGCAATCGTCTTATTCACAGATGGACAGCCTACTGTTGCGGGTCCATTGAGCAGCAATGAGTGGACTAATGCGCGCATGGCAGCGCAGAGAGCTCGCGCAGCTGGCATTCCAATTTATTCCATCGGACTGGCACAAGTCCCTGAAATTATTCCTGGAGAAACCGCAATTCTCAATGACACCAACTCAAATCCATCATCAGGTGGTGTCTCCGGCATCGCCGGATATGGCGGCAAATTTTTCCTGGTCACCGATGTAAACGACTTGAGAAAGACTTTTGAAAATATTGCAAGACAACTTGTTCAGCTAGTTCACGCCTAAAGCAGAAAGCGGAGATTCGGACAATGAAGATTGGAAACAGACGAAACAAGGAACGCGGACACACGCTGGTAGAACTCAGCATGCTATCTGTGTTGTTTGTGATAATGGCAGTACTCTCACTGGATGTTGGCTATGTGCTGATGGGCTCGGAAGTAAATGACCGCGCTTGCCGGGACGCAGCCAGGGCAGCCGCGCAGGGTGATAATTACGCTACCGCCCTGCGGCTTGCCCAAGTTGCAGTGATACCACACCGCGCCGACGGAGTTTATGTAAGCTCACCGACAGTCGACACGGCTCAATTCACTTATCAGGATTTTGGTGGCGACCCGCCCCCCAACGAGAGTCCTTTTGTAAGCGTCACTACAAGAGCGAACGTCCGCATCCCGGCACCGATATTTTTTCTTGGCTCAGGCTTCGGACAAAATGGCACTATGCAATTCTCCAAGACATACGTATTCCCTATAGTCAAAACACAGCTCTTCTTGTAACTGCTGCGCGCAAAACGCGGGTGACAAAACGTGGACCGGCAGGCCACTGAGCGAGGGGACTGCCGGAACACCAAGGTTTTTACCAGCTTCCTTCCGTCTTTTGGAAGTATGGTTATTCAGCGAGCCGGTATCCGGATCACAGAGGCGCGGAATTTTGTCCACGACATTCTGGATCCGAGAAATCCGGCTCTTTTAATATCGACTGGATATCTCCCGGGCTTTTATGAGACACTACCGGCGGTGAACTCAGGCTCGATTAGAACCAGCGTCAATTAGCCAACAGGATTACAAGGTGATACACTTGTCTGGTATCAGTTGGTACTGCCCAAATGGACAAGGATCAATTTTGAATTCAGGATTGCGAATTCTAGGAATCGACCCAGGGACTGCGACAACCGGGTATGGCATCATCGAGCTATGCCAAAGAAATACTTATCGATATCTCGGTTCCGGTATCATTCAAACCAGCAAGAATCTTTCGATGCCCGAAAGATTGAAAATAATCAGAGAAGACGTCCTTTCTCTAATCGATAATTACCAGCCCGAGAACATCGCAATCGAATCCATATTCTTTTTCAAGAACGCAAAAACGCTGGTACCGGTAGCACAGGCCAGAGGCGTGATTCTTGAAGCTGCCGGCTTCCGCTCCATACCACTAGCGGAATACACCCCGATGCAAGTGAAGATGAGCGTTGCCGGTTACGGGAAAGCAGAAAAGAAAGAGATTCAATACATCGTAGCCAAACTGCTAAATCATTCAACTATTATCAGGCCTGACGATGCCGCCGATGCCGTTGCGATCGCCATATGTCACGCACGCAACCGATTTGCCACTCCAGGCACGACACCGAGCCCGGTGACGCCCACAAGTCAAAGTTCAATTCCAGTCTCATAATTGTCCGAGCTGCGACGCACGCAATAAAACTCGTCGATTAGCATGCTTTCCATGCCGCTAGTTTCCATATAAGCAACATGGGATGGAACTCGTCAGTTCCATCCCAGTATCCTGAGCCAGCCCCAGGTGTTGTACCTAAACGCAATTCAGAACCTCAGTCGACCATCTCCCAGCCCTGGATTTGATCTCTATTAGCTTAAAAGCTCCCCTAGCTGCGTTCTGTGCGCGTCCCGATGAATTCATATTAGCTGGGTCACCCTATATTTTTCAGGTGTGCATCAACGGAGAAGACCTGCATATTTCAACAGTGCAGTACTGACATCGATTACATTAAAAGGATAGTTGACAGCAAAATAATACCGCCATCTGATTCTTTGAGTCTTTCAGGTTAAACTACGTCAGATCTCAACGTTGTTTTTTAAGCAAATAAGCATGCCAGCCCCACCCAACAAACCAGTATTCACCCCAAATGAACGCTTCAAATACATCGCTTTTAACAAACCATTTCAAATACTCTGCCAGTTCACTAAGGAGACTGGAAGTGAAAAGAAAACACTGGCCGAGTTTGAATTTCCGAAAAACGTTTACTCTGTCGGAAGGCTCGATTATGACAGCGAAGGGCTTTTAATACTCACTGACGACTCAAGATTGAACGATGCACTTTTGAATCCCAAACACCATCATCGCAAGACATATCTTGCACAAGTCGAACGCATTCCCGGCGCAGATGAGCTTAAGCAACTGCGCAGTGGCGTCGTCATTGAAGGCAGAAAAACTCTTCCGAGTAATGCAGTCTTATTAGAAGCGGACCCAAAAGTCCCAGAGCGCGACCCACCAATTCGATTTCGAAAAAACGTGCCAACTGCATGGATACAGTTATGCTTGCACGAAGGAAAAAATCGCCAGGTAAGAAAAATGACCGCAGCAATCGGGCATCCAACTTTGCGATTGCTTCGAGTTTCAATCGGAGCCTTGAAGTTGGAAGATCTGAACTTGGTGCCCGGGCAATGGACTTACTTGTCCACAGATCAAATCGATCTGCTCTTCAAATAACTAAGTGAAGTTCTGTTGAAATAGCAAAACTTCCGAAGACATTTTGCTATTTGCAAAACAGCTTTGGGCAATCACCAAAATAGGATACTTGCGATCCATTTAGCCTAGCTCTAAAAGAACGTCCAAAACTACAAAATTCGAATCGAATTCACTTAGATAACGAATTGTGAAATAGTGAAAACCCTGACCGGTTTTCGGTGAACTTTCGGCTGAGTTTTGCCGTTTAAAAGATTAGAGTGTCTTTGTATCAGGGAGAGCATTTTTATGAAAACCACAGCCGAGATCGTGACGGCACGCCTCAGAGAGATGTCGAAAGAGACCTTTTCAAATTCTCTAAGCGATTTAAAGCCGGTAGAGCGCGAATCTGTAAAGCAAGCCCTAAATGAGCTTCATCGCATGCTTCTCAATATCAGTGAGAACATAAAGAACGACAAACAGGTCGGTTCATAAATCATCGTTCTGCTGTCCCAATTACACGATCACCTAGAAGGATTGTGTACGATCCCGGCTTCAGGTCTTTCGTTTCACGATATAGCTTTCCGGCACTTCTCCAGGCGAACTCTACGCTTACGTGCTGATCCGCCGCCATGTCACCCAATCCAAAGTGAACATCATGGCAGCGTTTTCCCGAGTGTCCGCTGCCACCATCTACGGCACCACATTGACTGACTGCCGGGCCCGTTGCCATCCCAATCAGATTTGGTTTTACTAGCTTAACAGTACACCCTATTGCCGGAGTAGCTTGATATTGGGACGCGGCAATCAAGCCTTCAATCACCTTTGTTTTATCAAGTCCAGCCTTTCTAAGGATTTTCAAGGTAAGGTATCTAGCTTCCTTCACTGAATCATTCCGCAGAACAAAGGAAGGATTCCACTGATTGGCAAAAACGAGATCTTGATCACCATCGCCATCTAGATCAGCTGCCGAAATTCCCCGGCTAAGACAGCTTCGAGCAAATCCCGGTAACAAGGTTCCCACCTCAAAAAAGGGTCCTTGAACAGCAAACGGCAGACCGCCTGAATCAAATAATCTTTCTCGGCTAATCGTTGACCTGACAAAAAAGCAGTTTTTCTCCTGTCCTCCCACATCGTCGCCAGCCTTTAAGGAAGGCCAATTTCGCGGATCGCTCAACAGCTTGCTATTATTCGTGTCGAGTGCTCGTATTTCAGGCCAACGATTAGTTTTTCCCTTCAGAAAGCCACAAGCTTGGACGGACTCAAGATCACCATCATTATCGAAATCGACAAGACGACAATCCCAGGACCATCCGCTAGTTGATAAACCCAGAGACTCACTAGCCTGCTCATAGTCAGCCACACCTTTTGCAAAAGAGTCTAAGAACGACTTTGTGCTCGACCAAAGGAAATGCCTTTCTTGCAATCCAGAAGGCGAAGCAACATTGCTCACATAAATATCAGGAATGCCGTCGAAATTCAGGTCCGCAAAATCAATCCCCATTCCTTTGTAAGAATCCCGGCCAAGTACAAAGGAAGGAGGAGTTGCAAAACCTCCTTTTCCTTCGATCAGTTCGAACTGCAAATTGCCGGGTTGAGACACGTTCTTTAGCAAACGGTCGGGTCCATTGTCATTTGCCAAATATATCTCCGGTAGCAAATCACCATTCAAATCTTTTGCTCCAACAGCCATAGTCCAACCTGTATCGGAAGATGGTGGGAATGCATTCTTCGTCTCTTCGAACATAACCACCTGATCGGTTCCGAGCACTCCCTTCCAGCGGAGCAGATTTTTTTTTCCACCATTTGCTGTCTGCCCTATGCTATTTTGAACAATCAACGGATCTTTATCGTCCGGATCGAGAACATGCGCACCATCTTGAAAATAATTGCAAAACAAAAAGTCTTGATGACCATCACCATCGAAATCAGAAACCAAAGCACAGCTAGTATTCCAAATTTCGTTCGGCGATCCTAAATTCTGCAAGCGATAAGATTCTGCACTAAACGTTGATGTAGAGGCACCCTTGTTGACAAAAACAACCGGAGTTCGCCCCCAGAAATACACAACAACATCGGTAAAGCCGTCTTCATTGATGTCGGAGGCTAGAGCCCCCATAGGCGCCATGACCTTCGGCGCATATGTAACCCCTTCGATTTTAAGCACAAAAGGCTTATATCGTTCTGCGTCAACCTTGTCACTCACTGGGGCTGGTATCACAGAAACCTGGTCGGTTCGTGGATCAACCAGGATGATGTCGTTAGAAATTCCGTCATTATCCAGATCTGCCACAGCACAAGCAGCCCCTGTCGCCGAAACATATGCAGCGATATTTTTCAGATCGGGGTGAACCTGCCTGATCGTTTTCATCGGAAGCCCGGAAACTTCCGGCAATTCAATCAACCTAAAATCAAACTTTTTCGCTAACTCTTTCTTTTTATCAAAAGAGATGGATGCGGGTTGAAGGACAACGTAAAGTAGCGCACCCATTACAAGTGCAACAAAGGCTGCGATCGAAATCTTCTTCAGCACCCCAGCTCATTCCGAACACGCTTATGGCATTAAAATACCATATTGCCTAAAGCCCGTCAGGGAGCCACATGCAGAAACTTTGTCAGCTAATACTTTTCCCGACCAGTTACTCTAGCACTTCGTTTGTATGATGTGAGGAGCTGGGTAATGGAATAAAGCAGGAAACATGCAAGCCGTCAGACTGAAAGGGCGGATCTTGCGATCCGCCCTTTCATGTGATTATCGAATTAGCGTTCGATTAAGACGCTCCAAAGTTTCACTGGGCTATCGCCCCGCTCAACTCTTACGCGATCTTAGAAGTCACCCATGCCGGCGCCTGCTGGCATTGCTGACTTTTTTTCTTCAGGAATATCTACAACCAAAGCTTCGGTTGTGAGGAACATTCCTGCAATCGAGCTTGCGTATTGAACTGCGCAACGCTCAACCTTCGCCGGGTCGATAATACCAGCAGCTGACATATCGACGTATTCGAAGGAGATAGCGTTGAAGCCCATACCTTCCTTGTGCTCTTTCACTTTCTCGACAACGACTTCGCCGGAAAGACCAGCGTTGTCAGCGATTTGGCGAACTGGAGCTTCGAACGACTTAACGACGATGTCGTAGCCGGTCTTTTCGTCACCAGTGAGAGTCTCTTTCCTCTTATCGAGAATCTTGCTGATGTGTAGGAGAGCTGTACCGCCGCCAGGAACGAATCCTTCTTCGACTGCTGCGCGAGTTGCGTTGAGAGCATCTTCGAAGCGGAGCTTGCGATCCTTGAGTTCGGTTTCGGTAGCGCCGCCGACTTTGATAACGGCTACGCCGCCAGCCAACTTAGCCAAACGCTCTTGGAGCTTTTCCTTGTCGAAATCTGAATCAGATTCTTCAATCTGACGCTTGATGACGTTGATACGCTTTTGAACTGCTTCTTTGGTGTCGTTGCCGGCAACGATTGTTGTCTTGTCCTTGTTGACGCGGACTTGACGTGCACGACCGAGCATGTCGATGGTGACGTTCTCGAGCTTGGTACCGCGCTCTTCGGAGATGACCTGACCACCGGTGAGGATAGCGATATCTTCGAGCATTGCTTTTCTGCGATCGCCGAAGCCAGGAGCTTTGACTGCGCAGCATGGCAATACTTTGCGGAGGTGGTTAACAACGAGGGTTGCCAGTGCTTCGCCTTCGATGTCCTCAGCGATTGCGAGGAGCGGACGGCCGGAGCGAGCAACTTTCTCGAGAACCGGAACGAGGTCAGCAAGGAGGTTGACCTTCTTGTCGACGCAGATCACGAATGGCTCTTCAAGAACTGCTTCCATGCGCTCAGGATCTGTGACGAAGTAAGCGGAAACATAACCCTTGTCGAATTGCATTCCTTCAACAACTTCAAGTTCGGTGTTGAGTGACTTGGATTCTTCAACTGTGATAACGCCATCTTTGCCAACTTTTTCCATCGCATCAGCAATGATCTTGCCGAAGGACTCTTCGTTACCAGCTGAGATGGTGGCTACTTGGGTGATAGCTGTTTTGCTTTCAACCGGTTTGGCCATCTTTTTGATTTCTTCAACAGCGTGTTCGCAAGCTTTTTGGATACCGCGACGGAGAACCATCGGGTTGGCACCAGCGGCGACGTTGCGGAGACCTTCTTTGACCATCGCTTGAGCGAGAACTGCAGCGGTGGTTGTGCCATCGCCTGCGCTGTCATTTGTCTTTACGCAAACTTCGCGAACGAGTTGTGCGCCTGCGTTTTCGAGCGCATCCGGAAGATCGATTTCCTTAGCGATTGTGACACCATCATTTACGATTTGTGGTGCGCCGAACTTCTTCTCGAGAACGACATTGCGTCCAGCTGGTCCGAGTGTCAGCTTTACTGTATTAGCAACAGCATCGACACCACGCTCAAGAGCGCGACGTGCTGTTTCATCATAAATTATTTGCTTAGCCATATGTCCGAAATTCTCTCCTATGGTTGCGCTTACGCGCAGTTTTTATGTGTGTGTTCAACAAAAGGACTATGGGTGAATCTTTAGCCGATTACAGCGAGGATGTCACGCTCAGCGAGAATCAAATATTCAACGCCTTCGATTTTGACCTCGGTTCCGGAGTATTTTGCAAAAAGAACCTTGTCGCCGACTTTCAATTCCATCGGTTGGCGGTTGCCCTTTTCGTCGAACTTTCCAGGTCCAACTGCCAGAACTTCAGCTTGTTGCGGCTTTTCTTTGGCAGTATCCGGAAGAACGATTCCACCGGCGGTTTTCTCTTCAGCCTCGAGCTTCTTGACGATAACTCGGTCTGCGAGCGGTTTCAGATTCATTTTAGTAGCAGCAGAAGTAGCCAATGGTCTAACCTCCTATCACGATTAACCATCGAACCGGACAGAGTGCGAACCTCAACCTCACTGACGCGAAATTTGGGAGTCGTACTCTTTACATAGAGAAGTCTAACGACCGTAGCGCAGTCACCCGTTGACTTTTCACTTTTTTCTTATAAAGCCCGTTGCGAAAAAACACGTTGGAGGCGCATAGACCGCCAGGTTAGCGCTGCTTAATAGAAGCCTGGCGTTAGGCGGGGCTGACTACCACGAGTCTTTCATCAGATTTCGCCGGTTGATACCGGGTTGAATCGTAAGCGCCCCCAGCGGAATGCTCACGGCAGGCCCAATTCCTTACGCAGCGAATCTCGCTGACTCATAAACTCGTCACGGGCAGGGAGAAGCTCATAAGCACGCTTGAAAAGGTCCAATGCCTCTTTGGTCTTGCCTACCTTCCGCTTCAACTGCGCGCATACAGCATAGAGATTTGAAATTCCACCGACAAAGTTCGAGTCATCAGAACTCGGCTGACCGACAAAGTTCAGGGAATCAGAAACTTTCCTCAGCAGGCGGTCAACTTCAAGATCGGCTTTGGAGACGTCGGGGTCACCGAGGTATGTCGATAGATAATTGGCCCCCCGCTGGGTAAGATACAAAACCTTCCAGGTCTCAGGTTTAGCCGCCTTGCGATCTGTTTCTATAAGCTGTTCAAGCTCAATCACATCCTTATGTGAAAGCTTCCGGGCAGAAGGGATATCGCCCTTGCGCATAAAAAACTCAAACAAGGCATGATCAAGAAGATAATGCTCCGCATTCGGCTCCTTCCGAAGTGCATCTTGGGCATAAGCCTTTTCAAGTACTTGTTCAACCTTTTTGAGATCCCCTTTGGCAAAGTAACAAAGAGCAATGCCGTATTGCAATACGATGGACCCGTGATAGTAGTCCTTCTGTTTGGCAATCTCTTTTACTGCCGATTCGTACTCCGCAATAGCCTCATCAGTTCTTCCCAAACCACGCAGACTATGAGCCCTTGACCCCATTGTAAGTGCCACATTAAAGCGAAGTTCCTTATCATTACTATTCAATAGGGCTTTGCTTAACCTGTCGAACTTCGCATCGTCCTCTGGTTTATTACCGATCTCTGCATCTAAGGCTCTCATAAACTCACCTTGATTTGGAACTGTGATCAGCCTTGTTACTTCTTGCGCCGTCTTCTGCAGATCAATATCACTTTCATGCTCAACTGCATAAGCAAGACGGTCAACAGCGATCTGAACTAGCACTGGCGGACCGCTTGCCGCATCAGTTTGTGCGATTGGCACTATTTGCTTATAGATCTTGTTCGCCTCGTTAAGCTGACCATCTCTAATGAAAGCTTGAGCAAGTAAAGCACGCGCAACCAGCCATGGTGCCTCGTGTGGATTTTTCCCAGCCCACAGCTCGGTCGGGGACAAAAACTCTATAGTGTATTTTTGCAAACCAAGTGCATTAAGAGCTGGCGCTGTGTCTGAGAGCATCCTAAGACTCCGCGCATAGACCTGCAATCGTCCATCACGCTCGCTCCGCAACAATTGTGCAGCTCGTTCATACCTTTGCTTGGCAGCTGCATCCATTTTCTGGCGTCTATAAACATCGCCAATGGTAATATCAGCGTTGTACCTTGCACCTGGTTCTACGATGCGATCGGCAACAAGATCCAACTTTTGAGAATAGGCTAATGCCTGCGCGTTGTACCCGCGAATAATGCTAGCGGCAATCAGAAGATGGTAGGACTCAGCAAGAAATTCGTTTTTCAGCTCTGCATTTCCTTTGGTCGAAGCTGCATCAGCCATAATCATCTCGGCCTTTTTGAAATCAAGATCAGCAACCGCCATCCTGAGTAAGATGCGGTAGTAATGGTAAATATTGCGACGTTCCTTATTTAAGAATACGCTGTCGCTAAAACTACTGTTTTTGAGAATCGAGATCTTTTGCCGCAATTCGGCTTCCATATTCTTTTTGAGATCATCACCAAAGCCAATGTCGCCAAGCGCATTCCTCAGAACAGTCATGTCTCTATAAGCAATACTTATCTGGGAAACAACTTCATCTGGTGTTTGAATGTCTTTTGAATAGTGATGCAAAAGGTAGGAGTGGTTTTCTTGTAACCACTGATACATCAAGTGCATGTTCCCACGAATTGCTTCCTTAGTCGAAGCCGGATTTGCCAACTCCAGCTTCGAGTAACTGCGCCCCTGCAATCCTTTTTTTTCGGCAGCCTCAATGGCAATACGTTTAGCGCGTTCCTGTTCCTGAACAAGCTGTTTTAGAAAATAGAATCCGGCTATAAGAACAACCACAACGGCTAAAGAAAGCAGAACTTTCTTGGAGACTCTGAAGCTACCTTCCGGCTGAACAGACTCTAGTGCCTGCCTTAGTTCCGCCGCACTGGAGTATCTCTCGGACGGATCCTTTTTCATGCATTTGATCAGCACATCTTCGAACTGCCGAGATATTGGTGCTTTTGATTTCACCTGAGTAAGCATGGTGTTCAAATGGTTATTCATGATCGCATAATCGCTCTCTGCCATCATAGGCGGTGCACCACATAGGGCTTCGTACATTACACAGCCAAGCGAATAAATATCCGACCGAGGATCCGCTTTTTCTCCACGACACTGCTCGGGGCTCATGTAATTCGGTGTTCCGATCAACGTTCCTTGCTGTGTGAGCTGTTGCTGAACGCTGGCATCGTCTCGCCTGAAGGTACCGAAATCGAGTATCTTCACAATCTCATCCCCGTCATCGTCTTGGTTGACGATCATCAAATTGCTCGGTTTGATGTCGCGATGGATCACCCCTCGCTCATGTGCATAACTTAGTCCAAGGCAAACCTGCTCAAAGATCTCCTGCGCGCGGGTCGGCGAAATCGCTCCAGATTCCAGAATCTGAGCAAGGGTTTTCCCTTCCAGATATTCCAGAACCATGTAAGGCAATCCCTCCGGTGACTTTCCAAAGGACAAAAACTTGACCACATTTTTGTGGTTGAAGGAATTAAGAAGCTCAGCCTCGTTGTGAAAACGCTTGAGCGCCTGCTCAGCATCAGCCTGATTCAAATCCAAGATCTTCACCGCGACAAAAGTATCAAGCAATCGATGCTTTGCTAAATAGACGCGCGAATTTGCCCCCTTACCAATCAGGCGCAGAAGCTCTAATCGCTCGTCAATAATAGGCAGTGCATCTGAGCCGTCTGAAGCGATCGTATATGCTACTCCTTCTTTTTGGCGCCCCAGTTCGGGACAGCCCTCATCCATGGCGCATATTCTTGCGGAACTTGCAATCTACTGTTGAGTTTTGATTGGCGTTCACTTAATACAGCCAAACGTGCCTGCCTTGCCAGATCATCCCAGGAGATGTGGTCGGCCGGTGTCATACCGGTTTCAGCAAGCTTGACTCGATCCCGCCCTTCAAATTTCGCGATATCGAGAGCTTGCTCGGCTGATTTTACCAGGACATTGGGGTCCTCGCCATTTTCCGGGAAGGTGGACATGCCTATCGATACAGTTACCAAACCCACACCCGGCGCTGACTCCGCCCGAATCTTGGCTCTTAAACGGTCAGCCACCTCGGTGGCGCTAACGCGAGACGTTTCCGGCAGAATGACAGCAAATTCCTGCGAACCAAATCGACACGGGATATCTATATCACGCAAACAGGTCTTCACAAGCCTCGCCACATGCTTTATTGCCTCGTCCCCCTTGCCGGGACCAAGGAGCTCATTTACGCGCGTTAAATGGTCAATATCAATGCGCAAAATGGCGAAATTATGTTTGTGTCGTTGTGACCGCTCCAATTCTTTCGTGATGCTTTCGCTGAAATGATATGGATTGTACAGACCCGTATGAGCATCCTGCACGGTCTGAGAAGTGGCCGTTTCATGAGTCAGAGCTATATTGAGGGCAGTCCCCACTTGTTGCGAAAGTGATTCCAGCAAGTCAATCTGTTCTCTATGAAAGCCACGCATATCCTGCGAGAAGAGCATAAGCACACCCATTATGTTGTGTTCATGCATAATCGGCACTGCCAGGGTTGAATTAAACATACCGCCGCCTGTCGATCGTGGAAGACGTAACTGAATGCTCGTTGCATCACTGGCGTATTCGGTCTTAGCGCTCATCACACAGCGTCCAGCAAAAGTATCTTCCAAAGAGAGATCGAAACTATTCATCGAATTGCCATCGAGCCCTTTGAATGCGGCAATTGAAAACTGCTTGCGCGCGCGGTCCAACAATAAGATCGCACAGTGTGGCGTGTTGGCTAGAATCAGCGATGTATCGGCAGCAATTTGCAGAACGTCGGCAACCTTGAGAGAGCTTCCGCTGAGAGCGACACTTGTTTTATATAAAGTTCCAAGTCGCTCACGTTCATATTCACTGCGACCAAAGAGAATTGCATTTGCAACGGCAACTGCCACAAGATCTGCCATATGGCGAAACAAATCAATCATAGACAGAACTGCAGGATCCCGAACATCAATTAATACGGCACCGACAAGTAGATTTGATGCAATCAACGGCAATCCCATTTGTCCGCCACTATTCTCACGCTTCATAATCACGGCACTGAGGTCTGGAGCTTGATTGATACCGGAATAAGTAACAGCCTGTCTTTTCTGAACAACGGACTTTAACGCGCTCTCGGCGGAGAAGGACAAGACACGAAGCTGATCGGCGGTTCCTTCTGTGTAACCCCTTTGAGTCATCAACTTAAGCGAAAGACTTTCGTTGTCTGATAGAAAAATAGCAACTTTGGCATCTCCCCCTAGCTCGGAGAATTGCGCGGCGGCACTTTCAAGAACATCTCGCAGACGCAAAGAGCCGTTGAGTGTCTTGACCATTTGCAGCAAACGCTGCATCAAGTTACCGTCCATGTTATTTCCCTAAAAAAAGACTATTCATCATTGGAGTATCCACAAACCGAGAGAAACTAAACGTGGCTAATCAGCTAAACTGTCCTGAACGTCTGTCCCTGCTTACCAAGGAGTGGAAATTGGCTAAAGATCCAAACTGTATTTTTTGCAAGATAGTGGCTGGAGAGATTCCTGCAAAGTTAGTAAAAGAAAGCGAAAAATTCGTTGCATTCAACGATATCAACGCTCAAGCGCCCAAGCACCTCCTCCTTATTCCGAAAGAGCATTACGCGAACATCACTGAAATTCGAGATAGCAATTTATTGGGTGAACTTTTCCTGGCAGCCGGAGATCTGGCAAAGGAACAGGGATTACATGATGGATTTCGCCTGGTCGTCAATACTGGAGCTGATGGCGGGCAAACGGTGTTTCATTTGCATATCCATATATTAGGTGGAAGAGCAATGAATTGGCCACCAGGCTAAAGCTTTGTCCTGAAAGGATTTTCCAATACAACTGTTAGCATGCGCATTTGAATGCAGGGAAATCCCTCGTACCAGTTGAGTCCCGGACTGCTCAGCCACATCCCAGGCGTAATTCCCCAAAAGCTTTTAGCCTAAACGTTTTCCGAAATATTTTTCAGTGCCATTTTTGTAAAGTAGCTACCGTTTTACGCCTCTTGGAAACGGGTATGTAATTGGCAGGAAAGAAGGCGCGTTTGTGGCGCGGAAATAGCGGAAGGAAGAGAGGGGGGCGAGAGCTCAGCGAACTTCTGGAGCGTCTAAATTGAGGGTACGGTAATGGCTACGGCTACCAGGCAGAAGAAGGATCAGGTTTTGTGGATGGCGGATTGCTACAGCCTGGCAAAACGGTTTCCCAACCCGCATACATGGCTTGCATTGCTTGAGCAGGAGCAATCAGATCATGAAAAGATAAATCCATTCCACTATTGGCTATGGATGGAAATTTGGAAAGCAGCACAAACCTGCGCGCCCGAAGAGGAGGGCTGCTAACAAATATCGTGTCTTTGTTCGTTTTCGAGACTCTAACTGAGGCTCGGGTGTGTATGCCCGAGTCTCTTCTTTTTGGTATATTTATTTCGAATTTTGGGTACGCGAACGCGAATGTCCACATAGTAATTTAGACTTGATACAGTCAAGTTTTGAGATCTATTGGAAAACCGAGTCAGAATGCCGCACCTGAGTCGCGAGAATCGAAGCTAATCTGTGTTGTACTTACAAACTAACAGCAAAACAAATTGGAATTAGCCAACGAACTGGAACTTTTTAGCGCCACTGCTAATAGTGGCGCCCTGCGATGTTTAGCATTTTCGATCTTGTGCGGACTCCTGGTCAGCGGCTTTGATTCCGCAAAGGCTGCTGTCATTGAGTCGCATAAAACACCTTTCAAGGATACAGGTACAGTCGACTCGAGTTCAACCTGGAATGGTTTGGACGAGGAACGTAGTACCTTTGAGTCCGGCGCAAATAAATCGAAGCCAACGGCCCAAAGTTACTACATCAGAGCGGTTGAGAATCTCAAGAAAAAAGAATACAAAACAGCATTGCTTGACGCCTCGCTTTCGATCAAGGAGAACCCGAAGTGGGCGCTGGCATACAACCTGAGAGCAAGGATTTACGGGCTCTTAGGGCAGTACAACAAAGCGATGGACGATGTTCGGATATCAAAGAAAATCGCACCGAAAGATATGAGCGCATTTACTGAAGAAGGGATCGTCGAACTTCGTTTTGCCAACTACGATGCAGCCTTGGCTTGCTTTGAGAAAGCTAACAAGATCAAGGAAAATGCGGATTCACTCATCAGTTGTGGAACATGCCTTCTTGAACAAGGGAAATTGGATGAAGCAATAAAACGCTACGAGAAGGCGCTGGAGATTGATCCGCAAAAGCCAGCAGATGCTTCGCTTGGCGTGGCCTATTCAATAATGGGACAAACGGAAAAATCGATCGAACATCACAGCAAGAATCTATCAGCTAATAAGGATGATTCACAAGGTCACAAGGACCGGGCATGGGCGTACAATAATGCCGGCGAGTTTAGAAAGGCGATCGACGATTGCACGAAAGCAATCGAATTGAATAAAGAGTTTGCCACAGCATACAGCACAAGAGGTACTGCTTATGCAGGACTCGGTCAGAAGAAGAAAGCAAGTCGCGACTTTCAAAAGGCGCTTGAGCTTGACGCGCTGTTTTTGAAAAAATATGGATCATTGATATCACCTGACGAGATGGCGAGAATTTATCTCAGGCGAGCATTCATCGACCTGGTTGATGGCAAATTCCAACATGCCATCAATGAATCAAGAAAGGTGATAAAGATGTCGCACCTCGCGCCCCGTATCAAAGCAATGGCCTATTTGACGATAGCACGCGCCAACAATTCATTGGCGCGATACGACGATGCTGTGAAGTACAGCAGCCTGGCCATCGACGCTTTTCCTTATTCGTTGGGCGGATTCTTCGATCGAGCCTATGCTTACGAGCATTTGGGAAAGGCAGAATTAGCTTCTGCCGATTATGCAAAGTCGAAAGAGCGCTCAAATTTTTACGACAGAATAGAGTTGATTAAGCCAGCGAGCTAACACATTTAGCGACTCGCGGCCGCCGGCCATTTTACGGCTGTAACTTGCGAGTGCGATGTTCCATTTTGAACAACGCAGCCCGAGCCAACTATGCAATTCTTCAGGCTGGCATTCTCTTCGACAACCGAATTAGACCAGACAATGGTGTCTTCAAGTACTGCATTGCGTTCGATTCGGCAGTTATCGCCGATGATTACGCGGCCCTTGATCTTCACACCACTGGCGATATGACTGCGTCGGCCCAGAAGCAAAGATCCATCGGCTTGGACCCCGGATTCAAGTTTGGCATTTTCGGCAATGTAACCAGAAGCTATTCTTTCGCCGGGCAATTCGACACTCAGCTCGCCCTCGAGCGCGTGAAAATTAGACATTCTGTATTGCTGAATGGTGCCAACATCAGACCAATAAGTTGAAAGATCCACGGCCAATAACGGAAGTTTCTCCTGAAGCACTTTCGGGAAAAGTTGGCGTCCGAAGCCATAAGTGCCTTCCTTGGGCATCAAATCAAATACTTCCGGCTCAAGAATGTAAATGCCGGTCGATGCGAAGTTGCTCAAGGCTTCTTCCGGTGCTGGCTTTTCTTGAAAGCCTGTGATGAATCCGTCTTTGTCAGTTAGCACAACACCAAATTGACTGACGTCCTCTACCTGTTTTATGCCGATGGTAGCAATTGCTTTCTTTCTTTTGTGCTCGGCTATAACGCGACTGAGGTCGGCGTCTGTAAGCAGGTCACCCATCAATACTATGAATGTGTCCTGACCGAAATACTCGCGGCAAGCGCGAACACCACCGGCATCACCTGTCAGTTCAGGCTCGAACCTGAAATCGAGGTTCATCCCCAGCTTGGAGCCGTCTCCAAAGTAGTTCCTGATTTTGTCTGGAAGATAGTGCAAGTTAGAAACAACATCCTGAATCCCGTGCGCTTTCAGGAGCTTCAGAATATGCTCCATGACGGGTTGGTTTGCGACGGGGACTAGTGGTTTGGGAAGCTGTGATGTCAGGGGATCTAGGCGAGAACCTACGCCTGCGGCAAGAACCATTGCTTTCATCGAATTTGGCTTTTAAAAGCCCCTCCGGGTTAGGTCAGACACTAGAACTAGTAATATCCCAAGCAGGACGAATAATATTATCCAGCCAAACAGTTAAACAAGTCTGTTGGTTAAACAGGCTGAATGACTTTCAACTAAGACCGTACTTATGCCGTGGAATTACCGGGAGCGGCGGAATTACCGCTGGAGAGTAGACAGAGGGACCCTAACAAAAGTGCCAGCCCCATACTTAAAACTTTTTCCGCATTACTTCAACTACATGACTACCAGCAGCAAAATCGCAGAAAGAGCGAATCGCTCTCAAAAGATCGAACGGCAAGATGCCGTCGCTCCTTGGATCGAACCGAAGATGCACGAAATTGGTTAGGGCCAAGCGATGCCTCAGGGGGCTGGTGGGGCTGAGGTTTGGCGGGAGAGCTGAGAACTCTTTGCCACAAGTTCAGCCAGCTGAGCCATATCTTTCTGCAGGTGTCCCTTGCTCCTGGCCATCGCCATTTCAACTTGCCCCTTGGAACTTCCTCCGTAGGAGCAAAATGCTCCTACAGACTCTTCCATTGCTATGTAATCGTATATATCTGCTTCGAATGCAGGTGAGTACTGCTGCCATTCGCTGAGCGCCAAATCCGATAGATACTTGTGTCTTGTTCGGCAATAGTGCGCAAGGTGTTCGACAGCTCGCCCTGCAATTTCTCTTTCGACACCGTGATTGAGAAGGTAGTCGAGGGCGTTGCTAACGTTCACCAGATCAGCGCAGGCGACTTCGCGCATTCTGTTTTGATCAAACTCCAAACCTGGCAGCATGCCAATTGCCAGATCCAGCAATATCTTCAAGGTTTCCACGATTTCAAAAACACCAGGTACACACTCTTGCAAGTCCTGACTGAAACCGATTGTTATCCCTTTTAGCTGCGTCATGAACTCCATCAAGCGTCCGAAGATGAGTGCAGGGCGCGCGCGCAACACCTCGAGAATCTCCGGATTGCGTTTTAGGTGCAGGGTATGGCTCTCTATCAGCATATGTTGAGGGATGCGAGCAAAGGCGAACTCCTGCGTCACCCACAGCAATAGCTCTCCACCCAATTGAGAGAGGTGCACGCCAACTAGCGAAGCGAACGAGCCAAACTCAATCAGATAATCACGGTCAGTTACGGCATCCAAACTGTTCTCAATGACGTCATCGAATCCCAGCGAAATTGCCACCATCCGCCGGTCAATCGGTTCGCGTGTGCCAGCCATAACATTGGCACCCAGAGGCAGCATGTTTAGGCGTTTGTACGCATCGGTCAGACGAGAGTAGTCTCGGCAAAAACGAGCCTCACCGGCAAGCCACCAGTGCGACAAGAGTATGGCTTCAGCCGGCTGCATATGGGTGTAGCCGGGCATCACGGTGTCTATGTCACGCTGTGCCAGATCAAGAAAGATGCGACGTAAAGTAAGAATTCGATCAGCAATTTCGAGCACAGCATCGCGCAACCAGAGCCGCAAATCCGTAGCGGCCTGATCGTTATGAGATTTCGCCGTTCGCGCAAGGATAAACTCCTCGCCGACGCGATCTCGCAGCAAGCGCTCCATTGCGGCATAGACATCCGTATCTTCCGCCCGGATCAGGTCCTCGCCCGACTTGAGTTCCTCTCTAATCGAATCAATAGCCTGCAACAAGCGCTCGGCCGAAGCCTCTGCAATGATGCCTGTTTCGCCCAACATTTTCACATGTGCATGTGTCGAGAACAGGGCACGATGGAAGAGCTCTTGCTCCATCTTCTTGTCCAGCCTCACACGGCGGAACTGTAGAAGGTAATCTTTATCGAATTGCTCGTGCTCGCCGTTAGTCATGATAGTTGCTCATCTCGAGAGCTAGGGTTCGCTCAATTAGTCCTGGATTTGCTTATAGAACGCGGAGCCCATCACTCCACGCACCTTTCTGATTTCCTTCAAGCGAGCTACAGTTCTAGCAGACCCGCATTGATAACAATCGCTGTTCCTGGATCCTAGATACTTTATCATACCCCTAAAAAGCGTGAGAACTGGCTTTCGGCCAGTTCTTTTGCACTATTTCCAGCTATTTGAGATTCAAGCGACTCTTTTCTTCTCGATTTTGTTGATCTTCTCTACTTGCTTCTTGTATCGGGTCAACTCTTGCTGGTAGCGCTTTTGCACTTCCTTGTCTTTCTCTGCCATATTCATGCCCATTTAGGGTTCCTTTTGTTCATCTGCTTCTTTTCTCTATCAGTGCCGGAAAATCTCTTGCCATTTTCCTTGCGGAAACAGGCGCACTTCGAGACCATACAGTTCCTGATATTACACTAATATAAACGCTTTTTCAGGTTAATGCAACAGCCCGGTATCATAACCGCTCACTTAATTTATAGCAAGCATATCCGATCGGATCCTCTTTGTCCTCAGGCTGGAGACTGTTGCCAGATCGTGAATAGCAGGTTTTAAAAAAGTTTCAGAGCGGCAGGTATTTTCGACCAACAACAGTTCGACCTACAAGTTCAGTTCTGCCGGTCCATAGCGAAGAGGTGCGCGAAAGGCTGGAGAAGGAAACGAAGAGATACTGCCAAGTCCGGCAAGCCTCAAATTGGCGCTTATACCCCGGCCTTAGCAGGCTCCGAGCTGGTTTGACCGTTTCCGGAAGCTGCCAGTTTAGGCAGCGAGAAGCTCAGAATCAGGACAAGCAACATGACGGCGGCACCAATGTAATACGGAAACTCCGCACCTAGCGACTGAAAAGCGTAGCCGCCGACGATAGGACCGAGTATTCGACCCAGGGTCGAAAGCGACTGTCCGACTCCGAGAACACCACCGACTTTAGCGGGATCTGCCAGTTTGGAGGTTAAGCTCTGGTTTGAAGGGTTCACAATACTGGTGCCAATAGCCAGGAAGGTCATCGCAGCATAGAGACCGCCAACACTCTTCACTAAAACCGTAAGTAAAAGTCCGATGCAGAGAAGCACGGAGCCAAGGCTGATCAATGGTTTCTCACCATATTTCTTGGACAGGCGGCCGATCATTCCGCCCTGAACCAAAACCATCACGAAACCAACATAGGTGAAAAGCCAGCTGATATCAGCTTCCTTGAACTTGTACCACTGCACGGTTAGAAGCGTCAGAGTTGTTTCCATATTCGCAAACGCGAAAGTTGACAGAAAGAAGATTAACAAAGAAACGCTAAGGTTACGGCTTTGCAGAGTCTCCGCGATGAATCCTCCTTCAAGGCGAAAACGATCATGACCGGCCTGGGATCTTTCTTTTGGCTCAGGCAAAGCGAAACAGGCGAAGAGAAAGGCGATGCCACTACAGGCGGCGGCTACATACCCGATCGCATGAATACCAAATGAGCTTAGTGCGCCACCGAGAGCTGGTCCTAGTGTAAATCCTAAGCCAAAGGCAGCACCAATTAGCCCCATGCCTTTGGCACGATTTTCGGGCGTCGTGACGTCGGAAATATAAGCTTGAGCGACTGCTATGTTGGCATTACCGAGACCAGCTACGATTCTGGAGACGAAAAGCATCGTAAGCGTACCGGCAAAACCCCAGATAGCATAGCCTATAGCGGACATTGCCAGACTTATTAAAAGTATCGGTCTGCGGCCAACCGTATCTGAAAGTCGACCCCAGATGGGAGTCATGAAGAATTGCATAAGTGAATATGACATGACAAGCAAGCCAACAGTACCGGCATCCGCGCCAAAATCGGCGGCGCACTTCGGCAAAACCGGAATAATAATTCCAAAACCGACCAGATCAATAAAAACGGTCAGAAATATAAGCAGCAACGCCATTTTGCCGCTTTTTTTCTCAGACGCTTGTTTATCACCATTCACGAATATCTGTCTCCGAGCTACCAGCCTTTGCCAGAAAGCTTATCGTAAGCGCCTGCCCGGCTTCCTTAAGGAATTTCAGGTTGAGCCAAGAGAAATGGCGGAGCCTGCATCCCATCTCGATAAATGAGCCAATTTGCTGGGTAAGCTTATGTTAAGGAGTAAGCTTTAGCTGCTTTCAGAAAGACGGCCGAAAAAATGAAGCTATGTCTGGTCTGCAATTTCCAATTCGGAGATGAACAGGACCTTTGTCCAAAAGATCTCTCAAGACTGGTCCCGATAGGCAAGGACCCGCTTATCGGCATGGTCATCCAGGACCGCTACCGCATTGAAAGCCTTGTAGCAAAAGGCTCAATGGGCGTCATATATAAAGCCACGCAACAGTCGATCGGCAGAGACGTGGCTATAAAAGTCATGCACGGGTATCTGGTATCGGACGAAGAGTCGATGAAGCGATACCACAAAGAGGCAAAAGCCGCCAGCCGCCTGAATCACCCAAACATAACGACGGTTTATGATTTCGGCGTCCTCGCATCCGGTCAACCTTATATAGTGATGGATTTGCTGCAAGGAAAAGCGCTGTCCGATATCCTGCAACAACGAGGACAGCTGACGCCGAATCAAACCATGATGGTAATGAATCAGGTGTGTCAGGCGCTGTCGGAAGCTCATTCGCGTGGAGTTGTCCACCGCGACATAAAACCAGAAAACATAGTAATAGAAGAATTGCCGGATGGACGCAACATCCACATCAAGGTGGTGGATTTCGGCATTGCCACTTTTGCTGCCGAAGGCGAAGACACCATCGGCAAGATCACAAAAACCGGCACCGTTTGCGGTAGCCCATTTTACATGAGTCCCGAGCAGTGCGACGGCGGAAAGATAGATAAGCGAAGCGATTTGTACTCGCTTGGAATCGTGCTGTTTGAATGTCTTACCGGAAAAGTCCCCTTCGATTCAAAGGATATATATCAGGTACTAACGATGCAGGTGAAGGATCCGCCGCCACGTCTCAAGAAGATTCGTCCCGATTTGCAATTCTCCGATGAGATAGAGCTGGTGGTGAATAAGGCTTTGGCCAAGGAGCCGGACGCGCGCTATCAAACTGCACAAGAATTTTGGGCGGAGCTTGCCAATGCCGGCGGAATCAAAGTGGGTCGAAAACCGGAGCCGACATCATCAATTATGCGCCCGAACTTGCAGGCGCCTTCGCCACCGGGGGCGGTGGCTGGTCAAGGACAAGCATCTAGTGGCACAGGCGGTGCAGGAAATGCGGCATCGCGGCAGGCATCCGGCGAACATGTCTTGAGCTATGCCGAGCAAATAAAATTGCAGGCTTTGGCGGCAGCAGGGGGAACGATTCCTCCAGGAGCGGGGTCAGGTGGAGCAGGCGGAGGAGCTCAGGGCGCGACAAGCGGGGACAAAGTCTCAGGAGCCGCCCCAAATCCATTCTCAGGAATGAGCATCGCTGGGGGCGCACCCGGCAGCAGCGCTGGGGCAGGGGCGAGCTCAGGTCCAATGACATCAGCACAGGCGGCCGCAGCAGCTGCAATGGCGGGAGCTAGCGCAGGAGCCGGAATGCCGGGAGGAACTCCGGGAGGCGGACCGGGAGGCGGGCAACCGGCAGTTGTAGGTGGTGTCCCAGCAAGTGGCGCCAATATGCCGGGAGCTCAAAGCGTCAGGGATACAGGCGACTTTGGAGTAGATAACGAAGAGCTTCGGAAGAAGATCCACGAAGCATCGACAAAGTTCCAATCGGCACCGCAGAAGCAAGAAGCATCTTCGATGATGAAGATGATCAATTTAGTTGCCCTGCCATTGCTTACAGCGTTGGTGACAATCGCGCTGTTCTGCGTGATGGCGATAGAAATGCTCAAGAATACCAGATCCAATGATAGCCCGCAGCAAAGCACAAGTACGAGCACCAATGCAGGAACAACGCCCGACCCTCAGACAGTTGTGTCGGCCGAGACCTTGATGGCGCAAGACAAGCTTGATGAAGCGCGCGCCTTGCTTGAAGAGAGGAAGAATCAAGGGAAGCTGAGCGACAGCGATCAGGTGACACTGGACTGGACTTACATCAAACTGTCGCGACGAGAAGCCAAGGCTAAACGATACAAGCAGGCGGTCCTCTTACTTGAGACCGTATCTGACACGATGAAAGAAGACGAAGATGTTCAAAGTGCGCTCAAGCGCTACCGAAAGTTAGCGAAGTAAGGCTGCCGATATCAAAGACGCCTGGAGTGCCGGCAGCGCAGGAATCATGAAGAGTAGGTATCGTGGTGTTCGCCTAGGATTCGACGAAAGCGCCGAGGCGACGGAACTTGTTCTGGCGATCTTTTCGCAGCTCTTTAGGAGACATCTTTGTCAGTTCATTCAAGTGCCTGAGCAATGCTTCGCGCAACTTCTCCGCCGCGAAATCCGGATCATGATGCGCTCCACCGAGCGGTTCGGTAACAACCTCGTCGGCAACTCCAAGCTGTTTGATTTCCCGCGCCGTCATCTTCATGGCAGTGCAAGCGTCGGCGACCCTGTCGGCCGAACGCCATAATATAGATGCGCATCCTTCCGGCGAAATCACGGAATATACAGAATGCTCCAACATCAATATACGATTAGCAACCCCAATCGCCAGTGCCCCACCGGACCCCCCTTCACCAGTAATAACTGAAATGACGGGCACGGTCAGCCCTGAGAGTTCGCGCAAATTTACAGCTATCGCTTCAGCCTGGTTGTGTTCTTCGGCAGCGAGTCCGGGATAAGCACCAGGTGTGTCGATCAAATTGATGATCGGCAACTGAAACTTCTCAGCGTGCTGGAACAGACGAAGCGCCTTTCGATAACCTTCTGGCTGCGGCATTCCGAAATTGCAATTTTTCTTCTCGTGAATGGTGCGTCCTTTCTGTGTCCCGCAAACGACAACTTTGTGGTCGCCCATGCGCAGAAGCCCAGTCACCATCGCAGGATCGTCAACGCCTTTGCGATCGCCGTGCATTTCAATCCAGGCAGCATCCCATCGGCCGAAATAATCGCGCGTGTACGGGCGCTGGGGGTGACGCGCAAGCGCAAGGTGATCGATGCCACGGAGATTGCTATATAAAGAACGCTTCAGTTGATCGTATTGCTGATTCAAGCGGTCGAGATCGTTTTCCAATTCAGGATGCGCGCCCTCGCCAATCTGCTTTTCCAAAAGTTCGATTTGCTGCGCAAGCAATGCAAGTGGTTTTTCGAATTCTAACGGAGTTATCTTTTGGTCAACCATTTTCTTCTCTGCTTTTTTGTCTTTAGGTTCTTTATCGGTACCGTCATTCGCCATAATGCAATCTCGATTTGGGAACCGGCTACCTGGAATAAACAGGTTCGGTCTGCTGAGATGATCCCGACTTTGGTTTGTTCTGTTTCGTGTGGAATTCGATCAATTGAACAAGCGTTTCGCGCAGCTTGGTGCGTTCGACAACCATGTCGACCTGTCCATGACTGAGCAAATACTCTGCCGTTTGGAAATCGGCCGGGAGCTTTTGGCGAATCGTTTGCTCGATCACGCGCCTTCCAGCAAAGCCGACCCGCGCTCCAGGCTCAGCAATAATGAGGTCACCCAGCATTGCGAAACTTGCAGTAACGCCACCATAGGTGGGCTCGGTCAATACACTTATGTAGAGCAGTCCCGCATCATGGAATGACTTCAGCGCGGAACTCGTCTTAGCAAGTTGCATCAAGCTGAGAATGCCTTCCTGCATTCTGGCGCCACCAGAACTTGAAAAGATAATCAGAGGGAGGCGTTTCTCTTCGGCGTGCTCGATTAAGCGCGCAACTTTTTCGCCGACGACAGATCCCATAGATCCACCGAAATGACCGAAGTCCATAATGCCCAACGCTACCGGATTTTGCTCCATGGTAGCAGTGCCGCTAAGCAACGCTTCCACTAATCCAGACTTTCGCTCAGCATCGCGCAAGCGTTTGGGATAAGGTTCGGAATCAACAAAGCCGAGCGGATCAGTAGAGCGCAAGTTGGGGTCGATTTCCTCGAAGCTGCCTGGGTCGGCTAACTGTTCCACACGCTGCTCAGCACCGACGCGGAAGTGATATAGACACTTCGGGCATACGTGAAGGTTCTCACGCAAATCTCTCGTGTAAAGAAGTTCGCGACACTGAAAACACTGAGTCCAAAGCGCGCAGTACTCTTCCGTAGTGAGCGGCTGCTTGACCTCTGCCTGCTGCTGCCGATTTCTTCTATTGGCAAACCACTCTTTTAGATCCATGGGCATTAGGCTCTTCCAACCATTCGTAGGGTTTTTTGGGTCTTCATCCGCCGACGTTTCCTTCCTGCGTCCTTCTCTGAGCAAGCCCAGAAATGAATTTTCAGAAAGGAATTCGCGGCTCCAAAACAAGCCACCAAAACTTCTAAATCGGATAGATTATATCATCAAAAGCCGCTTGTATTGGGCGGCGGGAAAGAGGCTGTCAGTAGATGCGAATATACAGATTTTTTCCTACTGGCGCCGACATGGACGCTTTGCAACAGATTCGAGGACGCGGTCCAGAAGCCGGGATTAGCGTCACCATATCTGAACTTGATCTAATAAAACAAATCAAAAACGTACTTCGTTTAGGTGTTGGGAATCGATTCATCCTGCTCGACGGTCTCGGTACAAAATACGAAGTTGAGATTCAGCAGTTCGCAAAAAAACAAATCAACTGCTCGCTTGTTTCATTCCTGACAGAGGAGTGCAGAACTCTTCCGCAAATTGAAATTGTTCTGGCATTGATCAAATCTGATCGCTTCGAATGGTGCCTGGAAAAACTGACCGAGCTGGGCGTAGATCTGATAACGCCGCTGGTCACTCAGCATTGCGTTGTTAAGCACGCAGAGAAGGGCAAGGAAAAATTGCGTAGATGGGAATCGATTGTCAGGGAGTCAGCTGAGCAGTGCGAGCGGATGACGATACCACGCATAGTGACACCCGTCTCATTTTCCGAATACATATATCGCCCCAGAAGTGGTGGCACCTCAACGATGGGTACGCAGCACCTCGAATTTATATGCGCTGAACGAAAACAAGCGGAGCCTTTGCTGAAAAGACTGGACGGAGAAGGCATATCGACAAGATGTACCAGCGACATAAAACACATAAGTTTGATATCCCTGATGATAGGCCCAGAAGGTGGTTTTTCAGAGCATGAACTTAACACCGCAGAAACTCAAGGATGGAAGCCCGTTTCGTTGGGACCGCGAATTCTGCGTGCTGAAACTGCTGCGATTGCTGCTTTGTCACAAGTCGCATCAATACTGGATATGCAATAGATCGAGATCAGCAATCAGCAAAAGGAAATTCCACTAAGCTTTCCCTTTTTGCTTGACAAAAATTTCTGTAAAGAGTCTTATAGTATCGTTTCATTCCGTTAGGAATTTCCTGCTGCGCGCGTTGAAGGGCATGAGTGTGGCTGCAAATATAGCGCGCATACGCAAAGAGTTCGGCGATTCAAAAGCCGCTCTCATTGCCGTTTCTAAGTATGTTGGCGTTGAGAAGATGGTAGAAGCATTCGAAGTTGGAGTCACCGAATTTGGTGAAAGCCGAATCCAAGATGCGCTCCAAAAACAAACCGACGTGCCACCACATATGGCGGAACATATACATTGGCACTTTATCGGACATCTTCAAACGAATAAGGTCAAAAAGACGGTAGGGAATTTCAAACTGATCCACTCCGTTGATTCCTTCAGACTAGCTGAGGAAATCTCAAAAGAAGCTGTCCGCCTGGGTATTGTGCAGGCGATTCTTCTGCAGGCGAAGATTGTTCGCGACGAAAACAAGTCAGGATTTTCTCCGGAAGACTTGAAAGCGTGCTTCGCCCAAATCATGAATTTGCCCGGAATAAAAATTGAAGGCTTGATGACGATGAGTCCTCTAACGGATGAAAAATCAGTTTGGAGAGAATGCTTTCTAGGGCTAAAATCACTGCGCGACGAACTCGAAAAATCGTACTCAGTAAGCCTTCCAGAGCTCTCGATGGGTATGTCGGATGACTGGATCGAAGCCCTCAAATGTGGTGCCACTATGGTGAGGATCGGCAGAGCAATTTTTGAAAATTCCGAAAATTAGTTGAGATAAGAAGTCAATTATCTGGTATCTTGTTTGGTGGCGGGATGAAAGTGGTGAGTCATCCAGCCGAGGTGATGGAAGGGTAAGGTCAGAGGTAAGGAGGAAGCAAGTGAGCCTAGTACAAAAGTTCAAAAGTTTTTGGTTTGGTCCTGCTGACAATTATGATCAAGAAGATTTCGAAGATCTGTTCGAAACAAGCGATGAGATATATCAGACCAGCGGTCAGTTGGCGCTAGATAAAGCGCCTGTCGTTGAGTCCGTTCGCGCACCTAAAGTATTTCAAAATACAAACACAAAGGTTGTCGATCATCCGAGCGCAGCAGCGTCCAGTGAAGTAATGGTCATCGAGCCTCGCACATTCAACGAAGCGATGGAGATTGTCGAACACCTCAGAATTCGCAAGTCGGTTCTGCTCAATTTGCATCTATTAGACAATGAAACGTCACAGCGTATTGTAGATTTCCTTTCGGGAGCTACCCATGCTATCGATGGACATCAACAACGTATCGGTGATGGCGTATTTCTATTTGCACCATCCACGGTGGTGATCAGCGCAGAATCAAATTCCTCCAAGGCGATTCGCGACGTGTTCTGGACAAAAACTCAGCTTTCCTAGAATTTGGACGGCTTCCTGACCGATCCGACCAACAAGCAACAAGAAGTGGGCTGCAATCGCGGCCCACTTTAGTTTTAAACGCTCAGGAGCTTCGCAGGGCTAACGCCCCTCTCAGCTCCTCCACTTGCACACCAAACTTCCTCAAGGCCCCTCTCACGTTCGGAGCTCACACAGAAAACTTCCTTTAGGCCCCTCTCTGCTTCTCCGCTTTGACAGCAAACCTCCTCGACGCCCTAAGCTCTGCCGCTTACATCGATTTACTGCATAGCCCTCGCCACGCTTGGATTAGGACCCTCTGCGGCGTCTACAGGTTCCGTCTAGCTCGCATTTCAGGATGATATCGGCGGCTTGCTCACTCGTGAGGACTACGTAGAATTCGCTAAAATGAAGCTCATAAATGGCCATAACTGTAGTCAAAAACCTATTATATTTCTTGGCATCTTCGGGGATGAACTATTAGGAGCGGTTTGGCTCATGAACGATTCTGGCAACCACATACCAGGCTTTTCTGGATTTGCGCGATTGAACAACATTTATGGTTCAACCAATAATCCCGCGCAATATAAATGGAACGGCAACAATGTCGTACTCAGTCAAGGCAGCTTTGACGAGAACGCATACCTGGCGAAAAAGCTGGAAGAGATAGCCCAGAAAGATTCCGAACTTCCTCAGGAGGTCAGACAAAGAGTCCTGGACAAGGTTGCTCAAGAGAACAGCACTTTGATCTTCGACATGGCATCGGCTCCGGCACCTCATCTTGAACGGTTGAATAGCCGTTTCGATTTTCTATTACAAGCAGCTTTCGCAAATGCCGAACATGAGTTTAACGTCAGAAAGTCTCGAGAGAAAATAACCAAGAGCCACAATTTGCAAGAAGGCTGGATGTCGGCATCCGCGATGACTGACCTTGTTCGATTGAATGGTACGGTGAAGCAACCACCACCGGATGCACGCAAATTCGTCCCGAAGGATCGCCGCTGAGAAAAACTCTAGATTAGAGGCCCGCTCTCGTAAGGAGATACTATGTAAGCGCCGAGCGAAAGCTGGTCGCTTGTAAACCGAGAACAATTGCAGTAGCACTTGACTCCCTA
>JAIEQI010000227.1 GCA_019747875.1 Candidatus Obscuribacterales bacterium
ACAGCGCCCGGTTTTACCGGCTCGCCAGTCTTGACCTTGGCGGCATCATCAGCCACAGTGCCTGGTTTTACCGGCTCAGCAGTTTTGACCTTGGCGGCATCGTCAGCCACAGCGCCCGGTTTTACAACAGGCTCGCCCGCCTTAACCTTGGCGGCATCGTCAGCTAGACCTCCCGGACCTTCTTTTAGAGTTGTTGGCTTAATCGGTTCCTTTATAGGAGAAACTTCGCGAACTGGTTCTCTGAGCACGGGCTCCTGTACCTTTGGCGCCCTGACTGTATCTAGCTTGGGCGCTGTGCCCAGGGGCTCCTTCGGTAATGGTTTGACGACTCCGCCTTCCAATTTTGCGGCTGCCGATTCGCCAATCTTGACGGTTCCGCCTTCCATTTTTGCGACAGCAGCTTCGCCGAGAGTGCTTGTGCCGCCACCTAGCTTCAGGCTTCCAGCCTCGGCTTTGGCTACGGTTGAAAGCCCGTCCAGTCTTGTTGCCAGCGGTTTTGACAATCCTGCCTCTGCCAATCTAGGCGCTGGCCCGACGGCGGCTGTTTCCAGTCTTGTGACGTTGGTCTCAACGCTGCTCAAGAGCTTATTCGTTTGAGCAAGCTTCTGTTCGATCGAGCCAGCGCCCGCGACAGCCTTGTTCTCAACTTTATGTACGGCACCGCGAGCTCCGCCCCATAGAGTACCGACGGTGGCTAGCACATTACCCCATGTATTTCCGGCTTCGGCTGCGCCTTTCTGGAACGCCATCTTCGAAAGCCCATCGCCAATAACTTCTTTGACGGCATTCGGGTTCTCGACGACCGCTGCGCCAACGCTTCCGACATCGTGGATTACGCTGAGAGGGTCTTTGACGGATTTTGCAATGGTTTTACCGAACTCGGCCAGGTTGCGGACAGCGCCGGTACCCAGGTTGAGACCGAAGTCCGCGTAGTCATTGCCGGTTTTGACGATGAAATCTTGTTTGACAGTAGAGGTGAGCAAATCTCCACTGGCGTTCATTTTTGCCATCAAGGCTGTGGTGACTTGGGCTTCGGTGGTTTTTGACTTGGCTTGGGACTCGTTCAAAAGCTTAAAAGCAGCGTCGACCGTGGGGTCTCCGCCGTTTTTCTTCTCATCCTTCTCCTTTTCAGAAGGCGGGATGGAGTCTGCTTTTTTGTCTCCTGCTGCCATTTATTTACCGATTCATGTCACTTGCACGTGCGGTAGCCAGGGAGGGGCTCCAAACGCTTCTATCCATATATGCCAGATATTGGACAGTTGCAAAGTGGGATTAACCAACAGGATATACCGGAAAATGGAAAAATTATTATCCTGACATGGGATTCCTACGTAGCTCGGACCCAAGAATTAAGGTGCCACCCCCGCGCGCCGTGGACCGCAGTCCACATATCCTATGCCCGGAGTAGACCAGAATTAACATAATTAGCCGATTTTGGGGCGCTCCGGGGACATTTTCGCTAAGCTATTAGGGCTAGAAATGAGCTGAGGAGTAAGAAGGCAATAGTCTTGTGAGTACTCCAGAGCGTCTAAATGAGGCTGCTAGCTGATGGGTTTGTTTGCCGACATCAAGAACATACTGAACAAAGACCCGGCTGCCCGGAGCTGGATTGAGGTTTTGCTTTGCTATCCAGGTCTGCATGCGATTCAGATCTACCGAATCGGGCACAGATTCTACGGCATGCGATTTTTTACGCTTGCTCGCCTATGCTCTCATATTGGCAGAATGTTGACTGGGATTGAGATTCATCCCGGAGCAAAGATCGGAGACCGTGTTCTCATTGACCACGGAATGGGCGTCGTTATTGGCGAGACGGCTGAAGTTGGCGATGATTGTGTTCTTTACCAGGGAGTAACTCTTGGAGCTGGAAGTGAAGCTCGCGGCGGAGCTACTACTCGCGGGACAAAAAGGCATCCGACTCTTGGAAAAGGTGTCATCGTCGGAAGCGGTGCTGAAATTCAAGGCGCCGTGACAGTTGGTGACAACGTTAGAGTCGCTTCCGGTTCGATTGTGCTCAGGGATGTTCCGCCCGATTCTGTTGTCGTCGGCGTTCCGGGGCGTGTAATTTATCGCGAAGGCAAACGTGTTGAAGGGAAAGTTCCGGATATCGAGGCTGAGGCCTTGAAGAGCATGAAGCTCCGTATTGATGAAATGGAACGACGTCTGGAAGCAATCACGGGGAAACCAGCGCCGGTTAGTCCTGAGAGGGCAAATATATCGATTCAGACAGAAACGGGCGACATTGACGAACTGAATGGTGAAGATCCGGTCGAAGTTTTCCTTCATGGTGCAGGAATCTAACGGGTGCCCGATAAACGAGGGAACTGTTAGTTTGGACTGGGTACAATAGGGCCGGTGAGGCTTTTTATTGAGAGAGCTGGCGAAGGGAAAGCTATGGCAGAGAATGAGCTTGAAAAGGCATTCGGTACTTTGGCAGAGGCGTTAACTCTGACTGAAACCGAGATAGGCGAGGAAATGAACGTAATCCAGCAGCAGATTGAACAGCTGCAGGAGCGTATTGTCGAACTTCACACCAGGCAGCAAACCCTCGCTCATGACCGTGAATCGATTTCAGAAATGTACAAGCGATATTGCGGTGACGCCGGACTCCCGGTTGAACTCTAATGCGAATGTTGACCGGCGAAACATATGGCTGACGCTTGTCCATATTGCGGGACTTTGTTGACGACATCTTTGCGCTTTTGCGTGAATTGTCGTCGTTCTGTTACAGAAAACAAAATTAGCATCGTAAATCTGCATGACGAAGAGGAAGAAGCCGCCACTTCCAAGAAGTACAAGTTGTCGCGCAAATCTAGTTATGACATTCACCGTCAGGTGCGCACGTTTTTCTTTACTTCTTCGACGCTGCTGATGCTCGTTATCTCATATTACTACGCGATGAAGGCGATCAATCAACCCGTGCCTGGAGATAAAGAGATTGCGAAAATCTTGAAGCAAATTCAAGCACAGATAAAGAAGTAGCATCAGGACCGGACAGGAATCACGATTCAGAATCATTGCGTCGCTGCTGCAAAAACAGTAGCGCAATCCTGCTTGCTATGGGGCATGCGACGCATCGCCGGCCATAACAGCGTTCACATATGAAAGCGCCAGCATCTTGCCGGCTTCTGCTAAGTTGCGATTCTCAATCGGTCTCTTGCGGTGGCGCCGCATGTGGTGCTAGCTTCGCTTGGTCCGTTTCATCGGCAAAGCGGACCATCTTGTTTTTGTACAAGAGATCTAGCTCTGTAAGCGTCCATTGTTTCTTCACTGTCGGAGAATGCAACAGATTCACGCGGACCAGTTTGTCACCGGCGCTGGCAATTTCATAGAGATATTCTTTGTCGAAAAACGGGGGTGTTCGAACAACAAGAATCTGGCCTTTTTGCAGCTTCTCTCGATCGATCTGTATTGGCGGCTCTTTCGGTTTTTTCATTTAAACGCAGCCGGAAGAGAGCAGCTCTTTTCCAATTTCAAATTTGAGATTGTGAGCCGTTCCGCACATCATTTGCATCATTTTTGCATCTCTCATCAGGCGCTCGACAGGATACTCTTTTGAGTAACCATAGCCACCAAAAACCTGAACGGCATCGGTTGATGAACTCATAGCTGCATCCACTGCATAGACTTGCGCGCACTTTGCTGCAAGGTAATCGCCACTGCCATTGTCATGCAACCAGGCTGACTTCCATGCCAGTAGCCGAGCTGCTTGTGCAGCTTTAGCCATGTCCGCCAGCATGAAACTAACGGCTTGATGGGTCGATATTGGTTTGCCGAAAGTAATTCTCTCTTTGGAATATTTGATTGAATGTTGCAATGCACCGGATATGGTGCCGGTCGCATGAGCAGCGATAATGGTCTTGCTTATAATCGATGATTCATTATATATGTCGTCGCCATCTCCGACACTGCCCAAAACATTTGCTTCGCCAACTTGCACTCCATCCAAGCTAATAGCGCAGATATCAGCACAACGCCTTCCTAATTTTGCGATCTGCCCGTTTCGAGTTAGGCCTTTCTGAGCTGCCTCAAATACGAACATCGTCTTTTCATTATTGTCTGCATCGATGGCTAAAACGACATACCAAATTGCGTTCTCTCCATTTAGAGCAACTAGCTTCTCGCCTTTTAATTCGAAATTAGTTCCGCTCTTTTTGTAGGTCGGCAAGTCATCGCCGGTTGGGAAAATGTAAGCAGCTAGTGTTGGTTTCTCTGTAAGTTGCGACAAGTATTTCGACTTTTGATCTTTGTTTCCAGCCACCAGGAGTGGTGCGGTCGCCAGTGCGTTTCCTTCTAGAAGAGCTGAAAACCCGCCTGAAGATTTGCCCGCTTCTTCGGCGATTACACAACTGTCCCACAAAGACAAACCAAGCCCGCCGAATTCTTCCGGTATCAGACCCGTTGCTAAGCCAAGCTCCCAGCATTTTTTGTAAAGGTCGAGTGGAACTTTGCCCTCATGGTCGAGCGACTCGCTTTTGCTTGCGACTTCGTTTTCAAAAAAATCGCTGGCAAGGCTCTGATACTCCTTGCTATCGTCGCTCAAAATCAAATCGGTCATTGTCGTGTTACTCCGCGGGCAGAAGAATTTTGCAATTGATGTCGAAGCTTATTCTTTCGAATGAGCTTCAGCAAGTCTTTCCAAAGCGGATCTTACAATAATTTCAAGGCGCTTGGAAATCGGCTCAGCGAGGCTTCTGGTCTGCACGATAAGCATTTTGCGGGTTGTCACGCCAATCTAAATTATGGCTCAGCAAATGAAGCTGAATGATTGGCGGGGTACACTTGAGCTGGCTTCTTCTTGATTTGTCGCCCGCGGCATATCATGACAAGTAGCGAAAGGACAAATTGTGTCTCTGAAAGTAGCTCCATCAATACTATCAGCGGATTTCGCCAATCTTGCCTCTGAAATCAAGAGGGTTGAGGATGGTGGCGCTGATTTTATTCACGTGGATGTCATGGACGGTCATTTCGTGCCCAATTTGACGATTGGTGCCCCGGTGGTCAAGGGGATTCGAAAGACGACCAAGCTCCCTCTCGATGTTCATTTGATGATTGAAGAGCCCGATCGCTACCTCGAAGATTTCGCAAAAGCCGGTGCCAACTATTTGACCGTCCACGCCGAGGCTTGTATCCACTTGCAACGCACGCTTGCAGAGATTCGAAAGCTTGGAATGAAAGCTGGTGTTGCGCTAAACCCCTCCACTCCCGAAGACCATCTGGCCTACGTGCTTGACGACATCGACCTTGTTTTGGTTATGTCTGTCAATCCGGGCTTTGGCGGGCAGAAATTTATATCGGCAGTGGTACCTAAGATTCGCACGATCAGAGCCATGTTCGACAAGGCTGGTCGGCACGATGTCATCATTTCTGTTGATGGTGGCATCAACCCGGAGACAGCAAGGATAGTTTCAGAAGCTGGAGCTTGTCTTGTTGTAGCTGGAAAGAGTGTTTATGGTTCCCCGGATGTGGCTGCAGCAATTAAAGAAATCAGAGCTGCAGGCGCGACTAATAAGGCCGGAGCCGCCTGAGGCTCAAAGAAAAGGAGTTCCGCAGTGAAAAAACAGATCTTGATTCTGGCCGCATTGCTGGCTGTCAGCCCATGTGCTTGGGGCCACGATGACGACGAAGAGAAGGAAGACTGGGTCGTCGACACTTCCGGCATCGGCAGATCACACCATGGAGTCATCCGTAACGACCAGATCCTCGAAATGGGCGTACCGACAGCTAGTGCGCTACAGCTGGAAGGCGAGAGTTCTTTAAGAATGGGTCAATTGGACCGTGCTCTTGTCGCGCTTCAAAGAGCGATCGAATTAGCGCCCCTGGATGCTGACAAGCGATTGCTTTATGCCGAATGTCTCGAGCGCAAAATGATTTCTCAAAAGCAAAAAGAACGTGACCCGCGGCTCTATAACTTTCTGATCAAACAGTGGTTGTTTGTCTACCAGAAGGCAGATTTCCCGGACCAGAAAGCACAGGCGCTTACCCACCTCGGAACACTTTGCGGCTCTGCACCGAGAATGTGGGAACGGCCACACAAATTCCTTGCCAGAGTGTTAATTCCAGAGGATGGTTCAAAGCCGGTTGTCATCGGCGGGCACCGTCCCAAGAGAATCGCTAACAATCAAGGCGACAAGGATAGAGACGAAAGCTTCCTAAAGGATTAGGGATAGCTGAAGCAAAAGGCAGTTTCGAAAGGGTTCTGAGATAATCATCTCAGAGCCCTTTTTGTTTTCAGGTGCAAAATGTACTTTAAGCAATTTTTTCTCGGTTGCCTTTCACACGCTTCTTATCTAATTGCAGATGAAGAAAGTAAGGAAGCTGTAGTCGTTGATCCGCAGCGCGACATCGACCAATATCTGGCGGAAGCTGCCCAACATGGCTTCTCGATAAAGTACGTGTTGCTGACACATTTCCATGCTGACTTTTTAGCTGGTCATCTGGAGTTTAGAGAAAAGCTCGGCTCAACGATTATGATCGGAGCCCAGGGGGCTGCTGAGTATGAGTGTGCTCCTTGCCATGACGGGCATTCCATTGAGCTAGGCAAGAAGGTGCGCCTTCAATTTATGGAGACGCCTGGACATACTCCCGAGAGCATTTCGATCTTGGTTTTTGATATAGAGAAAAGCAGCGATGCACCGTGGGCGGTGCTAACCGGTGATACTTTGTTCGTAGGAGATGTCGGTCGTCCTGATCTTCTAGCATCAGAAGGGTATAGTTCCGAACAACTTGCTGAGATGCTTTGGAATTCTTTGCAGAACAAACTTATGAAGCTGCCGGATGAAACCCTTGTCTATCCTGCGCATGGTGCCGGTTCGATGTGTGGTAAGAACATTGGCAAAGAAAGTTTCACAACGATCGGTCATCAGCGCAAGTTTAACGTCTCGCTGCAAGCGAAGACAAAAGAGGAGTTCATTGAGAACGTTTGTACCTGCCAGTCTGAAGCCCCCTCGTACTTTACGATGAACGCAACGCTTAACAAGCAAGAACACCAGGTTCTAGATGAGCATCTGAATAAAGCTCTTAAGGCCATCAGTATTGATGAGTTGCTTGATTTGCGTAGTCAGAATGTTCAAGTGCTTGACACTCGCAGTCCAAGTGACTTTGCAAAAGGGCATTTGAGAGGAAGCACCAGTATCGGACTTGGTGGCAACTATGCAACATGGGCAGGGACGGTGCTTGATCATACTCGCCCCATAATAATTATTGCCAATCCCGGTGCTGAACAGGAAGCAGCTGTTCGT
Organism: Candidatus Obscuribacterales bacterium; assembly: GCA_019747875.1. Taxonomy (GTDB): domain Bacteria; phylum Cyanobacteriota; class Vampirovibrionia; order Obscuribacterales; family Obscuribacteraceae; genus JAIEPM01. The sequence goes on from JAIEQI010000227.1 coordinate 7,242, forward strand.
TTGGGACGCATAGGTTACGACAACGTGGTTGGATACGTTGATGGCGGGGCTACTGCGTTTCTTTTCCGGCAGGAGCTTGTAGAAAAGACCGCGCGCGTCACTGCGCCGGAACTCAACAAGTTATTGCAATCGGACCCGAATGTTTTGGTTATCGATGTCCGAAATACTGGTGAGTGGAACGAAAAACATATCGATGGCGCACTCAACTTCCCGTTGAATAAATTGAGGCAGCAAATAGCCGAGATACCGAAAGATCGCCGCCTGATTCTCCACTGCTTGGGTGGTTATCGCTCGATGATTGCAGCCAGTATTCTTGAAGAAAGTGGTTTCACAGGACTCACCGATCTTGTCGGTGGGATCAATGCCTGGACCGAAGCTGCCCTTCCAGTGGTCAGACCGAGCGCCGCTTGCGCTGGCTAGTGCGACTATCTAGCTCGGAATTACGCTGTGTGAAAGCCCATGTAAAAGCCCCCCTAAAATGGAATAAAAAAGTGTTGTCAAATATTCCTTATAACTTATATTTTCTGGAAATATCAGTTATGAGGAATAAAAATGACTTGTCAATTATTCCATTTGGGCAGGTTGCATTCAGGCTCCGCTTTGTTGGGCAGATTTCTTCGTTTTGATCAGTTTAATGGTATTGATGATCAGGCGGATGGTGCCGCATACGGTGACAATAACGCCGAGGATTTGCCACGGCCAACAGATGTGATATTCAGCCAGGTGGTGTTTGATGTCCAGGCTTTGTGCTGGCAGGCTGGAGTCCGGAATGCACAAAAGAAGCAACAGAAACCATCCGATGAATGTTGTGAGAACTCCCCACGCTATCCAGATCAGGCTCCAGGGACAAATCCAGATTAGTGGAAAAAATCCGAGTAGCAGAATCGTATCTGGTACCCAAATCAGTGGTGATGTTGGTGGAATGCAAAAACTGAGGACAATGCTTAGAATCCACAGCCCGCAAGCCGACCATCCCGCTATTTTGTTGGCGCGACTTTGTTCTTTCTTTTTTGGCTGCTCGGCGGTTGCTGTTTCTTCCATCGCGCCAACGCTCCAATTCTTATCACATGCTTTTAAGTGTCTTCAGCAGAGACTTTGCATCATCTGGGATGTCGCTGGTCTGTCTAATTCTTGCCGATTGAAACTGAGCAAAACCTACTTTATCAAAATTGCCGAGTCCGCGCGCGCGCCACAGGCGATCAAGCTGTTCTGTGCGGTGCTCTCCATCCTTAAGTTCGTCTGCGCGCAAGAGTTCCGAAACACCCATGCTGTGCAAATAGGCATTCAATGTTTCAAGAAGAGATAGGGCTGGGAAGGTGTCTTCAAGCTCGCCCTCTCTCCATACATGCAAGCGATCTGTATCTCTCAGCAAGTCGTGGATTGTCGCTGCTTGTTCAATCGCGTCGTGGTCGAGTACGCACAAGATGGGCAATACAGTTGTGTCTCGCAGATGCAGATACCTTCTTAGAAGTTGATTGGCACCGCCGCAGGAAATGAACATAACGGTCGCAGTTTGTGGGCTAATGCCAGACAAACTAACGAATCGCGGAAGTACAATAGCTTCGGTGTTGCCCTCCACTAGCGCCAGTATTGTCGGTTGAAAATTGCTGGGCAGTTCGCTTCGCTCTTCTTTCAAAAGCTTATCGAATTCGCTCAATGCATTCTTGAAGAATTCTTTGGAAAGAGTTGGTCGCATGAGGTCGAGGCGCGCCATAAATCGAGCAATAAAGATCGCCATCGGATCCTCAGCCCACGGACCAGCTGACTCTAAAACGCGCCAGTAAGGAACGATATTCCAGGCGTGATGCAGGTACTGGATTTGTGCTTGCGATGGAACGACAGTGGTATCAGGTTCGGTGCTTAACGTGTCGCCCGCAATTGCTTCCAAAATAGCAACTTCTTCTTGCTCGGTACTGCTCAGTTCCTTCGCATTCTCTTCGTTCGTCTGGGAGAGCAGCCAAATATCAAACTCAGCGCTATCAAATGTTTGCAGATCCTTTAGAGCCAGAACTAAGTTCATCGAGCGCGCCGTCAGATCAAGAAGATCCTCAGGTGTTCCAAAAACGGCCTTGAAGCACTCTTGCTGTTCTTCAAAACTTGCCTCATCGATGTCTCGCTTGCCGTTAAGGTGACGCGACACCTGCGAGATTAAGCGGTTCCACCGCCCGGAAGGTTCTTCAAAAATCAAGCAGCGCTGCAAGCTGGACCAAAGTTGATCGAGACTGGGAGTTTTGAAAGATATATCCAAATTGGTTTTGCGATCCTTTGCTGCAGTCAATGTGTAAGCGCTCCGCGGCTTGACGCCTTTTCGTTCATTCGCGCGTTACTCATAGCTCCTGTTTGGTGCTCGCATGTGGGTCCCGATCCCAACGCGCCGTTTGAGGGACCACATGATCCTACCATGTGCCGGTGCCCGGAGTGGCGCCACGTTTCGAGATTCCATGTGTTCGATCTAATGTGAAGCAGGACCGAGCTTTGGTATTGATTCGATTACAAGCTTGTCATTCCTTTGCCTGCAAGCGATTAGAGATTCGGGACTGCCGAATTCTCGCAGTCATTTTCTTATATCTCTGTAAACTTACAGCCTATGCTCGTAAAAACCCCTTTGCCAAATTCATTAAAGGCATTATTTTAGATGTATGACTCGATAAGCACACGACCCCCACAGAAATTGCGATCCCGCGACGCGGATCAGCTATCTGCTGGGAGGTATTTTTGTCTTCGCGTGTTCGAAGGCGATGTGTTTAGAGAGTTTTTTTCGTTCGGAGATAGAGCAATGAATTCCCCAACAATTTCAGAGCAGGAGTTGCGCGAAAACGCTGATAACAAAGCGTCTACGAAGATCTCAGCTGAAGACGAAATAATCGTCAGCGGCTCGCTCTGGCGTGCCATTTGGCAATTATCTTGGCCACTCTACCTCAACATGATGATCATTTCGGTCGCCACCATGTCAGAGGTATGGGTTGGCGGACATTTGGGATCTGGGGCCCAAGCAGCTATTGGTTTGGGCGGGCAAATCTGGTTCTTTATGATTATTCTTGTCGTTGCACTTTCGGCAGGAACAAATGCACTGGTCAGTAGATTCTGGGGCGCCGGAGATATGGAAAACGCCATAGTAGCTGCCAGGCAGTCGCTCATGTTTTCCGTGTTTTTCGGAATATTTGCCGCTGGTTCGGGACTCTTGTTATGCCGTCCGCTGCTTCGTGCGCTTGGAGCCAGTGCAGAGGTTGAGCAACTAGGTTGGGATTTTCTCAAATACGACATGATTGGAACATTGCCGATCACCGTGCATTGGGTATCCAACTCAATCTTCCGCGCGCGTGGCGACACCAAGATACCGATGTACACCATGTGTTTAGTTGTTGCTTTGGTGATAACGCTTAACTATGTTTTGTGCATTTATCCATTCCATGTAGGAATCAGCGGTTTGGGCATGTCCTGGACAATCGCAAGCTTCTTCGGATTGGCACTTTCTTTGTACCTGCAAAGAAAGTCCGTGATGGGATCTTGTATGGATTGGAACGGGCCTGGGATTTCGAAAGATTGGTTCATGAGAATCATGAAGATCGGGATTCCTGCTTGCATCCAAGACCTTGCATGGGTCGGCGGCAACTTTGTTCTCCTTTATATCCTCGCGAGGACCATTAATCCGACCGCCAGTGAAGCGGCTTGGGCGATTGGTTTGAGGGTGGAAGAAACCCTGGGGGGCATGCCGGTATATGCACTTAGTGGCGCTGTTGCCACGCTCGTTGGGCAAAACCTGGGAGCAAATCAGCCGCAGCGTGCTGAAGAAGCTGGCTGGAAAGTCACCGCTGTTGGTGCCATCTATAACTTGGTTGTCGGTGTGATCTTGTTTCTGTCGGCGGATCTGGTGTCCTCTTGGATGAGTAAGGATCCGGCTGTCATTAAGTGTTCAGCTGACTACCTCCGTATCGTTGGAGCGGCACAGCCTTTCGTTGCTATGTGGCTGATTCTCGTCGGCGCATTGCAGGGAGCCGGTTATACCCGCTGGCCCATGGTGGTGACTGTGGTGGCATTGGTCGGATTCCGCTTGCCGCTTGCCTGGTACCTGAGCATTCCGCTTGGTATGGGTGCAAACGGAACGTGGATTAGCCTTGCCATCAGTGGCGTTGTCGTCGGACTATTGCTTGCCTACCAGTTCAAGTTCTGCAGTTGGAAAACGCAGAAGGTCTGACGCGAAAGTTTTAGAAAAAATCTTTCGATTTTTTTGAACTCTTGGCATATGTTTTGACGACTAACAAGATAGGTGACCCAATCAGTTGAGTTGTGTGGGCAAGTACGCTCACATAGGTCACCTATTGGGTCGCTCCTTATCTACCCTCGGCACGCTGAAATTCAGTGTGTATTTGCTGCGAAGGAGAAACTTATGCCGACTAATTTGACAAATAACCTCATGCCATTTCCAACTAAAGTTGCTTCATTTGAGTCTGTTTCGTTGGATGCTGTAGCGTCAGATTCTAAATCTGCCGAAAGTGATTCCCAGGCAGATGAGCTTGATTTCTTCAAGCCGGAATTCGATTCTCAGAATGCAATGCTCGATTCCGGTAACGATGAGTTGGATTCCTACAACGCGCAATTTGCTGTTCTGATGGATCATTCAAGTATTGAATCGAAAGGACCTTCTAAACGTTTCAAACGTTCACTGCGCCAGAGGCTGAAATACTTTATTCCAAGGTTCAAACTGTGCTTGGTTCAAGAGGGAAAGAAAAGTCGAGAGGTTTTCACCATTCGCACGCCCCTTGATGCAATCGACTTTTTGGAGCCCTTGCGATTGGCTTCGGAAGAGCATTTTGTCGCGCTGCACCTTAATGTGCGTCACGAAGTTATTGGGCTGCATGAAATTTCACACGGGACAGTTTCAACAAGTTTGGTCCATCCACGCGAGGTCTTCAAAGCCGCAATTCTTGCCAACAGTTCCGCCATCATCGTTTGCCACAATCATCCTTCTGGCTCATATCTTTGGCCAAGCCCAGACGACATGACCACGACGGCACAGCTAATAAAAGGCGCCAACATTCTGGGGCTTACTTTACTCGATCACCTGATAGTTGATCGAAACGATGAAACTTACAGCATTCGCGAAAACCACCCAGAACTCTGGGAAGAGCCAAAATGATTTGATGCTTGTACTAATCCGAAACAAGCAATGTTTGACTTTTGCTTTTAGAACCAATACCACTAAACATAGATCGCGAGGTGTGGAATTCGACTTCTCAGTCTTTGGATCTGATCATTGTCATTTATGCGGTTCTGTCTACCAACAAAACTGGCATAAAACTGTGCGTAATATTTTTCTCCTCGATCGGCAGTCTCGTTGTTTCCGCTCTCGCGTAATGCCTCCCATTCCAGTTCTTTTTCTTGGTGTAGCTCTATAATCCTATCCACCAGTTCCTTTTGGTTGATCGGACCGTTCTGCTCAAAAATCCATTTATCCAGATCCTCCATGGTACGAATTCTTTCCTTTGGAGTGTCTTGCGCTGTGGATTTATCGCCAGTGTTTTCGGAAATCAACGGGGTGTCGCTGGGAGACCCTCCTTGTGCTGTCTCATCCATATTAAGATCAATCTGTGGCAAGTTTGCCTTCAATGGCAACAATGTTTCCTTCGCTTGGTTTCCTTTATTGCTAACGGCGGACCAATCTGAAAGCACGTCCTTCAACGCTTCTTGCATTGCACTTCTTTCACCGGCTTCAAAGCTTGAAACGGGCTGCTCCTTGCTTGATTCTATATTCGTATCTGCGCTCATTGTTGCCTCCCCAGCCGCACTCTTATGCAACTATTAAATATCAGGTTTCAAAAGGGCATAATGCTGATTGTTGCGCAACTTTGGGCGAATTTTCCCCGTTCTGTTAAGTAATTCCTTTGTCGCGGACTGCAGGATTCATCAGTACACTCAGGTTACGTTTGAATCACCAGCCCTTGGAGGCTATTGATTTCAGGTCGGGACTAAAGTGGATCGGAGGTGAGCGTCCTGTCCTGGTTCAATCGATGACAGTTGTTCGAGTGGTCCTGAAAGGGCAACTAAGCATGCGGACGAGAAGTTCAGGGAATTGTAATTCCGCCTCGAAGTCATGTGGCTTTAGGGACATTTTGGAGACAAGTTGAGGACAAATCGGTCCGACTCGTTGGCTATTCTGTTTTGCATAGACAACGCACTGGAGGTTTTTGAAATGTCGTTTTTGGATGATATCGGTGATGCAATTAGTGATGTAACAAGCGCAGTTGGTGATGGCGTCAGCACTCTGGCTTCTGAAGCCTATTCAACAGTTCTTTCCCCAACTGAGAGCTTTGCGATGAAAGGACTTGGAGCTGCAGGTTCTGCAGTGAGCAATTTGTTCGGCGACCTTGAGATTACCGATATCGGTGAACTCGTAAGTGATGTTGGTGAAATCGCGGCTTTTCCGGCAATGGGAATGCCGGTGGCTGTGGTCCGTGAAGCTCTGGGCAGCGTGATAGCGAAGAGTTCGATTCCCGGTGTTCTCAAGAATAATTCGATCGCCCAGATTCTCGAGAACAACTCAATTACCCAGATTATCGACAGCAATCCGCTTGCTAGCCTGGTCGCGAATAACATCAAGGAATCCAATCAAGGTCTGTTTGATGTTGCAGACATGCTCCTGCAGGAGGATAGCCAGAAGGCTAGCAACGAGACGAACAAGCGTTCGCAAGAAAGCTCTGGCAAGATCAACTTGGAAAAGATGGGTCTGGGCCTGCTCGGCAACAAAGGTCGCATAGCTCGCCCGGTTAATCGCCCATTCTAATCCTCCTTCTAGTGCGCTCTTGGATAGCGCATCCCTCTTGGCTTGCTTGACTTCTTCTTCGCTAAGGACGTAAAGAGAGAATTGTTTAAGAGGGGCTCAGATCTTAAGCCCTGTGCTATGGTGAAGGCAGCGGGAAGTCGGGAGTTATCGATGTTACGTCGCAAATCGAAAGCCGTGCAGGTCGGAACTAAGTGGATTGGTGGAGATCATCCGATCCTGGTTCAATCGATGACCAATACTTCGACTGAGGATCCGGAGAGCACTGCTAAGCAAGTCCAAGAATTGTGGGAAGCAGGTTCGGAGATTGTCCGTATCACAGTAAACACGCGCGAAGCGGCTGCGGCTGTACCGAAGATTGTGTCCTTGTTAGAAAAGCAAGGTGTTGATTGTCCTCTAGTGGGCGACTTTCATTACAATGGTCATTTATTACTGAGCGAATATAAGGATTGTGCGCGCTTACTTGCGAAGTATCGCATCAATCCAGGCAACGTCGGGCGTGGCGATCGGCATGATGATAACTTCCGTCGGATGATTGAGGTTGCTCTTGAGAATGACAAACCGGTTCGCATTGGTGTGAATTGGGGATCTCTCGATCAAGACCTCCTTGCGCGCATGATGGATGAAAATGCAAAACTTGCAGCCCCTTTAGATGCAGAGCAAGTGCTTATCGAAGCCATCGTGCAGAGTGCGACAGAATCAGCTGCTCTAGCAGAATCCTACGGAATGAAATCCGACAAGATAATACTTAGCGCGAAAGTTTCTGAAGTACAAGATTTGATTACGGTATACGATAAACTCGCTAAGCGATGTGATTACGCACTGCATCTCGGACTAACTGAAGCTGGCATGGGAAGCAAGGGGATAGTTGCGACAACCGCTGCCTTGTCGGTTTTGTTGTGCCGCGGAATCGGTGATACCATCCGAGCAAGCCTCACGCCTGAGCCAGGTGCCAGCCGTAATCTTGAAGTAACAGTTTGCCAGCAAATTCTGCAGTCTCTCGGGATTCGATCTTTCGCGCCGCAAGTGACAGCATGTCCAGGCTGCGGTCGAACGACAAGCACTCTATTTCAAGAACTCGCTAAAGAGATTCAGGACTATCTTGCGGTTCAGCGTCCTCGCTGGAAGGAAAAGTATGAGGGCTTTGAGGATCTCAAAGTTGCAGTTATGGGATGCATAGTGAATGGTCCCGGCGAATCAAAGCACGCAGACATCGGGATCTCCCTTCCCGGAACAGGAGAGGATCCGCGTGCGCCAGTCTACATTGATGGAAGTCACGTCACCACATTAAGTGGCAGTGGATTGGTTCAAGACTTTATTAAGCTTCTCGATGATTATGTAGATCGGCGCTACGGTGCGCGAAAAATCGAATCAACCGTGAGAGCTTAAATCCGCTTAGATCTCGGCGAGTGGATTCATAATCGATGCTGGATCGTATTCGAGTTTGATTCTGCGTTTTAGCTCTTTCAGAACTGCATCGTCATTCGGTAGTTGAGACGCCTTGTACGTAAGCGATTCGGTTGGATGAGCTATTGCAATTACATCTGTGAATTTTCTGCTTAGCTCAACAAGTTTCTGGCGGAACTGGCTGCATGATTCTAGATCTTTGAATTCGATACTGGCTTTGTACTTTGAGGGTCGAGCGGTCCAGCCTAGCTTGCCTGATGCATCGGTGCTCGCTTTGAGAATCTCTTTCAAAGTCTTTCGTGGTGCGCAGCAGGACAAAACAAATGCATTTTTGGATTGACTTGCACGACTTAGTTCCTTCCAAAATGTTTGTTCCGTCGCTTGGTCCAATTCGATAATTCCATCATTCAGGAATAGATCGATAAGCTCTTTTCTTAATGTTGCAATCACGGATTCCATTCCGTGAAGCTGCATGCATAAAGCCACGGACTCTATTGATGAGGCCGGCGAGACGCTGGCGGTCCCCTTTGGAGTGAACTGTTTCGCTAATGGATCTGTCGAGTTGCTAAGCTGCGTCTCTAAGGTCGAATTCTTTGCCGCCAGCGATTTCAGCATGCCTGCATCAGCCAATTCAAGACAGGACATTGGCAGACCAGAGCGAATAATTTCAATCGACTTGGCAAAAGCTTCGTCAGCGTTCTTGAAAAACTTGATCAAGGAACTGGAAGCATCAGGTTTTGCATAAAGCCGAAGGTGCGCACTAATTGGAATCTGAAGTGTACCGTGTGATCCGCAAAACAGTTTCGGCAGGTCGTAGCCGGTGACATTTTTTACAACCTTGCCACCGCATTTGATGAGTTCACCCGACCCGAGCAAGCTGTTGATTCCGAGCACCATGTCGCGTGCTTCGCCGTATGCATGCTCCAGCGGACCCGCGTCCCCGCTATTGATGAAGTCCATCAACGAGGTCCTATCATCGGCCGCATAAACCGGCAGCCACTGCTTACTCGTATCCAGGAGTGCTTGAAGGTCGCGAAGCGTAATCCCGGTTTCCAGGCTGATCACTTGATCTGACGGTAGATGTTCGATTATTCGATTCAATCCATTCATCGTCATGAAGTGATAATTTTGCATCCCCGGCGCAATTGGTAATTTGTACGGATTGCCTGAAAGCAATCCATATCCATTCGTTCTGCAACTCTCTAAAAGAGACTTAACCGCATCGATTGAATCGCAGTTGATATGCTCAGAGAACACATTGTTCTCTTTGATGTTTTCCGCACCTGCATTTGATGACATTGGTCAACCAACCTAGTTCACTCCAAGATTTTACGACTATTACTGAGAAAAAACTGGTATTGCCATAGCTGAGGACTTGATGGATCGCAAACTTGTTTTGATATCGGGCTATTACGGGTTTGACAACTTGGGAGATGAAGCGATTCTCGAAGAACTCGTCTCTGAACTCAAGAGAGTTGTAGACGCCGACGATATAGTCGTTCTCTCTGCTAATCCTGACTTGACTGCCAAGCGCTATGGCGTTCGATCGATGCAACGAAAGAGCTTTGGCGAATTCTGGAACATCCTTACCCAAGCAAGGCTTTTCATCAGCGGCGGCGGCGGTCTTTTCCAGAACACGAAAACGCTAGGGTCAATTCTTTTCTATGGACTCCAGATTCTGATGGCGAAAGCACATAATGTGCCCACGCTCATTTATGCACAGGGGATCGGACCACTTAACGGCAAGTTGGCTGAAAATATTTGCCGGCAGTTCTTCGCACAGGCAAGCCAGATTACTGTTCGGGATGATGCCTCGATGAAGATTCTCGAGTCATGGCAGTTGCCGGCAATTCGCACTGCTGATCCCGTCTGGAATCTCGAACCGAAGGCCGCTCCGCAGGCTATTCTTGATCAGTTGGCAACTGCCGATGGAAAATCCAAGCTCGTTGGATTGTCGCTTCGACCAAGTCATGACTTAACGGATGCACATCTGAAACGGCTTGCTGAAGGTCTCTTTATGATTATGGACGAGACACAACATTTGGTTCTTCTTCCATTGCAGAAGGAGCAGGATCTGCCTCTCCTCGAAAAATTTCACAGCTTTTGGCTTGAACGCGGACGGCGCTCCATCATTCTCGACATTAGTTCAATCGAGTATCCAAGCCAATGGGCTGCCCTGTTTTCCAAGTTCGATTTCGTGGTTGCGATGCGGCTGCATGCATTGATTTTTGCTCTTAAAGCCGGACTGCCTGTTTCTGGTATCGCCTATGATCCGAAAGTTACGCAGCTCTTAGCTGAGTTTGAGCAAACGTGCTTAATTCTTACCAAGGAGAGCAATGCAGAGCAGTGGGTTGAAAGCCTGAAATCATTCAAAAACAGTATGCCGAGCCATTCTCGTAGTGCAAAGCAACATTTGGAATCTGCAAAAAATTTGGCTTGCCAGAACTTTGAGAATATCGCTAGAATTTTGAACATGCCAAGAGCGGTGTAAGTGAGATTTCTTTCAAGCCTGCTGATTACCTTGGAGAGAGTAAAATAACGAGTAGGCACCGCCCGTGATGTCAACATTGTCAATAACGAACCGTTCCCGGCAAAAAGTGCTTGGCTATCCCGTCGACGTCGTAGACGAGTCGAAGGCTGTTGCCGTGATTGAGGACGCCTGGGCGCGTCATCGCGGCATGCATGTTGTGACACTAAACGCAGAAATGGTTGTGGCTGCTCAGCAAGATGCTGAGTTGGATCGCATAGTAAGGCATGCTCACCTGATTGTGCCCGACGGAGCTGGTGTCGTCTGGGCTGTAAAAATGAACGGGCAAGACATCTCGCGGGTGCCCGGTATCGAACTTGCAGCTGCTGCACTAGCCAGTGCCGCTAAGCACGAGAAGCGTGTAGCACTAATCGGCGGTAAGCCAGAAGTTATGGAGCGTTTGTTGGAAGTTCTTCCGCAACGCTATCCCGGTATCAATATCGTCGCAAGCCACAATGGTTACTTTACTATCGAAGACGAAGAAAACGTCGTTGATGAGATTGCCGCCCATCAGCCGGACCTTGTGCTTGTTGCTTTGGGCGTGCCGAAGCAAGAGTATTTCATTGATCGCTGGGGCGCTTCATTCACGCAATCTGTGAAAGTTGGTGTCGGTGGAAGCTTTGATGTTTGGACCGGTCAGGTCAAAAGAGCTCCGGCGCTCATGCGTAAGCTCAATCTAGAATGGTTCTATCGCCTTGTTAGTGAGCCGTGGCGCTTCAAGCGAATAATGTCGGCGCTGCCTAACTTTTTCTTCCAGGTCTTACACGAGGCGGTGTTTAGCCCATCGTCGGGTCGACCGGATGAGTCGAAAGAACAAAACGATAGCAGCGGAAACGACAAGTAACGGCACTGGCAGCAAGTTTGACTAATTTTGGCAAACAAACAATTTCCTGTGCGGAGGCAAAGCTAATACCTCCTCGTCAGTTGGCGCATCTTGGAGACGCGGTCTTCGCTTTGTTTGAGCGCGAACGGGAAGTGATTTCCGCAATCAATGTCAAACAGATGCATGAGCGAGTTACTGCCCGCTCGTCCGCTACGGCTCAGGCAGAGCTTCTCGAGAAGATTTTGCCCGCACTTAGCGAGGATGAACAGGATATTGTCAGGCGCGCTCGAAACATCAAGGCCCCGAGCGGAAGATCTGGCGGCCAATTGATCTACAGAAATGCCACTTCCTTCGAAGCTTTAATAGGCTATTTATATTTGACATCATCTGAGCGCCTCGAAGAGCTTCTTGCCATGACTATTTGAGTGTAATCCTTAAGGATAGGTTGTAATGGAGATTAGGCTTCAGACCTAGTGTTACCTTAGGTTTAGGAATGCATTTTCTCGCCTGCCGTGCCTTCCTTCTGGTAACTCGCTTGTGACAACCAATACGGGACACATATTCGAAACTCTTTTCGAGCATAGCGCGGACGGCATCGTTATCTCCGACGAGGCTGGGCTGGTTGTACGTTGCAACCCCGCCTTCGCAAAGCTCTTGACAAAGAAGGCTGAAGACATCGCCGGGCGCTCGCTGCACGAATTTCTCGATCTCAGTTGTCACGGAGAGAATGATTCCAACAATCCAGCGCCGCAGCCGATGAGCATCGCAAAGATGCTTGAGGGCGGCGAAAGCAAGAATGGAAACTCTGACTCGAAGAACATTGTCGTTTTTTGTGCGAACGGGCTCGATTTGATAATGCCAGCCTCGCATTTCACGACAGAGAATTCGGCCGGAAAGCAATTTGTAACGATGGTCTACATCGTGCAAGCACAAAGTGTGCAGCAAGCGCAGACCGAGTTTGTAAGCACTGTTAGTCACGAATTGCGCACACCACTAACAAGTATCAAGGGATTTGCAGATACCATTTTGCGCGCGGGAGATCGAATAGATGCTGCCTCCCAGCGCCGTTACATCGGCATTATCAAAGATCAGGCAGATCGTCTTACGCGCCTGGTTGAAGATCTTCTCGCTGTTTCTCGGCTCGAATCCCGACGCATGCAACTGACGATTCGCGCTATAAATCTAGAAGAAGCAGTACAGAGAGTTGTTCAAAATTTGAGCGAGAAAGCTAAACGCCATCAAATCGCAGTAAAGATTCCGCCTGGCTTACCGCAGGTATGGGCTGATGCTGACCGGCTTGAGCAAATACTGACGAACTTGATTGATAATGCGATCAAGTATTCACCTGCTGAAACGACCGTGACAATCTGTGCACGAGCAATTCACCAGGAGCCGGAAATGGTCGAGTTCTCCGTGACCGACCAGGGCGGTGGCATATCGGCCGATTATCTTCCCCAAATCTTCAATAAATTCAGTAGGCAAGACAACCCACTAACAAGACAAACCGAAGGAACTGGGCTAGGTCTTTACATAACCAAATCTCTTGTGATTGCGCTAGATGGAAACATCAATGTCACCAGCGAACCCGGCTCAACAACCTTTACTGTGCAAGTACCTTCTGCGACGCTTGAACAACAAGCAGCTCGGGGGCGTGGGTACACAGTATGTTGATGCCGACGCCGACTATTATGATCATCCACAATCCGAAAGCGGTCGCGCAGTACGCTACTTTGCTTGATAAAACCGGCTCCAAAGTGCATGCCGTAACCTCCTTTGAAGAAGCTAACGAGTTGCTTTCGTTTTTGCATCCCGACTTGATTCTGTTGGCCGCGCAAATGGAAGAAGGTGACGGCAGACTTTACTGCCAGCAAATCAGAGCAACGCTAACGCATCCCCGCCCCGTCCTGGTCCTATTGCACAGTTCGGAAGATGTGAACGAGCGAATCTCCAGCTTCCGATATGGTGCAGATGATGTGCTCGGCGAGAACATCGACCGAAGCGAGCTAGCGATTCGTGTGCTCGCGCACCTTCGTCGCCGTCAGGAAGAACTCTGCAACCCGCTTACGCAGATGCCTGGACCAATCATGATTCGTCGCATGCTTGAGCAAGTTCTCGTTCAAGATAGACCTTGGGCTGCTCTCAGCATCGACCTCAATAATTTGCGTGTGTACAACGAAACATATGGCGACCTTGCTGGCGATCAGCTTATTAAGGCGCTCGGCGCAGTTTGCATGTCTAGCGTTGGTGAGAACGACTTTGCAGGTCATATTGAAGCGGATGACTTCTTCATTATTACGTCGCCCGAGCGTCGCCTTCATGTGGCCGAGATGATAGATCGGCAGTTCAACGACATGAGCCGCCGATTTTATCCGCCTGAAGTCAGCGAAAGAGGATACCTGATTAGCACTGGACGTGGTGGCATCCGCCGTCGAGTACCTTTGATCTCCATTGCAATCGGTATCGTATCTAGTACCAGCCGCCGTTATCAAAGTTACGTCGACGTTCTGACTGAATCTCGCGACAACCGTTACTTGGCTAAGCAAGAGGCTCATTGTGTCTGGGTTGAGGATACGGAGGCTAAGCCACAAGTTCACCGCGAACATTCGTCTCGTTCGACAATTCTAGTGGTTGAGCCAGATGGTGCTATGGCGTGTCTTTTGCAAGAAATCCTCTCACTTGAAGGTTATTCAGTTGAAGTTACGGCTTCTGCCAATGATGCTTTGGACAAGGCGCGTGATTTGCACCCGGATCTAATCCTACTAGAATCCAATCTTGCCGATCGTCGCATGGATGGCTGGGGACTTTGCCGCACCATCAAGGAGACTGAGGAATTCAGCCAGTGCTGGGTTGTGATGGTCACGTCGAATCCAGACCAGTCCTTGGCACTAGAGTCGGGCGCGGATCTTTATATGCCAAAGCCGTTTGAAATGCCATCGCTTCTTTCAGAGCTGAGCCTTCTTCTTCGATCGCGCCAGCGCCGTTAGATTGCCAAATAATGATCAAAAGATTACTTGGCTAGATCTTTCAAAATCCAATCAACAGCATCTGTGATGTTGTGCGCGGTGTAAGCTGGCTCAACTTTGTACTGATAACGACCGTCCATAACAGCCTGGCCGTAACCGGTCTTTACCAAAATACCTTTGGCACCACAGTTGTCTGCCAAAGCTACATCGCTGGCTTTATCACCCACAACATAGGCTTTCTTCGGATCAAGATCACTATGCTCCTGGAAGGCTTGTTCAACTAATCCCGGCTCCGGCTTGCGGCAGCGGCATTTTATTGAGAACTCAGTAACCTTTCCCGTCTCAAGGTGTGGACAATAATAGATTCCGTCCAGCTTAGCGCCCTTTGACTCGAGCAGCTTTACCAATCGATCGTTTAGGAGCTTGATGTGGTCTTCAGTATAGAAACCGCGTGCTGCACCGGTCTGGTTTGACACAAGAATGGCAGCCACATTGGCTGTATTGAGCTTCACCACCGATTCTGCAGCACCTGAAATCAGGTTTAGCATGGATACGTCATGGATATATCCAATCTCTTCGTTGAGCGTTCCGTCACGGTCTAAGAAAACTACAGGTCGCATCGATTCCTCACCAGTTGTTCTTTTCAATATTACTACCAATGTGCCACTCCAGTAACGCCAGAACGCCCAAAATTACACTGTTTAGCGAAAATCGCAATTTGCCAAGTTGCCACATAGACGAGACTTCGTGCTAGCATGTGATTTGAGATAGTACCTTCGCTTTTAGGGTGAACCATGAGACTAGACGACGACAATGCGTCGTTCCGCTTCAATCAAGAAGGTCTCCGTAAGTTCATGGGAGACCTGGAAGTGGAAATCATGGAGCTGGTTTGGAAGAAAGCCAACCCCACGGTCACTGTCAGAGATATATACGAATTGCTCCGCCAAAAAAGGCCGATCGCTTACACGACGGTGATGACCACGATGTTTCGCCTTGATCAAAAAGGCATCTTGCGAATCGTGGACAAGGCAGGTTTGGCCAATTGCTACGTGCCAGAAAAGACGCGCGAAGAGTTTATCCAGGATATTGTCTCCAAGGTCCTCGAAATCTTTTTCGAGCAGTTTCCGGACGAGTGTGAGCACTACATAGCAAAGCGCAAACCGAGCAAATCCTCAAGCTCCAGCAAGAAAACAAGCACCAGTTCAAGTAAACGTAAGTAGCAGATCGCGCGGCGATGGGCTTTTCGAAATCTCGGTGAAATCGAACAGGCGCGATTGCTTTTCGTGTCGCTTCGCTTTGATGCGTATCTTTGCTATGTGTAACCCCTTCCAATAAAGTGGCAGGCCGTTTCTCAGCAATGTTTTGGTTGATTGACGACAAATGACCTCTTCGGTTGTCGGGGGGCAACTGAGTAACTCCTGGGTACGCACTGGTCACCTTGAAAGTAATTTGGAGAGCCGACGCGCTCAAGAAATGCGCAAAGAGAAAGGGAGGCTTTCGCCTCCCTTTTGTATATCTCTTGATCGTCCGGTCCTTACTTGGTGCCGTTGTTGTCCGGAATCGGAGCACCAGCTGGCAGTGTGTTCGGGATCGGGAAGGTCTTCTCTACCATACCGCTGGTGTATTGACCTTCGTCGATTACGCTTGGCTCAACTTGAAGAATGTTGAGGTCACGACGTCCTTCCATCTTGTTGAGTTCCGCAGGGATCTTGAGCTGTCCAGGGCTTCCTGGCAGGATCACTTCGGGACGTACTGAGACGATAAGTTCGCTTTCGTTCTTAGCAAATGCCTTCGAGCGGTAGAGAGCGCCGAGTACCGGTACTTCACCGATCATAGGAGTTTTCTGCAATGTACGACCGCTGTTTTGTGAAACGAGTCCCGAGATGAAGAGTTCTTGTCCGGGCTTCATTTCAACTGTCGTTTGTGTCTTTCTGGTTGTGAATGCTGGAACCGAAGATATCGCTCCACCAGCTCCTGCTTGGTTAGGCAGAACGAATGCGTTAGCTCTGTCTAGCAATCTTTCTTCAGGAGAAACCTGGAGATTGATTGTTCCATTTTCCAGAAGGACTGGAATCATGTTCAATCTCAAGCCGTATGGCTCGAACACGATTGACTGAGCGGCTGTACCAGCTGTTGCAATAGATTGCAAGATTGGAATTTCACCACCAGCCAGGAACGCAGCTCTTTCACCAGAGATGGTGACGAGTGTTGGCTCAGCCAGGATACGGGCTCTCGAATAACCGATTGTTCCGTTTACTGTCGGGTTGATAGACCAACGGGAAGCGTTACCTGTCGTGAAGTTCGATACTGCCTGGAACATGTTGGCCAAGTCAGCTTGTGTGAACGTTGCACCGCCTGGGTTACCGAACAGAGCTTGACCGCCGAGCAGTGACGGAAGTCCGTTGATAACACCGAGACCGAGGTTGGAGAACACGTTGTTCAAGCCGCCGCCCAGGAAGTTAACCGGTGCGGTGCTTGCTCCGAAGAATGGGTTAACACCCGGAGCAATTGTTGCTTGTTGAGCAAGTGCTGATACCAGACCCGGAGGTGTGGTCACGATTGTTTGACCGCCAGGTTGTACAGTGGTGGTCGGTGTCGGTGCGAAGAGCTGGTTCAAGAAGTTGATACCAGGTGCTCCCCCACCGTTGATGTTTTGCAAACCAGTGATGTTGGTGGCTGTGACTTGGTTCATACCCGGATATGCCGGGTTTTGGAATGTACCAAATGTTCCGTTAACACCAGGCTGAGTGGTCAGGAAGTTGGTGTTGTTTGCTGCTGATTGGGCGTTACCACCGATTGCGAAACCGAAGGTTTGGCTGGTGAAACCGATACCGAGTTGCAGACCCAACTCACGAACCGAAGCCGAGTTCATTTCCATGAATGTGCAGTGCAACACGATAAGCGGAGTCTTGCGGATTTGAATCAAGCTTGTGACTCTGCCGCCATCACTGATGATGGTTTGGGCTTTGCTTATGTTGTTGTTTTGGTTGCCGAAGAATGTGTAGCGGTCAACTTGACCGATAGCAGAAAGTGCACCGGTTTGTTGAGCTTGGTTGGCTGTACCACCTTGTTCACCAGGTCGAACGCCCATGATGCGGCTGTTTGACACAGTGATCGCCATTCCGCGGTCATCCATGAAAGCATTAGCTACAGCGAATGCTCTGATTACTGATTCTGGGTGATCGACATCGCCCTGGAGGACTACGCGATCTGAACCGTTGACGTTGAAGGGCTTGACGATGATACGGGGATCGATTTCACGAAGCATCGCTTGCAATTGTGAGTAATCGCGAGCAACTTTAACGTCGATTGCAACCGAGTTACCGGCGTCGTCCCAAATTACGAGAGTGGCGCCACCAGGAGCTTTACCGAGAAGAACCATTTGGTTTTCGGCAACGACTACAGGCTCAGCAATCGAAGGATCACTTATAGATGTACGGATGATTTTGTTGCGCAGTTTGAATGTACGTGATTGAGCAACTTTCAAATCAATCGTGTTGCTTGGCTTGAATTCTTCCAGGTCGACCGTTCCGGAAACGACTGGAGGAATCGGTGCAACTGCGGTTGAAGAACCGTCATTTGCATCTGCCAAAATTTGGTCTGGAGCCAGCTGGGCAATGAGCTCTTTATTGTGGCTCTTTGCTGGAGCTGCTGGTGCCGGCATCGGAGCTGCTTCTGTCGCGGCAGCGTCACTGGCGACGCTGTTGTCCATTGCGACCAACTTCGGTTGCTCGGTGCTTGCCGTGGCTTCCGGAGCAGCTTCTTGCTCGGACATTGGTGAATGAATAGTAAGGGCAGCGCCTGGAGCTGTCTTAGTTCCGGCGGTTTTGTCTTTGCCAAAGAACAAAGCTACTTGTCCGCTGGTGCCACTATTGGCAATACCAGCGGCATTAAGTGGGACTGAGCTTTTGGCTACTGTGCTTTTTCTTACTTGCGGTGCAACGCTTCTCTTCTGAGCAGACTTCGCATTACTCTTGGAGCTAACTTTTTGAGCTCCGGCAAGTTTTTCCCAGATTGCCGCGGAGCCTGGAGACGCACTCGCCTGTAGTAAGTTTGCCTGCAGAAGTGCAAGTGAAAGCGTTAGGGATAAGCACAACTGGGGCTTGTTCATAGAAAATCCTTCCTCTTTCGTACCTCTACGTGCCTGATGAGCAGATCACAAACATTCCGATTCAGCCACTAACCTTAGCATGCCTGTTTGGAATGACACAATTTTTTCGGATAAACCTTTCTAGATATGAGAAACCAAGAGAGTTATCGGCGGAACTAAAACTAGTAACTTGGGATGCCATTTGTATATGTCCGAGTCCTTCTCTGTTAGCCATAAGTGCCAGATTTTGGGGGTATTCCGGCTTTCTCATTCTCTGCAACTTAATTGTTGCGGAATTTTGACTTTGCTTTGAATGACAACCACATGTGGTGCCTTTCGGTCACAAAAATTGTCAAGCGAGCCAATAAATTCCTTTACTGTGTGGCAGGATTCTAACAAGATTTTTGCGGATGAGATAGTACCTATTTTCATCAGAGTGGGCATAATTTTAAAAATAGTCTCTTATCAGCCAGTCAAGGGAATGACAACACGCTTCGTTTCGCGCCCGTCGGTGTCACGCGTGGTGCCATCTGACATGTCTAATTTCACGACTGCGAAATGATACTTTATTACTTGAAAAGCCGGAGTCGCTGTTTCTTGTGTCAAGAGGGCTTTTCGGGTTTTTTGCTGCAACTAAAATAGTTTTCTTTGACAACGCAGAATTGAGTTGCGTTCAAAAATCATCCTTATAAGTTGATGCTGTTTTGTAGCAGCTTGATTTTGAAGGAGCTTCGAGAAGCCTGTGCAGATAGTGTTTTCGGCGTTGAGTATAAATCTCTTCCGCAATTCGCTTTCGCTTTCGTTCATCATTTTCGCCTTCTTTGCCCCAGTTCTCATGCCTCAATTTTTGAGATGAAGGACAGCGCAAGAGCTGCTCGGCTTGACATGCCAGTCGCCAGAGAGTCTTTTCTATCCAGTCTTTCCGGGGTCCTATAAAGTCGAATTCTTCTCTTGACGTCGTCTGCCCGAAAAATGAATCGAATGACTTGTCAATTCGCCGAAGGAACCAGACATGTCTCCTTAATTCTTTTTGATCTGAATTTCTCTTTGACCTCTTGGCTGCAGCTCTTTCTCGCATTTAACGAGAGCTGCAGAAGGTCAGTGATTCAATGACACGGCCGGTTTTCAGAATGATCTGAAGTCTATGTCAGCAGATCTTCGGCCAATTGTGATACATATAAAGCTGCGCCCAGGGCGGCGCTTCATTATGCTTAGAAAAGAACGGCAGACTTACTAAAATGAACACTGAGTTAGCAGGGGAAGGTCGGGACGTGGAAGGTCAAAATAGCCAGGAAAAGATCCTAGTCGTTGACGATGAAGCTTCAATCAGGCGGATTCTGGAAACGAGATTGAAGATGGCAGGATATAACGTTGCCACCGCCGCTGATGGCCAAGAGGCTCTCGATCAATTCAACGCTTTTCAACCAGACCTCGTAATTCTCGACGTAATGCTTCCGAAATTGGACGGCTACGAAGTTTGCCGGGAGATTCGTAAGACGTCCGATACGCCGATTATTATGCTGACAGCCGTCGCCGATGTTTCTAACCGGATCCAGGGCTTGGAAATAGGAGCCGATGACTATGTCGTCAAACCGTTCAGCCCTAGCGAACTGGAGGCTCGTATAAAAGCTGTTTTGCGTCGCACCGTCGAGCGCACTCAAGATGCATCCACCAGCAAAACAACTAATGTCATCAGTATCGGTAATTTGAAGATCGATCTTAATAAGCGTCAAGTGACCAAAAAGAACGAACGAATTCGTCTCACTGGTATGGAGTTCAGCTTGCTTGAGTTGTTGGTCACAAATTCCGGCAAACCATTCTCGAGAAGTGAAATCTTGCAGCAAGTCTGGGCTTATCCACCAGATCATCGCATTGATACGCGGGTTGTCGACGTCCACATCAGCCGCTTGCGTTCCAAATTGGAGGATGATTCCTCCAATCCGGATCTGATACTCACCGCGCGTGGTATCGGATATATGTTCCAGAAGATCAACTAGTCGAAGCGATCTACTTCGAGCTACTGCGGAAGCCTTCCGTAAGTGTGGCCGGCTAGTAACCGGGATGGCGAACAGTTCATTAACTGTTCGCTTTGTCTTTTACAGACTTGCTAAGCGGCGGTTGTAAAGGTATGATGAAAAGCTGAGCTTCAATCTCTGGATGCTTTTCCTCGCTTGGCGGATAGCCAGGCTTGCCTTTGGAGTGCCTTGATGACGGAGAATACCCTTCCAGTTGCTTGCAGTAGTCAAAACAGTCCCGTCCCTCCCGATATACTCACTCGTGTCGTTGCGTATTTGCTTGCTCCCTTTCGCATTTCTGAATGGAAAAAATGTTGCCTTGAGATTCGGAGCCTGGATTGCAAGAAGGCGAGGGAAGCTGGATTCAAGATTCTTTGTTATTACTTGTTGTTCTCGCCAATTGTTGCAATGCCGTTCTACAACAGCATAATTTTTCATCCGTTTGTTGCCGGCGATTATTTTGTTGAGCAAATCGCAGGCGTCAAAAAGCAAGACGTATTTTTCCAATCTGCAGAAAGGAAAATGCATGCTTGGTATTTCTCCAAACCAGGTGCCAAGAATCTAGTTTTGATCAGTCACGGAAATGCCGGCAATCTAACGCATCGAAAAGCCTTGATACAGTTACTTTTGGAAAGTGGTGCCTCAGTCTTTATATATGACTATGAGGGCTTCGGCCGCAGCGACGGAAGTCCTAGCGTGGATAACTGTTGCAACGATGCGTTAGCGGCATATGACTGTGTCAGTAAGCAGTTGAAGATTCCTTCTGAGGCGATCATTGTATATGGCGAATCGATTGGGACTGCGTTTACCTGCCAGCTTGCTTCCAAACGAACTGTTTCGAAGATCGTGTTGCAGTCAGGTTTCTCGTCGCTTTTGCAAATCGCAAATGAAAAAGTGCCTTTGATCGCCCTTTATCCCAAGGAATTATTCATGTGCAATCATTTGGACAGTGCCGCGTATCTAAAAGGTGCACATCCGCCCGTTTTGATTATTCACGGGCAGAAAGATGAGATAATTCCTGCCCATAATTCTGATGATCTCTATCGTGTGGCATCCGGTTCAAAGTTCATAGTCAAGTTGCCGGAGGCTGGACACAATGACGTTCCGGAAAAGATGAACTTCGACGGACTATCTGCTTTGTCGAGTTTTGTGCAATAGTTTGCAGGCGTTTACCTGGCGTTCGTTTTGGTGGCGCTTTTCGGAAAAATGCGTCCTGCGCGCTATCCATTCCGACCGGCGAGACCTTTCTGAAAACGATGTTTCGCGAATTCAGCAATTGGATAAACACTGAAGTAAAAAAGAGCAAAAAAAAGGAGCCGCTTTCACGGCTCCTTTTAAGATCTTCGACTTGGCGAATCTTATGTACCTGTTCTCCAGGAGTTCATATATTCGACCATTTCCTTGGTCAGAGTGTCGATCTTGACGCCCATTGATTTGAGTTTCAATGCCGCAATCTCGTAATCAACAGCCTCGGGAAGCGTATGCAATCCCTTCGCCAACGTAGCCTTATTTTTGACAAGGTATTCCAGCGAAAGCGCTTGGTTTGCGAAGCTCATATCCATAACGGAGGCTGGGTGCCCTTCTGCGCATGCCAGGTTGATCAGTCGTCCCTGTCCGAGAACGCAAACCTTATTGCCATTCTTCAACGTATATTCGTCAACAAGGTGACGGCTTTCGCGCTTGCTCGTGGAAAGCTTCTCGAGTGCTTCGAGATTCAATTCGAGGTCGAAGTGACCAGAATTGCAAACGATTGCTCCATCTTTCATTTTTTCGAAGTGAGCTTTATCGATGACGTGGCGGTTGCCGGTAACCGTGATGAAGACGTCGCCGATTGAGGCGGCTTCTTCGATTGGCATTACGCGGAAACCATCCATTACAGCTTCAACAGCCTTAATCGCGTTGACTTCGGTGACGATCACGTTGGCGCCCATGCCGCGAGCACGCATCGATGTACCCTTGCCGCACCAGCCATAGCCCAGGACTACCACGGTTCTGCCGGCAAGCAAACGGTTGGTGGCACGGATAATACCATCGAGTGTGGATTGTCCGGTGCCGTATCGGTTGTCGAACATGTGCTTGGTTTGAGCATTGTTCACTGCCATCGCTGGGAATGGAAGCTGCCCATCGCGGTCCATTGCTTCCAAACGGGTAATCCCTGTGGTCGTTTCTTCAGTTGATCCGATCACGTCTTTGATAAGTTCTGTACGCTCAGAAACAAGAGTCGCTATCAGGTCGGAACCGTCATCAATGATCAGGTGTGGTTTGTGATCGAGAGCGATTTTGACGTGCTTGTGGTAGGTGGGGATATCTTCGCCTTTGATGGCATAAACACGCATCTCATGGTCTGCAACCAGGGCGGCAGCGACGTCATCTTGCGTCGAAAGTGGATTGGATGCAATCAGGACGCAGTCTGCTCCGCCGGCTTGCAGCGTCAAAGCCAGGTTGGCTGTCTCGGTTGTGACGTGCGCGCAAACGGAAACGCGCAATCCCTTGAATGGTTTTTCTTTTGCAAATCTTTCTTGAATTAGCTTCAAAACCGGCATGTCGGCTGCGGCCCATTGAATGCGCTCCTTGCCAATCTTTGCCAAGCTTATGTCTTTAATTTCACAGGCACTTGCTGTCTTGCTCACTAGAACTACCTCTTACGTTGCTGTGATTCGGATAGATCGTCGATCCTAGCACTGGAAGCCCGGCTTGCGCCAAAAAACCACTACTTCCGTTAAGCTCTCGGTGTCCTGCTTGACAACTCCTCGTTTAAGTAACCTCTTGGGAACCTTTGCTAATCATCACATTCCTATATATAGGAATCCAAAAATTGAAAATGATTCGAATTGAATGCGATCCCCGAAAGACTTCTCTTGACTACGCTTCCGGAAAAAGTTCTTCTTGACTTATTCAAATTCTTATCGTCAAATCTTAAAAAAATGAGTTGAGATTGAACTGACGATTGGAAAATTGTTTTCAAGGGCATGACTACTGTGGGAGAGCAAAGAGCTTAAACAACGAATAAATCGAATCCGCTATACCGGAATGTGTTCCGGCCTGGCTGGATTGCTTCTTGACAGAAAGGCAGGTATCCATGAAAGCGCATGTCAAATTAGTCGAAAAGACTAAAGCCATTCGCAACGCAGTCCTTATGCTTGCCATTTCATTTGTTGCTATTCCGGCACAAGCCGCCACTCTTCATGGTTATGTTTCCGACACCGCAGATAGTGCCAGCGCCAGAATCTACAGCGCAGCCGTTCAGGAAGCTGTTGCACCGGCTAGAGCCGATTCGTTTCCGGCAGAACTCCAGGGCTCCTGGGAATGCGTAAGCACTGTTATTGATTCGCTTGTAGACACAGTTCAGCCTGGACAACAAGTTGTCTCTCGTTTGAACTTTGTCAAAGTCGATGACGGCCGCATTATGGCTCGCTTCCAGCAACCCGGTTGGACTGAAACTCAAGCCTCCGTTACGGCCTATTCAACGGCATCCTATGTAATGGACAAAACCAATTTTTATTATGGCGACCAAACCAATGGCGGTTGGGCTGCTCGTTCTCGCGATCACTATCAAGTCGTAGACTTGAACAAGATGCTCGCTGAAAGCGAAGTTGACCAATATGTTGGTGGACAATATGTCGGACGCTATCGCACTCGCTCAACACTGGTTCGTATCGGCGGATTCGAAAACGTCGCCATGGGAAGAGCTGCAAAATAAAATCTCGGTCGGAGACAACGAGGGGGCTGCGCCAAAAACGCAGCCTTTTTTTGCTTCTTGTCGCCGAGTTATTTAGCGACTGCTGCTTCCTTTTGTCCAGCCTTGCGGAATTGAGGAAATGATTGGTGCTTCCGGAAAACAGCGGAGGAGCCCAAATCGCGCTCTATGCGCAGTAGTTGATTGTACTTTGCGGTTCGTTCAGAGCGGCACGGTGCACCGGTTTTGATTTGTCCCACATTTGTTGCGACTGCAAGATCAGCAATCGTGAAATCTTCAGTTTCGCCTGAACGGTGGCTCATTACGCAGCTATAGCCATTCTCCTTGGCTAAATTGATCGCATCCAGCGTTTCGGTCAACGTTCCAATTTGATTCGGTTTGATCAAGATTGAATTCGCGACACCAGAGTCGATACCACGCTGAAGGCGGCTTGTGTTTGTCACGAAAAGATCATCACCTACCAGCTGGATGCGGTGTCCAAGCTTGTCGCTCATGAGTTTCCATGCTTCCCAATCTTCCTCAGCGACACCATCCTCGATACTAACGATCGGATATTTGTCGACCAGTCCCACATAATAATCAACCATTTCTTCTCTGGAAAGATTTCTGCCTTCCTTGGCCAAATCGTATTTGCCTTTGACGAAGAACTCGCTGGATGCGGGGTCTAAAGCTAGTGCAATGTCAGCTCCAGGTTTATAGCCTGTTTTCTCAATAGCCGAAACGATCAATTCCAATGCTTCTTCGTTTGATTTGAGTGATGGTGCGAAGCCACCCTCATCGCCGACGCCGGTATTTAGTCCGCGCGCATGAAGAACTGATTTGAGAGAGTGATAGACTTCAACTCCCATTCTTAGTGACTCTGCAAAATTTGATGCTCCAACTGGCACAATCATAAATTCTTGGAAGTCGACACCATCCTCTGCATGCTTGCCGCCGTTCAAGATGTTCATCAACGGAACTGGCAGCACGGAGGCACTTACGCCACCGACGTAGCGGAAGAGCGGCATCCCAATGGAAGCAGCAGCTGCCTTCGCAACCGCAAGGCTCACGGCGAGGAGCGCATTTGCCCCCAGCTTGGATTTATTCTCGGTTCCATCGAGAGAAATGAGTTCCTGGTCGATGGCGGTTTGCTCAATTGCATTTGCTCCCAGCAATGACTTCGAGATGACCTCGTTGATATTTTGAATCGCCTTGAGTACGCCTTTGCCGTGATAACGACCTTTGTCTTGGTCCCTCAATTCTGCTGCTTCGAAGGTTCCTGTCGAGGCTCCGGATGGTACCGCTGCTCTGCCTGCTGCACCATTTGACAACAAGACGGTGACTTCAACCGTCGGGTTGCCACGTGAATCCAGGATTTCAAGAGCTGAAATTTCCTCAATTTGAGACATCAAAGCTGCTCCTTTGTCAGGGGGGACTGCGCTGGTCCTCCGGCGCGTATATAACTCGATGAGTATATCAAAGCTCTACCGTTACGTTGCAGTATGGCGCCTTCGGTGAAGTTTTTCGATACGGCAGTCAATCCGCTTGAGGTGCTTTGGGGTTGACCGTCGTATTGGGATGCAAGCAAATAGCCCCAATAAATGCAGCTTTGCAATGAGCTCTCTAGCTAATTGCCGGAGGCGGCCTGCCGTGTCCCTCGTCGTTTCTGTCTTCGGACGAATCGGGCGGTCCTATATATGGTGGCAGTGTCCTTATATGTGGTGGCACTATTATGGTGCATACTTTGAGATTCTAAGCCCCCCCAGAAGCTGTGCCGGGTGCTTTTATCTAGCCTGCATAGGCGGCAGATGTGGTGGCGCATTATCCAGAATTCAGCATGCAGCCAAATGTGGTGGCATAGTTTAGCTACGTTGTTTCCTAGCAGCGTCCTCTTATATATCTGCAAGTTGTTGGCGAGGTTGCCGGGGGATTTGTAGGCAGCGAGCCTTTCACAGGTTGAAAAGTCCCTATATATGGTGGCATTGGATCATTGTCGATCCGAACACGCTATATATGGTGGCACTGATATTTATTTCCTCGTTCCAGCATTCTGAGGCACCATGCTTAGTACTGATTTATCAGCTAGCCAAGATCTCCATAAGGCAGGATATTGCAGATTTATCGGAAGATCATTCTCCGTTGATACATGATGATCGGCGAAGATATATCACCAATATTTGCCATCACATTTGATATTACGGAAAAATCGCTCGATAATCAGAAAAAAGTATCTTCCCAGTTTTCATAGTTCAAGTATAATCTTTGTGTTCAGATGGCAGTGGTACTTTTCCGATTCACCGCTGTTCTGATAATAGAACTAGCTGTGGTGTCATCAGTTTCGGTTACTAGAACTGGCGGTTCAAAATGTACGAGTCTTGCGGCGGTAATTTCCATGAAGGAAATTCCCAGAGCAATGGTTTCCATTTGATCCAGGAATATTTTCAGCAAAGATCTTGCAAGCATTGCTGCCGAAATTATTCCTCCGATGGAATCGAGTTGATCAGGGAAGAGCCTGGTATGGTGGTTGTTAAAGTCGGCTGCTCAAACTGCGGGCAGCCATTGGGAATCGCGCTGGTCGGCATGAGCGGGTCCGGCAAAGCGACCGAGAAGGCAGCCAATAGCCTATCGAAGGCCTACGCGAAATCGGAATTGGATGATCCACCTTATCCGGCCGATTGGACTAAGAACGATATACAGAAGTTCTCTGGAGCAAGTCGTATCGGTTATGACGATGTGCTTGATGCCCATCAGTTCTTTTCTACATTGCCCGATGATTGGCAGAAGCTCTTGCCAAAGAAACCAAAGCGTTCAGGGCGACAGCTTTCTATGTAGGCCGCCCCGTGAACATTTTCTACCGTTCACGCGCTCTATTTCCTGGTCCTGCTGGCGTCGTAATTACTAAGCACTCAGCTCGAAGCATTTGCTACCTTACGCAATGTATGTTTTGACGCTCGACTTCGGTGATGAGGTGTCGTTCCCTGCTATACTTGGCAATTCAGGTGTTTACTGGGCTAAGGGCGGATCGACGGGCTCATTTGTTCGATGCATCTTTTCAAAGACGAAAATTTGATACTGCCGTATCCTGGCAAGCAGGAGCAGGATATAGATTTGGCTTGGGTTTATCCCAACAGCTATTCAATCGGAATGTCTGGACTTGGTTATCAGCTCATATGGTGGCTTTTAGAGCAGGAGCCTGATCTCTTTGTGCGCCGGGCCTTCACAGATCAGCAAGAGTCCGGCTGGCAGCATTCAGAGATGATCGGCTTTACGCTCTCTTGGGAGTTGGATTATGCAAACATTCTTCAGTTGCTGCAGCAAGCTGGTGTTCCCCTGTTAGCCTCTGCCCGAGACGAGAATGCGCCGTTGGTGTTTGGCGGAGGACCTGTACTAACTGCAAATCCCGAGCCGTTCGCTGAGTTCTTTGATGTCATTTTGTTGGGTGATGCCGAAGTCACGATACCAAATTTGGTGGCAGCTTGGCGAACCGCTCGATCGTTACCGACGCGGGCGGAGAAGCTAAAACATCTAGCAATGATCGATGGATTGTATGTGCCGTCTTGTTATCGATATGTTCTTTCAGAGCAAAGGGGAGCAATCGAACGGATTGAGCCCATTTACGACGACATTCCGGAATATCCAAGAAAGCAAGCTTTCTCGGCGCCCTCTGATTATGCCGCGCACTCGGTAATCTTGAGTCACTCCGGTGGTTGGGGCGACATGTTTCTGCTTGAGCTCGTGCGAAGTTGTCCGCAAGAATGCCGTTTTTGTCTTGCCAGCTTTTTGACACGACCATTTCGATTTCCGTCGGTCGAAACTGCTTTGGAGAAAATCGATCTTGCACTTAAACAGACAAAGAGGGTCGGGTTGCTTGGTCCCTCAGTTACTGAACATCCGCATTTCAGCGAGCTGGCTCAAGCTCTTTTGACGCGCCCAGAACTTGAGGTTTCAATCGCTTCTATAAGAATGGACACGATCGATCCTCTAATTCTGAAAATGCTTGTTGTTTTGAAGCAGCGATCAGTGACAATCGCTTTGGAGTCCGGCTCAGAGCGATTGCGTTCAATAATGAAAAAGAACCTGACAGAAGCGGAGATCTGGCAGGGCATGGACATAATTGCAGCCAGCGGTAT
Source organism: Candidatus Obscuribacterales bacterium (assembly GCA_019747875.1). Taxonomy (GTDB): domain Bacteria; phylum Cyanobacteriota; class Vampirovibrionia; order Obscuribacterales; family Obscuribacteraceae; genus JAIEPM01. Next base: position 35,651 of record JAIEQI010000227.1, read on the forward strand.
CGAGCAAGTTAAGTTCTACGGCATCGTAGGCTTGCCTGGCGAGATTGAAGATGATTTGCAAGAAACGGTCAGACTGCTCACAGCCATTAAGAAGCGGTACAAACAGTTGCGGATCATTTTTGGTGTCAGCTCGTTCGTGCCTAAGGCGCAAACGCCATTTCAGTGGTCAGGGCGCGATCGCGACTGTGCCAGAAAACTGGAATTCGTGCGAAAGAATCTTGCGAAAGTAGGCGTCGACGTTCGAGCCGAAAGCCATAACTGGAGTGACGTGCAAGCTTATTTATCGCGTTCTGATCGTCGCGTAGCGCCAATGCTGCTCGAAATTGCGCAAAGCAGTGGAAAGCTGGGATCGTGGAAAAAGCTCTTTAGAAGTGAGCCGGAATCATGTCCGTCTTCGGATTTTTACGTCTTTAGACAAATACCGCCAGACGAATTTTTGCCGTGGTCTCATTTGCTCGATGCGCCACGCAAAGCAATATTGGACAGGCACAGGCAAGCTGCAGAGATTTAGTTTATTTCGCTGCTCTCACCTCCTCTTCATCGTTCTAGCGAAGGACGCGGCTGATCCCACATCCTTCGCATTAGCGTAAGAAAGCGCGGAATGCGCAGGACGACTAGCGTCCGACTCGATTCCTCACTAATTCGTCGCGGTTTGAATTGGGTCTTCCGCAGGCGGCAGAAGAGGCGATTTCTTCAAGCGCACCAATATGCCGCAACTTTTTTCCATGTACTTCAACGTATAGAACTGCCCGCTTTCTACGTTCTTAAGAACTCGGTATGTGTCGTTTGTTGTATATGCGCAATACACCGTCAATCCAGCCATCCAAATGACAAGAATGCGATTTTTCATAAGATAAAACCCCCAACGGTCGCCGGTCGACCGAAAAGCTTTGGATATAAACGAATGTAAGCTTGCCCGTTATTCCATCTTATCGGCGATGCAGCAAGATTCCATCCGGCGGAGGTCATGGGAAAAGGATGACTTCGGTCATATTTGTGCCAGACCTCAGGTGAATCATCTTCGAGATATTTAGCAGCGGCCGGCATACTGCTCACTTATGCATCAGTGAATGTCAATATTCGTTTTCGAACGATTAGATCTTCGGAAAAGTACTTAAAAACCGGCTATATTAAAGGCGCACAATCAAATTTTGGTGAGGATGAGGCATGACCATTTCTCAGGAACTTGACCGCATGATTTCCGAGGTCACAAATGACTTGCTTTCAGGTGCGGCTGAGCTTGCTTTACGAGCAGTCAATATCTTCAGGTATGCTATTTCAGACGAAAGTGGTGGTGACCGAAGTCTTCCTGCCATTAAATCCAACTTGACAATGATTTCAAGGAAATTGATTAAGGGCCATCCGGCGATGGCTCCGATTTTCAACCTTTGCAATCAAATATTGTTCGCTGCCGAAAAGTGCAGCACGACAGAAGAGCTAGAGGCTGTTGTTGGTAAATCGCTAGATGAATTCGAAACCCGCCTTTGCAATAGTGCCTCCAAAATTGCAGAAACGGCTGTGCAGCTCATTCCTTTTGGTGAACTGGTATTTGCGTACTCATTTAGCTCGACGGTTATTTCAGCCCTGCTAAACGCTCGTTCGAATCTTCGCTCTTTTCGCGTGATTTGCACGGAGTCTCGACCGAGCATGGAAGGGCGAAAGTTGGCTAGCGTTCTTGCATCCTCTGGAATTGAAGTAGTTCACTCCTTCGATTCTGCAATGGGGCTCTTTTTGCCCACTTGCCGCGTCGCATTCATGGGTGTCGATGCTGTAGCTAGACCTGGTCTGGTGAATAAGGTCGGCTCCTGGCTCTTGGCTCTTGCCTGCCGCGAGTTGAATATTCCACTTTATGCTTTGACCGGGACCGAGAAATTTGTTACCGACGATCAACTGTTCAACTTTGAAGATTTCGAGCGTCCAGGCACTGAGATCTGGCAAGATCCACCCAAGGGAGTGACGGTGCTCAATCGGCAGTTCGAGCTGATTCCGTTTAACTGGATTGCCGGACTTGTCACCGAGGATGGTATCTTGCGTGGCGAAGCAGACGTTGAAAAATACGTCGATGCTATTAAAGTGCATTCTGATCTAGAAAATTATGCTGTAAGCACATAAAGTAGCATGTCGTATGGAGCGCGGTCCCGTCCGCCCGAGTAGCAGGTCGTATGGAGCGCGGACGTCCCGTCCGCCCATAGCCTCACAGAGTGGTACTTTGTATCGAGCTAGGCGAGCGTCGGCATCCCTGCCGACTCCGTCCTTCGAGAGCCCTTTTGTTAGGAGCGGACAAGATGTCCGCTGCCCATACTTATAGGCGGACGGGACGTCCGCGCTTCCATGAAGCGCCCTTCACTGTCAATAGCTAAATTCGTTAATTCTTGAAACC
>JAIEQI010000088.1 GCA_019747875.1 Candidatus Obscuribacterales bacterium
CGACCGACGCTGCGACCGACGCTGCGACCAGAGCTGCGACCGACGCTGCGACCTACGCTGCGACCGACGCTGCGACCTACGCTGCGACCGACGCTGCGACCAGAGCTGCGACCTACGCTGCGACCAGAGCTGCGACCGACGCTGCGACCTACGCTGCGACCAGAGCTGCGACCAGAGCTGCGACCGACGCTGCGACCTACGCTGCGACCGACGCTGCGACCGACGCTGCGACCGACGCTGCGACCGACGCTGCGACCAGAGCTGCGACCGACGCTGCGACCTACGCTGCGACCGACGCTGCGACCAGAGCTGCGACCAGAATAGGAATCAGAGAAATGCCTCCTGGCTGGGCTCGCAAGCTCGCCGCCGAAATTGCTCCTTATGATGCAAATCTCCAAAAACTCATGGTTGAGAGTGTTCCGAGGTGGTGGAACATGCACCAGGGCGGAAACATGTGGGGGCAATACGACAGCTACCTCACAGGTTGTAGGGACATCCTCGGCCTTCGCCTCCCTGCGCACGAGAAGTACAAATTCTGGGAAGAAGCTGCAATCCATGGCAGCTACCGCATGATGCATGAGGAGTTCTGCATTGTCAGTAATTTCCCTGCGGTAATCAAAAAGGATGAGAGCAACAGGCCGCACTGTGAGGATGGTCCGTCACATCTTTGGAGAGACGGAACAGCGCTATGGCACTGGCACGGAATCAAAGTCGAAAGCTGGATTATCACAAATCCAGAGCTGATCACTGTCGAGAATATCAACGCCGAATCGAATGCTGAAATAAGGCGGATTCTAACCGAAAGATACGGCTGGAGCCGTTACATGAAGGACTCGAACGGGAAGGTCATCGACCAGTACATAGATTCGCTCGGCTTCCCGGTGAAACTCTGGTCCATGAACGTTTCGGGTTACACCGATTCTGTCGTGAAGATGGTTGAGTTTACGAACTCAAGCGTTGAAGGACTCAATCAAGGTCACACAAATAAAGACGGTGAGTTCGTTACGACAGGCTTTAAGCCAGACCTCAAGAATGGCGAAACCTACCATAAGACGTACATGTTCTGTGTGCCACCAGACATAACCTCCGCGAAAAAAGCACACGCTTGGCACTGTGGACTTGATACTGACGAAGTAGAGTTCTATAAACAAACATAGAGGTATCAATCACATGGACTGCCAAACAAACAGTCGATTCATTGCAAAACTGCAAGACTTTCGCGACAGACAAGAGACAGTGGTGCTCATCACTATGGCAACCATGCCTATGATGTGCAAAATTGCAGAAGTTTACGGCGACTATCTCACCATTCGAAAGATGGATCGCGACGACCAAACCGGAACTGTCCGCTTCAGTCTTTTCCACATTCCGCTGCATCTAGTAGCTGGAATTGAACAAACAGAGTCAATACATGAACAAGACGACGAATCCAAAGGAGAACAAAATGAATTCGAAGGTCCCGACCAAAGCAACAGTTTACCGCCAGGGCGATGTAATCCTGCTTCCCTTGAAACCAACAGACCTCCCAAAGGGCGTGGAGCAAGTGAAGCCTGATAAAGGTCGCGTTATTCTCGCTTACGGAGAAGTAACAGGACATGCGCATGCGCTTCCCATGAAGGCAGCTGTCCAATACAAAGTAGGCAGTGGCAGTAACGCTAAAGAGTTTGTCGAAACCAAGCAACCGACAAACCTTACACACGAGGAGCATGCTCCAATCGAGCTACCTGAAGGTCTCTACCAGAAGATAATTGCTCGTGAGTATACACCGGGCGGCGAACGCCAAGTCCTCGACTAATCCAACCTAACTGCATGATGTAATTCACTGAAGAGGCGTGCCTTGTCTGTGGCACGATGAGGTGCGCCTCTCTCAAGAAACCCGAGGAAGTAATGACGACAGAAACTCTCACCCCTCCTGAGGAAATTGTTCAAAGACCGCTCAACAAGTCGATTCACAAAAAACTTGCAGACATTCAAGGCAAGTTAGGCCGCATTGATAAGTCCGGAACGAATGACTATGCAAAATACGAATACGCCACCGAAGCTGACTTCCTGGCAGCAGTAGGACCGCTCTGCGCAGAAGCGAATGTCAGCACAGTGGCCTCCTGTATTCAGCACGAAGTAAACGCCTGGGAGAGCGGCAACAAGCGGAAGACCTCCGCATCAGTCGTTATCGAGCTTACGCTGACTTGTGCAGAGACTGGCGAAAGCGTCGTAACAACGATGCCCGGTTACGCGGAAGACACTGGAGATAAAAGTCTCTACAAGGCTATCACGGGTGCCACGAAGTACGCTTACTGGAAAGCTTTCAGGCTTGCTACAGGCGATGACCCCGAGAAGGACACACCTGCAAAATCCGGCGACCGAAACCTTACGGAAGCCGAGCGCGATAAACTTGCAGGACTGATGAAAACTAATGGCTGGAGCGGCGCTGATGCGGTTCAGTTCGCAAAACAGTTCCCTGGTGAGCAAATAACACTCGCTTCTTACCAGCGAGCCCTTGCATATTTCGGAACGAAGAAACAACCCAAAGAGTAGAAAGGAACTCTCATGTCAAAACTCTTGTACGGAGCGGGCGAGTATGCCGAGCTCCTGGAAGCGGCGCGCGCCGTTCAGATCCCTGACGCCCAAGAATGGCTCAATAGTGAGTTGATCTCTCGTGGTGTCAAAATTGAAGATGGAAAGATTCTTTATTTCACCAAAGCTATTCACGGTCAGATCGTCACGCTGCTTAACGCCTGGGAGGACGCCAAAAGTGCTCAGACTGAACAAACACCAGAAGAACGACCTGAAGCTTGCGACGTGGTTGACCTTGGGTCTGTTGCTCCAGTCAGTGACACTATGGGCGATATTGATATGGCAGCCGTCTTCGGAGCCCCTGCTTCCAGCGATGCAGACCCTATCGAACATGTTGATGCTGAACCGGTCGAGAATGAGTCAGCTACTCAATCTGAGCCCGCACGACACTTCGATGTAAGTAAGGCTGTCTTCGATGAGGAGGGTGTACTTCTCAACGAGGAGGAGTGCTGGCGTATCTCGGGCATGCAACCGCCCGCGGTGAACATCGAACTCGAAGATAAGGTGCGTTTTGTCAAGCGCGTCATTCGTCACCTCCAGGTCGAAATTGACGACATTACCTCGTGCGCCAGCGCTGAAATAAAAGAGCGCGTAGGAGCTATCAACTTCCTGATGAGCAAGTACACTCACATCATCAAGGAGGTCGACATCCCCAAGCTGAAGAAAGGCAAGAAGTCCTTCCGTGAAGGCTCGCTCGGCGTGTTCTTCCGCAAGACCGGCGGCCCGAAGTGTATCGACCGCGACGCAGTTGCTATTTGGTTAGCTCGACAACCCGAGGATGTGCAGCGTCAACTCAAAGCTGAGTGGAAGCTCTCGTTCGACGTGCGCGACCTTTACCCGTTTGCCGAATCGATGAAGATACCGGGCATCTCAATCGTCGCGCCAGACGAATACGGCAAACTTTCCATCGGCGCAGACAAGGCATGGAGCGCAAACAAAGCCATAGAGCGCGTGAAAGCATCTGTGGAAGTCCTCGGCAAAATAGCCAAAGATGAGGAGGGCGCAGAAGGCTAATGCTTATTCTCGGCATAGATCCAGGCTCCACTACTCACGGCTACGTGCTGGTAGATACTGACGCCTGGCGCGTTGTCGAGAGTTCGCACTCAGCGACCTTCGATGATGTTGTGCACCTCATCACTTCCAATGAAGCAATTGATGCAGTCGCGATCGAACGCCCGCACTTTATGGGTAAGAAGAACGCTTTCAAAGAAGTGTTTGAAACAATCTGGTGGGCTGCCGGCTTCTACTGGACAGCCTTGAACTGCGTCCCGCATGTAGCAGCAATCCCAAGAAAGGACGTAAAGACGCATTTGCTTGGTGCGAGCAACTTGGCGAAAAGCGATTCGCTCATCATGCGCAAGATGCAGGAGCAATTCAGTCCGGACGCACTTATAGGTGTGGCTAAACACGCCTGGCAAGCGCTCGGCACTGCAGTCACATACTTTGACCTTTACGTAAAGAGGGCAGCAAAATGAACTGGACCGCCGAACAATGCCGCTCGCGCATACTCGACGAGATGGCGCGCACCAATAGCGATACCGCCGCACTGACGGAGTGGTGGCTTCGAATAACACAATGGTTTTCTGACCGCATAGACGACCCGGGCGTAGTCCCAGCCTGGCAACGTCTTGTAGGAGAGTGGGACAAACTACATCCAAACGGAGAGAAATATTATGCCGAAAAAAGTTTTAGTAGCTCTGCCAGTAGGCATGCTCGAGCAAGTTGATTTTGTTGCCCAGGTCGAACACCGCACCCGCAGCGACTTGATACGTGAAGCACTTCGACGCTACTTAGAAGGCTTCAGGAGAGGTTCAACACCTCAACCCCAACCCCAAATCAATGGAATAACAATCCTCAACAATGACGCGCAACCCACGCCAGCCTAAGAAACCTAAAGACGGTATCTGCCGGAAGTGTCGCCAACCTATGGAGCGAAACGAACCCGGAAAGACCTCCAAAGGTATTGCCGCAATGTGGTGCCAAGCCTGTCGACAAGAAGGGCTCGCACTGAAACCGCAGCAAATCATTGGAAGCTACTACGACGAGAACGAGAAGATGCCCGTGCGTCGGCTCGCTCCGGCAGATGCCCTTGGCTGGCTATCCCCAATCGTATAAGGAGAACTCGATGGAAGTGAACCAACAACAAACAGATGTTTTGTCGGATGCGGCGTTGTTTGGACATTATGCAAACCTGCTAAATCATGTTCGCGGAATGGTCGACGCGCTCTGTCCGTACGACAAGGAGCAAAGGACCTATTTTTCTGACTCAGTGAACTTTGGTTACTGTACAGCAGTCGACGACAAGCCCGTGCCGTTCGGACTGAAGTTAGTAGATCTTGCGCCAAACAATATTCACAACCAACACCCTCAAGGACGAGAGTGCGCCGATCATGGTGTTGGTATCCTTCTTGACTCTTTGTACGCGGCTGCTCAAACGGCTGAGTTCAAACTTCAAAACATGGTTCACAAAATGGCTGCAGCAATCTATGGCGAAGACTTCGTCCAACAATTACAAGAGCGCGAGAAAAGCGTAGCTAACGAACGATGGGAAAGGTTACAAGCCTACCTAAAGTCGCAACCAAGCCATTTGACACCTGAGCAGCAAGAAGAACAGCAAAAAGTTCTAATTGCTGAATCCAAACGCGCCAGCGCTAGGCGTGACGCCCGCACATTGACGCGTCTAGCTAAAACGTTGGGTGATGAGTCTACACTCAAAGCCACAATCGACGAACTCACAAAAATAGCAAGCGAAGGAGAATCTAATGACGCGCAAACAACCAACGAAGGAAACAGTGAAAGTGGACGTTCGGATGACGGCGGAGCAACACAAACGCCTGAAGTCTCTGGCTAAGTCCTGGGGCGTCTCGATGCAACAGATTATGATCTGGGCGTTCTGCGAAGCCGTCGGCGTTCTGCTCCTGCTCGCAGTGGCGACACCACAGGCGATGGCAATCGAGGAGTCCACCATACTCCACGGCAGCCTGCCCAATTCGACGACGTTCTCACAACCTCTCACCGTTGACAAAGACGGCTACATCAAAGTCATCACAACGGGCAAGCAGCGCTTCAGCGATAAGCACCCGCGACTCTACAAGATTGCGCGCAAGACTCGCACAGTTTGCGTGTTCATTTCACCATCAGTAAACGTGGCCGCCAATCTCATCATTACTGCAGTCATGCAGTTCGCACGATAGGAGGTTTGAATGAACGAATACGATGCAATCAGGCTAATGAAAGTAGTTACGGACGCTGATTTTGAAATCTACTTTGAGAAGTCACAGCCTTTTATGTCATCTGTGAAGGTAGATAACCCAAAACAAGTGTACTGCAAGCTAACAGCACCTCAGGCAAAGAATGAGACAGAGCCTCGTTGCTTTAATGCAACGGGGGATGATGTTGCGAGCGCTTTCTTGAAGGCTGTAAACAATCTTCGCGAGCAACTCAAAGACGCTCGAAGGCTTCTCGACGACATCACCACCTGGCAGATGCTCGAAGCGGAGCGCAAGAAGCCAGAACCCGATATCGACCAACCTGCATGCGGAGGATACTAACTTGAGCGGATTTCAACGAATTACAATTTTCGGACGCGTCGGCAAAGACCCCGACAAGCGTTTCACACAAAACCAAAAGACTGTCGCGGAGATTCGCGTCGCGGTCGATGGCAAAGACAAGGACGGCAACAAAGTCACAACGTGGTACAAAGTCGCGTTCTTCGAGAAGCAAGCCGACAGCATTCTTCAGTACGTGAAGAAAGGCTCGGGCATTATCGTCGAAGGCGACCTGGAGCTTGAGCTCTGGACAGACCGCGACGGCAATGCGCAAGTTACGCCCGTCATCAAGTTCGCGAAGTTCATACTTACAGACCGCGCAGGCGACCGAGCGCAGCAACCGAACGGCGCACAACAAGCCGTTGCCAGAGCACACGAAAGAGCGAAAAGCAGCGATGCGCTCGACGCCATATTTGCAAGCGAAGACGAGATTCCATTTTAACCATGAACAAGTATTTTGAATGGATAAAGACTAATTGCCAACCAGGCGAACGCGTCAATGGGAAGTGTGCCGAGCGTACACTCGAAATGATTGCAATATTTCCAGAGCTTGTTCGTGTACGCGGACATGTATACCTTTTTGGCTGCCCCGAGCCACGTTCGCATTGGTGGCTCACCACAAGTGAGGGTACGATTGTCGACCCAACAGCAGGACAATTCTCAGATCCAAACTACATTTTTTATGCTGGTTGCATTTTGCTGGAATACGAGGAACTTCCAGAGGACTTCGAAGAACCGGTCGGAAAGTGCATGAACTGTGGAAGTTACTGCTATGCAAGCAGCGGTGGTGATTCTGTCTCTTGCTCAGAGCGTTGTCTCATGGAGCTGGAAGGTTATTACAACTGTCGAATAGGAGCACGATGAAATCGCTCAACCGAACACCGAAACAATGCCAACCTTGCGACGCATTCAAAGCGCATGAACAAAGCATGATAGGCGGCGCACAACCTCACCAGTGCCCTATATGTGGTGGCACGCGATACTTCTGCGGCAACTGCTATACAGACCATCACGAAGGCGGGTGGAATTCGTGCACACACTCCTCAACGGGAGATATAGCAGAGTGCCCACGCGCTCATCCTGTGTGCAAAGAAGTCTACGCAAAGCAGCGGAAAGAGAAAGCTATCGGTGGCATGCTTCGCCAAAACGACGCAAGAGACCGAGACATCGAGGAACGGTTAAAGGCTCTAGAGGAGTTAACCGCAAAGCTCTGGAAAAGCCTTGGGACTTGTTACGCATGCGTCTCTGACAAGTGCGATCACCTCTGCGTAGGATGTGGGCGTAGAGACCCTTGTTTACCGACATGTCAGTACGCCGACAACAATGATCCGAGAGCATTTGACCACTTATACGGAGAAAACAATGAGCCAGCCGGAACCTAAACTCTATCGCCACGAGTCGCCGCACAGCGTGCTCTTACACTGCACGCCTTGTCACGCCAAGCGCACTCACATCTGCGGAGGCGACCTCTCGCAAGTACGTTGCACCGAGGAAGAACACGGTGTGTGCACTAGCTGCGGTGCACGAATAAAACGCACTACCATCGGCGCAGACCCGGAGGTACCGCCGCCCGCGCCTAAACCAAAAGAGAAAGCACCCTTTCCTGGCGCGTTCCTGTGCAAGTCGTGCGGACTGCCAAAGCCGAAGCGCTGGCTCGCTGGAGGAATCTGCAATCAGTGCCGAAAGGAGGCAGGCAAGAATGATAACAACGTGGGTATGGACACTCAAGCAACATCATAGGAGGAGAGACATGGACGTAAACTGGCCGTACGTATGCTGCGGAGAACGAGGCGAGCACGCAGAGAATTGCAAGAGCAAGCCCGTCAACTGCAACGGATGCAAAACGCAAGTCGGCAACTACGGCGGGTGTGTTACCGCTGGGTGTGAAGGCACTGCGTACTGGGGCAAGTCTTCGGATCCGTTTCAGACCGATGCCGCAAAGAGGAGGCGCGTATCCTAATGGTTCTTGAATATGTTGAAACCTGGGATGGACCCGTTAGCGATGGTAATCGCCACTGGTCGGATCTCGATGACTTCGATGAGTCTTGGATGTTTGAATGTGATACCAAACCAACAGAGCTGATATGTATGGAAGCAGTACTTCCAAGGTGGTCAGCCGAGAGCCTAATAGACACACTCAAAGACAACCTTGACGATAACAACAGCAACGAGTACGGACAGTATTGGTCTGAGTTTCTTTGTGAAGACAAAGAACGAGAACTACTGCCGAAGTTTCAGGCGCTCATTGATGAGTTCATTCTTGCGTCAAGCTGGCGCACATGGAAAGAGACTAACAAGAGAATTAAAACGGGGACTGGTGATGAGTGAACAAACGACACAACTACCTAACGCCTACGTCAGCTTTTTGCTGTTCGACCAAGATGGATTCAACGGCGGCGGCAACACAATACTGTGGATGAACCTGACCGAAATCACCAGGTCGTCACAGATACGGCACCTGGAAGCGACTATCGCGAAGCAATACAACATGAAGTCTGCGCAAGTAATGGCTTTCACATTGCTTCCAGACGAGCCCGAGCCGGAGCCGAAGAAGCCGAGTGTAATCGTGAGGGTGAAGTAATGAGTGAGCGATGGCTACACCGTTGGCTTGGAATGCTTGCAGGGTGCGCTTTGTGGACACCTCTGACATGGCTTTCTGTAGGCATTTTAGCCTATTTCGTAGTGGTGATAGTGCAATATGTAGAGGAGGACATATCGAAATGAGCTTATCCGATAGACCTGGCCCTCGTGATGGCGAGCCTAGTTGTTGCGACCAGGCCTACGCCCAGGGGCGGAACGATGCCCAAAAGAAGATTTTTGAACTAGAGGCGCAAATTACGCGTCTCAAGGTCATCGCAGATAAACGCTTCATCGAATTACGGATGGCGAATTACGTTGTGACAGAAGCTCGCGGTGCAGTCGAGCGAGTAGATGTATTGGAAACTAAAGATTTGGTTCGCGCTATCGCTGACCTGGACAACTACTTAAGAACTGCCACATGAACAACCAAGGATATTTCTGTATGTACTGCGGTTGGAGTACAACACCGCTTCTACCAATCTGCCAGCCCTACGTCTGGCGCATACCAGACCCCGAGGAAGCTTCACGCGATCTAGTTTACAGAAAACTTTGCCTATTCATATTCAACCTATGATTGACCCCGAAATCTCCCACCTCTCGCAAATATGGGCACCCGCTCGACAGACCTCGCGGCACACGATAGCGACGTGTCCCTTCTGTCGCAAGCTCAAGCTCTACGTTTCGCGCGGAAAGACCGGCAGGCTCTTGCTATTCTGCCAGGTCTGCGGGCCGGACCAAACGCTCAACCTCTTTCGCGAACTGCGCCTGGCGACTCAAGGAAGCTCCTTCCCTATCGCCATCCCGGACCCTGAAGAAGACGAGGAAGAACGCGAGCGACGCCGGCAGGCACACGAGGACATCCTCAACCTGTGGCAGAACTCGGAGCCTTTGGACGGCACAACGTTAGGCGACCGTTACCTCTGGGAGCATCGAGGCTTTGGCGAGCTGCGCGACAAGCTCCTTGCAGACGTGCAGTTTACCTCGACCGTGCACTTTCACCCGCGTGTCGAGTATCTCAAGTCGCGAGGTTGGTACATGCCCGCACTTGTAATCTCGATGGTGAATGCGGAGAATCAGCTCGTCTCGCTTCGACGCATCTACCTAGCAGCCGACGGAAGCAAGGCGAAGGTTAACAACCCCAAAAAGATGATGCCTCTCGGGCGCGACACTACGGGCAGTGCGCACAGGCTCCAGCTTGCGAGCGACAAGCTTGCAGTATGCGAAGGCGTCGAGACTGCGATCGCGCTTACGCACCTTACGGGCTTTCCGGTATGGGCTGCCGGCGACGCGTTCAAACTAGAGACAATGTTCATTCCTCCAGCGGTAAAGCAAGTTCTCATCTGCGCAGACAATGACAAGAGCGAGCGAGGCAAGCAAGCCGCAAGCGGGCTGGCTCAACGTATAGTAGGGAAACACGAGAGCGTCAAGGTTATTCTGCCGGAGTACGGAAAAGACTTCGATGACTGGTATCAATTGATTAGGAGCTAGAAGTGACGACACCCGACGAAACTAAGCCTCCGATTCAAGACCTAATAGATGCAGCGCCGGAAGTCGAGGAAGAAGACGACCTGGAGCTAGTTCAGATACCTACGCTAGACCCGCGCGCACTTGACGGACCTGCCGGCGACTTTGTGAGCGCCGTTTGCGAGTACTCCGAAGCGGCACCAGTGGCGGTGCTTGCGACATATTTAACCTCCTTCGGTATAGCGCTCGGCTCAAAATGTCACATCTGGGTAGGCGACACAAAGCACTATGCTCGCATCATGTCCGTTATCGTTGCGCAGTCTGCTCGAGGAAGGAAAGGAACATCAGTCTCACCGGTGCGCAGATTGCTTGAGGAGTCGCTGAACTACACCGGAGTCACTCCAGGTTGTCCCACGGTCGGCATGCACATCACAGACGGGCCAGCATCTACCGCTGAGGGGTTAATCTATGCTGTTCGAGACGCAGGCAAGAAGCTGAACAAAGACGGCGAGCCAGAAGACAACGGCATCGAAGACAAGCGCCTCCTTATATTTGAAGGCGAGTTTGGCGGAGTGATGAAAGCCTCGAAGCGAGACGGCAACACAATAACAACTGCGGTACGCTCGGCTTGGGACCACGGCAACTTGGCACCCCTGACTAAGACCTCACCAATCTCAGCGACCGAAGCGCACATCGGCATAGTCGGGCATATAACGCGCCAGGAGCTTGAGCAGCAATTAGAGGCAGTCGACTTGTTTAACGGCTTCTATAATCGATTCCTGTGGGTGCATGCGCACAGAGCAAAGCAAGTGCCGTGGCCACAGCGCACCGAAGACCACATCTTTCGTCCTCTCGTTCAGCGATTCGTCCGCGCCTTGGACTCAAGCATCGATCGTATGACGATGACTCCGACTGCGCAGAGGCTATGGGTCGAAGGACTCTACCCTGTGCTTTCGGTCGACCTTCCAGGAGCCTATGGCAATGTGTGCGCACGCGCAGAAGCGCAGGTGATTAGACTAGCGATGATATACGCGAAACTTGATGGCGTTTCCATCATCGAGGTAGACCACTTCGAACGAGCTTACGCGTTTTGGCAATACTGCCAAGCAAGTGCAAAGATGATATTCGGCGGTGGCACAGTGGACCCGGATGAGACGAAACTACTAGACGCACTCAAGTCTGGCCCGAAGACGAACACATCTATTCGGCACGACGTATTCAATAATCACGCCTCAAAAGAGACGCTTGCAAAACTGCTCATGAAGCTCAAACTACAAGGCAAGATCGTTGATGAGCAACGTAAAGGAAAAGGAAGACCACTAACAACCTGGAGACTTGTATCCTAATATCGTAATATGCTCCACGTTGACATAGTGGAGGCCGCGCGTTTAATTCCACTACTGGCTCAAACACTTAAACATTAACCACGGTAATCCTAGTGGCACTTGGGCGGCACAAAGTCCATTCCCTCCGCTCACCTTGAAACCAGCTGCCAAGTGATTAACACAGATTCATAAGTAGACTATCGCATTATTTAAAACGCAAAACGCCTATTTAAAACGCACTTTTATTGCATCCGCAAACGGACACACTCTAACGGTTTCGAGTTTAAACGCTTAAAACGCACTTTTTCCAGAATGCGTCTTTCTCTTCTTTATTATTATTGTTGACAACTTTGAAAGGAAAACGTGCGTCTCTAGAATTTGCGTTTAAAGCGTTTTAAGTGTAGTCAAGACCGTTTTACCCTTACTGGGACTGGGTTATAAAAAACGCACGTAATTGCGTTTTAAATACGAGAAATTGCGTTTTAAATACAAAAGGTGTCAAACTGGGGCGCCAAACGAGCCATCTCACGGACGTCAAGAGTAACGCGATCCTTGTCTGTCGCATATCTCAACCAAGTTAGCGCAACTCGAAACGCAGACACACCAACTGTATCCGAGACCAACCTCTCACTTAGACTACGTCGTGGGTAGCAGATAACGTGCGCGAGGGCAGGCGATGACCACCGTCAGCGGCTGGTAAACCTGGATGGGGTGGCACACCCCTAGATAGAACTTTCGCCGTGGGACCCCCACCCTACCTTTCTAGCGCGGCGTAATTTTTGAAACCTAACGCACATCCCCACTCAAAACCTGTGCAAAGTTAACATAGACGAGTGCCGGAAACGCAGTAACGACGGTCGTCGAGTACTGGACAAATTGCTAGCCATAAGTAGAGTCGAGATAACGGACTTAATACTACGGATGGTGCTTAGATGAAATCGAACTTACTTATATTGGTTCTCGGTGTGATCGGCGTGATGGCATATGCGGTGCCTGCGTATGCAGAGGTCGCCGATCCTGTTGACGTCAAGCTGAACGCTTTGAGCTCGGCTACGGATGCCTCGCTGAGAGAATTGACAGACAAAGCGAAGAAGGCAGACGACCAGTTCCAGGCGATGCAGGGCTATGCCAGCGGACTTGAGAAGCGCCTCGGACATATTGAGCGCTTCCTCAACACGTACCAGGATTCGTTCGCGTTTCAGTTTAAGAAGATGCAGGCTCGCGTAGACAAGCTTGAGCGTATTGTGTCCGGTAGAGACGGCAAGGGCGGGCTTCAGCACCAGGTGACTGTGCTGCACTCGAAGAAGGCGGACAAGTAGATGGACATCGCTGTGAATGTTTTCGCAGTGATTGGTGTGCTCGCTACATCTGCATTGCTTGTGCTCTGGTCGTTTGGTGTGCATCCGCGCTGTCCAGTGTGCTGGAAGAAGGCTGATGAGTAAAGTGTTGTGCGCATACAAGAACTGTGAGCTTGAGGCGGATGACAGGTTTCCTGTTCTGATTTTGTACGCACCAAAGTCTTACGGTTTTCATGAGCCTTCCAGAATGGAGATGGATATCCCTCATTGTGAGGCTCACCGCGCAGCTGCCAATGCTAAAGGTCCGTCGAGTTTCTTAGGCGACCAGGCGAAAGAAACTCTCACGCTGGCGTTTCGGAATGCTGGGCGTGTGGTGCCAGACTTTGACCGAACTTTGCTTGTCTGGTTGGCTAAGCCACAGATGAGCATAGCTAAACCGGATGCTGAATTTTCGGCACAACTCAACGAACGTAAGGATAATTGAATGAAAGAAATCAGAGATTACTACCAACGGTTAACCAACGTGCTCAAAAGCGAGCCGGTTGGTACCGATACGTTTAAGCGCGTAGGGCAGGACTTTAATCTGTTCTTTGAAAGTCTTGAACCTGAGCAGCGGGCGGAGCTGGTGAAGCAGATGCCTTTGCCGCTGAACGTACCTTTTAAGGAGGTTAAAGGGGTATCGCTGGTGGTGCTAGAGCAAGAGTCTGAGCCTGCACCGCAGAAACCCTTGAAGGCATCTAAACCGCCCGGTCGACCGAAGAAGGGTCAGTGAGAAATGAGCGCGTCGATACAGTGCGAAGGTTGTGGTTTTGACGTAAAGAGCACGCCCGATATGCATCCAGAGAAAAAATGTGTCGAATGCCGGCAGAGTGGCGGTTACTGCAAGATTGACGGGTGGTGCAACGCGTGCAGGGCAAAGGCGGGAAAACGAGGTACTAAATGAGCTATCAAAAGTACATCGCTAAAGTTCTCCAGGTGCTCCAAGAGATACTGCTTCTCCAACGGACAGAGATTTTGCTTTCGGTTGACTCGTGCACGTGCGACGCGGATAGCTACGCTGTTACTGAACAGAACCCGAGATATGACCGCGCTACTATTCACGTGGGCGCATCGTTGCGGAAGGAGTATGACGAAGGCAATCTCGAGCGAGTGCACAAAACACTCATCCACGAGATGGTTCACATCATCACTATGGAGGTGACTGGTTTTGGTTATCAACAGACATCGCCTCAGACAAACGAGCTGTATAGCGACAAGGTGGAGCGACTGACGGAGCATCTAACGCGGGTGCTTCACAACTTGCTTCCGAAGAAGACCTATGAAGTCTGAGAGCAGTCGCAAGTGCCCGGTCACAGGCAAGCTCTGCCACGACAGCGAGTGGGTTGCGCTGAACTTTAAGACCTTGTGGAGTTGGCTACGAAAGTTGCTAGACGCGGATATCTTAAACGCTTACTTGTGCGAGCACTGCAACTGGTGGCACCTTGGGAGGAGTCGGAGAAGGAAATGAGGCTGCGAACTTTTCGAAAATTACGAAAGATTCTAAACAGAATGAGGGACTTGGAGGAAAGGGTGCAGCAATTAGAACATGCACTAGCGAGCCTAGCAAACGAAGTCGAAGCGAATGCGCCATTCGTTTCCCATGGCTACGGGTGCAAGTGTGGTGATGTGGATTGTGATGGAGACTGGGCTGACCCGCGTTAGAGGAGAGTAATTGTGAGTAGCAAGAAACCAGGGTGGAAGTTATACCTCAAGAGGTCTGACGGTTCTATGTTGGACTGGGATGGAGCATATCAGGACGTCACGGACTACGGAAAACCTGTGTGTAACCCTGCTTGCGTACGCGAAGGTTGTAATTCATATAGTTGCCGTGATGATAAAAATGGCTGGCTATGTAGTGCCTACCCCGACAAGAGAATCGTTCCAAAGGAAGAATTGTACGAAATCAAGGATGCTGATTTTACGATCGAGGCAGAGATGAAATTTGCAGGCTATTATCGCGGGCGTTCTGCCGCTGGTTTTTATCTCAAAGATATAAAGACTGGTGCTACCTACGTAATTAGAATGGCTTGCTTAGATGATTTGCTTCGGAGTGAGATTAATATAGTAAACGGTCAAATTAAGGGTAGATGGGGCTTTTTGAAAACAGGCGCTAATTACTCCATCAAGTGGCTGGGTCAACAGGCAAGTTGACCTGCTACCATATTCGGTATTAAGAGTTTTCCTCTGCCTTTCAGAGAAGCCAACAAGAGCCCTTCAGGTCCGGCATAGCCTGAGGGGTTTTTGTTTGCAATAAAAAACGCCCAACGGGTGGCACTCCGAGGGGCGTTTGCAGCGGTAACTGCTATCTATAATGCTACCGCGGGCGGTGAGCCACACAAGACCCCTATGTACAATGCTTAGCTAGTCGCTGTATGCTCAGCTTAGCGGTAGTTGTGGAGGTATGGTTTGGTCGCGGTACTAGAAGTGGTGCCTAAGGTGTCTGATGACGGCGAGACTCATACAGGAAATTCTCCGAGGCTAAGACCCGAGGATTGCTTTTTCTACGACTGTGGGCTCAAGAATCTGGCAGCTTTCGTGATAGTAGCAGCAGTTGAGGACGCTAGTAAGCTCCAAGAACGTCGATTGGATCACCAACCATTTAAAGGCGAGCATTGTCCGTGTCGAGACTGTGCCGAAACGAAATTACTAGCCTGGCTCTACTCCGATCGCTTCGAATTGTGGTGTTGGGCTATTGATATTGACCCGATGGATATCGAAACAAGGTTGTGTGAGTTAATCGATGGATGAGAATGTAGTAAATATCGACACTTCCCGCAGTAAATCACTGTGTGAGTGGGTTCGTGAGGACGGCTACAAGTGCCGAGCCCCGAAGCAACGTAATCGTTTGTACTGCATTCATCACCCGCCAGAAAGCGTAAAAGATATGCAACTGCTGGCGGCAAAGCAAAACCTACAGATTCCTGCTGGCACACCTAACACTCCGGCTGGATTGATGGACTTGAAGCTTGAAACATATGATGACGTTGTTCGCTGGAAAAAAGACATCGTTGTAATGGTCGGAACCGGCCAAATGTCGGCGACCATGGCTGAGCAAATCCACAAACTGCTTACCAGCTTAGCCCAAGAAATGGAACGTAGGGATAAGGCTGATCCGGACAAGTTATCGAAACGAATCTTCTCAGCGGAGGCTGCAATAAAAGCAGCTCAACAGATGACTGGCGAGCAAGCTGCAAAGATATTGCTTTCTGGAAACTTCCTCGACTTCCTTCAGACCGCAGGGAAAACCATCGACGTTACGCCCATAAGAGTGGAGACGGTCGAAGAAAAGCAAGAATTACGGAAAGAGGTCTTCAAGCAACCACCTGCCACCATCGAACAGCTGAAAGATAAAGTGCAAGCAGAGCAACGAATGGATAGGTGGAAGGATAAGATCCGCGAAATTACAAACGGAAAGTTACGGGAAGGAGATGAGTTTGAGCGAAACACAAGAGAAGTCGATACCCCAACAAGAGATGAAGTTTCAGCTCCTGAGAGTGACCTTGAGGCATTTATCCGAGCTGTCCCCCGACAAAAGCCAGAAGACTGTTGAGAAGGTCTATGAATGGGTAAACAAGTTCGAAAATGAACTGTCAGAGATGATGTATTACGGACTCGACGACAAAGACCTCCCCCCGGGTGCAAGTTACAAGAGTACTCTGTTCAGTAAACTTGACTACACCGAGTTATTCTTGGGTGTACTTGAGGACAAACTCTTGGCCGCATTTTGGTTGATACCGACGGAGACACCAGGCCGGCAGTGGCAAATGATGCCATGGGCAGTATCGAGCCATTGGAACTTCGAAGAGTTTGTCGAGGGCGTGAGTCGCTATTGCTTCGACAAGCTGGGGCTAGTCAAAATTCAAGTTAAGCTTGGTATGGATCTTGAAGAATGCGAGAAGCCCTTTGAAATGCAGTGCTTCTTGCGTGCAGGCTTCGAAGTCTCAGGTTGTTTGAAGGCTGATCGTTTGCGCGGCGGTGCCTTGGCAGATATGCTCTTATTAGAGCGGATCAACCCGGCACTACTGCCGGTGCCTAAGGAGAGCCCGAATGTTACCAGCAGGAACAATTACGCAGAAGCTGCCGAGCGGATTGGTCGTCGACTTATCGAATCAGCCAAACAACTCTATATTTATGGGCTTGTCTGGAAACAACGACTTTCTAAGTGGCTTGCACCCAAATGCCGAAAAGACGATAAACCTCGTAGGCTTTAACTCCTGGGTCGCTCCGGAAATGCGTGCGGCTGCAGAAGCTGCGCAAAACAGATTTAGGCAAGAGCAAGTAGATCCTGCTGTCGCTAATGTGAGAGCTGCGACCGAGCAAATGGGTATGACGAACTCGACCTTCGGGCAAACTCAACTCAATCAACTGAGGAACTCAGGCCAAATGAACGAACAAGAGCAGGCGATGGCTGCTCGATACGGTTACAGTCCTGCGTTGAATGCGGCGATGAATCGAAACACCGGGTTTGGTGCTGCTATGGCGAGATATGCAATGATGGGCGGGCGAACTAGCCCACAAGCAACGAGACTGGCACCGCGAATGATGGCACCCAGCCGAGTCCCGACGAATGCTTCGGGTAGTTTTGGTGGCATCATGCAATCCTTTATTGATGACACGCCGTTAGATTCATACGGCTATTAAGAGGGAACCGACCATGGGACAAATGCCTTTCTGGCTACCTACGCCATCAGCAAATCCGCTAGCTGACATACAGCAGATCCTTGCACTGATGCCTCAGGCACCTGCTGACAATGGAGTAGCTGCATACATGAATGAAGTAAATCGCCAGGTCGCCGAAGAACGCGCACGACTGATGCGTGCGGGAATGGAAAACAGCACTTTTGGAGCATCGCAGTTAGCAGCACTGCAAGCTGAAGGAGCTAGGGGCGCTGCGGACATTGCACAACAACAGGCAGGACGAGCTCACCAAGCAAACATGGATCGCTGGAGGATGGCCGCCGACATCTACGAAACGACCCAGCGGTACAAGCCGAAAGTAAGCGAAGCCTTCGACGCGGAAACTGGTGCCACCGCCAAGCCTCAAGCAAAGAAGACGGATAGTATTGGAAGTAGGCTTCTTAACTTCGCGATAGACACAGGTGTTCGCTCGATACCGTATGTAGCACCAGCTGTCACTCGAACAGTTAAAAATGTGCTTTTCGGTGGTATCAATCCGAAGCCTCAGACACTCGGTAGCGGACTGCAAGGTCCAATGCAACCTCAACCTTACAACAGACCACCATGGTACAACGGAGGCTGGCCATAATGCGATACAACCCATTGGGCGCAGGTGAAGACTACTACGATGGTAGGTCTAACGCGTTTGTACCAGAGAACACATGGCTGTCCAAAGACCAAGCATTAATGGCGATGCAACGCCAACACAACGATGGAATGGCCCGCGCTACTCAGCAATATAATCAAGGTTTCATCACGGCTCCGATGCTACAGACACTGCACGGAGTTATGGCGAATCAGCGCCTCACAGCCGCGGCAAGCTTGAATTTTAACGGAATGAATTCGAACTGGCTCAACACGGCGGCCGCACGTAGAAACATTTCAGGTTATGGGGCTCCGTTCGAACTGCGTAGCTGGTCGATCGGCAGTGGTGGTGGTGGAGAGGATTACGATGACGAGCCTGCTCCATCACCCCGCGCACCTATGCGGAGTGGCTCACCATTCAGACCCTGGAATCCGGACGGTCTACCAACACAATGGGGAAAGTGGGCGCCGAGTAACGCGCACCAAGCAAGATTTCCTGGGCTTGCTCATGAGAGTCAGGAAGGCATCAGAAATCTGACTCCTTCGATTCCTCCGAAGGGTCGAATCGCCCCGATTGAACCGACTACTGATGGACATCCAGCTTATCAATTGCAGGAAATGCGAAACAGTATTCGCCAACGAGTACAGAACCAAGACATGGCAATTCCTCGATACTTGATGCCAGGAGCCAGAGCTTCGACAGGAGGTAATTATGTTGCTTACGAAACCAGGAACGCCGAAATGGATTCATTGCCAATGTTTGGAGAGGATCCGGGTCCTCCAAAGATCTATCAAGAAGACGATGACAAGTTTATCTTCGGACCCTATACTCCACCATCCCCTCCAAAACTGAAGTCAGTTAAAGGACCGCTGAAAATAATGCAACAAACAAGGTGGACATAAATGGCCAATCAGAGCTGGAAAAAACCACTAGCATTTCTACCATCGGTAGGACCTCTTGCCGGAGGATCACCTCCGCCAGGACCGCCTGGACTTTCGCGCGGGCACACTGACTGGGTAGAAGACGACGAGCCTATGGTTCCACCTATTCCCCGCAAGCGTCCATACATACCTTTGATTCCGCAATATGACGAGCAAGAGATAGCACCTCCAGTGGCGCCATCGTTAATGCAAGCAAGCAGAGATTGGGCAGTTTCAGGTGAATACGCACAACCATCTCAAGTACCACTTATACCTCGTACTCCGATACTAAAGGGTGGCATGGAAACCGATCATGATCTGGTTCTGAACCCCCAGGTGTTAGATCACTGGGGGCGGCCGCTCAAGCTTCCTCCACGCATAGCTCCACAAGTAACAGGTCCTGATGGTAGACAGTATTCTCTCCTTCCACGAGTAGACAGAAGCGAGATTCCGCTTCCGAATGTTCCGCCAGCAGATGAAACTGGACAGATATTTCCATCAATGCCAACCGAGCAGACTGCTCCTGAACTTAGGGGACCGATGGAGGAACTCAATCCTTATCAGGTAATGGAACAACAAGCACGCAAACAGCGGCAATATGACTTAGCCAACTTAGCGCTGCAAGGCAATCGCAACGCGTACGGGCTTCTACTTCAGGAACTGGACCCACCCGAAATTGAGGACATCTTCAACAAGCTAAGCCAGATTCCTGCTGACAGAAGCTTTCAGATGCCAGCGCAACTGCCACCGGAATTGATACCGCAAGTAGCACCAACACCAGGAGCAGATGGGTTATTGCCTTATGCTCCTATTCCGCAGTTTCCCCAACAAGCACCGGATGCAAACTTGATGCCTCCGCCCTCGCAGCCTCAGCAACCTCCTAACATTCAAGACCGAATTAGCTCCACGTTCGGTAACATGCTCGACATGTACAATGCCGCACAACAAGGGCAACTTCAGACACTTGGACAACGGCAACGCAGGTCGGGCTGGCAAAAGTTTGTGCGAGACTTTGTAGCTCCTGGCGTGGCCGCATGGCGTCCAGAATCAGCTGACAGCATGGCTGGCATTCAGAAAAACATGGATGCGGAATTGGCTTACACGGACAAGCTTCGGATGAATCCGCGTGACTACTTAGGTGACTTGCTTCGATTTGGTAATCTATGGCAAGCAACGGATCCTGCAAGTCTGAAGGCTCAGCAAGCGGCAGCTAAGTTGGCAGAAACACAGGCTTATCACGACAGCTTACAAAACAAGTGGTCAAATGATGCCAATTGGAAAAATCAAAAGTTAAACGAAGTTGACAAGCCTCGCATGGAGAGCCAAAACAAGCGACGTGAAGTCCAAAACGAAACTGATCGCGCGAAGATTCAACAAGGATGGAACAGGATTCGCCAAGCTCAAGAAGGTCTAAGTTATCGAGGACAGGACTTGATGCGGAAACAATCTGAAGCCTTGCATCGAATGGCTACCGCTACAACTCCACAAGACAAAGCTAAAGCGGCCGAGTTGGTGGCTCAGGCTAAAGCTGAGACACATAAGTTTGCGATCGCGAAAGCAATGACACAGACCTACACAACTTCGGATGGTGAAGAACATCTCAAGTATCCCGAGTTAAGGGGAGCTTACCCGCAAATCGCAAAAGAGTTCGGGTTACTTGATGAAAAGAAGCCAGGAGAGACTGAAGGACAAGATGACTCCGATGGTTTTGATTTAGGCAGAGAAGTACAAAAAGCGTGGGGTGGGATGTGGAACGCATTAGGTGGGCAACAAGCTCAGCCAGCCGCTCCAAGCAAGCCAGCCCCAGTGTCAGCACCGAAAGCTCCAAAACAATCTGCACCAGTTGCTAATAAGCCAGTTCAAAAACCAAAGCTATCAAAAGCACAATTGGTGGAGCAATTGAAGGCTAGAGGTTACAAGGTAGGAGGCTAGACATGGATGACGATGAACTCCTTGCCGCAGCTCAATACTATGGCATCAAAGTAACGCCGCCCGCACCCGCACAACCAGACTATAGTGATGATGAACTTCTGGGCATGGCTCAGCAGTACGGAGTCAAGGCGACACCACCAAAAACACCGAAACAAACAACAACTACAACAACATTTTCTCCTCCTGTGTATTCACCGCCCCCAGTGCGCGAGTTTGGCAATTCCTCAATTGGTGATTGGGTTAAGGGCGCGACAGGATTTGACTTGGACGCATCACTTGCTCCGGCCAGAAAGGCAAGACGTGAACAGCAGGCATTAGGACCGGTTGATGAGCTGGGGATGAAATGGGCAGCTGGAGCTAATGCGGCCCTCGACATCGCAGAGATCACGCCAAATATTCTGTTGGGAACTAAGCCAGAAAGGTTCATTCAGGACAGCACAGTCTTAACGGATCCACGCTTGTTTGCGCTCAAACAACTAATCCCCTACGCTGCGCAGACAAGTCGCAATATCACGCAAGCAGGCAAACAAGGACTCGCTAATACTCACGTGGCCAAAAAAGCTCCAGAGGCATACAAACAGTACTCTGATTTGGCTGCCAACCTTGCACCCTTTCCAAATATCTCAGTTGCGGAAACTATGGCGAGGGCGGGCTTACCTGCTATACAGAACGCAATTAAGGCAGGACGCATACTCCCATCGATTGCAGACAATGCGATGGTCGGCGCAGGAGTTAGCAGCGCGGTCGGAGCGTCACAACAATACAACGAAAACAAGAAGATTGATCCGTTAACCTCATTACTGACAGGCATGATTGGTGGCGGTGTTGGTGGTGCCTTCGGTACGGCACTCCAAACACCAAAGTTGGTTAAGCAAGTTCTTTCTAAGCTTAAGGGTGTGCCGCCGGAGAAGCAGCAACAAATCGCTGTGAAACTCATGTCGAATCAGGCGACACGTCCACTGGATATGTCGAAAATTCGCTCACAAATCGACACAACAGCATCGACCGCTCCAGACAATATGGACTGGCTTGTGAAGCAAGGACTGATTGACCCAGCGGATCCAGAGCAGGCTGCAATCCTAAATATGCAAGTCCAGGCACCGGAATTTGTAGAGCCGCTGCCTATACCAGAGCCTGCACCAACAGTAGCGGAGGAACCATTTACACCTCCGCCTCCTCCCGATTTAACACCACCTCCACTTGGTTCGGAAGTAACAGGTAGAGTTTTGTCACAAGACGAAGCTGCTCAATTTAGGTACAACGCACCAGAAAAACTTGGATACGAAAGACATGGATACTTTGACGATATCGATAGCCTGCCGGCGGAGCGAATCGACCGCGTGAAGTTTAGACGCATGGCTGAGGCGGGAGCGAATCAGAAGTATCTTGAGCAATTATTCGAAGCGAAGTTGGCCGCATACGCGCGAAAACACGGTGACGGAAATTGGATGTTTGACAATGAAGGCTTACAGGGTGGTATCGACCTTGAGCCTAACTTGAGTCGTGAAGCAATCAACGAGCTCGACAAACTTCGCTTCGACCTTGCAGATGATACCTATGACAAGTATCCACAAGGAATACGCGGACTGTCAGAAGCGGGGTATGGACAGGGCAAGAACTGGTTACCAGCGGAACTGCCTGCGGTGTCAGACGACCCTGTCGAAGCGGCTGCCGATTTGATAGCGAGCAGGCGTCAGTATCTCGACGCGCAGAAGTCTTTCAAAGCAATCAAGGACGAACACAAGGATATGGTGTTCGATATCCAAGATCGTTTGCGACAAGAGAACCCGGTGCCTGAGGGTCAAGCTCCGATGCAGTTGCAAGTTATTGCAGACCTCCCGCACCCTGCCGGCTCCGAATACGGCCGCGTCAAGTATGGAATCGAAACCTACCACAACACAATGGGATTCAAGCTCTCAGCAGAAGCACAAGCAATTGTGAAGGCACGGCGCACCGAGCTCGAGAACGAACTCACGCAAGGGCTGTCGAAAGGTGACTGGAGGATAGTCATGCAGGCTGCAGACAATGAGATATCTTCCAACGGTGGAATCTCGCCGATAGATGCGGTGCAGAAGAAAGCAATGGAGATAGCACAAAGGATGGGCGCGGAATATGAACGCCTCCCTTATAAGGTGAATCTCAAAATGTCCGATTGGCGTCGAGCAAGTGGTGCGGTCAAAGAGCAAGCTCAACAGATGCTTGAAAGCAAAGCCGCTAGAGGTTCTTTGCTGGCAGCATCGCTCGGTATTTTGTCACAGCTACAGCCAGCAGAGGCGGCTGATGGCAAAGAGAAGAAAACGAATTCGTCAGGCTCGACACCTCTTGTAGCTGCTTTGATGGCACTCGGACTGTATATCGGTGGAATCAAATCGGCACAAAAACTTGGCGGCAAAGTAAAGGCTCTGGCAGCGGTCGGAAATCTGTGGCGTGACACCATGGATATGGTTCAGCTTCTCGACAAGGAGGCTGGTACTGATTTCTACAAGACGACCTGGAAGCACTTAGCGGGCACAGTGCGTGCCACCTGGGGTGTACACTTCGATAATCCTGAACAACTACTGCAAGCAGTTCAAGAATTTAAATCAGGTAAGCCAGGCGCAGCCTTTAATTCGCTCAACCCTTCTCAACAAAATGCGATTCGCCAGCAAACTGTAATTAGGCGCAATTTGCTCAAGTTACTGAATGCGCATATTCAAGACATAGAGGAGAGGTTTGACCCGAATCATGCGAACCCTTTGCAAGATAACAAGCTAACTCGGTCCGCTGTCAAAACCCTGCGCCAAATGAGTGAGGCCTTGACTCCTTCGCAACACACCCCTGGATTTTTCGACAATCTGTATTCAGGTGCGCTGGGCAATATTATGGATTACTTCTTTTTTTGGAATCCAGAGCACCATCTTACGAACCTGACTGACCAATGGATCGCAGGTGGCTCCCGTGTAGGAGTGCACAATATCGCACACGCGAACGCTCTGCTCAATGGCGTAGATGTTCCGGTGCTTGGTAGTGTCGGCGGTGATGGAGAACTTCGCATCCTGTTCAATAACTCAAATCTGCTTGGAGGTTTGCGAGTTGAGAGGGCTGAGCAGAAAGCCATTGCAGCCGGCAAACCGCAGAATAGTTTCCAGAAGTTCATGAATGCTGACATCCCATCGGACCAAATCAACGCTGACAGGGTAGCGCTTGCTGCCATCCTGGAATACGCTCAACTCAACCGAGGGCTTCTTAAATCGCTAGGTATTAAGTCAGACAAAGAGTTCGCGAAGGAATTATTAAAAGACAGTGTTGACCCAAGCGTGGCGATGGATGCCTGGGTGCACATGACTGAACGCATGTCGCGTACGCTTGGCGTAGATCCGATGCGAATAAACAAAGACTTTCTGTCGCGACATAAGGTTGGATCCTTGTTTGTCTTCTTCAAGCAACCGGCCAGAATGGCAAGGCTGATGACTCGCTATGTGGCGGATGGAAACTATGCAGCGCTCGCCACCGTATTTGGTATGGCTGCGATGTTTGGCGGTCGGGCAGCAATTCCTGCAGACATGGCTTCGGTATGGTCACAAGTAGATCCTGACAGCTACTTCAAATCGGCAAAGACACTCGACAACCTGAGCGCTTACTCAGCGATTACCGGAGAGAACAATGCCAGCAAACTTTCGTATGGTAGCAATTATCTTGGCACCGGTAGCGGCAACATCGTATTAGAGATGAGCGGCCAGGCTGGCGAGGCAGGAGAGAAGTTCTTAGAAGCACTCTCGGAACTCAAAAAACATGGCGGCGACTACGAAAAGATGTCGAAGAAAGAAAAACAGCAAGTACTAAAAACACTTGACCGAGTTATCCGAACAGGGGCACCGCTGGTACTACCAAGGGCGGCGGGCATACCAATGCGTGGAGCGTTTAAGGCTTATGACAACACCACGGCTGCAATGAATGATTCAAAGAAAATGAGTTTCTACGAAGGTGGCAAGCGTATTGCAAAGTCAGAGAACGTCAAGCTGAGTGATGTCGGAGTGGATGCATTCGACATGGCACAAGATTTGTTTGTCCCTGGCACACCGAACGAGTTAGATAGGATTAAGCAATCGAAGGTAGAAGAATACGCACGCAAGAAAGCATTGATACCGCGCGTGGTACCGAAGAACAAACAGGCTTATACTTATCCTGGTGGCAAGACAAGGAAGACGAAATGAGCAAAGGTGCAACAAATGGCAAAGTCACAGAGCAAAAAGAAGTCCGAGAAGAAGATGCCCAAGAGCGAGAAAGTGATGGCGCAGCCGTTCGGAGCGATGCCGATGAACAAAAGACGTTCGAAGTCGAAAAGCTGTTAATGGGTGACCGGATATTCATCCGGATACAAGACAGAGTCTACCCTGCTACGGTCACCAGCGATGGTGCTAAAGACAAGCAGATCGAATTAGTGTATTTTGATGGTAGCAGTGGTCGCACCGCAGCGGTAAAAAAGTGCGAGTACGGCAGGAAAAACTCGAACTGGTGGCACGACTCTAAGGAGTTGTTAGCCGCAATTGAGTTCGAAAGACAGTGTTACAAAGCAGGACTCCCAGTCTAAGCGTGAGCCTAAAGAGGTCACGCTCGCTAAGCGTGAGCAGCGCAAGCTAAGAGACGAGTGCGCCAAGAAGCGATTCGAGCTGTATACCCGATGTGAGAGTGAGCCTGAGTTCCGGGCCGCTGTCATAAATATGTGCTCGGGCAAACCATTCGAAGGTGAATCGGAAGTAGAAGCAGCCATCCGAGGGTGTCTCTTCTACTTCTATTATTTTGCGTGGACATACGATCCGCGCCTCAAACCGGAAGACCAGTATCAGGTCATGGTGCTCTATGAGTACCAGGTCAAGATCGTCCGCCATGTCATAACCCAAACAGAAGGCACCATTGATGGTGTGGACCGGTATGACGGACTTTTTGAGAAGTCGCGGGATATGGGACTGTCATGGCTCATCTATCACATAGCTATATGGTACATGCTGTTTCGGAATGGCAATATCCTGGTCGGCTGCAACACGGTTGGCGACTTAGAAAAGATCGGTGACCTTTCCACGCCGTTTGAAAAAATGCGCTCTCAGATGCGCCAGCTCCACAAGCTGACACCTTGGATGTTACCACTCGGCTTCAACATCGAGAAAGACATGCCAGAGCTCCTTATCCGGTGCGGTGAAGGTAAGCAGATCGTAGGCAAGCCATCTACCCCGAACTTCGGACGAGGTCCTCGTGTGACCTTCGCGATCCTCGACGAGTACCAGTCTTGGGAGAACGCGTATCCCGCATTTACCTCGTCAACGGAAACGACGAATTGTCGCTGGATTATTGGTACGCCTTTGGGTCCACACAATCACTATGCGCGACTTGCTCGCAAAGAAGCGGATGAGGTAGTCGACGTGTATCGCGTCCACTGGTCAGACCATCCAATTAAAGGAGCCGGAGCCGTCCGAGACGAGAAAGGTGGTTACTGGAGTCCTTGGTATCAGATGAAGATAGCAAAGATGTCCCCCGAGCAGGTCGCATCCGAACTTGACATCAAATACGATACCAGCACAAGAGCACGTGTATTTACTGAGTTTACAGACTTGCACAAGGCTAAGAATCTCAGACCGTTCGAAGGAACTCGTATCCTTCGTATCTGGGACCCTGGTAAAACCTTTTGCGTGTTGTTCCTGCAGATTGACCGCTGGCACAGGTGCCTAGTTCTGCGTGAAGAGATATTCGAAGATGCAGAAATCCACAACGTGGCGGAGGAAATTCAGCAAATTTCCGCAGAGTGCTATCCGGACTTTCAGTTCGATGATTGTGGTGACCCTGCCGGCGCATCCCGTGTATCGTCAGCACAGGAAGCACCAGAATACACAATCCTCAACGAGTACGACATTTTTGTGGATTACTTCTACATCCAGGAGATGCAACCGCGATTAAGAGTCAAAGCACGGCTCCAAGCCATTCACAACAAGCTTAGAGAGCTAAGCACGTTTCAAGATCGAAAAGATGGAACTATTCAGCCTGGCGCAGCTTTCCTTGTTGATGAAGACAGGTGCCCAAAGTTGGTGGAAGCGTTATCGGAGAAGTATCGCTGGAAGATTGATAAGGCAACGAAGAAGCCGTTGGACATAATAGACGAAGTCCACCCTTACGAAGACGTAGTGGATTGCCTGGGCTATGGACTTTTGTATAAATTTGGAGTTAGTGGCACGGGTGGTACTACCCAGAATAAAGTAACTGTCGAAAAAGGTTCTGTCTCCTGGAAGCGCAGCGGTGTAATGCGGAGGAGTTCATAATGTATTACACCGAAATCGAGTATGTGCAGACCCCAACGCCATCGCTTTCATCTGAGCCGATGCACAAGATGGCGGAGGATCTCAGAGAAGAGTTTGATTACTGGAAGGAAGCCCGCCAGGATTTAGAGTCTCAGGTCTGGCCAGCGTGTGATGATGCGTTTCACTGCGTCAAGGAATTGCCTGAAGCGGAGGGAATGGACTGGGCAGACAACTCCGACCGGGGTGAGACTGATGTCAGGGATGGTGTCATTAGTTTGGCAGAGTCCATAACATTGGCTCTGATTCCTCGGGATGAAACGGCGTTTCAAGTCGTCTCGACGAAAGCCTTGGACCAAGGCAGGATGAATGATGGGCGTGACCTATTAGCTGCGGCCGCCAGACGAATAGACTTTCGCGGAACGTACGAGAAGCACGTTCAGCAGACGTTGGTGAGGGGCACCTCTGCGCTTTGGTTCACATGGGAAAAAACTAAAGTTCTTCGGACCTACTCCGAGTCTGAGACGTTGGCGAAGCTTCTTGAACTGGATCCCGAGATGCCAATTCCGGATTCAAAGACATTGCGTTCAATCAGGTTCAAAGAGCCAGGGCTTAACCGTCCGAACATCAAAGTCATCGATATGACAAATCTTGTTCTGGATCCTAACTCTGATTTGACGGACGACTCAGATCTGCCGATGGCGATAGTTACCTTCAAAACCGTCGAGGAATTGAAGAACGCTAAGGATCCATACGGCGAACCTCTCTATGACCAAGAAGTACTTAAAGACATTGAGCCGATGAATCTCGGTGAGATTAGAGACTTGGCCAGTTTGCGTTTTTCTGCGTTAGAACTAACAGGTCTCAACCCAGAGGCAGGTAAGGCAAATCACAGAGTAAAGCTAGTTCCAGTCATAGTCTTCCATCGGCAGGTGCGAAGCTTTGAGGATATGTGCTGGGTGGATTGCTATTTCTACCTCGCATTGTCTCGCACGGACGCAAAACAAAGGATCATTCGCATTCAACAAAACCCGAACCCCAACGGGGGAAGATGCATTTTCATCGATACATATAAGGATTGGATTGCAGGTACCCCGTACGGTACAGGCATAGTTGAGCACAGCCTACAAGCCTACATGCAGAAAAACGTGATGTCGGCTCTAACACTCAACGCAAAACTAGCGACAGTCTTTCCCGCAGTTAACGTAATTGGTGGTCTACTGCAAGAAGATCGGCGAATCAAACTGGGTCCGGGTTCAGTGAACATAGTCGCGCGGTCCCAGTTTGGAACAAATATCATTGCACCAATTCCGACACCACAGGGTGGCGTGCAAATAGGTATGCAAGACCAGCAGTGGCAGGGGCAGAAAATCCTGGCACAGATGGGGGCTTACGGATCCATTCTTCAAGATCCCACAAAGTCAGTAACGCAAGCCAAGACCGCTACACAAATCAATACCGAAACCACCAGCGGTAGTGTCACTCGAGATAACTTACTTGAGCGAATGACTATCCGCACGCTGGAACCATTGCTCAATACGATGTTCCAGGCTATGCAAGAAAACTTCAGAGCCGAAGACATGGTTTTCGAGAAGATGGAGTCAGCTGGACCGGGACTAGGGCAAGCTGACGCAGAGGCTTTTAAGGATCCGAGCCAGCGCATTATAGTGACTGGCTTCCACGGCATGATGAACAAGAGCCGCGAAATCGAAGAGCTCCGCGAAGCTCTAACGACTATGACTCAAGGCACACTGTTAGAGCAAATGCCGCAACTAATGCCCGTTGTTATCGATACAACACTGAAACTGCTCGGCAGATTAGGTATCAAGAATTTGGAGAAGTACAAGCAAGACCCCGCCGAAATTCTTCTCAGTACTCCAGTTGGACAGAAGGCTCTACAGGACGCTTTTCAAGCAGGAGTAAATCAAGTGTTGGCACAAATGCAAGGAGATCCGAATGCGCAACCTTCGCTCGTTCCGCAAGACGAACAAGGACCAGGAGCCCCGCCCGCTTACGTCGGCGGAGCGACAGGACAGGAAGCTCCAGCGGGCATGCTACCGGCTGGTTAAGTCTCCACACTGGGAAGACCTCAGAGAGTTGGCTGAAGAGTTTGCCACCGCAAATAGTGCTCCACCGCCTATGGTGGCAGGGCTATTGTGTGGCTATTTTGTCGGCTGCATAATCAAAGACGGACTTGGGCAGTTTCTTGCATGGATTGAAAGAACTGCGTTGGCACCCGAATCAGAAGAGGAAGAGAATCAATGACATTACAGGCCGAAGACTTAATCGATGAACAAGCTACTGCCTCTGATGGTGCCACCGAGACTGGCGCGCAGGTGGCTCCGTTCGATCCTCAAGAGTTTTCGAGACAGATTCTTTCCCAAGTGCAGAGCACCGTACGTAATGCATTGCCACGGCAAGAACAGTCCCAACAAAGAAGTGCAATGGAGTCAGTCATTGCAGGGATGCTTGCTAAGGGATATGAACCACAGGCAGTGCAGCAACTAGTGCAACTGCACGCTGCAAGCGAGCAAGATAAAGCAGCAAAAAAACAAGCGGAGGACCTGAATAGGTTTGTCGCAGAATACGAAGGCAAATGCTGGGAAATGGCTGATGATGCTTTGTCAGCATATGAAGGAGTTTTGCCTGCCTTGAAGGATGATGACATTCGGGCAGCGATCCTTAATAAGACTTCCAAGATTTTCACCGAAGACAAAGAATTTGCCCCTCAGCGCGAGCGAGGCGGTCAAGGGCTACTCCCGACAAAGGATAGCATCAAGAGAGCAGTGGCAAAAGCAGTAAAGGATTACAGCGAGAAGAACGGTATTGCACATAAACCAATGCCATCGCTGGATCTAAGAAGTTCTAAACCGGACCCGGTAAGCACCAAATCTGATGACCCGTTCGAGGGCTTGTCGGAGGCGGAACGCAAGTATGCGTTATCGATCCGTTCACACCTGAAGTTAAGCAACTCCGAGGCAGCGAAACGCGCTCGGGGTTTCAACAAGTCATAAAGGAGATGCACGATGGCAGGTTTTTCATGGGTTAGAAGCTTAAATGGAACCAGAGACGTTCGTCGGACTGACGAGCTTATCGCAGCTGCCTCTACGACTTTTGTCAAAGGCGACGCGCTAAAGTTTACCAACGGCAAGCTTGCGTTGGCAGGAACAACTGATACTGTCGAGTACATCGCGGATCAGACACTAACAACTTCTTCGGCGACCGAAGACTATCTTGATGTCATCAAGGTTGACGGCGGACTCTTCGAAGTAGCCTTCACTCCATTGATTAGCGACGGAGCTTGCAGCAGTGGTTCAACTACAACCGCGCTGACAGCTCTAACTGATGGCACTACCTCTGACCTTGTCGGCGGTTTAGTGTACTGCAAAGAACTTGATGAGACCAGGATCATCACAGCAAACACTTACAGCTCGAACGTAGTAACGATCACTGTTGGAAAGGCTTTCTCAAGAGCAATCACTTCCAGCGATACCGTCCGAGTTGTTCCTTTCGGTTACGGAAACAAAGCCGTCAGATTGTCTGGAGAGGACGGCATCTCTACCACTATTGCTGGTGCAACTGGTGGAAAACTCGCAATCTACAAGGTCGACATGAAGAAGAAGACTGCGCAAGTTTTCTTCGTATCGTAAGAAAATATTCACTGCAATGGTGGCACATGCGGTGAGCACTCTAAAAAGGGAGCTTAAGACATGGCCACTACTACGCAATCATATGGATTTCCCGTAGGTCTAAAGAAGGACCTGGACGAAGTCTTTGACGTGCACTTCAATGACCAAGGCGACCAGTACAAGGACGTCTTCAAAGTCGACGACATGGATGACGCGTACGAAGACGACGTACAAATCCAGATGCCAGACGAAATTTCGGAAGCGTCAGAAGGCGGCATGTATCCGCGAGTGGAAATTGAAAACGTACGCTCAAAGCGGTACCTAGCTTCGACCCACAAAGCAGAAATCAAAATCACTCAAGAGGCTCTTGAGGACCTCAAGTACAAGAAGATGTTTGACGCAGCTGAAGGTTTGGCGATTGCGATGCACCGCACAGTCGAGCGCAAGGGCGCAAGTTTCTTCTATCTCGGATTCAGCTCCGAGCAGTCTCCTGATGGCGTAAGTGTGTTCAATGACACACACACGCTGTCAAATGCGCTACCTGGTGCGAAGTTTAGTTCTGGTGACAACAAAGGCACAGGTGCTCTTAATGCGACGAACCTAAAAGCAGGCCGCACGCAAATGAAGCGCACACCAGACGAGCACGGCTCACCAGCACCGTACTACCCTGACCAACTCATCGTCACACCAGACCTTGAATGGACAGGTTTGCAGTTGGTGCAGAGCATTCAAGAGCCTGGTACTGCAAACAATGACAAGAACGTCGCTGCTCGCGGTCTCAAACTCGTAGTTCTCGACTATCTGATGGAAGCCCCGAGCAACGACACCACAATGTGGTTCTTGCGCGACAGCAAGATGGCAAAGAACAAATTCAGATGGCGTCTCAGACCAGAGAAGGAAGTCGTTCGCGAAGAAGCAACTGGCGACTATCTCTATCGTGTCAGATTCCGTATCGTTCGCGGCTGCTCCGATTGGCGTGGTCTCTACGGTTCCACTGGCGCTTCGTAAGCTAGGAGGACATAACCATGGCTCACGGAGATACAAACTTCACAAACATTGTTTGCAGCGGAACCATCACGGTTACTGGAGCGCAAACATTCACAGGTGCGACCAGTCTAGCAAGCACACTGGCGGTCACAGGTGCAGTTACCTTGTCATCGACGCTGGCAGTGACTGGGGCTGTGACGATGGCAAGCACTCTAGCAGTAACCGGAAACGGAACTGTTGGTGGTACGCTCGGAGTGACAGGAAACGCAACTTTGGGCGGTACCCTGGCAGTAACGGGTGCGGTCACGCTGACAGTACCTCTTACTGCAGCAAACATAAACAAATCTGCGAAGCGGCAAGTTTTCCTATTCCGTCCTAATAATGGGGGAACAATCGCCGACGGTACCACGTACGCAGGGTTTATAAATCCAGGTCGTGCTGGCACAGTTACTGGGGTTTCGGTTATCGCTGGAACACCTCCAGTTGGGGGCACCAATACTGTCAAGGTTCTCAGAGGCTCAAGCGCTGGAAATACGATGTTGTCTGCAGCATCTTACGATCCAACTGGTTTGACAGCAAACCAGGCAGCGGCAATGACGCTCACAGCAACAGGTGCTGACTTGGCGGTTGCGGCAAGTGGGGCTAATAGTGGAATCTACGTCGAGTGGGTAGCAGGCACGCAATCCACTGATGGCGTTAATGCTTGTATCGCTGTGGAATTTGAACCCACCGACTTCTAAACGGAGGTCGCTGTGGCAAACTCATCCTACCTCGATACTGTAAACCGCATCTTGTATCACGCAGGGCAGTCTCCGATTGCCGATGCAAGCACGTTTAACACAAACTCAAGTCTGGAGAAAGTCCAACTCCAGACTAAGTTGTTTGTTGACAAGGTTAATCGGCGATTACTTCGACGCCACCGTATGCGGTTCGCCAAACGACAGTTTTCATTAAGCCTGACGAGTGCTTCTAATGCGTACTCACTCACCAGTGGTGCGATCACGATTACTGTCGAACAGATTGTTGAAGATTCGATGTTCATCACAACGGCAGGTTATGCCGGACAACTGCATCACTTGGATTACTACAAGTGGCGTCAAATGTTTCCCGAAGGCGAGACAACACAAGGTGTGCCAAGTCGTTGGATTGATTTGCCCCCTGAAGGAAATGCCTACGACAAGATTGCATTCAGCGCACCGCCGAGCGCGAACATGACATGCATCTTTGATTACTATCAGGATCCAGTAGTGCTTTCGACTGCTACGGATCTCATTCAGTGGCCGTCGAAATTTGAGGATGTCATCTGGGATTACGGACAGCTTCTCGTGGAAATTGTTCTTTCGGAAGGTAAGGCTGGCGACATTCAATCGTTAATGGCTGACATCGATTCGGAGATCCGGCAACTGAACAATGGTGCGATCGAAAACCCACCGAAGGTTGACATCGGGCTTTCTATGGATGGACTCTACCGACGGCCGCGAAGGAGATAGCCATGCGTAAGTGGATTACATGGTTCCTGGCAGTATGGTTGAGCGTTCTGCCAGCGGTCGCGCAACAGGCACCAGCACCACCGCAGCCACCGGCCGCGATGACGGAGATGGCGCAAAAAGGCGTCTCTCTCAAGCCCGATGTTTTAACTCCAAGTCGTGGGCTCTATTCAAATACCACAGACCTCTTGCGCGACAAAGACAGTGCAAAGATTCTGAACAACTTGCAACAACTCCAGCGGGGAATCTGGACAAGCAGAGGAATAGGGTACACCAAAGAACGAGCCGGCAGTTTCAATAGTGGTGCCACGTTCTTGGAATTTGCGCAGCATACGACAAGTGCTGGCGTTAATCGCTTGTGGTTTCAGGTTGGATCGAAGGCGTATAGCTATGACTTGTCATCACATACCGAGACTGAAATTAAGAGTGGGCTGAACACGACCAACATCCCGTGTATCAGGTCATACAACCCAAGCAACATGATTTACACCAACGGAGATATTAATCCGTTGAAGTGGGATGGGAATCCGGCAAGCTCTATGAGCAACTTGTCAGGCTGGCCTGCGACGATAGCGTCAGTGACATATGAGAAGCCAAAGTATTGTGAGGTGTTCGCGAACCGCGCAGTCTTTGCAGGATTCGACGCAAAGCCTTTTAATATTGTCGTATCAAACCAGGGCGACCCAACCAGCTACACAGTCTCGGGTGCAGCTACAGAC
This sequence comes from Candidatus Obscuribacterales bacterium, assembly GCA_019747875.1. GTDB lineage: Bacteria > Cyanobacteriota > Vampirovibrionia > Obscuribacterales > Obscuribacteraceae > JAIEPM01. Next base: position 34,029 of record JAIEQI010000088.1, read on the forward strand.
GCTGGTGCGTTCGAAGTGCCATCTCAACTTGGCAAAATAACGGGGATGAGAGCTCTACGACTCTCTAACGATAACAACGACCAGGTCCTCATTGTTGGATGCGAGCGCGGCATGGCACTTATTACGGGCTATTCAGGCACTACTTTCGCAATGAAAGACCTCACTCGTGAATACGGGCTTGCATCCAACCGTAGCTGGATCCAGTTACAAAATGATCTTTTGTTTTGGTCTACTGATGGATTGCGCCGTTTTTCCCAACTCGTCACCAATGCGAATCTTATCAACGCGTCGTTAACTTTTAACCTTCAAGATTTGGTTAACCGGGTGAACACCTCGAAACTTGAAAAGATATTTGCAGTGCACCATCCAGCGACTCAAGAAGTTCAGTTTTGGTTGCCAATCGATAGCGACACGAACCCAAAAAACGCTGTCATTATGAACTACAACACGCGGGACCCATCATCAGATAGTTATGAACAACTAAACCCAGTGTTCAGCACCAAAGATGGTATTAGCACACTCTCTGCCGGCATCGAGTATTCAAACACGATGTATTGCGGAACCACGGACGGATATCTCCAAACACACTATTCTGGCGACACCTATGATGGAACGACAATAGCTTGGGACTTTATGACACCGTTGATAAGTGCTAACAGTCCTGCACAGAATGCCAGCTCACGAAAGTTTGTAATTATCACCGACGGGCCCGCTCAACAGTTCACAGCAAGAGCCTATACAGTTGACACTCTATCTGGTGGCAATACAGAGTTTAAGGTGCGCGACTCCCGCTCGCTTAGCGTCGCGACAAGTAGTATAACTAAGATTGGTACTTGGGCTAGTGGCACGACGACCAATTACCCACATCTGATAGATTTCAGCTCAAAGGGCTCGGGTAGGTACTGGGCTTTGCGACTAACCGGAAGTAGCAGCGGTGACCACATATCCCTCGTGGGTGTGCAGTCAATTCTCACCGTTGGAGGTTGGAAGCAATGAGTTTAGGTCTACCGCAGCCCGTTTACACGCAGGCGCAATTGCCAAACCGATCAATGGGGACTCTTTCGCAGAGCACACCGACACTTATTGGACAGGCTCTCGGGAAGGTTCCAGATTACGCAGCTGTTATGATTCAAGTCAATGGCGCTTGTGCTGTCACCTTATACCTGTGGTCGCCCGCTAGCGGAGGCTGGGTTCTTCCTTCAAGCGCTAGCGCCTCCTATCAAAAAACATTTGCGGCCGCTGGGATGGATTACTTTACAGCACCACCAGGAGCGCTGTTTTTTATAAAGAGCGACACCGGAAGTATTACCGGTTACACCGACGCACCTGCTGCATCATAAGGACCTGGGCTATGAAACGTATCCTTTCAGCACTCATACTCTCATTTCTGGTTATGGTGCCATCGTTTGCACAAGGTCCAGGAACGCCGGGTATTGGTTGGCATGTTGGCGGCGACGTTGTGACCAATGATATGCCGTTCATTACAATCTCAAATCAAACTGGCATGTCTAACGAACGGGCTCTATCCACACATGCCTCATTTCCAGAGCTTGTACTCAACGACAAAGGAGCAAACAGCTCGCTTGAACTGCAATGGTCAGGACAATTGCCAATCGCGCGAGGAGGGACTGGAGCTGCTACACAGCAAGCAGCAGTGAACGCGATTCTCAATTTTTCCTCTATTGCATCAGGGGACACCATCTACTACAACGGAACAAATTGGGTGCGTCTTGCCAAAGGATCGGACGGTCAAGTACTGACGTTGGCCAGCGGTTTGCCGTCGTGGTCAGGCTCTACAGCTGGCGCTCCGGACAATGCGACCTACCTGACTCTTACCACAAACGGCAGCCTGACTAGTGAACGAACGATAGCTTTCGGGTCAGGACTGACTGGTACTGATGGCGGTGCGGGCTCCACATACACGATTGCGCCAGATTTAGCAGTACTGGCGGATCTTTCGACCTCCCAATCACTCACAAATAAGATATTGGTCAATCCGACTCTAAACGACCAAGTGACAGTTGAAAAGGGAGCACAGGATGTCGTGCTTACATTTGCCGCTCCAGCCACATCAACACGTACTATCAATTTTCCAGACCCAGGCGCAAACGGTGACGTGGTCTATACAGTGAGTGCACAGACAATCACTGGTATTAAAACCTTGACCAACCCTGTGTTCAATGATCGGTTCACCTTTGAAAAAGGTGCACAAGATCTTGTTATTACGGCCGCTGCGCCAGCAACCTCATCACGGACTATCAACTTCCCAGATCCTGGTGCTAACGGTGATGTAGTTTATACGGTTAGCGCACAAACACTAGGTGGGATTAAGACATTCACCTCACAACCCGTTTTCCCCTCAACGGGCTTCAAAATATCGACAGCTAATGCTTATACAATCGCAGGAACGAATCCCTCTGCTGCTAGGGCTTATAACCTCTATGACGCTGGCGGTGATCACGACATTGCTATAAAGTCTGGCACTCCAACAAGTGGCGGTGTAGCGTACGGTGACGGAAACAAAATCTTATTCTCAGCGGGCGGATCTGATGGACAATGGCTAAAACGTGTTTCTGGGGCACCTACGTGGACTGCATTGCCAGGAGCATTTGGTGGAGATGCAAGCGATGGGGCTATCACGATCTCTGGTGCTACGACGTATAGCGGGCCAATTCAGAAAAACACTAGCTCATTCACTGTTGATAGCTCGAAAACGTTAACCCTGGATACTGCCTCGCCATTAATCATAAATGCTACTGGTGCAATCACTATCAATGGAACTATTACTTCTTCTGGATGTGGTGGTGCAGGCGGTGCGGGGGGAGTAAATCCGTCAGGTAGCTTTGCTGCCACAGGTAAAAATGGCGCAGGTCCTGGAGGTGGAAGCTCTCCGAATATCGGTGCGCTGGCGGGGGGCGGGGGCGGAGCCTCCGGAGGCGACGGTGGTCGTGGTGGTGGCACAGCTAGTAGCACCTTGCAGGGAGCAGCAGGTAGTTCCTATTGGGCTTGGCGTGGTGGTGGTTCAGGTGGAGGGGCTGGTAATGGGAGTACTTCCGCAACCTTAGGTGCTGGCGGTGCGGGCGGTGCTTGTATTATGTTGGTTGCGGTAGGGGCTATCACTGTTAGCTCCACTGGTGCTATCACGAGCAATGGTGCAAATGGCGGAAATGCCTCTGGTACTGCTTGTGGAGGAGGAGGCGGTGGTGGCGGTATGGTATGGCTTATCTCACAAACATCGGTTACGTGCCAAGCGTCCTCTGTTATAACAGCAACTGGCGGAAACGGGGGAAATGACTCGGGAACGGGTGGTGGCGGTGGCGGTGGTGGCGGTGGTCGACGCGTAGCCTGGTCACCAAGCAACACTCTTAGCGGTACAACAACCTTAACTGCTGGCTCGGGAGGTAGCGGAGATGGTAATGGCGAATCAGGCGGGGCGGGTGTCGCAACATCCATTACCGGTACACCAAACCTTCCCCTTCTTGCGTGGGTTGAACAAAAAGATGGACAAGAATATATAACGACTGTCGAGAAGATCGAACGAGTAAAAGGTAACAAGGAAGTAATGATGCATCAGAGGGCGCTAGCTAATGCTTTTGCAAAAGGAAATATTGATCAATATGCAAAAGCGATGACTCCTGGCTTTGATGCTGAAACAACCTGTATCAATATGTTCGATGTGGTTGATGAGGTACTAAAGCATGTTTCCTGAGATGTGTGTAGTTGGATTTCTATGGCTTGTTATTCATCCGAATGGCACGCGCGAGGAATGGCGTCAAAGTAAGAAGCCTGAGGTATCGCAGATACCCACAGGAAGTCAAATCCTCGAATGGGATCCCCAGTCTGGCGAGTCTAAGGATCCAAATATGTATGTTCGAGGAATCGGAGATCGCGCAGTCTACCAACCCCCCCCTGCACCACCAACACCATCGGATGAAGAAAAAGCGGTAGCTGAAGTAATACAAATGCTTGAAGAGAAGGCGGGAGATCCTTCCTTATCCGACGAAGGATACATCAAGCTTTTCCGCATTTCGCGTATTCGCGACAAAGCGAAACTAAAGCAGGAATTAGACGCAGTGAAGGAGAACAAGTGATGATTATCAACAAGCTTCTGGGTGGTTTCATAAAAGGCGCAAAAGTTGCGGGTCAGGCTAAAAAAGCCTTTGATGAAGTCAGCGCAAAAATCGAAGCCTTCAACGATGACCTGGCGGATGAAAACAAGATAGCCGAGAAGGACGAAATCTTGACAGAATTGCAAGCACTAAAAGAGGATATACCACCAACTGTTGAGCGACAATATGAATGTCCGCTTGGCGTCGCCCAGTCGCACTACCCCAAAATGAGTGCAGGCTTCTAGTC
>JAIEQI010000205.1 GCA_019747875.1 Candidatus Obscuribacterales bacterium
GAGCCGCTGTCTCCTGCATCTGCTGCCGGTGCTTCTTCAGTCTTCTCTTCCGAGCCGCTGTCTCCTGCATCTGCTGCCGGTGCTTCTTCAGTCTTCTCTTCCGAGCCGCTGTCTCCTGCATCTGCTGCCGGTGCTTCTTCAGCTTTCTCTTCTGAGCCGCTGTCTCCTGCATCTGCTGCCGGTGCTTCTTCAGTCTTCTCTTCCGAGCCGCTGTCTCCTGCATCTGCTGCCGGTGCTTCTTCAGCTTTCTCTTCCGACTCTCCAGCATCCGCTGCTGGTGCCTCTTCAGCTTTCTCTTCCGATCCGCCCTCGCCAGCTTCTGCAGCTGGTTCTTCTTCGGACTTTTCTTCCGAGCTGCTGTCTCCGGCTTCTGCAGCCGGGGCTTCTTGATCCGATGATTCGGATGCTTCGGTGCTTGCGGTTTGCTCTTCTTCCTTCTTTTCCTCTGCCCCTTCTTCACTTGCTACGGGGTCAGCATGTCCATGGGATTCTTCAGCGCATTCGCCTGTGCACTCTTCATTTTCCTTCTCGCCGTCCACGACATTCTCCTTCTCACTTACGTTTTGGACCACATTATTCGAGTTACTAACTGACACTGCTTTTGGTGCCTTCTTCTTCTTTTTCGCCATTCTTGATTCCTCCGGGCGCGAAAGCAAAGGTCTTCCAAGAAACTACTCGGAAGCCGCACATGAACGAACCCATTCAGCTACGAATGCGCTACTTCATGAAGCCTGCTAGGAGGCAAACTTGTTCTTTTTTTAGACCTTCTATTATCAGTATAAACAAAGGAGCTCTTTACCGGGGGATAAAGAGCAAGATCTTTGGTTAAAACTTGCGTTTTTCAGAAGATTTTTTCGGTTCCGATGCACCACATAAAGTGGCTTCCCGTAGTCATTGATTTTGACGCTCTTTGCTCAATTCGTTGCCTAACTCTTGCCGAATTTTCTTGATTTCGGTCGACAATTGATTTGCCTTTCCGAGCGTTCGCAGGATGTCCCTACCGGCACCGTTAGCATCCTTGCGAGAGAGGCGCGTTTCTATCAGTTTAACTTTGTCTCCCAGCGCAACGAGCTCAGAACATGCCTTCGACAAACGTCGCGACAGTTCTGCTGGAACTTTGCTCAAATACTTCGATTCCTGATCAGCCTCATCTGCCCGTGCAAGCATCTCCGAAACCGCAGTTTGCAATCGACTATAGTTTTCGTGCATTTGCTCCAGCAGCTCAGCACGATCCTCTCTTGCTGCGGCAGAGAAACGCTGCACGAGAAAGAAAATCAACAGCGCTAACAACGTAGTAGCTACACCGATCGCAAATCCGGAAATCATTCGATTCGTACTACCTCATATCCAAGACTTAGCGCCTGCACGATTGAATTCAAAAATTCCGGTCTCTCGCATATTTGAACTACAGTTTTTCAACACTTTATCGGCACATCTTTGACCGATAGCAACATATAAAAATGACTTTAACAAACTGTCCGGCTTCTGTCTCCCCGCACCGCCACTTGAAAACGACTTACTTGAGAACATTCTTGGTGTCGAGTGGCTTAAAATGTGCTTCCCACAGAGATTAACTATGTTAGACTCTTGCCATCAAAGATCGTTGGATCGCATGCCACCCAAGTTCCGTGAACGGCCCGATTAGCTCAACAGATCTTCGAACACTATCCGGCAACCATGGCTTATTGGCGTTAGTTGGAGTTGCTTATGTCAAACAACAACTTGGATTCAGTAGAACTTACTTTGAGACAGCTCAAAGATATAGTCGACAAAAACCACTCGCAGGAAGTGGAAACAAGCCTGATCGTCCAACAGATGGAACGTCTTGTGACTGAGATGAAGAGCAAGACCGTCGATATGCGTCCGAATACTTTCGTCGCCGACACATCTATGAACCTGGGTGTAGTACCCGGGCTGGTCTAAATAAAAAATCTACGCATAGAAAACAGCGCTACGGTCAAGAGCGCTGGTAATTCGTCGCTGAATTTGAACAATCTGAACGCGGTCCCCGGCTCCCAAATTAAAGCGCAAGCTATGGCTTGTGCCTTTTGCTTTTTGAGAGAGGATTTCGCGATACCTGAAGGCAGAAAGCCAACAGTTCGGTCCACAATCAAATCGGCTGGCAATAAAAGAAGAACGCTATAGTATTAAATGCGAAGAAGAGTCTGGATTCCTTGAAAAATGATTGGCACGGTACTCGACGATAAATACTGGATCGTAAGCGAACTGGGAGCAGGCGGCGCTGGGACCGTGTACAAGGCAGAACAGCGGGAGTTGAAACGTTTTGTCGCCATAAAAGTTTTGCACGCCAAAAAGACGGCAGATCTGCAGTTGATTAAGGAAGCAAAGAACCTGCAAAAGGTGAGAAGTCCTCACGTGGTAAACGTGATTGCCGTAGGGCTGGTTAACAAAGAACAGCCTTACCTGGTGATGGAGTATTTGGACGGTGAAAGCTTAGACACCGTAATTAAACGCGAAGGAAGTCTAAGCGAAAGCCAAACCTCAGACATCGCTATTCAGATTTGTCTGGCTCTAGAAGCAGCACACAAAGAAAGCATCGTCCACCGTGACTTGAAACCAGCAAACATCCTGCTTTCGAAGGGAACAGGCAAACCGATCGCTAAGGTTCTCGATTTTGGTTTGGCTAAGAATCTCAATCCCACAGAAAGCCTGGCGGCCACAGGCACAAAAACGGGAACAGGAAACCTTGTTGGAACAGTCGCATACATGTCTCCGGAGGTATGTTCCGGTCAGAAAGCTGATTTACTATCGGATATTTACTCTTTCGGCTGCATCCTGTATGAGTGCATTTCAGGTCATCCGCCGTTTCAAGCGGATAATTGGGTAGCGCTTTTACACATGCATCGAGAAGTTGCCCCGCAATCGTTACGTGAAGACCATCCGGAATTATCGCCGGAAATGGATACTCTGATTCTCAAATGCCTACAGAAGGATCCACTTGATCGTTTTTCATCGCCATCAGAACTGCGAAGCGCATTGGAAATGATTCAAACGGGGCGCATACACGACCTGGCATCAAGTGGACTACTTAGATTACGGCGTTCGAAGCAATCAGAGAAACTAGCACAAAAGTTACTGCCAGTTGGAATAGCTCTTGCAGTCGTCGGATTGTGTGTCGCTGTAATCATGCTGAAGACATCGCAAGCAACAAAAACGTTTGTACCTGTACCTAAAACGCACAAAATCAAATTTAGCCAGCCAGAAGCTGGGTCAGTAAAGCTTTCATCACTGTCCGTCCGTGTTCGCAATTTACCAAGGATTACGGAGGCTGCACTTACCGAGAATTCGAAGATTCCCGCAGCCGTCACTGAGACTGACGAGATTATTGCACGAAGCAAAGATCCCAAAGTTCTGGCCGTCGCATACCAATTAAAAGGAATGCTCTTATCAAAGGGCAATCCTAAGGAAGCACTTAGTTGCTTCAAACTTGCCTATGCAAACATGACCAAAGCATTCGGAGGCAAGGACTCAATCGAATCTACGCATGCCCTGATTGGCCAACTCACCATGTACTATAGCCTTGGCGATGACGGCGGTGTAAACAAAACGATCAAGAAACTATTGCCACTTATCCATATTGTGGAGACAAGCGAATTGCCCAGCGCGCCGCTGGCAATAGCCGAGACTTGGCACGCCTCCCTCTACGTATGGTCCGAATCGCCTTTTGAAACCTATCACTCCTACTCGGAATATCTGGCTAGAAAGAATGATCTTGCTAATTCGTCAAAATTCGCACTAAAAGCAATAGCAGCTTGCACGTATCTTCGGCCGGAACCATATCTTCAACTAGCAACAAATGCCCTGAATGAAGGAAAACCAGCCGAAGCACAAAAATGGGTTGATAAAGTGACGCACTTCACTGACCTGTTAGGTAAGGAGGTAGAAGAGACAAGAAAGAACCTTGCCGGAAACAGAGAGTCGGAACATAATGTGAGAGCGGCTTATAATTACAAAGCCATCGCAAGATGGTACGACGGACAACAACGATACAAAGAAGCCATATTTTATTTCCGCCGCTGTGCGTCTATGGCTGAAGGCTCCAATTACTACAGCAATATGGGCTTCGTAAGTGAGTCAAGAACTAGAATTGAACAACTAGAGCGCCATTTAAAAGAGAAGGCAGCAAAATAATAACGAGAGCCTAAGCTTGATTGGTAGTGTGATCGATGAAAAATATTCCATAGTCGCCGAGCTTGGAAAAGGTGGTGCTGGCACCGTCTACAAAGCCACTCAGAGTACTCTCAAGAGATCGGTCGCCATAAAAGTTTTGCACACAAAAACCAGTGTTGACCAGCCTTTAGTCCGAGAAGCGAAGAATCTCATGCGAGTTCAACATCTGAACATCGTTAAGGTTATGGCAGTGGGCTTAATTGACAATGAGCGTCCATACCTGGTGATGGAACATATTGAGGGAGTCACCCTCGATTCATACATAAGCTCGAACGGAACGCTCACTGAAGCTCAAACAATTCATATTGCACTTCAAATATGCTCGGCACTGGATTCTGCGCATAGACAAAAGATCATCCATCGCGATCTTAAGTCCGCCAACATAATGTTGACGAATGATAGCGAACATCAGACCGTCAAGATTCTCGATTTCGGTCTTTCGAAGAATTTGGACCCGCAATCAACAAATTCCAACACTGTCACCAAAACCGGCGGATTGGTAGGCTCGGTAGCCTACATGTCTCCTGAAGTATGTTCCGGGCAAAAAGCTGACTTTCAATCCGACATTTATTCACTCGGTTGCATCCTCTATGAGTGCCTGACTGGCCACGTACCATTTCTGGCCGATAGCTGGGTCGGAATTCTCCACATGCATAAAGAAGTTCCGCCCGATCCGATTGCCAGCGAAAACACTAGCGTCAGCGAACAAATGGAAGAACTTGTCCTCAAATGTCTAGAAAAGAATCCGTTCGACCGTTTTGACTCGCCTGCAAAAATACACAGGGCGCTGGAAATGATTCAAGCGGGAAAGACCTCAGATGCCGAACTTACTGCGCTACTTGCTCGCCGATCCACTCCGAGAAAAGCAATAGGAATTAAGAAGACGGAAGCACTCTTGCTTTCGTTCTTCGCCGTAGCCTTTGTGATAGTGGCTGCGACGATTGCAAGGCAACAAGCTCACAACCCTGCCGAGGAGATCAAGTCGAAGCCTGCTTTAGAGGACTTCGAGAACGCAGCAGAAAGAAAGAAGATCAGGCATTCGTCCCAATCCTTTCGTTTAAGTGAATTGCTAGGACGCTTTCAACACGGCAAAAATGATCCAAAGGAAGTTTCTGCGATCATTTCGGAAACAAATGAAATGCGTGCCCGCGCAAAATCCGCTCCCGCTTTATTCGTTATCTATCAAGTCCAAGGAAGAGCCTACCACCAATCAGGCAGGTACCCTGAAGCAGTATCATCTTTCAAGCAAGCACTGATAAACGCTCGCAAGGCAAATGAAGGGAAAGACAGCCCGCAATCTATTCAGTCTCTGATAGGAATCTTCGAATCGCTTAGTGCAATGAAGCAAGACCAGCAGGCAAAACCGTATTTGAAACAGGTCGCAAATTTGCTCGATAAAGTAAGCAGTGAGAATCTCAATCTCGTCGATTTGAAGCTACCAATACTGGCGAAGGATTACGGATCGCTGAACATGTGGGATTATGTTCAACATCTCACCTACCTGAATCTTGCTCAGCAAGAACACAAAGACAAAAACTACAAGGAGTCCAGCGACTATGCCAGAAAAGGGCAGGATGCAGACGCCGATTATCGACCAAAATTTTCACTCCTGATCGCTGACAATTTTGCCGCGGAGGGAAATCATAAGGCGGCCGAGAAAATGATTAGTGAAACCAAAGCTCAATTAGCAGCCTTGGAAAAAGAAGTTGTGGATCGAAAATCATCTTCGGCAATCACTCCTTTTCCGGAAAAGGTTAACCAAGCCGCCCAAGGATATTCGGAACTGGCATCGTGGGAAGAAGCGCACGGAAACCTGAAGGAAGCGCTGCAATATTACAGGAAGTCTGCCAGCATGGCTGACGGCTCGGATTACTATGCAAAATCGGAAGTAATCCGCACAGCGATTCGAAATATCAAAAGACTAGAGGAAGCAGTGCCACTCAAGACCAATCAATTAGAACCGCAGAAAAGATAGATCGGAGCATATCGTTCTTAAGATCGAAGCCGGCAAGATGCCGGCGCTCCCGGGATCGAACCGGTTCGGAAACGTATGGAGCGCGGGCATCTTGCCCGCCCATATGCAAATTCTACTATCTACGCCACAGCTTTAGGGAGACTCTACCGAAACTACGAATGCGTAGCTGCAACTCGCGTCCCGCTTATGGACGGCGAGACGTCCATGCTAGCTGCAACGCGCTTCGCGCTTATGGGCGGACGGGACGTCCGCGCTCCATACTACAGCTACACGCCGACTTTTTCTTTGTTCTGCCTGATTTGAAAAGCTGTGCTCAGCTCCTTCAATTGGGATGAGAGATCGCGTGCTGCCTGCGCTTTCCCTTCCCCACTCATGGCCTTGCGCATCTGTCGCAACTTTTCATCGTTTGAAAGTATGTCCATTATTTCTTTGAATAAAAGATCCGAAGTCAACTGCGACTGTGCTATTAGCTGAGCTGCTCCTTTGCTCGCCATGTATCGCGCATTGTGCGTTTGGTGATCCGCCGCAGCAAAAGGATACGGAATGAATATCGCCGGCGTGCCCATAACAGAGAGTTCCGACACTGTCATTGCTCCAGCACGGCAAATAGCCAGATCCGAGGCCGCATAAGCAACGGCTAAATCGTCGAAATAATCTCGCAAGAAATATCGAGAATTGTTGAGGCAAAGCGGATCCATTGTCTCTTTGCACTCGTGGATATTTTTGCTTCCAACCTGGTGAATGACCTGGATCGGCGGATCAACATCAAGCAGCTTCGGCAACGCTCCAATAACAGCATCATTAAGAGCGCGCGCGCCTTGCGAGCCACCAGTAACAAGAACCGTTTTCAGATCCGACCTCAGCCCAAGCACTGCGCAAGCGGCGTCCCGTTTTAGTGGACCTAAAAAGCTCTTCCCGACCGGATTACCGTTCACGATGATGCGCCCATGCTTGGGCTTCAGTCGGCTATGCGCGCCTTGCATTCCGCAAGATACCAAACTCGCCCCGCCCGAGAGCATTCTATTCACCAAACCCGGGTGTGCGTCTGGTTCATGAATCGCATATGGTATGCCTAACATCGAGGCAGCAACTAACGCCGGCGCCGAAGCGTAACCACCAGTACCGAGAACCGCACTGGGAGCGAAATCCAAAAGAATCCGACGAGCATCGAAAACCGATGCTGTGAACTGAAACGGCCATGACAGAAGCTTAGCGGACAACTTCCGCGGCAGTCCGGATACTTCAAGTGCCAGAAAATCCAAGCCCCGTTCGGCTGCCAATTTTTCCTCGAGGTGGCCTTTTGCTCCTATATAAAGGATGGCCTCCAGGTCCGGATCGTCCTTCAATTGTTCAGCTACTGCAAGCGCTGGGTAGATATGTCCACCTGTGCCGCCTCCAGTCAGAACAAATCGATGCTTGACCATTATCTAAATTCCGCATCCTCATCTTCAGTCGTTCCGCGATCGCGAGAAATCGAAAGAAGGATGCCAATCATGGCAAGAGTAATAACCAGCGATGTTCCGCCATAACTAATAAGCGGTAAAGTTATGCCCGTAACCGGTAGAATACCGGTGCAAACCATTATGTTCACTACTGCTTGCAGCGAAATTTGGCTTGTGATGCCGATTGCCAGAAAGCGTCCAAACAAAGTTCTTGCTTGCAGAGCAATTTTGAAACCGTAGTAGGCAAACATGCCGAACAAACTCAGAACGACAAGACAACCTAGCAATCCAAATTCTTCGGCAATGACCGCGAAGATAAAGTCAGCGTGCTGAACAGGCAAGTAATGCAACTTCTGCAATGAATGGCCGAAGCCCTGCCCCCAGAGTCCGCCGGATCCGATCGCCAGCTGGGCTTGAATGATGTTCCAGCCTTCTTGCTGTGGATGCAGATAGGGATTCAACCAGGTTTGAATACGAGCCATCTGGTACGGGGTCTTCTGAATGTGATGCCAGGCAAGTGCGCCTCCAACTCCCATCGCGCTGACAATCAGCAGTGTGTTCGTGCCACTGACATAAAGCATGGAAAGCAGGGTGCCTAAGATCATCATTGCCGTTCCCAGGTCCGGCTGTTTAACGACGATGGCAGCCATAATCATGACCACGGTGATTCGCGCAAAAACATGGCGATGCCACCAGAAATATTTTGAGACGCCCGAGGCCATAAGCAAGATGGTCGCTACTTTAGCAAGTTCAGAAGGCTGAAACTGAATTGGACCAACTTGAATCCAACGTGTGGATCCCATCGTTGTGACGGACAGCTTGGAGAACATTGTCAGTCCCACAAGTGCCAGTGCAACAATCGCAACCGGCCAGGCAAATCGGCGCAGCTTCCGATAATCATATTTGCTCAGCGTGTACATCAAGAACAAGCCAATCGCGCAGGCGATTGCTTGCTTCCGCAAAAACGCGGTTGAATCCTGGAAGCTTTGCAATGCCTCAGGAGCCGAAGCGCTGAAAACGGCCATCAACCCGAAACAACAGATGGACAGCACCAGCGTGATCATGCCGCGATCAGGCAGACCACGGAATTCCTGGCCGAGGGCAGCGTCCTGCTTCTTCCCCGAAGGGGAATTAGCGGGAGGCGGCCAATTTTTCGAGCTTGGTTCTGACAAGGTTTTTGAAGACACGTCCTCTATCCTCGAAGTCTTTGAACATATCGAAACTGGCACACGCCGGAGAAAGTACAACTGGACCTTTGCCAATTTGGGAAGCGGTATTTACTGCCTCTTCCATTGATTGGCTAATATGAATGCTGTTGAAGCCAGCCGCTTTCAAAGCTTGCTGGAATCTTTCTTTTGCCTCCCCTATTAGAACAACATCGCTGGCATGCTCTTTTACGCAGTGAACGAGTTCATCCAGCGAAGTATGCTTATCTTTGCCACCGGCAATCAAAACAACCTTCTCGATTCCAAAAGCTTCCAGAGCCTTGATCGTGGAATTGGGGTTGGTAGCTTTCGAATCGTTGTAGTACTTGACGCCATTGATAGTGTCGACATATTCCAAACGGTGTTCTAAGCCTGGGAAGGACTTTAAGCCCTCGACAATTTTTTCAAACTCGATGTTGCATACAGCGGCAACAGCAACTGCAGCAAGTGCATTCTCAAGATTGTGTTTGCCGATGATTTTCAGATCGTCTTGATGACACAAAATGCGAGTGCGTCCATCGATCCTGTACGAAAGGAAACCATGCTGCATGAAGGCGCCCTGCAAAGCATGATCTAGCGAGGATTCAACCGCGAAAGAGAAGATCTCCGATTCTGGTTGGAATTCTTTGACGATCGGATCGTCTTCATTGAGAATCGCGTATTGATTCGCCTGTTGCTGAGCAAAAAGTTTTTGCTTTGCCTCGGTGTAGTTTTGCAGATTGCCATGCCACTCGATATGATCTGGTGTCAGATTTGTCCAGACTGCGACTTTCGGTGCTAGCGTTTTAGTGTAGTGCAGCTGATAGGAGCTGATTTCGGCGACGAGATAATCCGGCATTTTCTCCAATTCGTCGAGAACCGGCACACCAAAGTTTCCACAAGCCGGAGCGCGCAATCCGGCTGTCGATAGAATGTGACTGACCAACGCCGTAGTAGTTGATTTGCCGTTTGTACCTGTGATTCCGATAATTGGAATTTTTGTTTCGCGTGCAGCTAATTCAACATCGCAAATGATCTCGATTTTGCGCTTTTCCAGTTCGCGAATCACATCGTTGCCTGGCGCAATGCCTGGGCTGACGACCACAAGTTCAGCAAAATCCAGAGCGGTCTGGCTGTGTCCGCCAACTTCTACTTCAACACCCAGTTCCTTCAGTTTTTGAATATCGGACTGGCGCGATTCATTAGGCTGCGAGCTTTCCGAAAGTAAAACGGAAGCACCGCGTTTCACCAAATATTCGGCTGCCGAAACGCCACTGCGTCCCAGACCCAGTACTAGAACTTTCTTATTTTTCCAGTAAGTCAAACTAGACTCCGAAAATACTGCCCCGCCCCATTCTAACAGTTGGCTTCCTGGCAGCGCAGCGATCTGAGAAAAGCTTGACAAAAAGAGCCCCGAACGAGGCTCTTTTTGTATCACTTAGATATATTCCCGAACTTAAGTCGGAGATTGATGGCCTAGCCTTTTCTCGCTTTTTCTTCGAGCTTGAAGGCTTTCTCATCATCCTTCGCAATTCGCTTGTTCAATTTTTCGACTTCTTTCGGCGGCAGATCCGGTCTTAACGCCATATAAGCTTTGAGCTGGATTGAGGCTTCGCGGAAGTATTTTGCTTGCGCTGGTGAGGATTTTTCCAAAGCTTCAGCAACACCAATTCTTGCATCGTAGTTGCGAGGATTGTTGTAGATAGCTGAATGATATTTGTCAATCGCGCTGGAGAGCTGTTTGCGTTTTGCAAGATCGCTAGCCAGCGTCAGATCCTGACGGGCTCCTTCTCTTGCTTTTGCAACGAGATCAGAACCGCGTTTTGCGCGCTCTTCACCACCTGGGAAAGATGCGGCTTTCTTATATGCTGCATCTGCATTATCAAGATCGTGAATCATCAAAGCCAGGTCAGCAACTGCAAATGTTTGTTTTGCATCTGGAGCGCTGGCGATGATTTGGCTCATCATATCTTGCGATTCTCTGAACTTGTTTTGTGAAAGCAAGGCTTCTGCATAAGCCATTCTTTCGCCATCGGTTTTTGGAGTTCCGATAGTGCTGAGGTCGATTGTTTCTCCAGAAAGAGAGCGAATCTTGGCAGCAGCCAAACGCAATTCCATGTTATTTGGATTGAGTTGAATCGCCTTGTCGATTTGACGTTTTGCAGCTTCAAAATCGTTAGAGACTAAGAAGGCACCACCTGATTCTTTCTGTGCTTTCAAGAAATAACCACGAGTCAATCCTTCGGCAGCTTGCGCATTACCTGGGTTTGTATTCATCACGGTTTCATATTCTTTGATTGCATCATCAAGCTTTTCGAGCTTCAAACTTTCATCACCGATGCGCATGTGCAAGTCCGGATTATCCGGCATGAGAGCGAGCGCTCCGCGCAACTTCGAAATCGCAATCTCTAGATCGCCTCTGCCTTCCAGCACGTCAGCAATATGGAGATAAGCCTCTGGATTTTCCGGCTTGATGCCGATAGATTTTTCGTATTCGGCGATTGCAGCGTTGGTGTTGCCTTGAGCTTGGTAGGCTTCGCCCATCGCTTGGTGCGTAGGCCAGCTATTTCGGTTCTGATACATGGCTGTATTCAGTTCTTTAATAGCGGCATCAACATTGCCCATTTTCAAATAAGTCTTGCCCAATCCGTAGTGGGCGGTAGAGTTGCCGGAATTGTACTGAATAGCTTGTTTGAAAGCGCCTTCAGCTTCACCGAGACTTTGCTGATCCAGTTTCAACATACCCAAACCGGCGTATGCTTCAGAATACTTGGGATCGCTCTTGATCGCTTCATTGTATTCGTTGATTGCTTCGTCAAATCTCTTTTGTTCGCGCAGCGATTGAGCGAGCTGATAATGAGCTTCAGGAGAATAGGGATCTTTCTGCAAGGCCATACGGCACTCGTTTTCCGCTTGCTTCAACATTGAATCGCGCTGATTGCGAATAGTCATGTTGGATGAAGCAAGCCTGTTCATAAGAACAAGAGCCTTACCTGCGTGAGCAACCGAGTTGGTCGGATCCATCTGCAACGCTTTATCGAATTGTTCTTCGGCGGCATCTAGCTTGAATTGCTTGCCTAGCGCCATACCGTAACCAGCGATCGCAGCAGGATTTTTCGCGTCCTTGTTCATGACCTTCTTGTATGCATCTGCGGCATCGTTCCAATTTCCTTTGGACAAGAGATCATCGGCTTCCATCATGTCGCGAGAAACTTTGCCCTTTAGCTTCTGTTTTCCTCCCGCAAATCCAACTTCTGCTGAGGCAGGCTGGAAAACTCCGACGCCAACGCTTACGGCGGTGAGCACGGTTAGAAAAGCTGTTAATGCTCTTGATCTCATAACGCTCCTTTAATATGTTTGAGGTGAGCCAAGTATGCAAATCGTATGGTCTTTATTTCCCGAAAGGGCAGATCTTGACCTTATTTTCATGAATGGCTTTACAGCCGTGGCTCGCCGAGCGTTGTATTTGAGGAATTGCAGCGATCCCGGGAGCGCCGGCATCCTGCCGGCTTCTAATTAGCAGAAGATCGCAGAAAAGCTGAGAAGAGCGCCTTAGCCCTGAGAAACTCCCTGGTGCATAAACCTAAACGCTACCTTTTCATTTTCAGCGAGCCAAAACTTGTTCTATATAATGATGCAACTCCTCCGCTCATTTCTTAAAGGAGATAAGTTCGTGTCTGGCCATTCCAAATGGGCAAATATCAAGCGCCAAAAAGCCGTTGTCGACGCAAAGAAAGGTGCCACTTACGCAAAAATGGCCCGCGAGATTATCGTTGCCGCCAGGCTAGGCGGAGGCGATCCAGCTGGTAATTTTCGCTTGCGTCACGCCATCGATAAAGCAAAAGCTGAAGGTGTTCCGAACGACAATATCCAACGAGCTATAGAAAAGGGCTCCGGTGGCGGCGGGGCCGACCAGATGGAAGAGCTCACCTACGAGGGGTACGGACCCGGGGGCGTGGCGATTATGGTGCAATGCGCCACAGACAATCGCAATCGCACAGCCGGTGATATCCGAAGCTATTTCTCGAAATACGGCGGCAACATGGGAGAAACAGGTTGCGTCGGTTGGATGTTCAAGGAGCGTGGCGAGATAACAATTCCTCGTCCACAAAAAATGTCCGACGACGATATCATGCTAGCGGCTCTTGATGCCGGTGCCGAAGATGTCGACACCGCCTCGGATGAGTATATAACTGTGATTTGCCAACCGATGGATCTTGAAAAGGTACAAACCGGATTGGTGAAAGCTGGACTGACAGTAGATTCTGCCGATGCAATCATGGATCCGATTTCGACGGCGGAGATTCAAGATCGCGATGCCGCCAAACAATTGATCAAGCTTCTGGATGTCATCGAAAACCATGATGACGTGCAAAAAGTGTATGCCAATTTCGAGATGAATCCCGATTGGATTGCTGAGTTTATGAATTAAGGCGGCCACTTTTTTCTCAAGATTATGCAAACTAAAGTTACAAGCCAAGTAGCGCATCTCTTGGCTTGTATGGTGTATATGCAAATCGTAGAGCAGTAGGTATTTTCCAGAAATAAAGTGCTAGTCCGATGCAGATCCGCAATCGAATTTAGTAAGCAATTTAAGCAAAGTTTACATCTATATACAAATCGGTTTTTGTCTCTCCTCTCGACTACCAACTTAAAAGCGCCTCATCAAAAGCCATCGCCGCTGAGCCTTCGATTAGAGATTCCTGACAAGGCGCGATCAAATATCTATCGGTGTCAACGCGAAAGAGCTTAAGCGTCTCTAAGAGAGCCGCTTTGTGTGCGGGCTGCCGAAAAATTGGCGATGTCAGGATTTTTTTGACTCGACACAAAAGTTCCTGCTACCTTGTCGCCTGCTTCGAAGTTGCGAAAGCTAGCAACTAACTAATGGATTTTTTCCGGATTCATAAGGCACTAGCAAGCACAACACTAGAAATGGGCACTGACATGAACACACAGATCAATAGACCTGAAGGCGCCGCAAGCAATTGCCTTAAGTTGCTGCGTGCTTTTGCGCTATCGGTCTCTATCGGAGTCTTCGTCAACGCTGGGGCACAGGCACGAGACCTGGCGCCAGAGGTTGTCTCCCGCGTATGGCTAGATAACGGACAGCAGATTGCGTCTGTTGAGCTGAACGGGGAAGAAATCGTTCGTTTCAAATCAGATGACAATGAAGACGACGATGCCGCCGAGGAAGCTGAAGACCTCGCCGTCAGATTGCAGGAACTTATTTCTGACAAGAAGTTTGATCCCAACACTATCGTTCCAATGCGAGATGATGATCGCTGCTCTATCAAAGGCGATGGCGACGTAATTCTTAGCTTCGACCCATATGCGGGTCAGGCAGACAATGACACCGAAGAGGATCAGAAACGCTTCTCCCGAGCCTTCGATATGGCGACACGGGTAGCAAACGCCTTGCGCACCGCATTTGGTGTCAGCCCGATAAACCTTGATATTGCAGAAAAGCCGATGTCCCGTCTTGAAATGCTCGGTAAGCAGTTTACCGGCGCCGCCTCCTGGTACGGCGGCAGATTCAACGGACGCCGCTGTTCTGATGGCTCGCGATTCAGCGAAGCTCGCCTCACCGCAGCGCACCGCAGCCTGCCATTCGGCACAAAGGTACTTGTGAAGAATCGCAGAACGGGCGACACGGTTGTTGTAGAGGTCAACGATCGCGGACCGTTTATTGACGGGCGCGTAATTGACGTATCGAAAGCAGCAGCAAAGCAACTGAATATGGTCAGCTCTGGAATCGCCTACGTAGAGTGCACGATTCTCCAGTAATAATTCCGAACGAAGTTACCACCAACGAAACCAAGAACGCTTCTCGCCACGGCAGAATTACAGCCTGGATTAGCAGCGCTTTACACTTTCACATTAGAAATCCTTATGCATACGAAACTCTGTTAAAATGCCATCGGGTAGATATAGCGGGTTCACAGTCACTTGACTTCAAAAGTTAGAGCGAGAATAGCGCCCAGTCCAACCGGGCACCTTCACCTCGGCACTGCTCGTACGGCGCTGTATAACTTTCTCTTTGCACGAAAAGAGAAAGGCGACTTTATCTTGCGCCTTGAAGACACCGACCAGGTGCGCTCTGATGAGAAATATACCGACGACATTCTTGATGGTTTGCGCTGGCTCGGAATGAACTGGGACGAAGGTCCGGACATCGGTGGTGCCTATGCCCCATACCGGCAAACCGAAAAAACTGACCATTACGAGCAAGTAGCTCACAAGCTCATCTCGGAAGGCAAAGCGTACTTTTGCTACGCCACACCGGAAGAACTGGAAGCCCTGCGCGAAGAGCAAAAAAATCGCAACGAATCACAGCGTTACGATAATCGCGGACGCCATTACTCCGCCGAAGAAGTAGACAAATACGTTAAAGAAGGGCGTATACCGGTCATCCGATTCAAAGTCGAAGATGATCGCATCGTTAGCTGGCATGACGCCATCAAAGGTGATATCCAAATCCA
Organism: Candidatus Obscuribacterales bacterium; assembly: GCA_019747875.1. Lineage (GTDB taxonomy): Bacteria > Cyanobacteriota > Vampirovibrionia > Obscuribacterales > Obscuribacteraceae > JAIEPM01. Next base: position 15,272 of record JAIEQI010000205.1, read on the forward strand.
CACCGCTGATATCGGCGGCGATATGGTTATCGTCAAATCGAGCGGCATCGCTATCTATAACTTTGCTGTCGTCGTCGATGATATCGACATGAAGATGACACACGTTATTCGCGGTGAAGATCACATCCACAACACAGCGAAGCAGATTCTTATCTACGAAGCACTGGGAGTGCAACATCCCATTTTCGCGCACGTTCCACTGATTGTGGATACTGACCGAGCGAAACTCTCCAAGCGCAAACACGGTGAAGCGGTTCACATCCTGAAGTATCGAACTGATGGCTATATGCCGGAAGCGATGATGAACTACCTGGCGCAAATGAGCTGGACGCCGCCTGGAGAGAAAGAAATCTTCAGCGTCGAAGAAGGCTGCGCAATGTTCGATCTGAGCAAGGTTAGCAAAAGCCATGCCATCTTCGACATCAAAAAGCTGAATTGGTTTAACGCTCACTACCTAAAGAGCCTGCCACTGTCTGTGGTGACCGACCGGGCGCTGCCATTCTTGAGCGATTACAACTTGAGCCAGTATTCCCGTGAAAAGCTAGAAGCTATCGTCAGCCTGCTCCGCGACGGAATAGACACGCTCGGTGAGATCAAAAATGTTTCGGCATTTTTCTTTAACGAGAAGATTGAGATACCCGACGAGCTCGGCAACGATCTGCTCAAGAAAGACAGCTCGCGTAAAGTACTGAGCAAAGTCAACGAAAGCCTGTCGCAGTTCCCCTGGGATGATGCCAAAGGCTGCAAGGCCATTATCGATGGCATTGGCAAAGAACTTGGACTTAAGGGCAAAGATTTGTACTGGCCGGTTCGTGCAGCGCTTTGTGGATGTACGTCGGGACCCGATCTCGGCGCAACTTTGTCGATCCTCGGAGAGGCCAGAGTGCGCAGCCGCATCGAGTCCCTGCTTCAACCCTGCTAAATTTTCCAATTCTATAGGCGCTGTCGTGCAGCGCCCACCCCTGGAGATAGAACAATGTCGGGTCTAAAAGTATTCAACACGCTCACAAGCAAGAAAGAAGATTTTGTGCCGCTCAAGGCCGGCAAGGTAAATCTCTATTCTTGCGGTCCCACGGTCTACGATTTGAGCCACCTCGGGCACGCTCGTAAAGAAATCAATTTTGATGTAATTCAGAGGTATCTTCGTTTTTCAGGTTACGATTTGACTTACGTGCGCAACATCACGGACATTGATGACAAAATCATCAACCGTGCGCGCGAAATTGATGAAAGAACAGAGAAGCTGGCACGTCGCTTTACCTTCACCTTCTGGAAGGATATGGACGCGCTGAATGTTGCGCCGCCTGACATGGAACCGCGCGCTACCGAGTACATCAAACCAATGATGACATTCGTCGAGGAGCTTATCAAAAAAGGACACGCTTACGTTTCTGAAGGCGATGTCTATTTTGATGTGCTTTCATTCAAGAGCTACGGCAAACTGAGAAAGCAAAGTATTGAAGACCTTCTGCACGGGGCTCGCGATCAGGTTCGCAGTCAATCCGAATTGAAGGAAATCAAAAAGAACCCCGTCGATTTCGCATTATGGAAGTCTGCACCACAATCCGAGATGGGCTGGGAAAGCCCCTGGGGTTGGGGACGACCAGGCTGGCATCTTGAGTGCTCCACGATGATCAAGCACGCACTTGGCGTAACCATCGATATTCACGGAGGCGGCGAAGACCTCATCTTCCCGCACCATGAAAACGAAATCGCTCAATCTGAAGCATTGCATGACGGGGAGTCGTTAGCCAAATATTGGCTGCACAATTCATTCGTGCAAGTCGATGCCGAGAAGATGTCTAAATCGCTGGGTAATTTCCAGACGATTCAGTCAGTTCTGGCCAATTATTCACCTGATACGGTGCGCCTCTTCGTATTGCAAACACACTATCGTAGTCCAATTGAGTTCAGCGCAGATAGCGTTGAGGCCGCAAAGGCGGGAACAGCTCGCTTGCTACGAGCAGCGCGATTTGCTAAAGACGACGATGCGCATAGTTCAGTGCGGAATAATGGCAAGGCGCATAAGTATCTAACGAGCAATCATCCGTGCCTCCAAAGCCTTCGTGACGATGGAGAAGCCGGTGATGTGATTCGGAAGTTACACGCTGACTTTGTCGAGTCGATGGACAATGACTTCAACACGCCGCAAGCGATATCAGCACTGTTTGCAGTGGCAGATTTGATATTCTCCAGCAAAGACGAGAACCTGGCAGCAAAATATGCAGCCGGACTTAAAGCCTATGCTGGCGTGCTCGGACTGACACTGACTGACACGGGAAAGATGATTGACAGCGATACTGGTGCACAGCTAGTAGAGCGATTGCTCGATCTCAGAGATGCGGCGCGCGCAAATAAGGACTACAAACAATCTGATCAAATCCGCGACACACTTCAGGCTTTGGGCATCAAGGTCATGGATGTGAAAGGCGGGCGCGCTCAGTGGGAGAAAGAGTAAGCGGGATCTGGTATGACCAAACACATTGGAGTTGTAGCCTGTAGTTCAGAAGGAGCTGCCTTGTGTTACAGAACCATTTGCTTAGAAGGTCCACAGGTCCTCGGCATATTCAACCACCCAGAGTTGAGCATGCATACATTTTCATTAGGGCTGTTCATGCAAGCCCTTGAAGATGATGATTGGGCGGGCGTGGCAGAATTAATGCTGCGCTCGGCCAATAAATTGAAACAAGCCGGTGCAGATTTTTTGATCTGTCCAGACAATACAATTCACCAGGCACTACCACTGGTGATTCCTAAGTCGCCGCTGCCCTGGCTCCACATTGCTGAGGCAGTGGCAATCGAGGCTAGCAAGCAACATCTCAAAAAACTGCTAATTCTAGGCACTACATTCTTGATGGACGGTCCAGTTTACTCACGAGAACTGGATAAGGTAGGAATCGGGCACATGACACCGGACGAAAAAAGAAAAAAGAAGGTGTCTAATATCATCTTTCAAGAACTGGTGCTTGGCGAATTTTCCGACAGCTCGCGACGCTTTTATTCAGAAACTATCGATGAGTATCGAAAGCAAGGTTGCGACGGCGTTGTTCTAGGATGCACGGAGATTCCTTTACTTGTACGACAAGAACATTCTTCATTGCCGATTTTGGATTCTACAAGGATACTTGCGCGCGCCGCTCTGGCAGAGGCAATCAAGGACGAGTAATCGCTCGAGTTAAGCGAATACTTCCTAGTTTCAAGAAATCGATTTTGGATGAATGCAAATCAGAATAAGCCCAATCCGCACTGAAAATGGAATGCGAATACCAGCATCTCAGCTACACACTGGACAATGCGTTTGACGTTTACAGAACGAAAGAAGCGTCAACACCAATATTCGTTGTTGACAATCTCCTCTCTCGAAAGCTCGGAGAGGGTGGGATTCGAACCCACGTGGCTTGCGCCCATCCGCTTTCGAGGCGGCGCCGTTATGACCGCTTCGGTACCTCTCCTCAATAGTGGTCATTTTAGCAAATTCGAAGGGGCGAATATTTGACCCAAAGGCAATTAGTAACAGTGACGAATTTTAGAATGCCGAGTAGAATTATTCGCTCAAAATAACGATGGCAGGCTGTACTCAGGTCTCTTTTATTCTGCAATCGATTGGCGCCCCAGATTGGTAGAGCTTAATAAAAATATGATGTCGACAAAACTACTTTCGTGTTGCTTAATGCTACTTGCAACAGCAAACATGGGCATTTCAAACGCCCATGCTCAAAATGCCGCATTTAGAGTTGGACAAAAGGTGAGCTTCGACGACAGAGTCGGAAGATACGGTGGTGGCAGAATCAGCGCAACGGTTACCAAGGATAGAGGTCCGTCTTGGGAGTATGCGGGAAGATATGAGGTTCTCATCGATGGAGCCGGATCAAAAAACCAAACAGAATTTTTAGGTGCATCTGACCTTCAAGCTCAAGAACAAAATCCCGGTCATCCTGCAGCACAAGGTGAAGCGGCCGCGGCGGGCGTGAACCATCCGAATGCTGCTTTCAAAATTGGCGAAAAGGTAAATTTTGATGATCGCGTGATGCGTTTCGGCGGTGGTCGCGTAACAGCAACCGTAATTAAGGACAAAGGTCCGAGTTGGGAGTTTGCAGGCCGCTACCAAGTTAGAGTCGACGGAGCACCAGCTGGTCAAGAAATTCAGGATTTCAATGCTTCGGACCTACAAAAAGGAGCGGCAGGAGCGGCTCCGGCTCCAGTAGCTCAGGCTCCGGCAGCACCACAACTGCCACAACAACCAGCACATCTACCTGCAGCAAATGTACCAGCAATACCAGCACACAATATGCCAGCCCATCCGGCACCAGGAGCGGTGCACGCGGCAGGAGATTGGGGACAGCCGCCACCACGAGGAAGTTTCAAATACTCGATGATAGACTTAAAAGCACCTATGCTTGGCAATAACGCCATCACACCGCCGGGACTAAAGCCATATTTCGTTGGCTCAAAGCCCGGAGATGAGTCTCCTGTTGGACGTTGGTACACTCGCACCGGAGGTGTCTTCACCAAGGAAGGTAACCCAGATCGCGACGGTAATCAAACCTATAGATGGGGCAATCCGGAAGTAGCAGAATTGATAAACGTTCTACCCGATGGAACATGGCAGATGAACGATCACGGCAAAGTAACGAGCGGCCGGTGGTACGACATCGGACAAAATGTGATTCGACTGGTCAACATGGACGATGACTGTGACTGGACGGCTTCGGTGCATAACCATATGATCACTTTCCAAGGCTATAACGGCATAACTAAAGAAGGTAACCGATACTAATGCTCACATTGTTATTGAAGCAAATACGAGCATTATTCGGCGAATTTCTCAACAAGCCTTTTTTTGTTTCATTATCAGCATTTGCGCTCTGTGCAATATTTGGTGGCACTAGCTTTGCAGAACCACTCTTCCATGTCGGCGAAAACTACAAAATGACGAGTGTATCTTCAACACCGGCGGCCGAACTTAGATTAAACGACATTGTTGAAAACGTTTTAGTGACTGGCAAGAAGAGGAGAGGAACAGTTATCGAACCTGGCAGTAAATTTGTCAAAGTACACTTTGACGAACCTGAGAGCTCTGACGTGGTTTACGATCTTTATAAGGATAAGCTCTATCTTGTCACAAGCACTGAAGTCCAAATTACCGAGCCAACCCTCGACCAGATCAACGACTTAGTCAGGAAGAAAGCACAAAGAGGAGACCCTGGCAAACTGGAGATTGTTCAGCCCTCTCAGCAATATATGCTTGTGTCCGGAGGAGATTTTGGAAAGTCCTACCAGGTTGAAGGGTGGTTAGTAAAAGCTGCTTCAGGCGAATCATTCGTCGTATTTAGAAACGATCAAGCACGCTGGGATGTGGAATCGCCACCGCCACCTGATGATGGCGTGATCTTCCACGCCCGTTCTTTAATGATGCATCGCAGACTGGAGCCCTTTCACGACTTCGGCAAATCTAGCGAACCCCTCATCAAGAAGACGACTCCAAGCAAAAAAGTGCCGTGATCGAATTTTAGGTTCGACAGATACGGTCGTTCAATCCGCTAATTCTTTGAACTCTTGTGGTCCGCATTCGCATTGGCAAGATGTTGATGAGAAGTCTCAGCATGCGTCTTTAAAGCCGCCATGACTGCAGGCACATCCATGCGAGTCTGGCGTTTAATCAACGCTTGCGGCATGAAAAATCCACCATTCACGTAACTTGCATAAGTAACATGTGTGGAGTTACCATCCTCGCTCGGCTCTAAGCGCCAGAATCCATCAACTTCATGGAAATCACCACTGATTCGACGCCACTCTTGCAAACGATTAGGCGTTTCTTTTATCTCAAGAACGTAAGTAAAACTGCCGGGAAATCCGGACGGCTTGATCGAGTGCTCAACAATTTTGTGAGTGCCCTTATCCTTAACTAATTTGCATTTTTTGACGCACGGGAAAACGGAATGGGCGTTGTCGTAATCCGTCAACAGGCGCCAAACGTTCTCCGGCTTACTGTGCACGGTCACTTTGCTGGTCTGATAAACGCGGTTTCCGATTTTCTCTTCAGTTACCTCTGCATTGTGTGAAGGATGCAGTTGATGACTTTGCGAATGCTGAACATGTGCGACATGCTCACCGGCATTGGCTGGAGCGATATATCCCCATACCGAAAGATTCAATATCGCAAGAATAGAAAGTGATGGTACTAACTTCGTGATAGCCACAAATGCCTGCCCTTCAGATAATTCGTTCAACTCTTTGCCCGCAGTGCCATCACATACAATACTAAATTAGACTTATGTGTCAACACAGTTTTCAAGCGGCTGATTATTTTACTGTAAGCTGCCATCATCACAATGGTTCCGAAAACATGGATTCTACCTCTTTTCATGCCTGAATCTCAAGGAACTTGTTTTCACTTGAAATCATTTTTTGCTTAAATGCCCAAAGAAAAGAAATTCCCGAATAGCGTCTTGATATACAACCCGAAGTCGGGGTCGGCATTCGATCGCGACCTATGGCTCGGCACTATCATCGACAAAATCTGCACTCACTTGAAGTATTCAGTTGCGGTACATGCCACTACTGCCGATATCACTCCTGCAGAATTGCTGGAAGATTGTCTAGCTTCTGAGCCCGAATTAGTAATCGCAGCCGGCGGTGACGGCACGATACGCCACGTGCTTGGGTCGTTATCTGAAACTGACGTCGCTATTCCGGTGGGAATTGTTCCCTTCGGGACTGGCAATCAGCTCGCTCGAAACTTAAAGATTTATCAGGACGCCCTTTTTGTGGATCCCCTGCAACGAGCAGTAGACATCATCGCGGCTGGGCGAACCAGATCCATTGACCTGGGAAAAATGAACGGAAATTATTTTTGCGTAGCTGCCGGGGCAGGCCCCTTATCAGACGCGATTCTAGCTCCCACCCGCGAAGAAAAAGAAAATTGGGGAATGCTCGCTTACGTCGGGTCTATGCTTCAGACAGTTGCCTCGCAGCCGATCAATTTCAAGATTACCGCCGACGGAGACGTCTTTCAGGTGAAAGCGCTCGGGGTTATCGTCACAAATGTTGGCGATATGGGCTTCGCCACTATGTCCGAGCGCGCCAGGGTAGACGATGGAAAACTGGACCTCTGTATCGTTACTCTGGCAGAATTCACGGACTACGTGATGCTCGGATTTCAGGTCGCAAGCGCCGTGCTAGCCACCAGCGCGCCTTTTTATATGAGAAAGGTGCGTTCAGTCAAAATTGAAAGTATGAATGGTCCCGTGACCGCAAATGTCGATGGGGACGCCTGTGGAACAACGCCGATGCAAATTGAAGTTATTCAAAAAGCAGTAAGAGTCATTTGTCCATAGCGACAAAAATAATCAGCCTGAGGAGCCTAACCCACGCTCATCCGCTAAGATTCGGATGCTTCTATTTAGCGGCGCATTTCGTCGCGGAAGTGACGAAGCTCTTTTGTCATTGGATCGGAGTGCACAACATCGGTCAGGTCGAAGACAAAATCGCGGATCTCATCTCCGAGGGTTCCGATTATGAGGGCGACAAACAAGCCAACAAGGACGCTGAAGAAAATGAAGGTGATCATAAGACGCGCTTAACGCAAATGGGGAGGTGAACAATTGACAACAGTTTCAACTTTAACGTTTAAGGCTCGGTTAAAACAGCCTCCCCACAGGATACTTTGCAACCTTTCGAAACATCTCTCGGAAACTCGCGCAAATGCTTTAATTGGGGCACCCTAAGCTAAACAAAACTGAGGATTACGAACTCCTTTTCATCTTCACAACTTGTTTACTTGCCCTCATTGGCTGCTTCTCAGCTTCGAGCAAGCACAAAGCTCAATTTACTGGGGCATCATGCGATCTGAAAAGTTGTCGATTACGAAACCTCGCTCCTCTTCTGGTGTTCTTAACTCGCCATCCAATTTTGCGTCACGCAACTTGGAGAGAATTTCGCCGATAGACGGGCCCTGACGTATGCCTAGAGCCAGAAGGTCGTGTCCGGAGATTTCTGTCTTAAGTTCTCTCAGTTCTTCAAAATATATTTTGATCCATCGACGCAAGTTAGACCCAGCAGCTGCTACACAAGCCGCAATCGCAAGCGCCTGATCAGCGTGTCCATGCAAAACTCGATATACTTGCGAACGCTTTGCGGCATGTTCAAGTTCATTCAGTCCGCGCACAATCTTTGCCCCATCCAAGACCCAAGAGCGTTCATCCTCGGCCAAATGCAAACGACTCAGCGCCGCAGCTATACGCTCTTCAGGCAAAGACAAAAGCAAAACGCCCAAATACACAATCCAGTGACGAGGAACGTCATAGCGCGCCAACAATTTTTCTGCCCTGCGGATCTGCAAGCGCACATTGCGCCGATAGATGATCGCGGAATCTAAAAAGCGTAATCCACCACCGAGATCATCAAGGATCTCTAAGGCAGACAAGCGCTGCGGAGATTCCAGAATATATCTCAACTCTTCCTTCAAGCGAACGCCACCAAGGTTATCGAAAATTCCAAACTGGATTGCGCGCTCAGCCTGCAGCTTTGTGCGAGCTTCCAACTTAAAATTGAATCGAGATGCAAATCGCGCAGCACGAATGATTCGTGTGGGATCCTCGATGAAACTAAATGGGTGAAGTACACGAATCAGACCACCTTGCAGATCTGTCAAACCGCCAAAGTAGTCGACGATCTTTCCGAATCGCTCCGGATGGAGACACATTGCAAGAGCATTAATTGTAAAGTCACGTCTGAAGAGGTCCTGTTCCAACGAAGACGGTTCAACCGTTGGCAATGCGGCAGGATACTCGTAATATTCAACGCGAGCTGTCGCGATATCGATTTCCCGCTTCCGACTCAGCGCAACATTCATTGCGCCAGTATTGAATCTTTCATGTTCAACCAGTAATTCATACTTGTCTGGGAAGCGCTTTGCCAGCTCATGCACAAGATCAATGGCAGATCCTTCAACAACAAAATCCAGGTCAAAATTGTCGCGCTGCAAGACCAGGTCGCGAACACATCCCCCCACCAGATATGCCACCATCTTTAGATCGGCTGCAACCGAGCCAATCTCCTTGTAGAGAGAGAGGAGTTCCGGTTCAATTCGCTTCAATAGTTCAGGCTTGTCGGCAACCCGTTTCATCGGTTGCACCATCCCAGGCTCTAGCTGCCGTGGTTCGTCATCTCCATAGAGGGCGCGCAAAAGTTCATGCCGCCCAATAATTCCAAGCAATTCATCAGTCTTTTCGTCTAGGACCGGAACGCGTCCGATGCCATGTTCAATCATCGTCGATTGAATTTTGCTCAGAGGAGTATCGGGAGCAACCGTTATTACAGGATGACTCATGAATCCGCGCACTGGAGCATGATCCAACTTGTGGTGCCTGGCTTTATCAACGTCTCTATTGGACACAATTCCAGTAACTTTTCCATCATCCATAACAACCAATCCGTCAGCAGAATAGCGAAGCATTATTCGTCCGGCTTCATCGATGCTGGTATCGGATTTGATTGTCCTGACAGGAGTAGCCATTATTTCTCTTGCACACAACTCGCTGGATTGCTCTGTTGAGAGTTCGTGCCAAACTTGCTCTTTGAGCGTGGAAAGATCCTGTCCTTTTACCACGGCTGAAGCCGCTCCGGGATGTCCACCTCCACCGAATTTGCGTACAAGATTTCTAAGATCGAATAACGAAGTTTGACTGCGCGATACCAGGTGTATGCGATCCTTCATATTGACCAAAGACACGAGCACATCTGAGGAAATATTCTCGAGCAAACGAGATGTGATTTCTGCAAGTCCGTCGATGTACTCCTCCGTCGAGTCACTGCATATGGTGACTTGTGCATTACCCAATTGGCGCGTTTCCACCGAGGCAAGCAGCCTCTCAAAAAGAGTTGCTTGTGCCTGATCAAACTTCGGCCGAATGATTTCGTTGACCCTTTCAAGATCAGCACCGAAAGATAAACAATACGCCACAGCTAACGCGTCAGCCTCTGTCGTGCCTCGATGCGTCAGGCAACCAGTGTCTTCATAAATCCCGGCGGCGATGACGGTGGCCTCAAAGCTACTGAGACCTATTTCGCGTTCCTTCAAGATTTCAACAAGAACTGTAGCAGCGGAGCCCGCCTTCTTTACAATCGAATCGGTTCGAGGTTGCTTGCCAATTGCGCCAGGTGATTCATTGTCATGATGGTCGAATACAGTGAAGCTCCCCTTTTCAATAAAATCCAGGAAGAAACGACGAGCCCTATCGTCCAAGCGCTCCGGGTTTTGACAATCGACTATGAAAACGTGCTGAATAGTCGCCTTGTCGACATACTGCAAGTCGACAAGCGGCAACTGATCCCTATAGAGTGAGAGAAAGCTCTTAATGCGTGGGGAAAGGGGATGAGCCGGCACAATTCGGGCAGCGGGATAGAGCTTAGTTACAGCAAGCTGCGAAGCCAAGCAATCAAAGTCCATATTCCGATGTGCAAGTACTAGTTCCACGGGTTCATACGGTAGCTCAACAGGGTTTATCTTATCCTATACCCGGGTATCTCCTCAGCAGACAATTGCTTATCCTGCAAGGATTATGAGCCCCTTACAAGACCTTTATCTGTTGAGTTCGATACTCGGATTTGGTTACATCGTCGGATCTGCAGCTTTGGGCGCCTTTCATACGCATTCGGGTCAGATAGGGGACGGAGGTCACGGAGCAGGAAGTCACGGTCATGTTCACGGAGATTTAGGCTCACACGGATTCGGGCATGGCGCAGCTGGATCGCATGGCGCAGGTGGATCTCATGGGACTGCAGGATCTCACGGCGTGGCTGGATCTCATGGCACTGTTGGATCTCACGGCGCTCCTGGATCTCATGGCACTGTTGGATCTCACGGCAGTCCTGGATCTCATGGCAGTCCTGGATCTCACGGCAGTCCTGGATCTCACGGCAGTCCTGGATCTCACAACCCCCCTGGATCCCACAGCACTCATGGATCCCACAGCACTCCTGGATCTCACAGCACCGCCGGATCTCACAGCGCCCCTGGATCTCACAGCTCTGATGGATCTCATGGCTCAGATGGATCCCCTGGCGCAGAAGCACCCGGTCAAATGTCCGAGGCAGCTCATGATGCCTCACATGCACAAGGAGGGGAGTCACATCACGATGTGCACTTTCATGATCTTCGCCACCACCTATCGCAAACGACCACAATGGTTCCGGCCGCTTCCGGTGTTCCGAGCATATATCTCAAATTGCTAGATATCCTCAGCCCCACGAAGCTATCTTTCTTCCTCTTTCTATTTGGTTTTGTCGGATACTTTTCACTTGCTATTCTGCCGGGCTATTTAAGCCTGGCACCAGCTGTGATACTGGGCTGGATTTGTGCAAACGCGTTTTTCAACATCCTAGGTACCATCCTAATGCGCATCGGCACATCAACGAACTTTACGAAAGAGAGCCAAATCGGCGCGCTCGGACAACTCACGCTATCCATTGACGACGGCGGACTTGGTGAGGTCATGCTTACGAGTAAGGGCTCAAGATATTCAGGACCAGCCCGTCCGTATCTCAAAGGTCAAAGTATAAAAAAACTCGCTCAAGTTATTGTGGTTGACATTAAAGACGGTATCTTCATAGTAGAACCATTTGAGGAAGAGGAAATGGAATCACCGTTCAACCTTACAGTATCAAAGGAAGAGGAAAAACCAGAACCGAGATGATCCACAAGAAATCTTGCCCTCTACTTTAGCTTCATTTGGACGGAAACATGAAATGTCACAACTCGAATTAGCTTATTGGATAAGTACAGTCATCGGATTCGTTTACATCGTCGGATCTGCACTCCTCGGGCAACTGCACGGCGGCGACCACGGAGGAGTCCATGGTCATACCGGTCATGGATTCAGCGACGGCGGCGACCCAGGCGATGTCACCGTAACTGGTGGCGGGGATCCTGGAGACATAGATGTGAGTGCATCACACGGCGGTGATCCGGGCGATGTAAATACGAATACGCATCACCATGGCAGTCACAGCTCTGCGTTTGCTGACCGCGTGGCCGGCGAAGAACAATTAGGTGCCGCAAATGCAAGAACAAGAAGAAGCCATTCAGGAGAAACCTTTTACTGGAAGGTTGTGAGCGCGCTCAGCCCAACGAAAATCAGCCTCATCCTGTTCTTCACCGGCGCAATCGGCTTGCTCACCCTAAAGGCTTTTCCATGGCTGGGCATTATCACCCTGATTCCATCCCTAATAGTCGGATATTTCTTGGCAAGAATACTTCTGAATGTTCTAAATGCATTCGTATCGAAATTGCATGCCTCTACGAATTTCAACCAAGACAGCCTGGTAGGAACCGTCGGTGAATTAGTCTTGTCGATCGAACCTGGAAAAACCGGCGAAGTCATTCTTTCAGGACGCAGCGGTCGCCACAGCGCACCAGCCCGCGCACAAAACTCCGAAGTCGAAATTCGAAAGCTCAGCAAAGTAATCGTAGTCGACTGCAAAGACGGCGTTTTTTATGTCGAACCAATGACCGAGGATGAGCTTCGATAGACAAATTAACGCGCTCACGAATCACGTCCTGCCAAGCAATCTATGAAGCACGCAAAATTCGGTCGCGATCTGGGATTTCCCGGATTAGTTTCTTTGATGAAATCTCTGACTGTATCCCGTTCTTCCAGACGTCTCTGATCAGTTGCTCTGGTATTTGATGTTTATGTCCTAGACTAGAAATATCGATCAGAAAAGAGCAACCAGGTGGACCATAGTTAGTTCCCTCTTCTTTAACGCGCTCAACAAGCTCTTCCATGCGCCCAAGGCGCGGGACACTGGCACTTGCCGCCGCGGACCATGACAACCACGGATCATTGTTTGCAAAATATACAAACGTGTCTTTCGCAAAACTCGTAATGGTCCGCTCCTGCATAAAGAACGGTTGCGCACTCATGTCTGGGCGTATCAAGTGAACCTGGTTCAGCTTTCCTGATTTCTCATTCTGTTTCAACAAATAATCTTTGACGATTCGATTGCCCATGCTGTGAGCAAACAAACTAACGTTCTGCGCCGGAACCTCTTTCAACAACTCGTTCATCCAGAGATCAAAAAGAACCTGGCTGATTTCCAAAGCACGCTCAGATCTGCGATACGTGTTCACCTCAGGCAGTGGCGGTGCATTCACAGGCCCGACTGTCGCCCAGTCGAACGCGATCACCGGCTGATGAAAAGTAAGCGCCAGAATCGCCGTTTGCTCAAGTGCCATTTTCTGGCTGGTGCAACATCCGTGCAAAAAGATCAGATGCTCATTCGTCTGCGATCTCTTCAACAAATCACTAGTTGCATTTTTGAACGTGGCATACTGCTCATTACGAAACGGGTGGCAATCCTGATCATCCTTCAAAGACGGGATGCAAACTGTCAGCGCAGAATCCTTAAGCTGTTTCTCAAAGCTCGTGTAATACGGTCGATGCGCTTCCTTCCATGTAATTCGTTTGCACCCCCAGCTTTCCGCTGCGGCCAGATCCTCCGGAGAGAATGCATTCGCGTAAACGGCTACGTGCGCGACACCAAACCAAACATGTTTCGATCCAATAAGCTGATCAACCGACAATTTCTTATAGGCGTCTTTCTGGAAGTGATTATTTCGATCGCTTACAACCGGAACGGGAACGTCGATGTAAGTTCTGTTTTTTTCTTCCTTTGCAGTCTGAACGTTTGCGGAGACAGAACTATTCTGGGACTCCGAACCGATTTCAGTTGCTGCTGCCTGTACCCCGGGGGCAAAGAAAAGGAAAAACACCGCAAATACAGATGCGAGAATGATTTCGAAATCATTTCGGCTTGAAGTCACCAAATGTACCACCGTATCCGCCACTAGAGTTACCAAGTATTAAACCCCAAAACTCACGCCTGGATGCAAATAGCGATATTTTATTCATCTCGGCACATATACATTGCAAATGTATTAATATTAACGGCTACAATATTAAGTGCATATATACTGGCATCTATTGACAACCCTTAAGTCGGCTCAAAGACTGTTAAATCAAAAATTAGACTCACCCTGGAGGGTAGTGACTTATCAATGGAATACGTTCTGATCGGCATGGCCGTAATAGTAGTTTGTGTTCTGTTTTCGCTAATCGTTGGAATGTTTCAAAAATGCCCGCCGAACACCGCGCTTATCGTGTTCGGTGCGTTCAGCAGCCAACCTAAAGTGATTAAAGGCGGCGGTACAGTTGTACTTCCGCTCTTACAAGCATCGAAACCTTTGTCGCTTGAAGTTATGACTATCGATGTGAAATCGTCCGCTGCATGTCTTACAAAGAACGGCGTACCCGTTTTTGTAGAAGGCGTCGCGCAAGTAAAAGTAGACGGCGACGACGAATCAATTCGCACAGCCGCCGAGCAATTCTTGAGCAAATCCGTCGATGACGTTATGGCAGTTGCGCATGAAACCCTGATTGGTCATCTGCGCGGCATTTTGGGAACGATGGAAGTTGAAGAACTAATTCAAAGCACCGAATCGTTCTCCCGCAAAGTGCAAGAAAACACAATCCCCGATCTCAGAAAAATGGGATTGACGATTGTGTCTTTCACAATTAAAGAGATACGCGACTCGGTTGGATATCTAGAGCAACTCGGTAGAAAGCAAGCTGCTGAGACAAAGCAGCGCGCCGACATCGGCGTCGCGGAAGCCACCAAATTAACAGAAGTGGCGAAAGCTGAAGCGATGCGACAAACGCAAATCGCTCAAGCCGCCGCAGCTCGTGAAACAACAATTGCAAAAGCAAATGCTGAGCGGGACGCCAAAATCGCCCAAGCTCACGCAGCGCAAGAAGGTGAAAAAGCGCAGTTGGAAAACGCTGCCAAGATCGCCGAATCACAGCGCGACTTGCAAGTAAAACAAGCCGAGTACTCCGGCGAAATCGCACAGAAGAAAGCTGCCGCTGACCTTGCGTATGAAATCGTCAAAGCGCAAAGCACGCAAAAACTGATTGAAGAACAGCAGAAAATCAAAATCGTTGAAGCACAAAAATCAGTTGAATTGCAAGCTGTCGAAGTACAAAAGCGCCAGGTGATGCTTGAAGCCGAAATCACGAAACCGGCAGAAGCAGAGCAAAGCCGTACTCGCATCAACGCGCAAGCCGAACAAGAAAAGCGCAGAATTCTTGCGCAGGCTGACGCCGAATCGGCAAAGATGCGCGCAGCTGGTGAGGCTGAAGCGCTGCGCATTCGAGCACTGGCCGAAGCAGAAGCAACGCGTGCAACCGGTTTGGCACTAGCGGAATCGAAGAAGGCGCAAGGTCTTGCCGAAGCTGCCATTATCGCCGCGAAAGGTGATGCTGAAGCACAAGCGATGGCTAAGCGAGCAGAGGCATACAAACAGTATAACGATGCTGCTATTGCTTCTATGATTATCGAGAAGTTGCCGCAAATCGTGGAATCAGCCTCCGCTCCGTTGTCCAAGATTGGCTCGGTTACGTTGCTGTCCACAGGCGGCGAAAGTCTCGGCGCCAGCAGGCTAACCGCGGAAGTTGTGAACGCGGCTGCACAAAGCTTGCACCTGGTGAAGGGTCTAACCGGAATCGATTTGAGCTCCGCGTTGAATAAACACTTCACGGGTTCGAACACCAGCGAAGATAAGCGCATCGAAAACCGTCCAGCCAGCTCCCGTCCAGCAGACGGACAGCAAACACCGGTTACATCGACAACACTGCCACCAAGACAGTAAGCGCCACAAAGCTCCAAAAACAGCGAGCAAACTGCCGATTAGAGCGCAATGTCGCAGAGAGCAATTCAAGCGAAATTTGTCGCCTGAGAGCACCGCAAACATAATAAACAGAGACCTCCCTCCAAAGGGAGGTCTTTTGTTCTACTGTATCCATCAAGCCCTTCACCTCTAGCCCAAAGCGATTGCGATCTCAAAGGGGTATAATTGCCTACGTGAAAAAAATTACCATTACCGGATCTAGCGGAGTCGGCAAAACGACCCTCTGCACGAAGCTCGCCCAAGAGCTTCAGCTCCCGCTTATTGAGGAGACAGCGCGAGTATTATGCGAGCAAATGGGATACAAACGCATCGGCGAAATTCCCGAACAAGAGCAATTCAAACGCAACGTCCTTTCCAAACAAATAGAAGTAGAACGCAAGCACGAGAGTTTTGTGTCTGATCGCTCCGCATTGGACTGCTGGATACTTTGGCAGCGCTGGAACATCTGCTCAGCTATGACATATGACACCGAAGAAATTTACACTACCGTTGCCGATCACGCCAGAAACTATACACACATCATTTATGTTCCACCTCTCTTTACGGCTATTGATGATGGTTTTCGATGGATTGAACCAGACTACATAAAGCAGATCGATCGAATCACACGAATGACTTTGTACGATTTAAATTTATGGGATCGCACACTAACAATCAGCTCAAGCTCGCTGGCGGAGCGGATTCTCGAGGCGCGGAGTTGGCTTGAACAATAGATCAATACCGCAAATACTTCGATGCATCGGAGGAATGACGATTGCGGCAGCCATTCCAATCGTTCTTCATTTCTGCTCTTCCAGCGCCAATGCGGATGACTCGAACAAATCCGCAAGACTTGTATCACTCGCGCCTTCAAACACCGAACTAATATACAGCCTGAACGCTGGTGGACAATTAGTCGGGGTTTCCGATGTCTGTGATTATCCACCTGAGGCAAAGAAAAAAGAGAAGGTAGGTAGCTTTAATTCAGTCAAACTAGAAAAGCTAACAAAATTGCATCCCGACAGAATCTTGTTAATTACCGGACAAGAAGCACTGGCCAATACTTTGAAGAAGCATAAGCTGCCCATAACGGTGCTAGACAACAGCACAATTGAGCAAATACCAAAGAACTTGGAAACGCTCGGAGCGATCACTAACAAGAACGAAGAAGCACAAACACTCAAAGACAATTTCACTAAAAGTCTCAACGATCTTAAGTCTATTCTTTCACGCAGCAAATCCCGTCCCCGTGTCCTCATCTGCGTTTGGCCGCAGCCACTGATGGCTGCCGGAAAAGGCAGCTTCATGGATCAGTGCATCACCATATGCGGTGGCGTAAACTGCACAGGCGACTTATCCCAAGCTTACCCTCGCGTAAATCCGGAGCGACTCCTGCTTATAAAGCCTGACATCATCCTCGTCCCAAACGAAGTTCGCAATGAAAAGTTCTGGCTAAAGGCGCCCTGGAAATATATGGCAGCCGTCAAACAAAACAAACTCTTCGTGCTCCCGCAATACGAAACCGACTGCCTCTACAGACCGACCCTGCGCATCAAAGACGCACTCCATTGGCTAGCCACCACAATCCACCCAGAATTCAAAAAAGAAATCGACGCCTGGTATCGAACGAAGTCCCCTTCACATCCACCATCAAGGATCTAAGCACCGACAGCGCAATAGATGAAGCCGGTATAAAGTCTCCTTATTCAACAATATCGGCAAGGTGGAAAAACTTTCATGTCACCGATAGGAGTAGCTGACCGGAGACAGCTCCGTAGGCACTTACTATTATTGGCTGTGCGGGTGTTTGCTAAAACGTTACGCCGTAGCGGCAGCGGGGTATGCGGGAGCCGCCAGTGGCTATAATTTGCGGGAGCATCCTTTGCTGTTCTTGGACTTGTCATGAGAATGTGGTCCAAACGGTTCTGGAGACCGATCGGCCACAAGCAACCCGGCTAAACAGCCCATCCGGTCCTACATCCGACAAAGCTCCGGAACAACCCGGCATCCCAGGCAAGCTACAGCCGAAAAGAGCAAAAGTGAACTTCAGCGAACCCAACCTCGATGCAAAGCCCACGACTAACCAGTCGGCAAGTGCACACCTCATCGTCATGGGCATCAGCTACCACAGCTGTCCGATTTTCGTTCGCGAAAAGTTCGTTATTCCTGAATCGTGTATTGGGCATGCTCTCGGTGGCTTAGCGCGCATGCCACATATAAATGAAGCCGCCATCCTTTCAACCTGCAATCGCACCGAAGTCTATGCCGTCGTCAGCGATGTCCAGGCCGGCATGAAGGAAATCGAATCCTTCTTCCTGTCAGCACAAACCGTCAGCGACCACGATGTTCTCAAGCCAAACTTCCGCCTCCTTCGGGACGATGTTGCATTGCATCTTTTCCGTGTCGCAAGCGGGCTAGACAGCATGGTGCTGGGCGAAGGGCAGATTATGTCGCAGGTCAAAGCGGCATACAAAAATGCGTTGGAAAGCGGAACAGCCGGACCAATTCTCGGACAACTTTTCCAGCTCGCTCTGAATTGCGGAAAGCGTGTCCGCACAGAAACTTCGATGGGCAAGCGCGCCGTTTCTGTAAGCTCAGCAGCAGTAGAGCTTGCGCGCGATGTGCTCGGTCCGCTCAGAGACCGCACCACTTTAATCATCGGTGCCGGAAAGATGGCACAAATTTGCGGCAAACATGTAATGTCCGAGAATGGCGCCGGTCCTGTCATAATGTTGAACCGGACAAGCGAACGTATCGAACATTTCTCGGGCAACAAATTACCGAATAAAGACAGGCTCAAACTTGGACTATCTTTCGAAGACCGCCATCAAATAGCGGCTGCAGCTGACCTGGTAATTGTCGCAACGTCCGCCCCGAAATTCCTTCTCGAACAACAAGAGCTGAAAAAGCACCTGCAACCAGGTCGCGTTCTCACTATTGTAGATATTTCGGTTCCACGCAACGTCGATCCGAGCATCCGCGAACTTGAGAATGTGCGCGTTTTCGACGCCGACAATTTGGTTTCGGTAGTAAACAAAAATATCGCAGAGCGCGAATCACTTATCGACGAAGCAGAACAGATCGTCATGGACGTGCTCCAAAGTTTCCACGATTGGGAAAGAAGTCTGTTGGTAGCGCCGACCATAACTGAATTGCGCAAGAAAATAGAGGCAATCAGAGAAGAACATTTGGTCAAAATCGATCGCAAGCAAACCCAGCAAGAAGGTCGCCGCGACGAATTTGAAGACTTAAGCCGAGCTCTAATCAATCAAATCTTGCACCACCCAACAACACAATTAAAGTCAACGAGTGACTATCGCTCACTCAAACAGCAAGCAGAAGCTCTCAGAAAACTATTCAATCTCGATATCCTCAGCGACCCATGCACTACGCGCGGTGACAGAGAGCGATCAAAAACCGGAAACACCGGAGAGTATCGCACTCGATTGATTTCGTCGGGCAGCGAGTATGCGGAACTAGCAACGGCTAGTACACGCCGCGACTCGAATCGCGAAGCATCATCAAGAGTCAGAAACACCACAAACCAATCCATAACGACGGCAAAGCACAAGAGCGAAACAAGCCAAGCCGACTTATCACAGCTCACGAGTATAGAAGTTTCAGCATTGAGCAATTACACAAATCGCCATGCTGAAACATCTACAGTACAGAGCCAAAGCGACTTCATACCATCAATTGCAAATCTGGGCAGCCCGGCAGCAGGTGCTAAGTGCCCTGTCAATCACGGTCAGCCTCTTTCTACGATGAACACGCAAGCCGAGTTCAGCTCAGCAGACTATGAACATCTCATCTACGAGACATCCACAACTGGCTGCCCGATTACGCGTTTCTCAATCAATCTCATGTCGACCATCAAAACCGTAGTAAAAGGACTCGCAAGCAAAGCGCTCGGCAAGCCAATCACAGAGTGCCCAATGCATAGAGGTCAAAAGAACACGACCGCTGCCTCAAATTCAAACAATTCGGCACAACATTCAAATAAGTAGCAGAGTTCACAATCGTGACAGCTGATCGCAAACCAAACCGATTTAAAGTAGGCACCCGAGAAAGCCTTTTGGCCCGCTTACAAACGGATTTAGCGTTGAACGCTATCCAGGCAAAATTTCCGAAAATCAATTTTGAAATCATTGCAGTGAAAGCGATGGGTGACAAGAACCAACACACGCCACTCTCCGAACTCGGCGGTCGCGGCGTCTTTGTCAAAGAACTCGAAGACGCTCTGTTGGATGGACGAGTTGATTTCGTTGTGCATAGCTTGAAAGACCTTCCCACAGAAATGGTTCCAGGCTTAAGCTTGGCAGCAACGTTAGAGCGGGCAGATCCACGCGATGTTCTCGTCAGCAAAGACAAATTGAAATTCGGTGAGTTGCCGCAAGGCAGTCGCGTTGCCACATCCAGCCGACGACGAGCAGCTCAGCTCTCAGCGCTCAGAAAAGACTTGGAGTTCATCGACATACGGGGCAACATCCAAACGCGCCTCAGAAAACATGACGAAGGGCAATGCGACGCTATGGTGCTCGCCGCAGCGGGACTATTGCGCCTGGAACTCAGCGATCGCATTTCAGAATTTTTTGCTATCGATGTCAGCACACCAGCAGTCGGACAGGGTGCGCTTGCCATTGAATGCCGCAGCGATGACGCCGAAGTATTCTCCATATTGCATGCAATCAATGAAGAGCCGGTCTGGACGTGCACGCAAGCAGAGCGGTCTTTCCTGAACACCATGGGTGGTGGCTGCTCCGTACCAGTCGGCGCGATTGCCCAACTCACCGCAGATGGACAAATCGAACTGAGCGCCTGCGTTGCTTCCGTTGACGGCACAAGGACTTTAAGAGAAACGCTAAAAGGACCGGTATCCGACCCGGCGAAGCTGGGCACCACTCTCGCGGAAAAAATGTTATCCCTGGGCGCCCGAGAAATAATCGGCGGACTCAAAGAATCTGACCTTGGTCTAGTTTCCCCACCGTAGGATTGGCTTCAAAGCGATTACATGCACCCGATACATAAGAATGGGTCAAACAACACAGCCGACGAGGTCAAGTCCTGTCTTGGAAAAATACCATTAACAAGACAAGAATCTCAAGCAATCAAACTCGGCGTAGAGCTCCGCGGAAGGTAAGATCGATGCCTGAAGAGTCGAAACCACTTGCTGGAAAAAGCATACTCGTGACGCGTCCCGAATCGCAAGCAAATGAGCTCTGTGAAGCTTTAGAACGAGAGGGAGCACGCACGATCAGAATTCCGCTTATAAGAATTACCGAGCCTGAGAGCTGGCAGGAGTTTGACGAAGCGGCCAAACGAATCGATGAATTCGCCTGGATTATCTTTGCCAGCACAAATGCTGTAAGTTCAACGATCGAACGAATGCGAAAACTAAAAGTGCAGATCAATAAAACCGCAACAAAAGTAGCGTGCATTGGAAGCGCCACTCAAGCGACTCTACTCAAGTACGGTATCTCAGCTGACTTCACACCCGACAAATTCATTGCAGAAACACTTGTAGAACAATTTCCACAAACAGCAGGGAACAAAAATATTCTCTGGCCGAAAACTAACCTTGGCAGATTGCTGATTAAAGAGGAGCTGGAGAAGCTTGGATGGCAAGTAATGATCGTCGAATCATATAATACATGCGGCCCGCAAGATTTGAGAAAAACCGCGGAACAAATTCTGCAACTGATTAAAACACAACAGCTCCAAGCAATCACTTTAGCAAGCTCTGAAACTGTTCAACAATTAAAAGCAGTACTAGAGGCCAGCAACGCGAGTCTTTCAGAAGTTCTCTCGAACGTCAAACTGGTTGCAATTGGTAGCGCTACTGAAAATACTTGCCGAGATCTCTTTGGCCGCTGCAATGCTGTTGCGAAACAATTTAATACAGAAGGATTGGTGGAAGCCGTTAGAGAATCGCTTCAATAAGGCAAAACACGATCGCGTTGCTCCGTGTGTCCGAGCAATTCATTTAACCCAATCCGTCTTTAGAGGACGGAAATATCGGATTAAATATCTGCCAGAATAGCAACAACTCAGGCACTGACAGCCGCTTCAAAGATATAGTATGGATATTTTCAGCTGTTCACAGCTCGGATTCATCTATCTTTCAACTTCCCTTCAGTTCCTGGAGAAATTTCCATGTCCCCTGCGACAACCAAAGAGTCGAGCCCAACGCGTTCTACGGCGGGCTCTACAACTGATTCGCAAAGCGCCATGAGGCTTCGCCGCACTCGTTCGAGTGCAAATCTGCGTGCTATGGTTCGCGAAACGCACATCCGGCTTGAAAAATTGATCTACCCGATGTTTATAGTGGAAGGAAAAGGCATCAAGAAGCCTATTTCCTCGATGCCGAACATTCACCAGCAAAGTATTGATGAGATCTTGAAAGAAGTTGAACAGGTCGCGGAAGCCGGTCTGAAGTCGGTCATACTATTTGGCATTCCCGAAAAGAAAGATACGGAGGCTTCCGGAGCCTGGAAGAGCGACGGAATCGTCCAACGAGCTACACGCGAAATCAAGAAACACTTCCCCGAACTCCTTGTTGTAGCTGACACTTGCCTATGCGAATACATGAGCCATGGACATTGTGGCATCGTTGAGGGAGGCAAAATCCTCAATGACCCCAGCGTCGATATCCTCTGTAAAGCCGCTCTCTCACAGGCGGAGGCCGGCGCCGACATCATTGCCCCGTCCGACATGATGGATCACCGCATCGGCGCCATCAGATCCACGTTGAACGCCAATGGCTTCGAAGACGTGCCGATCATGGCATACAGTGCGAAGTTCGCTAGTGCTTTCTATGGTCCATTCCGGGAGGCAGCCGAATCGGCACCGCAATTCGGAGACCGGACGAGTTATCAGATGGATCCCCCAAATATCCGCGAAGCATTACGTGAAATCGAGCTTGATATCGAGGAGGGAGCCGATATCGTCATGGTGAAACCAGCTTTGCCCTATCTAGACGTAATTAGCCGCGCCAGAGAGATTACCAAGCTGCCAATTGCGGCATATAATGTCTCAGGAGAATATTCGATGGTCAAAGCAGCCGCCGCAAACGGCTGGATCGACGAGAGAAGAGTTGTGCTAGAAGCCCTGACCGGCATATTCCGAGCCGGCGCCGACATAGTGATCACCTACCACGCCCGAGATTTAGCCAAGTGGCTTTCTTAGGCGGGGTATTTTTCATTGAGGAAATGCAATAAATGAAAACCAGCACTCAGTATCAAATCAGCTTCGCAAATGCGTTTGCCGATCTCTACCTGGACAAGGAGAACGGTGAAGTAGCTCTCGATTTGAGACGGCAGGAGATCACAATATACTTGAACCAGACACAGTATCAAGCTCTGGTTCTGCTCGTACAACAGAGCCTTGAAGACGAGGAGTTTCTCGAGTATTTGAACTGGCAGAAAGATCCGCTACAGTGCGACGAAAATCGCATTTTTGAAATTTGCGGTCCTGATCACATGGTATGCATGGCCTGCACGCCAAGCTACGAGCGCGTCAAACTCACTTACGAAATTGGTGTTGCAGTCGACTTGTCCTTCGCTGATTATCAGGGATTAGCCAGCCTGCTCAAAGAAGCGCAAGCAGACTTGGAATGGCGCAGAGAGTTGCTCAAATGGAACATGCAAGATCAAGGACCTGATTTTGCAGCAGGCAACGACTAATCCAGTCAGATCTTTGGCAGACCCCTTTTAGTCAGAATCCGTCGCGACGCGGCTCTCTGGAATTGGCATCCATGACTCATGGAGTCGGAGGTTGCAGACACGCACACATGCCAGCTCGAACAAATCGAATCGCGACGAAGATTAGAAGCCGGCAAGATGCCGGCGCTCCCGGGATCGGACCGAGCAAACAATATGCTAATCGCTGTCGAAGATCGGAGCCGGCACGATGCCGGCACGATGCCGGCGCTCCCGGGATCGGACCGAGCAAACAATATGCTAATCGCTGTCGAAGATCGGAGCCGGCA
>JAIEQI010000165.1 GCA_019747875.1 Candidatus Obscuribacterales bacterium
CTCCATACTTAGGACAGATTCGCTCTTTTGACTTCGGTTCGATCCCGGGAGCGCCGGCATCCTGCCGGCTTCGACGCATTGCTTCGCGATGCACAGAACATTGACAGCAAGCAAATTCTATAATCGACGCAGAATAGCTTCGGCGAATTTTTCGGCTGCTTCCGGAGCGAAGCTTAGAAACAGCGATGGCTCTACAAGCTCGAGTTCCAGCAGGAGCGGCTTAAGAGAAGCATCTCTAACTAGATCTACTCGTGCATAGAGCGGCGGGCTGTCTAAGTAATTCAGAACGGAGCGTGCGATTTCGATCTCTTTCGGATTTGATTCGGCAAGCGATTCACCAGCTTGCCCTGCCGCAGCTAGAATCTGGAAGGGCGCTTTTCGTACTGTGTGTGAGTATTCGCCGTCGATGAAGATCAGTGCTCGCTCTCCGTATTGATGAACCGATGGCAGAAATTCCTGAACCATCACCTCACTGGTGGCAAGTAACTTATTAACGTGTTCTTGATCCGCTGCGGCGTTTTCGATGTTTGTTCTTTTCACGCCAGAGGTAGCTAGTCCAATTGAAGGCTTAATAATAGCTTCGCTCCAATTTCTATCTTTTAAAATCTGAGCTAGCGTGGGACTGGTCGCATCATGAATCCATTCTGTCGGAATCACCGGTAGCCCGTTTGCTGATAGTTCGGCAAGATATGTCTTGCGAGTATTCCATTTCACAAGTGGATAAGGATTGAGCAATTTGGTTGCGGACGAAACCTCCTCCGCCCAGTGCAAGAATTTTTCAAAGTGCAAGTGATAGTCCCAAGTGGATCGCAATATACAAGCTGAGCTGTGGGACCAGTTGACAGACGGGTCGTTCCAAATAGCAGGAGTGGATTCTACACCTCTCTTTTCCAATGCTGATTGCAGCAGGCGATCATCCGGGTCGAGATCCGGAAGCGCATTGTAGGTGATCAGTGAAATAGCTTGCCTGGTGCTGTTAAGCATATAAAATCCTGATAGGAAAGCTAGGAATTTAGCACAAAAAACCTCCTGATTGGCAGGTCAACAATTCGATATAGCGCGTATCTTTACATGCAGGCAGCGCACTGATGTTGAGGCACCTTGACTGCTGAAGCGACCATTGATAGCATGCCCTTTATGCGCGTCATCAGGCTCATCGATAGATGTTATTTTTTGCTGCTGTCATTATCGGCGATAACCATGTATGGGATCTGGTTTTATTGGACCACTGAGCCGGGTTACTTTGACCGCAGTTGGATGGATTTTGGCAAATTCTATTCCACAGGTAAGATCATTCGATCAGCAGATAGAGAACGCCTGTATGATCCACTCTTTCAACGGGATCAGTTGGCCAAGTTTGTTAACCCTGATGTTCTTTCTAGAATAGAAATTGTGAATGGGCGTGCAGAATTTCCCACTGGGTTCGTCGAACATCCACCTCATTTTTGTATGTTCTTTGCACCTTTTTCATTGCTGGGACCGCGTGAAGCGCTCTGGTTGTATTCGGCGATCATGTTGATAATTGGAGTCGCGAGTCTTCGCTGGTTAACTAGGGTCATAAAAACGCTCAACCTTCAGCAAACGATAGTGCTGGCTTTTGGAGCTGCTGCCAGTTTCCCTGGACGGCATGCGCTAATCATGGGCCAACCTGCCTGGCTATTAGTCGCGTTCCTTGCCGCTTACATGGCAAGCTGGTTTTCAAAAAACGAACGGTTGGCAGGAATTGTGTTGGCGCTCTCCACCATAAAAGTGCAATATCCAATTTTCTTTGCAATTCCGGCGATTTTTATGAACAAGAAAAAGCTTGTGCTGTGGGCTTTTCTGTGCGGTTGCCTTTTGCTACTTGCTTGCGTCTTAGTTGTGGGGATGCAAAACGTACTTTCATATGTCCCCATGATCAGCCGTATGAATACACAACCCACATTTGCAAATTGTGATACTAGCATGCCATCGCTACGTGGAGTCATAGCGAACTTCTTCGGTATTTCTGCCGGAATCAAAGCCGCCAATCCTTCGCTAATTTTTGAAGCCCTAGCAGTGTCATTGCTCTGGTGGCGTACCAGCAAAACTGGAAGAGATCATCGCTGGGCATTTGCAGCAACTGTTTTGCTTGTACTTCTATTTAGTCCCCACATTTTTCGCTATGACTCTTTGATATTGGTACTGCCGGTTGCCTTAACTCTGAGTTCACTCAGCCTCGCACCGCCCAGTCGAGAAAGCATGGATGCTGCAACATACGTGCCCTTTCTTACCTGGCGCTACATATTAATCACGTATCCAATCACGAGCACATTGCTGAAACTGTTGTTGACATTTGAAGTACTGGGCCTTGTTGAATTCATTTCCAACTTGTTCCTTCTACTGTTAGCGATTCGCTTGTGGTTCCTCTCAGATCGTAGACATGAAGAGCAATTACCTGCTGATGCTGTTTCATGATTATGCAATGTCTGGCACTTCAATTTGACTGCTGGCCCGACGACTGATAGCATGAGCTTATGCGCATCGTCCGTATCGTTGATAGATGTTATTTTGTGCTGCTGCTGGTAGCAATGATATTCGTTTACTCTGGCTGGTTTTATTTGACCACTGAGCCAGCATACTTCGATCGTCATTGGATCAGTTTTGCTAAGTTCTATTCTATAGGTAAGATCATAAGATCCAAAGATAGAGAACGGCTCTATGATCCGCCTTTTCAGCGGGAGCAGCTGGCTCAGTTCGTTAATCCTGACGTGCTACCACCAATTGAAGTTGTGAACGGGCGTGCGGAGTTTCCCACTGGGTTCGTAGAACATCCGCCACACTTCTGCATGGTTTTTGCACCGTTTTCGCTGATGAAGCCGCTTGAGGCGTTATGGGTGTATTCTGCGATTGTATTGATGATCGGTGTGGCGAGCCTGAGATGGTTGACCAGAAGCGTTGGAACGCTCAATCTCAAACAAACTTTAGTGCTGGCAGTAGCAGGTAGTGCCTGTTTCCCCGGACAGTTTGCGCTGATGCTCGGCCAGCCCGCCTGGTTGCTGGTCGCACTGCTTGCCGGTTATATGGCGGCATGGTTTTCGAAAGATGATCGTTTGGCCGGAGTAGTTCTAGCGTTGTCGACAATCAAGGCGCAATATCCTATTTTTCTTGCCGTGCCGGCCTTTGTTATGCGCAAGGGAAAGCTTATATTGTGGGGTTTTCTGTGTGGTTGCGTGCTTTTACTTTTGTGCGTATTGGTCGTTGGAGTGCAGAATATTCTCGCGTATGTTCCGATGATCAGTCGCATGAATACGCAGCCCACATTTGCAAATGATGACGTCGGGATGCCATCGCTTCGTGGTGTGATCGCGCACTTCTTCGGCATTCCTGCCGGAATAAAAATGGCCAACATTTCGCTTTTGATAGAGGCCACGATAGTATCGGCAGTCTGGTGGTTTACCAGTAAGAAACAGAAAGATATGCGTTGGGCATTTGCCGCAACTGTACTGACGATACTTTTGTTCAGCCCGCATCTTTTTCGGTATGATTCTTTGATTATGTTATTGCCGGTAGCTTTAACTCTCAGCTCTCTGAGTTTGCAAGCGCCCAGCCGAGACAGCATGAATGTTGCAACGTATATGCCGTTTATGGTGTGGCGCTACTTCTTTTTGACTTATCCAATTACGAGCACATTGGCGACTTTGTTGTTGGCACCTAAGTGGCTGACCTTGCTTGAGTTCATCTCAAACCTTCTGCTCTTGGGGTTAGCTGTTCGCTTATGGTATCTATCTGGTGATAAACCCAATGAGCCGTTGCCGAGCGAGCTCGCTGTCACGAATTAGAAGCCGGCATCTACAGGTAATACTCTCAGAGTCGAATCAGGCGACGCCTGCATCGGCTGTGAATCGCTTTCAAACATGATCGGAGTACGCGTTCAGGAGCTTGCTGTTAGATCGTCCGGCGCTTGTGATTGTGCTGTTTGTTCCTTCCAATAAATAGAGCCGGCCAGAGTGATGACCGACAATAACCAAACGGTGGCAGGTTGAATATAGAATTCTTGGAAGTTCTCTAGGAAGCTGGCGAGAAACCAGCTCGATATTGGAAAGCACAGAATAAGGAAACGTAAAGCGACAACTGCTTTCTTGCTAGCATTCATTTCAGTCAAGTCCCACAACCAAATGCAAGAGCAGGCAATCAAAACGTAATCATATATATGGGTGTGCAGGCTGCTGGCAGTCATGATCAAAAGCGTCAATGCTGCAGCCCATTTGAACTGGCGTTCGGCATTGATCGCGCTTACGGATCCGTTAGAGCGAATTCGCCACCATAAGAAGGAGATCAAGGCCAAGCCACCAAGGAAACAAATAAATGTTGCAATGTTGGCTAGCTCCCTATGGTCGGGTCCACATATGAGCGTGATGTATCCTCGCAAATTTTGCATATGCTGAGGCCAGACTCCAGTAACTGCACTACTAGTCTCGCCCATGAACAGAGCCTGCGGCCACCCGATAACATTATCCCAGCCGACGATGAGCACCGAATACAATACCAGCGCTAAACCACCCAGTGCCATGCCTGCAATGAACTTTAAACCACCACGAAGAAATCCAAGCAAAAATATTGCCGGAGCATACTGTATCTTAACCAGCACCAGACTTGCCGCCAGTCCGGCCGCAAGCGGCACCGATTGCTGCAAGCATGCAAGCGATAGGATAATTGCTCCAAAGTTGAAAAACGCAGTTTGTCCAAAAGCAAAACTCAGCCAGCTAGGATATGCTGCCAAAACTGAAAATGTAGCGAGGCTTTTGCCAAACTTTCCCAAGCTGGTGTGCGTCAGCAAGTACCGTAGCGCGGCTGCTAATACTAAGCATCCAATAACGGTCCACACCAGGTAGGCTATCGCCGGACTTGTGAAAGTTAGCGGCATAAACAATGCAAAAGAATATGGAGGCTGCTGCAGGAAGAATGGCCGATCCGGTTTGATCGAAGCTGATATTCGCTCTTGTGAGCGCGCCTGCACTTGCGGATCATAGATGTTGATCTTGCTGGACAGGCAATCGCGTGCAAGTAGACCGCCGTTGTAATGCACAAAAAAATCGGTGAAGCGGGCTTTACCGTCGGCGTCACGCCAGACAATAAGACTTCCCTGTGCCCAGAGTGTCGCAAGTCCACAATATGCAAGCAGAGCCCAGGCTGCTATAAACACAAGGTAGCCTGTCTTCAGCTTGGGCTGGACTCCCTTCATTTGATCTAAACCTCAAGCCTTCAGCTTAATCTTTGGATGCTTCTTTTTCTTCGTGATAGCCCATCTCGGCATTGATTGACCAGATGTTGTCTCTAGTTGTTATCCCCGCGACAATATTGTCTACCGCGACCATTGCCGTCAGCATTGAGTGGTCCTGATTGTTGTATTTGTGCATTCCGTTTCTGCCAATCAAAAAAAGATTTTCGTATCCATCCAAATACGATTGCAATTCATCGAAACGGTCATAAGTGCCGAAATAGCCCGGATAAGTCTTTGGCATGCGAGTTACAGTGGCATCAAGGACTGCGGATTGGTCGATAATCCCAATTTTGAACAATTCACTTGTGGCCAGGGCGATCATTTTTTCATCGCTGTAAGTCCATATATCATCAGTATCATTGCAAAAATATTCCAGACCTAGCCAGACTTTTGAACTATCAGCAACCATATAAGGGCTCCAGTTGTTAAAGATCTGCAAGCGACCCAAAAGCACGTCAGGTTCCTGAATGTAGATCCAGTTGTCGGAAATCAGCTTCTGCCCGTTTGGCGTTTGATCAAAGATTTTCAGCTTGTCTACAAGCAGTCCGACGATCACGAAATCGCGATACATCAAACCTTCGCTAATTTCCTTTACAGACTGTGGGATTTTTGCATCGAGGGCGCGCACCAGATCTCGCACTGGCATAGTTGAAAAAAAATAGTCGCCTTCCAGCGTTTGCACATCTCCGGTGCTGCTGTTTTTGGCGATTACTGATTTTACGCGCATCCCCTCCACGTGGATGTCTGTAACGTCGTACTCGGTCATAATCTCGACGCCTTCTTTTTTGATCAGGTCAGCGACCGTTTCCCACATCTGACCTGGGCCCAATTTCGGGTAGAGGAACTTTTCGATCAAGGATGTTTCGGTGCCTTTTTGACGGACATCTTTCTCCGGCAAAATCATCTTACGCAATGCATGCGTAATCGTTTTGATAATAGATAACCCTTTTGTACGTTGAGCTCCCCATGCAGCACTGATTTGATGACACGGAACGCCCCAGACTTTTTCCGTGTAGGATTTGAAGAACGTAAGATAAAGCTCTTTGCCAAAGCGGTTGGTGAAGAATTCTTCCAGGTTTTGCTCTGGTTTCTTGATCGGGAATACGAGAGACTTCAAATAACTGGTGCCAATCTTCATCATTCTCAGCAAGCCTAGTTTTTTTACGGTGTCCACGCTGAGTGTGATTGGATATTCAAAGAAACGGCGCATGAAGTATATTCGCGACTTGCGGTTACGTACCAGCATGACGCAATCATCAGCTTCCGGATTCGGTCCATGTGCGGTCGAGCCGATTTGGCGCTTCTTTTGTTGATAGCTCAGGCTGTGCAATTCATCGGCGGCGGTGGCTTGTAATGGCATTATATTGAGCCACCAGTCCATCACGCGGTCTGATTTAGAGAAGAACCTGTGCCCGCCGATATCAATGCGATTGCCCTTGTAGTTGATCGTTCGAGAAATGCCACCCATGTAGGTGCTCTTTTCAACGATAGTGACGGCGATATCCGTGCGCTTCACCAATTCGAAAGCAGCTGTCAGGCCGGCTGGTCCCGCCCCGATTATTATTGCTTTTAACTGTTTGTCCGACGAAATACTAAGGCACCATATGTAGGGCAGTTACTAGTTTATATCTGCAATAGATCAATGGCAACAGGCATCTCTTTATTGTTGCAATTGCAGCTTCTTTAGGACTGCGGACCTCCCGTCCGCTCAGATACCGACTTTCGGCTTAAGTTAAGCCACCGTTTGACGAAGTCATCAAGGTCTTTAGATCGCGAGGGCGCCCATCAGGATAGTAGGTGGGGGGCAGTTGGAACTGCCGTTGCATGGATGAGGGTGATTTTCCCAAGACTTCGATCTGTCCAAAGTCGGCATTGCCGATGCATTTACCTGCTGCTACTAAATAGGGAATGTTCACGACTGGCAATTTCATGCAGTTGGCACAGAGCCTGTCTACGGCTACCACGTCGTCACCCATGATCAGGGCGCCATAGTCTAAGCCTGTTCCATTTAACGGTCCGTCTCCTTCCATCGCTTCTACGCCATCAACAATGGCAAAATGCGGTTGGATGCAACCGACAAGGTCGAGGATCGACTCATCGATTCCGTTGGTATGCAACACGTTTTTCGGCCAACCATATTTCCGGCCGGGTAAGCAGCCGAACAAGTTTTTCATTGAAGCTGTCATCAATGCCCAATGGTGAGTCTTCAACTTCGGCAGAGAAATGACGAAATCAGAGTTAGTTATGGATTTCGGCAGAGCAAAGGCGTCCTCCTTTGTAAACTTGAGCCGATTTTCAACCTCCGTCAGGTCGTCGATATTGAGATCGACAAATTGAATTTGGTGTTTCTTCAAGACAGCTGCAATGCCGCTTTTTTCAACCAGTCTTTCAGTGTCGCGTGAGAGCGCTGGTCCATCTCCGATTTTGATTTCGGCGGCACCATTTTTGGAAAGTAGAGTAAGCACTGCGTCGATGAAGCGCGGATCAGTGCAAAGAGGACGATCTGGTTTCCAATAAACCAGATTGATTTTCAGAAAAATTTTCTTGCCTTTGATTTCTGGTTTCAGTTCTTGCCAATATTTTTCGAGAACTGGAAGAAGCTCTTCATAGGTGGTTTTTTCCAGAACTACTCGCGAAGGCGTTGTGCGTTTGAACGATTTTTGTTTGTCATTGACAGCTATGCTCTTGAGTCCCTCCGGTGCGCAGGAAGCCAAGCTGCCGCCAGCTACAACGCTTGCTCCGAGTTGCAGAAATTGACGGCGAGTTGTCTCGTCATCGTTTTCTCCTTCGCCCTGTCTTTTGTCTTTCATCAAATGTAATCCGTTAGATGTGAATCTTCTATGGCGAGGCAAGTAAGAGCGCTAGTAAGAATATTGTTGGATAGTAGTTCCGCGTTTGGCTGCTTTTCCATAATCTGGCCAATCAGCCTGCTGTGGTCTTCCTTGAATGCCTTAAGAGCTAGTGCTCCCCAGGCACATTCCGATAAACTTTCCATTTCCCTATTTTTGATAAATGCTATCGACTTCTCGATGATGGCTTCCTTATTTCGTTTTGATTTTAATGCAAAAAGTGCCAACGTACTGAATTGAACATCAGCGGCAAGAACTGGGCCGATAGGAGTTCTATCACCACAATTCCATCCGCCCTGCGGGCATGCTGAATTCAATAAATAGGACTCGGCAAAGCCAATCATTTTCTTGGCGCGGTCTTCATCGGGGATCTGCTGCCTGAGCGCAAGTAATGCGTATGCTGTAGGTTCCACCCAGTCAAAGGTGGCCGGTGTCCATGGCCAGCCCCGTTCGTAGTCATACTCGGGACCTTTCCAGAGCAAAAGTGCAAATCGAGCTCCCGGTGTAACGTATTTTTCGGTGCGATTTTGAATTAGCCAATCAACAGCCTTTTTTGTCGCTTTTTCAATTTGACCAATCGGTAATTCTGAGTTACCCAGGTCGCTTGCGCTGCACAATAAGAGTATTCGCAGTGTCATAAGAACTACTGCCGTAGTCCAATCACTGCCCATGCGTTCCGAATCGCTGGACCAGCCACCATCTGAATTCTGCAGCAACAATATCTGTTTTACGAAAGCGTCCAATGCTTTCTTATTCGTGCGTGTTGCCAACGCTGCCCAGCAAGCAGGTTCAGGTGAACCGTCGTTCCCTTTTTGGTACGGCCACAACCCATCTTTGCTTTGTCGTTGAACTAAATTCTCAACTAAATTTTTGTAGAAAAGGTCAATAGACTTGTTGGACTCGGGCATGCAGAATTGTACTCATGCTGCTAATGACAGACCTGCTATTAAAACTTTTAAAGCTGTGTTTCTTGTTATTTTTAGCACCAAGAGAGGTATAGCATTCTTGACAAGGTGTTGTGTGAGGTGCAATCATTAATCTTGTAACCTGATACGATTTGTTATTTTTTTCGCTACGCTTTACTACTCATTTCAAAAAATAAAGGCTTTAAGCGCTCCATTTTGTAGTACGCTTGCAGGCTGAGTTAGGTGGATCAATTCGAGACGCCTGCCAATGTCTGTACAATTGCGGTACTGGAAGTTGTGAGTGTCCAGGCCGGGAGGAATAAATATCCATGACCAATACTTTGAAAAACTTCCTATCTGACGAGTCCGGACAAGGTATCACAGAATACGGTGCAATCTTGGCATTCGTCGCTTTGCTAGTTGCAGTTGTGTTTAGCTTTGCTCAAGGCACATTGACTCAAGCAATCTCGCAATCGTTCTCAACGATTGTTTTCCAGCTCAACAAGCTGAATGGTTATACATCCACATAAAGTTGGACGAGAAAATTACTGGGGGCGAGCGAGGGGGGCTATCCTTCTCGCTCGTCGCCTTTTATGCGCTATTTTCGCAAGGTCCTCCGTCCAGATCTCTGGTTCTGGAAGATGACTTGTGTTCAGTGCTCAACCTGACTGCGCTCAAGTTAAGTTGCGATATTTTGTTGGTCTGAGGATTTCGCAACGTCGGATAATTTTTGAATTTAGTCGGGCACCGATATCGGTCAGGGACTTCAACTGAGAGCGCCTCAGGTGATCTTCGTGTTTGCAGATTCGAAGCTGCGGCTCAGCCTGGAAAGCGCTTCCAATTAATTTGTTGGACTGATCTGCGTCATCCTAACCATCACAAGTAGTGGCAAGTTGCACTTATCAAGATCTAGGTGAATGTAGCTTGTACTCTCGTAGATCCGTCATCTGACGGATCTTTGTAGCCCAAGAGCTCCGCCCTGAGAGGAATTGCTAAGAAAGTTACAGAGATTTTTCGGTATGGCTGATAAACCTCTTGAATAATGTCCATGCGCCTTAACAGCTTTTGAAGCCCGTCGCCCTTTCCAAGATGATGTTCGGATTTCAAGGAGCACGAAAGAATCATTGTCCGCGTCTCACGAATATGCGTTAATAGTATCTGGTTAATCTTTTTCGCCGTTGTAATTAGTAAGGGGGATAGAAATGAGAAACCTATTCCTGAGCCTCTCAAGAATGCCTCCATTCTTGATGCTGTTGATCATTGTGGGCTTGGCCGTTACCGCGACCATGCTTTACATGCAACAGTCAGAAAAGGCACGGAAGGAAATCACTGATATCAAGTCCGCTCAGGAAGCGCAAGCCAGCCTGAAAGGACCAGTAGTTTACGCAACCAAGGATATTCCCGAGGGAACGGAAATTACCGCTGACGCTTTGGAAGTCAAAGAAGAAGCACAAGCGAAAATTCCTGCGCAAGCAATGACCAACCCGAGTGCTGGTGTGGGTGGCGTGGCCGCCTACCCAATTCAAGCTGGCACTATGGTGTTCATGAACGCAGTGAAGGCTCGCGCAGTACAAGTCGGATTTGAAGGCAAAATCAAGGAAGGATATCGCGCCGTTACTTTCGGTATCGATTCTAACTCCGGGGTTGCTGGCTTCATCGCTCCCGGCAGCCATGTCGACGTGCTCTGCATCACCGGTTCGGCAGCTGATACCAAAGCAGCTCCCGTTCTCTCCGATGTTGAAGTAATCGCAGTTGGTACCACCTACCGCAAGGCACCAGGTGAAACCACCGCGACTCAAGCCAGCTCCATCACGGTGCTGGTCAACCCGGACGATGCTGAAAAACTCGTCAAGGCCGTTACTGCAGGTAAACCATACCTGACATTGCGTAACGAAAAGGATCACCAGCCTCTGGCTACCGTGGACATCACTGCGTTGTTCCCGAAACCACCTAAGGCTGAGGATGCAGGTGATATGACGGCAAGCAGCTTGCCGCCACCGAACCTTCCCCCACCGCCGTTGCCTGGTGCACCGTCGCCTGTTGATGCTAACGCACCAGCAGCGCCGCCACCGCCCCCACCGATGCATGAAATCGAGTTGTGGTCTGGCAGCAAGAAAGAGGTTCTCTCAGTCCCTCAGGGCTAGAGTCCTCCGTGAGGAAGGTACCGCTAGTGGGTAAAAAGTCACTAGCGATAATAGCGACGGAAGCAAGAGGGCGAAAGTCCAAGCAGCTCCGGAGCGTTTGAAATCAGCGAAGGAGGTGAGAGGGGCGAAAGCTCAGCGAGCCTCCAAAGCTACAAAAAAAATAGGTAATTCGGGAGAGCTTTAGGGTCATGAAACTAACTACGCTGTTGGTATGCGATGCCGGTCTGGACAAACGCCAGACCATCGAAGACTTGATTCACAGCCAGCCTTCGCTGGCACTTGTGAGCACTGTTTCCGGCGGGATGGCTAGAGAGCAGATCGGAAGTTTGCACCCAAAGCTAGTTTGGATCGAATTGAGCCCGGCTCCGGTCCGAGGTCTTTCTTTGTTGGCTGAACTGAGAGAGGCCTTCCCCGAAATCTATTTCTTCGTCAGCTATGAAGTTCCGGACCCCGAGTTGATTCGCACCGCGTATCGACTCGGGGCTTCGGACTTCCTCGATGCTGAACGGTGGCGCACAGACTTGCCAGCTGCCGTGCAGAGCATTTTGCTCAAGCATCAATCGGAGTCTGTTTCAACAGCATCAGGAAAAGTAATCGCCATATTCAGCCCCACAGGCGGTATCGGCGCCACCACCATCGTCACCAACATTGCCGGTTATCTCGGTAAGTATGGTGAATCCTGCATCGTTGACCTCGACTTGCAGTTCGGAATGGTGGCCCACTATCTCAACCTGGAGCCGTCGTTCTCACTCAGCACGATTGACTTTTCACACACCAATTTCGATTCGACATACTTGCGCAACCTGATGACCAAGTATGACGACAAGCTCTCGGTGCTTGCTGCACCGCCAGAACTTGAAGATATCGGCGACATCTATGCCGCTCAAGTTCAAGAAATCCTCTACACGGCTAAGCAGGAGTTCCGCTACACGGTCGTTGACCTGCCGAAGAACTTGCTCGATGAGCGCGCAATTGCCACTCTCGACCTGGCCGATCATGTTTGCGTTTTGACTGAATACAACTGGGCTTCGATTTTGAATACCAGAAAATGCTTAGACACATTTAAGGCGCACTATAATCAGGAGAAACTGCTCCTGGTTATCAACAAATCCGAGTGGTTGCCTCAGGATGTGCTCAGCGAATGCCGAGCCAACCTGAACTACCCTGTGTATCATGAAATACAGAACGACCCGAAGACAGCCAAATGGGTTATCAACCAGGGTCAAATCGCTCCACCTCACACCGGACTGGGCAGGTCAATGGAATCGCTTGCCCGCAAAATTACGGGAGGAGAGCAGCTGCTCCTTACTCAGAAAGAAGAGAAAGGTGGCGGCGGATTCAAATTCCCAGCAATTTTCGGTGGACCCAAGAAACAAAAGTAAGAGGTTAAGCAGAAATGTCTGACGACGAGAACAACCAACAGGGCGGTGGTCAAAACCTGCCGGCTCGCCAGGCCTCATCTTTGATGGGTCAATTGGTGCGCCAGCGCCAGGCAAGTGAAATTGCTCCGCAGCAACAGCAAGGCGGATTGGCTGCCGGTGGACCAGGAGCCGGCATGTCCGGACGGGGTCCACAAACCGGTATGGCCGGTCAGCAGCAATCAACCCAGATGGAACAGCCAGGCGGCAGCTTCTCGAAAGCCGATCTGGAGCGACTTGATCGCAAAGAAGAAGGGGACATGCATGGACAAGTCATCCATGATCCCAACGCCGATCAAAGCAAATTTCAGGCCAACCTATTGCTCATTCGTGAGCGCGAAAAAATCATCATCGAGCAACTGAGAAGAGAGCTCGATACATCAAGACTTACTCAAATCAGTGAAGATACCCAGGCGCAAGTGCGCGCCCGTATCCGTGAAATGGTGAACAGCGACCCGGCTCCTCTCACCATGATGGAAAAAGGTATTCTCCTGCAGAATGTGCTGGACGAGATCTTCGGTTTCGGACCTTTAGGTCCACTACTGCGAGACCCAAGCGTCGGCGATATTTGCGTAAACCGTTTCGATTCTATTTATGTAGAACGTCACGGTCGTCTGGAAAAAACAACGGTGGCATTTGAGAATGATCGCCACCTGCGCCAGACAATCGACAAAATCATTCAACCACTAGGCCGCCGTCTCGACGATAACTCACCAATGGTTGACGCCCGTCTTCCAAACGGTTCACGGGTTAACGCCACGATTCCGCCAGTATCAATCGATGGTCCGACAGTGACAATCCGATGCTTTGGCACAACGATTATGTCACTCGGTCAGCTCGTTGAAAAAGGCGCCATGTCATTGCAGATGGCTGAGGTACTGAAAGCTTGCGTCAAAGCGCGTATCAACCTCATCATCTCCGGTGGTACAGGTTCCGGTAAAACAACTCTACTCAATGCACTTTCAGCTCACATCAATCCGCGTGAACGAATCATCACCATCGAGGACGCAGCTGAATTGAGACTGCAGCACGAGCACTGGGTGCGCATGGAAACAAGACCGCCAAACATCGAAGGCAAGGGTCAGATCACACAGCGTATGCTTGTGATCAATACACTTCGTATGCGTCCCGACCGCATCATTCTCGGGGAATGCCGGGGTGAGGAAGCGTTCGACATGTTGCAGGCCATGAACACCGGTCACTCAGGTTCAATGACCACAATCCACGCCAACACACCGCGTGACTGCACGAAGCGTTTGGAAAACATGATTCTCATGGGTGGTATGGACATGCCTGCAAAAGCAGCACGCGAACTAATCGCCTCTGCTATTCAGCTCATTGTTCAGATCAAGCGTCTGGAAGACGGTACAAGAAGAGTCACCGAAGTCGCTGAGATAACTGGTATGGAAGGCGAAACCATCGCTATTTCTACTCTCTTCCACCTCGAGCGGGAAGGAAGAGATGCCAGAGGCTTCTTCAAATGCCGTCACGTCGGCTCCGGCTTGCCGCCGAAGTTTATGGATCAAATTGAACAAGAAGCTATTCCATTCAAATTGGAATGGTTGCGCTAAGGTTCTTTGTACGTTCGTTCGCTAGAATGCTTACCGACTAATAGCAGAGTGACCTTATGGATCCAAATCAAACACTCATAGCTCAAACTGATCCTAACACCGGCCAGCCGCTGCCGGCTGCTGGCGATCCTTCTCAAAGTGCTCCGACCGGAGCTGATCCGTCTCAAACCTCGGCGCCTGTCGACCCGTCACAAGCGGCTCCTGCAGGCACAAGTACTGATACGTCATCCTCCTATGGAAGCAGCACTTATTCGAGCACCGGCACTGATACCATGTCCGGCACCACGGCTTCGACCGGTACACCAACTACCGAGCCGGCAATGTTTTTGGGGATCCCTATCGATAGTCTAGTCGTGGGAGCACCACTTTTCATTGCTGGTGTTTTGGTTTTTGCCTGGTTGACAGGGCGACAGCCGCACACTGAGCAGCTGAGCCGGCTTGATAAGCAGCGCAAGCGCATTGAGGCCCGCGATCAGGCCAAGCCGGAGTCCGTGGATATCTTCGCACAAGAAAAAGAAGATTTCCTCGGAAAGCTGCTGTCGCAAGCTGGTTTGGAATCCCAATACGACAAGATGAAGACTAACTGGATTCTTGCCGTTATCGGCACCACTGTTGGAATGGTCGTGATTTGTTTATTCCAGGCGCCAGTACTGATGCCATTCAGCATAGTCCTTGGCCCTGGTCTGGGGTCATTCGGATTTGTCCAATACATAAAATGGCAGGGCGGCGAGCGGCAAAAACGACTGACCGCACAGCTTCCTCAAGTTTTAGAAACAATGGTGAGTACTCTGAAAGCAGGTTCGCCCGTAGTTGAGTGCTTTAAGCTTCTGGCTGAAACCGCCCCTGAACCTATTCGCTCTGAATTTAGACGGGGACTGGTATCGCTTCAACTAGGAAAACCTTTCCGCGATGTACTGGCCGAGATGGGCACCCGCATCCGAACCGCTGACTTTAAGTTGCTTACGCAGGCCATCTTCATAAGCCAGGACGTAGGTGCTAACTTAGCAGACGTAGTGGCCACCATCGCTGAGGCGATTCGTGAACGATTCAGATTGCGCGACTTCCTGAATTCATTGACTGCTCAAGGTAAGATGACGGCGCTCTTCATTGGAAGCTTGCCATATTTCATCACTGCGATGACTTACGTTATGGCTCCCGGTTATATTACGCCGTTCTTGAATCACCCGATCGCCCGCATCATCTTCATCGGGATGATGATCTGGGAAGCTATCGGTGCGTACATACTCGTGAAAATGACGACATTTGAGGTCTAAGAATCCATGGAAATGATGGGAGCAATGATGACGTTCGGCGCGGTCCTTTTCGGACTGCTCGCGTTGTATTTGCCGATTGCTCAAATGAATTTTGACCAATACGGTGTGCGTGTTCGTCCGCGCAAGAAGGTCGAAGGTCCATCGGAAGCTCAAAAGCAAAAAGAATCGGCCATCAACAATGCACTTAAGTCGCTTGGTGAGGCGGTTTTGACTACATTTCCTCAGGTCTGCGATGAGCGTACCAAGATACTTTTGATTCATGCCGATTACAGAACACCTGCACACCTTGCCACCTTCATTGGTATCAAGACGGCGATGGTAGCGGGCATTGACATTCTTTGTATGTTCAGCGGAATGGACATTTTGCTAAAAGTGGCGGCCATGGTGGGAGCAGCGTTTGTTGCCTGGACCATGCCCAACTTCTTCCTTGCCGGTCGCGTTAAAAAGCGTCAGGACTTGATTCTTTTGGAACTGCCCACTGTCATTGACCTTTTGATCGTTTGTGCACAAGCCGGTCTCGGCTTGCTCATGTGTATCGACAAAGTGCAGAAGGAAACTCACGACACTTGTCCCAACCTGTCCTCTGAGCTTGAGCAACTTATTCACGACGTCAAAGTCTTCGCGAAATCTGTTCCAATCGCACTGAAGGATATGGGTGAACGCTGTGGTGTTGAAGATATCACTTCAATGGCCAGTGCTCTAATCTCGGCGGAGTCTAAAGGTTCTGACATTAGCTATCCTTTGAAGCAGCAAGCGGTTGCCTTGCGTGACAAATTGAAGCGTAAGAAGGAAGAAGAGGCATCCAAGACCCCGGTAAAAATGGTGCCTGTAATCATGTTGTTTGTTATGCCATTGATTCTCTGTCCGATGTTGGGGCCAGCAGTTATCACAATTATCCAGGCATTAGGACCGGCATTTGGCGGCGGCAAGTAAGACTGCAGCTTACTTCAATAAGACCAAAGGTGTAATGCTGGCGGAGCGCGCACGCATTGCCGATGCTTTTCTTGACCGTCTGGTCGGATTGCTTAAGACAAGCGACTTCCAGGTCGGTGATGGACTCTTTATCGTTCCATGCAATCAAATTCATATGTTCGGAATGAAGTACGCAATCGATGTCGTTTTTGTCGACAAGAAAGGCATTGTTGTGGGACTCGCTGAACGAATTGGTCCTGGTCAGATGTCCAAAGTCTTTCCGCGAGCACACGCCTGCTTGGAACTTCCGGCTGGTGTCATCAGCGATACCAGCACGTCCGTAGGCGACGAAATTGAAACGCAAGTCTTCTAGTGTGATTTGCGTAGACGCGCTTTGCATGCGCTCTGCGCTACTAATCTACGAAGCCAAAGAAAAGCAGTGTCTGTTTCTCAAATAGAAAAGTGCAAAGAGTTCCCAAGGCAATGAACGGTGCAACGGGAATGATTTCTTTTCTGATTGCATTCAGTCCATCCATGTTAACGCCTTGCCATTGGCCGCCAGCCTTTTGCAGTTCAAACGACATTGCCAGCTGCTTCCAAGGAAGCGCAATTGCCATTCGAAAGAGGCTAAAGATGCCAAAGCAAAGGCTGTAGTAGAAATAGACCATAAGAACGGGACCGGGGCCAAGAATGCTCCCGATTGCTCCCATCAATTTAGTGTCGCCATGGCCGAACTTGCTCATAAAGGCTTTTGTGACGGCCATAATGAATACGCCGGTAAACCAGCCGATAACGGCATTAGTGGCGCCGGCAGCAAACGCCAGTGGCATATCGTTCATGCGCGTCCATGATGCAAAATAGATTCCCTGGAGAAGTATTCCGAGGAACGCTGCCGGAAACGTAAGTTTGTTCGGTATCTTGTGTGATTTGATGTCGGTAGCCGAGGCAATACTGACGACAATCAGTGCAACGATGCGTAGAAAAATTCCCGGGATCACGAACATCATGCTGCGTCAATTTCCTCTGCGTGCCTGCACATATATAGATTAGGGTATTGGTTCGGTTCGATCCCGGGAGCGCCGGCATCTTGCCGGCTTCTAAATGCGTTGAATTCCTTCGGAGCCTTGTGGCACGTTTTACCAGCGCCTTGTATAGATAGATCTACCCAAGAGTGCACACCGCACCATCGGTCTTGTATTTCAAAATGTCAGCCTTCAGCAAAGTATGACTGCTTCTGTCCCTAATCTCAGCACTAGCTGTGCAGCGCGATGGCGTCAATTTCCACGAGCACATCTTTTGGAAGACGTGAGACTTCAACGCATGCGCGAGCTGGCTTGTTGTTAGCAAAGAATTCGGCATAAACCTCATTCATGGCTTGAAACTGATTCATGTCCTTTATAAAAACAGTCGCTTTGACTACCTTGTCCATACTGGAGTTTGAACTTTCGAGAACTGCTTTTAGATTCTTCAATACTTGTCTTGTTTGATCAGCGGTGTTGCCGTCTACGATTTGTCCATTTGCAGGATCGATGGCGATTTGTCCTGAAACGAAAATGAATCCGTTTGCACTGATTGCTTGTGAATAGGGACCCACAGCCTGCGGTGCCTTGTCAGTGGAAATTACTTGTAGTGTAGTCATTATGCTCCTACCTATATATGTCGTTCGGATGGAGCAATAGGGTAGCACATGCGGAGGCTTTAACCGGATCTGGCGCTATGATTCTTCACTTGGAACTAGCTCAGATACCGTTTGCGTTTTTGCACTTCTTCAAGAACTTCCTCAAGTGTAATTTTGTGATCTGCCATGGCTTCGGCAAATTCAGCTTGCCATGAATGGCTTCCAGCTAGGGCTTTTCGCAAGCCTATCACCCAATGCTCGATGCTTTGTTGCTGTTGCTTAGTGTGGGTAGCCCCATGCTGATGGCGCGTCGCTCTGGTGACCTGTGGTGCACTGGCTGCTCACGCCGCAGTCGAGGGTTGTGAAGCTGCTGTATGGTGGCAGCCCTGTTGTCCCTTCATCGCCGAATGCGTGATCGTTGAATCCAGAGGTTTTCACAAATCCAGTTAACCGTGTTGGTGGCAAAGTATTACGCCCTTGGGCTTTTAGAGCCAGGTTAGCTGGCGCGGTATAGGTCCCGGCGAATGGGGCACCAGTGGCAGCACCACTTGATCCGCCTGGACCTGCAAATTGCGCTGTCGTGCCGTAGCGGATGTCCGGTCCGTTTGGTGCTCCGACACCCTGTGTACTGGTGAAGTCTGCCCAGCCCTGCGGCGCCATCTGGACGTTTCCTGGCGCTGCATCGTGATCGTAGTCTTTATTCGTTTCGGTGCCTCTCCAGCTGCTGTGCCCGAATTCACCTGTCTTCCCTGTACTGCCCATTGATTCGAGGGCATTGATCTCCGCTCCCTGTGAGTTAGCGGATTGGCAAATCAAGGCATGCGAAAGAACTGCGCATGCGGCAGCAAGCAAGGTCTGTTTGAGCATTAGTAAGTCCTCAGTCCCAAGCGGTCTATGGAAGGTACCGCAAAAATCTACATGTCTATTTCATCAGAACTTTGTAGAAGTTTTGTGGAAGCCAGTACCACATAAGCAATGCGCGCCTGTACCAAAAATGACGTGACAAACGGGATAAGCAATTTGACGACAGAGCAAGAGCGCTCTTGTTCTGCGCATTGTTGTTAATTATGCTGAGAGCTGCAGTCGTCTCAAAGTTTTTTAGTGAGGGTAGCCCCATGCAGAGGGCGCATCGCTCTTGTGACCGGTGGTCAATTCTGGGGCGTTGATACCACGTTCGATTCTGTGTCCTTCGCCGAATCCAAAATAAGGCGGCAAGCCATTTTCGCCTTCGTCGCCATAAATCGCGTCATTGAATCCGGAGTTGCGAACGAAGCTTTCTAAGCGAGTAGGTGGAAGCGTATTTCGGCCCATGTTTTTCAGTGCCATATTGGCTGGTGCGGTGTATGTTCCAGCAAATGGCGCGCTAGATGCTGCGCCGCTTGACCCGCCTGGTCCTGCGAATTGGCTGGTGGTTCCATATCTGATATCGGGACCATTTGGTGCACCGACCCCATTTGTGGATGTCCAGTCTGCCCATCCTTGCGGAGCCATTTGCACATTGCCGGGCGCCGCCATGTGATCGTAATCTTTGTTTGTCTCGGTACCACGCCAGCTGCTGTGTCCGAATCCGCCGGTCTTACCAGTGTTGCCTGAAGAATTAAGTGCGTTTTGGGCAAGTGCCGGCGCAATGCTTGTTGCGATGATGCTCACAATTACTGCGCTGATTGTTTGTTTGATCATGTCTCAATCCTCTTGTCGATCACTGGCCTGCTTGGTTGGCTTTAGAAGCCATTACTCGCGTGTTGTTGAATAGCATTATTTATCTGGGTGGCTCCGCCCCCAACATTTCCGTTCTGAATTTTTTGAGTACCTTGTTGAATCTGTTGAACGGTGTTACCGAGATTATTCATGTTGAAGTCTGGCTCCCAGTACCCGCCATTGCGAGCAAAGTCGAGAAACTTGCTTGTGGCCCCTGGTGCCCTGAGGTTAAAGCCGCCATCGCCGCTTGTTACGTCGAAGTCGATAGAGCTGGTTGAGGTCGCTGGCAAGCTGTCGCCATAAGGACCACTTCGGTAAGGACCGGTATAGGGGCGTGAGCCTCCACTGCCGCTGAATCCGAGTGAAAATCCACCGCTATTCATGGGCGAAGGACTTACTGACTTTGTGGCATTGAGCCCCGTTGCTGTTTCTGGCAAACCGCCGGAATTCATCAAATAGTTTTGGGTGCGCGTGCGAAGGGTGTCTTTGCTGTTTCCGAATCCGCTGCCTAGAGGTCTGAAGCGATCGAAAGCTTGATATTGTTGATTGACCTGTGAGGCGCCGCTGTCTTGCCAGCTTCTTTCAGTGGAATTTCCGAAGTCGCCTGTGGCTGCGCCTGAATTT
Organism: Candidatus Obscuribacterales bacterium; assembly: GCA_019747875.1. Classification (GTDB taxonomy): domain Bacteria; phylum Cyanobacteriota; class Vampirovibrionia; order Obscuribacterales; family Obscuribacteraceae; genus JAIEPM01. Next base: position 20,256 of record JAIEQI010000165.1, read on the forward strand.
ACGGCAGACTGAGCTATGGCTGGCGTAATCGAAATAGACACCAATGTCATAAGACCAATAGTCGTCTGTCTTGTAAGCATGATCCGCACTTGTTTAGTAACGCTTGACCTTGGAAACACGCGATTTAATTTATATACCCAAAGAGGGACAAAATTAGGCATGATGCCAGGATCCTACTCCCTTTGACACCCCTTGTCAACGCGATTTCAGGGCATTTGAACTTAAATTCTGCCAGTCTGTGATTGTGACGAATACGGCATTTTTACTGGATTTTTCTGAAAGAATCTTGAGTCGCTGGCTTAAACTAAGCTTGTGGGATCGGAGCTGTTGAGGGGCGATAGCCCAGCCAAACTTCAGAGCGAGTAGTAATGGCGACATATCTGGGGATCGAGACTAGCTGCGATGAGACAGCGGCAGCCGTTGTGCAAGACGGGCGCAAAGTCTTGTCTAACTGCATTCTTTCGCAAGTTGATATCCACAAGCAGTTTGGTGGAGTTGTCCCGGAAGTAGCTGCCCGGGCGCATCTTGAGACAGTGAACCAGGTTATTCTTCAGGCAGTGACCGAGTCAGGCTTGGATTTTGGGCATCTTGACGGCATCGCCTTTACGCAGGGGCCTGGATTGGTTGGGACGCTTCTGGCTGGAATGTTGGCTGCCAAAAGTCTTGCCTGGGCGCATGATTTGAAACTTATCGCTGTGGATCACCTGATGGCGCACGTAGCTGCTAACTACATCGATAGCGATGTCGAGCCGCCTTTTATCTGCCTGCTTGTCAGCGGCGGTCATACCCAAATAATTTTCTTCCGCGATTTTCAAAACGGCGAAATTCTAGGCTCCACGATAGATGACGCCGCAGGCGAAGCTTATGATAAAGTCGCACGTTTGCTTGGGATTGGTTACCCGGGCGGTGCTGTTATCGATCGACTTGCTCAAGAAGGCAACAAAAAGGCCTTTAAATTCCCCGAAGGGGTAGTTCCTGGCTTGAATTTCAGTTTCAGTGGCTTAAAGACTTCAGTTCTTCGAACTGTGGAGAAGCTTCCGCAGCCACTGCCTATGGCTGATCTTGCTGCGTCGTTCCAGGATGCAGTCTGTAGAGTCCTGGTAAGAAAGACGCTTCAGGCGCAGGTACAAACGGAAGCAAAGTTGATTGTGCTTGCCGGTGGCGTTGCCGCGAATAAAACCTTGAGGGAAAGTCTATTAGAGCAGTCTCCAGTCCCTGTTCATTTCCCGAAGATGGGCTTGTGCACGGATAACGCCGCCATGGTGGCTGCCGCTGCTCATTTCTGTGGGCGACAGGTAGATCTTGCCGCATCGGTCTACTCAAGGCAACTGGCGACCTAGCCTTCCTGCCCTTTCCTTGGAATGTCCGCAGCTGGCACCGCTTTGGTGAGGGTTGCTTATATTCTGCCCCCGCAGCGTGCCTCCTCACCGCCGCTAGCGCGTTGCACTTGCCTGGTTTGAGAATTCGCTTCTTATCTCCACCCAATCGCTGTATCTTGTCAAAAACCATTGACCAACCCGGCTGAAGCTATTAACACTCCAAGCCGAGGTCGTATATGTCGTGCCTGTTTTGAGTTGCCAACTCCGTGACTGACTGAAGGCCTTTGCTCCTGGAACCCAGTTCAAATTTCTCAGTCGTATACATTAAAACAATTGACACCGTGTTCGGATTGGTATACGATACTGTATACGCCGAATTCTAGGAGGCTTCTATGGCTCTAGCAACCGAAACCAAGCAGACCACACAAAAAACAGTAAAAGCCTTTGAGGCCGACATCGTCCTCATCAATGAACAGGCGAAGAAGCTTGGATGCACAGCGGCTGAGGTTATCCACGCCATGTGTGAAGAACTCCGACGGCAACAGTATCTGCAGGAGCTGGGAGAATCGTTCGATCTCGTACGTGCTAAAGCAGAGCAATTTGCGGAATTTGAAGCTGAGCATCAGGCGTGGGATTGTGCTCTTGCTGACGGGTTAGACGATGCCTCTTAAAGGTGAAGTGTGGGAAGTGAATCTTGATCCTGCTCAAGGCCATGAGCAAGCCAAGATTCGCCCCTGCGTGGTCATCAGCAACGATCTCGTGAATACAAAAATGGGATTGAGTATTGTCGTACCCTTCACTGGGACAGCCTGGTATACGAAATCTGGCAAACTTTCGCCAGCAATGGTGGAGATTCTTCCGCCTGAAGGCGGGCTAACAAAACCTAGTTATTCAATGGCGTTCCAGGTACGGACCGTATCTCATTCACGCTTCACGAACAAGTTAGGAGCGATTTCTGCTGCAAAATTGGTGGACGTAGTGCGCTCGGTTCAAGAAATTGTGGACCACTAGCATGGCTGCCCGCAGCCACATGCCGCAATGCCTGAATAACTGCGGCCAGGGGCCCCGCCGTCAAGGCTGCCGAGGGCACTGCGCAGCAGCTAGGGCTTGAAGCTGGGTGGGAGCCGTTAGGCTATTCGCCAGGCATGAAAAGCGAGGGTAGCATAAGGAAGGCGCGGCGCAGCAGCACCGTATCCGGTGCTATGGGGGGGGGACAAAGAATCGCGCGCAGCGCACCGCTGTGAATTAGGCTAAATCTAGCTCGCCTGGCGTTTTGTTGAGAATCTGTGTTTTTTTTGCAGTTGCAATCTTGCCATCTACCTCTTCGTTTCTTTCCCTCCAGTGAGGGATGCCGCTTTTGTAGCAGTTCGGCGGCAAGAAAAAAGATTTGCAGATGTACTACAAATATCTTTCTAAAATGTCAGCGATATGCTACCATGACCCGAAATGTCTACGAACAACTTTCTGGCCCGTGCAGGTGTCACAAATGTCTCTTGTCGAAAAAATGCTTATTTGCCGTGACTGTAATCAGTCATTTGTCTTTTCAACTGGTGAGCAAGAGTTCTTCTTGCTAAAGGGTTTGAAGAACGAACCGAAGCGTTGTGCCAATTGTAGACTCGTTATGCGAGTTCAGCGCAACGGGGATGATATCAATCGAACCTGTGAAGTCCCTTGTGCCAATTGCTCGATTCCAACAAGAGTGCCCTTCAAGCCGAAGGGATATCGCCCGGTTTATTGTGTGGGCTGTTTCCAGATCAAGAAGAAAGAAGAAGCGCTGGAAGTTCAAGAGTCAGTTGTAAGTATTGAAGTGCCACAGGTCGCTCTGGTCTAAAGTCTACCTCTGCCCTTCTGTTCTTAAATTTTGGGCGCATATCAGTGCCTGACCACTTCGTCTGGCTATATAAGCGGCGGCGCTTGTTCTGCTATGACATCGCTTGTGGAATTCAGTCGGAACGGTGTTGTATCAATCTATTCCAGTCAAGCTGTCCAGGGTTGTCATAGCGTGGAATTCGGTGGCCGAACCTAGTTAAACTACTCGAAACTCGTCATTTGAGAACGGCACTAGGATCGCATCTGCGGCTAATCTATAATCTTCCTAGAGATAACGAAAGGACATTCGCGGTGAAGGAGCCGGCAGAGGAAAATTTTTGCCCTTGTTGTGGCGAACCCATTGGCGAAGAGGGTTATTGCACCTCTTGCTTTCGCAAGCCTGATGGCGATGAAAAGTTGGAACGCGCAATGGCAGAGATTGTTCTGGAAAGAAGTCAATTGCATTTCGCAGTTGATTGCCGATGGGTCCGCATTGGCAGGGATCCGTCCAACCAAATTGTTTTGAATGATGATCGTTACACCTCCAGGTATCATGCCTGGATCACGTTTGAATCCGATGCCTTCTGGCTCGAGGACTTAGGTTCGACTAATGGAACGCTTCTCAATGGTGATCAGGTCGAGAAACGGGAGAGGCTGCATACGGGTGACAAAATCAGAATCGGCGAAACAGATCTGAGCTTCAAGCTTTTGGAATGAGTTGTTTGTTTTGGATTGATTTGAGGAATTAAATTCAAGTGGGACAGAGGGCAGTTTAGGTATGCAGGGCAAGGGAGCCGGCGCAGTTAATCGAGTAGAGCTGGAGTGTCAAGTTCTTTGTGCCGCGCTTAGGCAGAGTTGGGTCAGGCGAGACAAAGTCGGTGCTTTCACCTCGATTCGCGAACTCTCTCACCTTTTTCCTGACTTGTTGCCGCCACCAGAGGAGCGGGTTAGCACTAACAAAGCTAATTACTATGAAGTTCTCGGTGTCCGGCCGCAGTCCGGTTTGAATTCGATTGTTGTCGGCTACTTGCGCACTGTGCGAAAGTTTCTAAAGCAGTACAATCCTAAAGACCATAGGCAGTTTTATAACACTATGCTCAATGCTGGCTTTGTGCTTAGAAAGCCACGCTTGCGTCTGAGTCACGACCTCGTCGTTGCAAGGCGCTGGCTCTATGATAGCCAGGCACAAGACGAAGAAATTCTCACCGAAGAACAGGTCGAGGCTGCTGCTGCACAGGTGCAAGCTCCGCCTTCACCTGCTCAACCAGAAACCCCGGCTCAGCCGGCCCTGCAGGAGGCTTCCCCTCAAGAGGCGCCGCCGATTCACCCTGCGGCGGTCAGCGAAGCGGAAACTGGGGCCGCCGCGGCCTCCAAGCAGGAAGCGGCTTTAGATCCCCTGGCGGCGGCAGAGGCTGCTTGGGCATCAAATCAGGCTGCTCAAGCGAAATACGACACGCCGCACACGGCAACACCGCCAGCTGAAAAACCGATTACGGCTGAATGGCATCAGCCAAAAACCGACGTCCCTTATGTAGATTATTCACGTTTCCAAAACCAGCAATCAGCCGCCGCTAACTCGCAAGAGTCCGCACCACCAGCGGTGCCGACTCCCTCGTCTCCACCGGCAGCGCAAGTCGAACCCGAGAAGGTTGCGCCACCACCTGCGGTTGCGCCTGAGCCCGCCGTCCCTGAATTCAAGTTCGATGAAGCTCAGCTCCGCAAGCCTGAAGTCGAAGTCGAGCTCCCATCCATTATTCGATTGATGGAAGCTTCCCATTTGATTGGCAAACTGGAAGTGCAAGCGATCAAAGCGCAGATGGTTCTTGCGCCAAATATTCCCGCCGAGCAATTGGTGATAAATGCAGGATACGCAACACGCACCGAACTTGCATCACTCAAGCTTGCACAAGATCTTTTGTCTTCAGGCAAGATCACAATGGCTCAGTTTCAAGTCGCCATGTACGATGAGCGAACCTCTGGTTTGCGAATGGCCGAATCACTTCAAGTCCGCGGTTGGCTTGCCACCGAGGTCAAGAATTCTATCGAAGAATTAAAGCAGCAATAGCAAACCTTGAGCTACTATGGTGTGGCTCCCAAGCCGTTGGCGGGCTAGGGCAGGGAGATCGGGTAGCTTGGGATGGTTCTCAATCAGGTTCCACGTCACAGCAGGCGGGATTTCACTGTTAAGGTGAATGCGTCCGCGTGTGGAATCTTAGGCACGCTTAATAGTGCCGATGCTGTTGAATGCGAGTTGGATTTCAACCCACCAGCAATTACGTCATCAAGCCGTTCTGATGATTCTGCAAAACTTCTTGCAATGCTCGCTGGGGAAATTCAGGCGGAGCATGGACAGACATTGGACTTTAGGCCGCCCGTGGACGAGCAAAGTGTTCAGCGTGCTGGTGCCAGTTATCTGGCTGGGCTCTCTGATTCGGAAACGCTCGACCTGCGAGGTAAGGAGCGTCTAGCTCTTATCGAGAGCATGCGCCGTCGTCTTATGGAAGCGCATGATGAGGAGTTTTTCTTTGACGAAGGTGGTGAAATCCTTTTCAAAGAAACTCTTTCTGAATCTGAGCTAATCAGAGAGTCGAACCGTGATCATGACTCGGATGATCTGGCTCTGCCGCAGAAAACGTCCCCTCGCATGCATTTGCATGTGGAGGTACTTTCCGGCGGGAAACGGGTCGAGACCTTCGACAACGGAAGCCGTATTTGCAAAGACGCTTTGGGTCGCGTCACAGAAATATTCTCCAGTTTTGGTGACTCGTTCTATTTCAACTATGGTGAGGGCGGCGAGCTGTTTTCCTTTACCAGAACTAATAAGGCAGGCAAGGTTCATAGCAAAGGACAGCGCGGGAGCAATTCAGTCACCATCCGTGACGCCGAAGGTCGGGTCAAGGCGATTGGTGAATGCATGAGTGTCGACCCGTGGGGCTGCTTCTATGTTCATTCAAAAGATGGGCAATACTTTTGCTTAGACCTTGTTGGCGGCATTCACAGCGAGCGACGTCGCCTAGTCAATGCAGAAGGCAAAGTGGAGTACATAACTTCTGCTTTTGCGCATGACGGCTTTCGCATGGCTACCCTATATGCATCAGCCTCTGTTAAAGCCATTTCCCGCCGGCCGCTTCGCAGTATTACATATCGCTTTTATGGGCGCGATGGAACGGCGGTTGAATTCGTCAGTGAAGACCATCTACGCGAGTCTCGACCCTCTCGTTCCTTGCCGCCAGGATCATTTCCGGTAAACTCTACATGGATTCATGCTCGGCAAGCCCACACGGCTTGGGAATCTGTGAAAGAATATCTCTCTAGGGTTAGTTAGCAATTGTTAGTTCGTTGATAGCAGGAGGACTTCCGAAACAATGTCTCAAATAACATTTGGTACCGACGGGTGGAGAGCGGTAATTGCTGAGGACTTCACCTTTGCCAATGTTGAAAAAGTCGCTTATGCCATAGGACGATATATCAACGAAACTTACCACAAAAACGGCAACCGCGTTCCAGTCCTGGTCGGATACGACACCAGGTTCATGGCTGACAAATTTGCGTTGCGCGCTGCTCAAGTTTTCATTTCCATGGGAATTCCTGCGAAGTTGGCAGATCGCGATGTTCCAACTCCGGTCATTGCTTATGCAACTCAAACAGAGCCGACCGCTGGAGCTGTTCAACTGACTGCCAGCCATAATCCGCCCGAATATTGCGGTATGAAGTATATCCCGGAATATGCTGGTCCAGCCACGAACGAAATAACTGAGAAGATCGTGTCGCATTTGACTGACCTTCCTTACGAAATTGATGTTCACTCAATTGAAGTGCCTCGCTTCGATCCTAAAGCACCATACATGAAGGCGCTCAAGGATATGGTCGATTTCGAGCGCATTGCGAAGTCCGGTATAAAAGTTGGCGTAGAGTGTCTTTACAGCACCAGCCGTCAGTATCTCGATGAGGTTTTGCGAGATAACGGCATCGAGTACAAAGTTTTGCACAACTGGCGCGACCCCCTGTTCGGCGGTGGAATGCCGGAGCCTAAAGCTCAATATCTTACGGACTTGAGCAAGCTCGTCGTTGACGAAAAACTTGATGTCGGACTCGCCACCGATGGTGATGCTGATCGTTTCGCAATTATCGACGAGAAGGGAAACTACGTTTCTGCAAACCAATTGCTCTCCTTGCTCACAAGGCACTTCTTGAAGAATCGTGGTGTCAGCGGCTGTCTTGTCAAAACAGTAGCAACGACACATTTCCTCGATCGTCTGGCAAAAGAGCATGGGCTAGAAATCTTCGAGACCCCTGTTGGCTTTAAGTACATCGGTGAGCTAATGCGTCAGAAAGATGTATTGCTCGGTGGTGAAGAATCCGGCGGCTGCTCGGTGAAAGGGCACATCCCGGAAAAAGACGGCATCCTGTGCAATTTATTGATTGTTGAGATGCTCGCCTATGAGAAGAAACCGCTTTCCCAAATCTGGGCTGAACTGGTTGCCGCAAGTGGAGTTGAGTTTGCCTACCGCAGGCGCGATTTGAAACTCACCGCGGAAAGTCAAAAGAGTTTCGTGGATAAACTCACCAATGAACCGTTTGAAAAAATCGGCAATACCAAAGTGACTAAGGTCGGCCGTCTGGATGGATTCAAGTACTATCTCGAAGATGATAGCTGGATCCTCATTCGCCCAAGCGGAACTGAGCCACTCGTCCGCCTTTACTTTGAGGCACCATCTGCGGTGCGCGTCGATCAGCTGAAGAACGATTTCGACAAGATGATTGACGACATGCTTCAAGGAATGGGCGCTAAGGTTCTGGCACTGCACGCTTAGTTCTTCGGCACCGAGCAGCGGCGATATTTTAGAATCAAAGCCATTCTCGAACAATAAATTCACTTGTTTGGTCATGGTGCCAATTTGTTCGGTTGCGTTTGCACGCATTTCATCCAATAGTTTTGAGCCCCCGCCCAAGATCCAATCACTCACGGTTGCGGTGGTCATGGGCTAGTTGCTTACATATTCTTTGATAGCCCGATTGCTTGCCGGTAGGTTTGTAAGAGAGCTGATCAAGACGGCATTCACATCAACCAGGCCGCTCTTGCCATTGTTGATCAGGCGATGTTTCCTTGCTGGCTCCAAAAGGTTAGTGAACTGCATGAGGACCGTATGCTCTGTTTCCTTTAGATCGATTTTGTTGCCGGAATTCAAGTTGACTTCAAAATCCGTTTTTATTTCACCTGAGTACTTGTCAGCATTGCCGGGTAGGCGCCGATACAAACTGCCGCCGAGAATGTCATAAATGTTGTCGTCAATGCGGAGTGTCCCGTTAACCTGTGCTGTTTCTCTTTGGAATGTTTTTTGTCTTTCGGATTGTGCTTTCGGATCTGTTCCATCTTTATCGCCGAATCGCTTGTGTGGTGGCTGTTCATTGGACTGATATGACTCGGCGCAAAGACTCTTGCCGTTATCCTCTATTGCAGGAATTGATTTCTCAGCTGCGCTCGATTTGTCCATACAGTTCTCCATAATCACAATCCTTCAGCGAATAGGTAATCACTTTTCGCGAGTCGACTATGAGTGGTTGACTGTGACCTCGCGGTGACTGAACTCCGTCAGCGTCCATGCAAATGTCTTGGGCTTAGGAGCTATCTCTTTTGGGAACTTTTTGCCGATTTCTCTGCTTCCGCTGTCTTCTTCTGAAAGAGGAGTTTTGCTTGGTCCGGATGGACTCTTGTAAATGATCTACTGAAGTGTAGATAGTCTAAGTATTCGTCGCGGTCGTTTTGTTCGATCCACCTGAAGTTTTTGTAGGCGCCTCTCAAGTCCTTTGAAAGCAGTTTGTTTGTCCCTATAACCCAGTTCGCTTGCGTTTTCTCCCGAGTGGAATCAGCTTTCTCAAGAAATTGAGATTCAGAGAGTTCCTTGGATAAATAGCGAAATGCGGCCGCCGGCCAAAGATCCGGCGGGCAGAATTTCTTTCCGGCTATTAGAACCTTTTCTGCTTGTTCCTTCTTTTGTGCTTGCATAAGAGCAAAGTATTGAATGAGCATCGTCATTATTCCATAGGAGTGTTTTAGTCCTTCTACTCCTATCTGATTTAGAACCTTATTGGTCTTGGTGGCAGCATCTATGGACTTGTTTTTTTTCAAGTCTTTCATCGCGGAAGATATGAGACGACATGTATCCCTTTCCTTCAAATCGGCAAAGGAGCTGTCACCTAAGGCATACTGAGGAAGATTGTATGCAAGGTTTAACTCTATCCAGATACCCTTTTCGCCAAACTTGTGCGGAGGGAATTTTGATGTCATAACAGCCTTTCTGGCCGCTTCATCAACTTCTGAGTCGCCAGAGGGTCCAAGCACTTCCAGTTTATAAACAGTCCCGTCCTTTGCTATAGAGGCGTGGATTTTCACATTGTTCGAAACATCTCTCCTCGGCGGATGCCAGTTTTGCCTGGTTATGGCTTCCAATGTTTTAACGTACTCGACCGCTTGAATTGTGTCTGTATCTTGCGCATAGCAGGGAGGAGCCAGTATCGAATGTGATACCGCTATGACTATGACTATGACTATGGCTATTGCTGCTAGTAGTTTTGTTGCGTTCATAAAAGGCGCGGGGCAATTTTCGGGATCGACTTTTACAAAATTGGGATTGGAACTTTTGGCGCGTACCTACTATATTGCATTCATGTGGGTCGCTGTGCCAGTTGACCGATTGTTATAATAACTGTAGGTCGAATGCGTTAGCTGAAGGTGCGGTATGTCAGAGCCAGTTACATCGCAGTATATGACTATAGATGAATATCTGGCATTTGAGAACAAATCCAAAGTTCGTCATGAATATGTGCGCGGGCATGTTTTTGCGATGACGGGCGCTACAGATGCTCACAACGTTATTTGCGGTAACCTTTATGCACCGCTACATGGTTTTCTTCGTGGTAGTCCTTGTATTGCCTATATAAACGATATGAAAGTCCATGTTGAGATCATGGAGAGCTTTTACTATCCGGACATAATGGTAAGTTGTGAACCATTTGATCCTGCTTCCATATTCAAATGCAACCCTCGGTTGATTATCGAAGTTCTTTCTCACTCGACTCAGCACATAGACAGGCGTGAAAAGCTCGTTGCCTATCGACAGATTGATAGTCTGATGCAGTATGTCTTGGTTCATCAAAAAAGGTACTTGGTTGAGGCCCACACGCGAGTATCTGGAAAAAAATGGCAATCTGTGCCTCTGAGAGCAAAGGACGAGACACTGGTTTTAGATGTACAACAGGGCAAGACTCTTGCAATTAGCCTTTCGCAGATTTACGAAAGAATTTCACTTCCATTGGTGGTTGAGGAAACGGAAGAGGAATACGAGTTAGCATAGGGTCGCTGGCAAGGGGCTTTTGGTGAGAGCGCGTGCTGATCGTTTGCCATTGTCATGTAAGACACAGTTGCCGGAAGATATATCCAGTTATGAATAAATAGCAGCCGGCTGGGCTACCTTAGTCTAATGACATGGACAGAACCGGGTTTGCAAGGTACGCTATGACGCGTAGGTTGACTCCGTTGAGTTTTTGCTAACCCGCGCGGTGATTTGGCGTTATGAACAAAACTCGTTTAGTTAGAGAAATTCTCGTGACGATGGTGACGTGTTTGGCCATCTTCCACGCGTGCAAGTCAATTTATGGCAGTATCGAACACCAGTTTTTTCTTCATAAGCAGACGATTGCTCTCAAGGCTGGACATTCGCAAGCGCAGGAAGTGAACAAAGAGCTGCGAGAAGGGCTGAGCAACTACCGATCCTCTTCCGGGATTGAACGCTTGGCTCGGGAGCGCCTCAATCTGTCAGGCGCTGACGAAATCATCGTGCGCATAAGTAAGTAGTTTTAGGGGCCAGGCGGCTTGCTGGTGTCTCATTTCCGATTTTCGTTCTATTCTCGTTTAGACGAGAGCGAATCGTTTTTGAAGATCGAAGCCGGCAAGATGCGGGCGCTCCAGGGATCGAACCGAACTTCAAGAGAGCGAATCTGTCCTAAGTATGGAGCGCGGACGTCTCGTCCGCCCATAAGTATGGGCAGCGGACGTCCCGTCCGCATTTAACCACGACAAAGATAAAGAGCGAATCGCTCATAAAAATTCGCCGGCAAGACCGCGCTCGCGGGATCGAACTCAAATCCAAAGAGAGAACCAGGTCCGCGAACATTTAAAACTAAAGAAGACCGCCTGTTTAACGAGGCGGCCTTCCATAGAAGTCCGAAGCAAAACCTAGATTCTTGGGCCTATCTAACGAGGGCTCTTGAGAGCCAGAATGCCCGTACCTCACGGTACGTGTTGAGTAGTTTCGTTTGAACCATACTTACCTTGACTATAGGCACCGACATGATTTTCGGCACCATAGGTGCAGTAGTCGGTCCTAGCATGAGCGGACCGGCGAGCGCGGCTGTGACCGTGACACCGAAAGCTCCTGCTACGACTGCTGCCGTGAACATGCTTTTCAGACGCATACGTAGACCTCCATTTCTTCGAGACTTCTATTTGTGATAAGTGCTTAGCTTCAGCTAAACTCTATGATAAATACTATGTACCCTGTACGTTCTTGACAATTATAATAACACGAAGAAATAACATTAAACTTGTGTGAAAAAGGTTAAATTTCCTGACTATGTATGCTAAAGGTCTCCATCCGTGACCGACGACCTGATCGCCATCATTGCTTGTTGCATTCTCGGCCTGATAGCTCATGGGTCGCGTTCGCAGCGTTGGCTTGAATGGGTTATCCGTGTCACCATCTGTGTTTTCATAGGTGGAGAGTGTCTCTATATCCTGGCCGCAGAGCCATCGGCCTCGATGACAACCAATCCCTATGGCTACAGTCTTTTGGTCGGCTGTGCCATCGCCTCTGCGGTTCTTTTGTTCGAACCAGGCAGAAAGCTGTTTTCGCTGGGCTTCACTGTGCTTGAGCAAATCGTTGCCGGGCGTGTCATCTTGGCGCTCTTCGGAAAGTTGCTTGCACCGGTTAGAGTGGAGGCTGCTGCTCAGTCAAACGCAGGAGCTATGCCTTCAAATGAGACCTTTAAAGAAACAATATCGGAGAACCATCCGGTCTCAGACTCTGTAAGCGAATCTGTATCCCCTTCTGAATCCCTATCCGATTCACCTGGTCCAGCTGAATCGGCGACGGACTCCGCTGGCGATGGGTCCGCCGGACCAGTGGCTTCTACAAGCGCATCAGCTGAATCACTAGAATCGGCTTCTAGCGAAGCAGATTCCGGAACGGAGCCTGAGGCTTCCACTGGAACGCATTCCGAGCCAAGCACAGGTCCAAGCGCTCCTTTGCCCGGTTCACCTGCTGGTCAAGGCGCTCCCGGAGAGGCGAGCGAAACGCCGCTCTCAGATTCCGCCCAGCACAGCCCAGTTGCAAGCGAGATGGTGATGCAAAAGATACCTTTCCACAAGGCGTTCTTTGCAGAGCGAATATTCGTTCCATCGTCCATTCCACACATGAATGCGTTGTGGATTTACGTCACCGTTATTGCGTTTTTGTTGACACATACTGAGCTCACGTCGGGCTTCCAGATGCCGTCCATTATGATACCGCTACCGGTGAGTCTTGATCAGTTGTTCTCTTATAATTTCATGGGACTGCTCATGCTATCGGCTTGCGGCGTCGGCATCTTCGTATCGCGCAAACCTATGGAAACCTTGCGAAGGCTCGGTCTCGTCAAACCCACTTTCGCACAAGTCTGTATAGGCATAGCTGGCATTTTTGTCACCTTTGCATACGACTTTTTGTGGTCAACATTTACGCATGGTCAAGAAGGCTTGGGTTATGCTGACAAAATCGCGCACTATAACGAAGGGGCATTCAACCCGTCGGCGTCGGCTGGGTCGGCCGGCATGCTTGCTTCCGCGACCGGCATCTGCGCGGGGATCGGTGAAGAGGTCCTCTCCCGCGGAGCACTACAGCCGGTGCTTGGAATTTTACCGGCAGCATTCCTGCATGGTGTACTTCACGCACAGTTTGCGCACGCCCCGGTTTTGATTTTGCAGGTATTTGGCTGGTCGGCAATTATGGGAATCATTCGGCGTTATACAAATACGACAACAACCATAATCACCCACGTCGGCTTCAATTTCATTTCTACCTTCTTGTTTGCCTTCAATCCGTAATTGATCAATTCGACCTTGCTCCTTGCCCGGGAACGTTTCGATGTGTGCGCGTTTCGGTTTGGAAGCCTAACGCCCCGGGAACGTCAGATATGGTGCAGGGAGGCAGGACGCATTGGCTGGGTCTGAGAGCGTCGACCAAAATGTGATTTTGCCCGCTGGCTCAGATATAGCCGACGGAAAATTCGAGATCATCAACCTTATTGCCACTGGCGCCACGGCTGCAGTTTATCGCGCTCGCCACCGTTTGCTTGGGATGGAGGTCGCCCTGAAGGTCCTCAATTTCAGCCTGTTAGGGCGGGCTGATTGCTTGGCGCGCTTTCAAAAGGAAGCACGCGTGAACAGCCAGCTCGTGCATTCAAACTTAGCTAAGCTGATTGGTTACGGTACCCTGGAGGATGGACGCCCTTTCATCGCCGCAGAACTAATTGAAGGCAAAACCCTTTCCGAGATTCTCAGCTCAGAAGAGACGTTGGACTCAGAGCGCGCTATCGGACTATTCATGCAAATCTGCGATGGACTGGAAGCGTTGCACAAGAATGGCATCGTTCATCGTGACTTGAAACCGGGCAATGTAATGATCGCGATTGATGGAAATGGTGCTGAGCGTGCAAAGATTATCGATTTGGGGTTAATCAAGGAACTGCAATCGAGTGACCCGAAGATAACAAAGACCGGTCAGATTCTTGGTAGTGCGGCTTACATGAGTCCTGAGCAGTGCCGAGCAGAAAAACCGGATGAGCGCTCAGACATTTATTCGTTTGCTTGCCTCATGTATGAGTGTATGGCTGGCCGCCCTCCATTTGGAGATGACGCTGGCTTTGTGACGATGACTAAGCAAACAAGCGAGTCGGCACCACCGATTAGCCAGTTTCGGAAAGATCCATTGAAACCGGGATTGGAAGAGATTATCCGCATTGCCTTAGAAAAGGAGCCAGGTAAAAGATATCAGGCTGTTGGGCAGCTTAGAGACGATTTGAAGCGTTGCTTAGATGGGGAGCTGTCTGCCCGTTTTCTGCGACCACACAATTTGCCCGATAAAGGCACCGCGCGTGGTGCTATGGCGTGGTCCGGCGTGTTGGTGGGCTTGTCTCTAATTGTTCTAATTGGCATTTATGTTTCTGTCGGAAAGCAGACCTTACCTCGGTCGTCCAATAATAACTCCCGTGTCAATCATGCTAAGTCCGATTCTAAGCAGCTGCATAATGAACTAAGCAAAGCGGGAAGGATGGCGCAGAGCGCTACTTTGGCCGATGATGGACAAGTTAGCGCCGCTCTCCATCATGCCGAAGCTGCTGTTAAATACTATGCTTCATGGTTAGAAGCCAATCCGAAAGCTGATTTAGCCGATCGAGCAAAAGCTGAGTACCAGCTAGCGATGTTTTATGATTCTTTGGCTAATAAGAAGAAAGCGGGAGAACATGAAAAGAAAGCTGAGAAATATTATCTTCAGTTGCTAAATGACACCACAAACGTAATTAACAAGGCCGACCCCAAATCATACGAGTGGTTGATTGCGTCAGACGATGCTGCACGCTATGCAAAAGCACTAGGCGATCTGGCAAGTACTTCGAACAGGCGATCAGATGCGGCTGCCTTTCACTTTCGGCGATGGAAAATCAGCCGGAAGGCACAACCGTCGGGACCTGTTTCGACTACGTTCCAGGACATAACCATTGCTAGGACTCTTCACGTGTTGGAGGACTATGCGAGCGAAGAACAGATTCTCAAATCCGCAAGGTTTGGAGCAACGAAACAACCTGTGTCCGAGTTGATTCTGGCTCCAACTTCGACTCCTGCGCAAAGCATGAAGATCTTTCTTGGGGGGCCGCAAGATGCCTCCACCAGGATCCAATTTCTTTCTGCTTTATACCAGAATCAGATGTCTTTGAAGAAAAGGTCTGATGCTGAAAAGGTTTGGAATTTTAGCGTTAAGTATGCGGAGTCCGTCAAGACTCCCTGGGATCGTGCTCAAGTATTTCTAGCGCTTGGTTTAGATGCAAGATTCGACAAGAAATATGAGCTTGGACGGAGCTACGCTGATATAGTGTTGGAAAACTTGTCCAAGCTAGAAGATCAAAGCAAGAAGGAGGTCGTGGAGACCAAGATTATGGCCTTAATGCTTGCTGGATCAACGGCGGCGATGTTGAATAATAGCAGGGCAGCCGCGCATTACTACTGTCAGTGCTTACCTTATGCAGGTAACAGAAGGCATGATTGGCGCGTACTAGATTGTTTGAGAGAGTATCTTTCAATCGCAGTCAATCTGCAAGATGAGAAGCTCTGTGATCAACTCATCGCTCAATACGAAAAAATTGCGGCTGGACGGGATGATAACGTCCAAGCAAAGCTCGTGTTGAGCTATTTCCGCATCCGGCGGCTGAGTCTATCTAAGGGTGAGCACCATGAGGCGATTGCCGAAATTATTGATGAAGTAATTGCGCTTCCGGGGCTGTCGCGGGACAGCTGTGTGGCTGAGCAGGTCGCAATAGCACGCGCGCTCACGGAGATGAGGCAGTTTGAGCTGGCAGAAAAACTTGCGAGGCACGTTCTTGCAACCACTAATACAAATGATTTGCTCAGAGAAGCCTACCTTGAACCGGCAAGAATCATACTGGCTCAAGCTGAATACGGTTTGAAGAAATACGATGACGCGCTGGCTACTCTTGCTGGGGTCAACATGATCTTCACTGATGAGAGTATACCTGCTGAGTTTCAAATGCAGCGCGCGGTGATTGGGTTGAATTCGAGCCTGGCATTGAATAGAAGAGATCTGATCAAGCATTACATCGAACAAGGAGAAAAGGTTCTACCTTCGGAATGCTCTCCAGAATCAAAGGCAGGTTTCCTTACAGCCCTAGCGCTTTCCTCTGCGAAAAATCGCGAATTGTCCAAAGCTGTAAGCGCGGCGAGACGGGCACTTGCTGTTACGAAGTCCTATTGTCAGGCTACTAGTTATAAAATAGCCTTGCAGGAAACTTTATTAGCCAGTCTGTTGGTAAACGATAATCCAAGTGAGTCTGCAAGTCTTTACGAGGATTCCTTGAGAATTGCCAGCGTAGCCACCGACGCGCCGGACGTGAATGTGGAAGCTGAGATAACAAAACAGTACGAGGATGCGAAGAAAGTTTGGGCGAGCAAAAAATAGATCTGGCTGTTTCAGAAATTGGAACGATTTTTGAAGAGAAGTATGAGATTCTCTCGGTGCTCGGACGTGGTGCAAATGGCATTGTATACAAAGCAAAGCATGTGCTTCTTTCGCAGCTGGTAGCGCTGAAAATAATAAACGAATCTTCCAGCGACCGAGAAGTCGCTGCTCAGCGTTTTCAGAAAGAGGCGGCTCTTCTGAGCAGTTTTGACCATCCGAACATTGTCAAACTCAATGCTTATGGTCTATTGCCTGATGGCAGGCAATACATGGCGCTGGAGTTTGTTGAGGGGCGGTCTCTGTCTGACTTGATTGAACGGGATGGTGCGTTGGAGTGCGAGCCGGCGATAGATATCTTCCTGCAGATATGCAGCGGATTGGAGTATTCGCATGAACGTGGCGCAATTCATCGCGATATTAAGCCGGACAATGTAATGATTGACATTGATTCAAAAGCAAAAATTTTGGACTTCGGAATTTTCAAGTCTCTGGATCCGTCAAGCCAGAGTTTGACTAAGACCGGATATCTTTTGGGCAGCGCCAACTACATGAGTCCTGAGCAATGCAAGCAGCAGGAACTTGATCAACGCTCAGACCTCTACTCGTTAGGATGCTTGATGTATGAAACTCTCGTTGGGCAGCCTCCTATGCAGGATGCGTCCGAGATGTCCATCATGTCAAATCAGCTGCAAAAGGTCATAGATAACGTTCCTGCAAAACACGGAATATCTAGTGAATTGCAAGGGGTCATCCTCAAATGTCTCGAGAAGAATAGTTCCAACCGTTTTCAATCTGCTAAGGAACTGGCGATAGCGCTGGAAGCTTGCAAGAATGCGCCGCTGATTGCTACTGCAATTGAGAAATCTTCTAAGTCTAAGATGCTCTTGCCGATATTGGCTGCATTTGTTTTTATCTCCGCTTTTTTGGTTGGAATCTATTTCTGGAAGAAGAGCGAAACAAAGAAAGAGCTCTCGGAACTGACTGCTGCGACAGAAACATCACCTTATGAGACGGGAAGGCTTCCCCCGCCAGATAATCACAGAACTCCCAAAGCTACAGAGCAACGAGAGGCGTGGATCAAGAATAATGTTTCGCATGCCGACCCGAAAATATTGTTTGACCAATATATGTTGGCATGGCATTCGCGAAAAACAAATAAGATGACGTTACCGCCTCCATTTGGAGAGTTGGTGCGCGACAGATTGCGGGCCGCTCTTAAACCAAAACATACTTCATACTCTCAAGGGTATTATGGACTGATCAGAGATTTAGCACATCTATCATCCATGATAAGCGATAAGGCTGGCGTTAAAGAGTACATCTCGATGCTTGAAGTAAAGGGAGAAACAGCGCTTGAGGCGAACCGCCTTAAGGCGCTGAACCGTGCGGTCATGCAAGTTTTGGTTGTTTATTTGAATACTGAATCGCAGGATGACTCTGTTGCTCTTCTCAAACACATCAATCAAAGTTCACTGGAAGGTGTGGAGAGAATACAGTTTAATGACTCTCTGGCAATGGCATTTTTGCAGAACAAGGATCCAGAGCAAGCAGAAAAATTTGCCGTTGAATCAGCCATCCTCTTGAAACAACAACTCAGTAAGCCAGGGCGAGCGGACGGCCTTGTCATTTATCCTGTGCTGGCCCGTTTGAATCAGGTTAACCGTCCTGATTTGGTTTTCGATTTAGCAAAGAGTTTGCCTCCGATCACGCCTGCCATGAAGAGGGACCCGAAATGGCTGAGCATCGAATGCGAATTGGCCAATGCCTACCTGGCTCAGAATGACCTCGGGAAAGCAAAACGCATTTACATGGCAAATATTGGCGATATAAGAAGCCTTCAGGACTTCAACGAGATTCTAGGCTCCGAAACTATTATTCTCACAATCCTGTTTCGTCAGGGCGATACGAACGCACTCTTAAAGGAGGCTAAGGCATTTTTGTCCACAGTTGGACACTCCAATTCTGTGTCTGCATCTAACACCGTCGCCTCCTTCCTCATTCAAAGGCGAATTGATGCAAGTTCAGTGGTGCCTGAGATTTCTGTTCTGGCCAAATCGGCTGAGGGAAAAGATCCTAATCGGTCGATGAGACTTTATGAGATCCTGGCAAAGATCTTTGTTCATTCTGGAAAAGTCAATGAAGCATACGATTGCTATGCCAAGTCTGAGAAGTTGGCCAAAGCGGTTGGCAATGAGCAAATGCAGGCTACAGCAATTAATGGAAAAATGGGTTGCTTGATTTATTTAAAGAAGTGGACGGAATTTAACACTGAATTGGCAGCTGCACGTAGATTGAAGGACATATCCGGCGATGACATCTTCATCACTGAACAGATGGTTGGGGGGCGTTTTGAGCAGGACCAGCAGTACGAGAAAGCGATAAAAACCTACGAGAACTTGCTTGCGCCGTATCAGGGCGAAAAGAAAATACAGCTCCCTACAAATTATTGTGATTGTGTATTGCATCTTGCACTTTGTTACAACGGTATGGGCAAGCAAGACCTTGCAATTAAAGCGGCCGAGCGAGGCATTACCGTTGCAAGACGTGCGGGCAAGCACTCGAGCGCTGTTTCGCTATACGAATATGCTGCCGGACTTTGCGAAAAAAGCGACCCTGAAAAGGCAGCCAAATTCAAAAGGACAGCGGCAAAACTACACAAAGTGCTCTAAGCAAGGTTTTGTATGGAGATTTCCTGTTGTCTGTCAATGGGTTCAAGAAATTTTCCATTTTTTATTCCATGGAAAAAATGGCAGGC
>JAIEQI010000218.1 GCA_019747875.1 Candidatus Obscuribacterales bacterium
GGGGCGATGGAGAAACTGCTGAATTTTCGATTGCCGTCAGAAATAAATCTGCTGAAATTTAGTTTGCCACAGACAGGGGGAACCCGTATCGAGAGACAACAATGTATTTCAACGAAGTCGGGTCAGTGTTGCGCGATATCGATGCACTCGGCAATGAGACAAGCTTCGAGCGAGGCGGGCTCGACCGGGTCACAAAAGTGACTTTACCTGAAGAGAATTCGACGGAAACCTCTTACGATGAAAACAACAATGTCTTAACGACCACGCAGGTCGCAAAGCCAGGAAGCGGGCTGAGCGATATAGTGCGGTCCGCTAAGGAGGACATTAATGAAATTGTCAGGTTGCACACTCAAGCCGCGGGACATCCCGAATTTGGAAGTAATAGGAATTGTAAATAATTCTTGTTGACAACCGTAGTCCCTTCTGTTATGAAGGAGATCTACCTGCGGATTCATCTAAATGAACACTCCCTGTTGGATTATCGCTAGTGTGTTAATTGTGCATTTGGCTTGTCATCCAGCTACCAATGGTCGAGTGTTGACGGTGGAGCAATTTCGCTCTATGTACCAAGAAGGACAGATCGCTCTTATTGAGCTCCATGATCCCAGCTGTCTTTTCAAAACATTCACCAGAATAGAACTCAAGGATGGCAGATATCGCTATCTCCGAATAAAAGAAGCGGAGCCCATAATAGAAGAGTACCGAATACCATACATGAACTACGACGAGTGGTTTGGTCCTATAGCTTTGCTATTTTGCTTCATGGCGAGATTCGCGCTTCTCATTTCAGCAGACCGGACAACCCGTCTGATACGCAGTTAGGACATTTTATGGTGATACCAGTACCAATACCAAACCTTAATGCCCACTTCCGGCTTGGCAGTGCTACATTGGTTTTATAGAGAGCGTGTAAGGACCTTGGCATAATTATGCAGATATCTTGCATAATCGCACAGCTACAGCACTTTCAGTAGCCGGAGACGAAAATGCCGACTCTTGTACCAGTCCCGCTAACAAGCGGACCGAACTGCGAGAGAACGCTGCGTCATCATCTAAGAATTACGAAACATGCTGGTGCAAAAATACACGGGTGAGGAGGATGGGCGCCCGTCCTCCTCCTTTGCTTGTACACAGTAAAGAACTCCTAATGATCACGCTCATGCTTGATCAACGTCCTGTTTGGGTCTAAGCCGGTGATAAATACCGGACTGTCGATCCATTAGCTTTGCACCGATCAATTCACGACGCAGAGTCGCGAAGTCTGCATGGTGGCGCGAGATCATTTGATTGACTTCCTTCTCTGAATACTCTCTATCGAATTGAAATTTATCGACAAGCCATCTGAGAATGACTTCTCGCTTTTTCCTACTTGCCGGAATCTCCTTCAACTTCTCGCCCTCGAGAAAATCATTCAAGATTTTTCTTTCCCAGGCTTCATAATTGATAGAATCGTCATCCTTGCTAAGCGACTCCACTGCAAGCATCTGCTTGGAGAGTTTGCGCAAAACTTCCAAATTTAATCGATAAAGATGCGTGTTGCCTTCCGATTTCATCACCACCAAATCCAGCGATTTAAGCTTGGATAAGTGATGAGAAACAGTCGGCGGTTTCAGGTCGAGCATTAGGGCCAGCTCCTCGACTGTCCGCTCTGAACTTGCCAAAGCTCCAACGAGCTTTAAGCGGCTTTCGTCAGAGAGTACTTTGAAGAACTCCAACATGCTCGTCAATTGCGCGCTAGACATTAATTACCACCTCCTTCGATGTCTATCTAATTAGATTAGCATCAAATTAGATGGCAGACAAGTCCCATTTCTAAAAATAGACATGCCGCCGTTGTGGGTATGTAGTTCAAGTCGTGGCTATGAGGGTTCTTCCTTCTCAATCTGGAAAATTAGAGTCTTCAATCTCCGCGACACCCTTTTTAATAAGCGAATATGCCACCAAGATTGCAAACGCCTACGATCGCTCAGCTAGAAACAGCAAGTGCAAATGACATTCTCTTGCGCAGACGTAAGAAGGTGCTCTTACCGGCTCCTGTGCAAAGTGGCGAAAAGCTTGACTCCAAATACATCGCAACAGTGGCTGCGGAACTGGAAGCACTCGGATACTCTCTGTCGGAAGACCTTGCAAGTGCAATGTCGGATTTGTCATTGGAGGATCTGGTCAAAGTTAACAGCGAAATGATATCCCTGCTATCGAGCGCACTGGGAGCTCATAAGACGTACAAACCACTGTATCCAAATTTTCCGCAGCAGGTCGTGGAAATGGGAAGATTGTCGCTTTACGTGAATGCAATCCTTCACTATTTAACAGATGGAAAGTTTCGTCCGCTGACAGAGAAAAAAGATCGTCAAAAGCTAACCGAAAAGACAGAACTGAAAGAACTTCGACTTGGATCTCAAACGGAACTCAATTCAATTTTTTCGGCGCTGGTGTCTGCGAATTCATCCTTGTCCGAACAGGATAGAGCGGACCTGGCTTGGTTCATCAAGCATTACGGCGACGATATCCTGCCGTTACTACCGCAAAATGTACAACAACGCGAAAACAAAGCTTATATTGCTGCGAATTTGCTTCGTTACACGGGCTTGTTTGAAAAGGCTTTAGGTTATTGCAGCAGTACTACTGATGTTTTGCGCGTCTCAGTCGTACTAAGCTATGGTGATGCTTCTCTGGCTGAGCCAACGAAATTCATCTCAATGCCACGCTATTTGCGTAAGGCCTTACTAAAGGCAATTGAGTCACAAAAGGATCAAGTCGAGGACATGTTGCGATGGAAAAAGCGATGGATCAGACTTGGCGAGCGGCTGCATCCTGGGGAATTTGAGAAAAAGTTTCCCAATACGGCGGCTGCATTTAAGACTATCCGCAATGACGTCCAGGCAGAGACGTTCAACAGACAACTGGAGCATAGCTTGGAGCGCCGCCAAACAGAGAAGATTCTCTCTCTACTGAAGCAGCGACCTGGTGAATTTGCGCGCAGGCTGGATCACATCATTCGGATCACTCCGGACAAACAAGAAGAAATAGCATTGGACTTTGCTTCATTGGCAGAAAGCGTATCAACACCGGTTCTTCTACAGGTGTTACATCATTTCAAAACCAGGGGCGAAAAGAGACGCATGCGCGTCTTCTTTCCAAAAGGTCAAGTTCAAAAGGCGCAAGGTATCTTAAACGAGTTGCCGCAGTTACCGGCATCCATCTGTTCATTAGTTGAATCAATTTGCCGCAAAACTCTTCTTGAACGCTTCGCCAAACTGCGCCCCCTAGGTAAGTGTTATTTGGATCCATATCTGCAAATGTACATGTTGCCGTCTTCCCAGCGCTCTGCTGCCAAGACACTTCGCACAATTGCAAGAGGCAGCAGGATCATTCTTCCGGACGCCGACACATTGCGATTTTTTATTTGGTGGAAAAATGGCAATCACCGGACTGATATTGACCTTTCTGCGGCAATGTTTCGGCAAGATTTTACTTATGCCGACACTTTGAGCTATTACAACCTGAAGAATTTTGGCGGGCACCATAGCGGCGACATTGTGGATGCTCCACTGGGCGCTAGCGAGTTTATCGACGTATCTATTGAAAAGTTGCTAAGCTACAAGGTATCGTATGTGGTGATGGCAGTAAGCAGTTATACAGGGCAACCGTATTGCGACCTGCCCGAATGTTTTGCTGGATGGATGGCACGAAAAGAAGCTAATTCCGGAGAGATATACGAGCCAAAAACCGTTCAAGACAAACTAGATCTCAGCGCCAACACAAGGTTCGCCATTCCAGTAGTCTTCGACCTCAAAAATCGAGAGGCAATATGGACCGATATTTCTCTTACGAGAAATCCATATTGGTATAACAACGTTGCTGCTAACCTCAATGGCATACAACTATCCTTACAAGCTTTTGTCGACCTTAATAAGATGAACCTCTTCGAACTTTTGAAGATGCATATCGAAGCTCGCGGAGAATTCGTTGAGCTGCCTCAAGATGCGGATGTCGAATTCTCTGTTGGCGCAGGTACTCCATTTGAATTAGAAAGAATTGCAAGTGAGTTTATGCAATAGAAGGGCTGCGACCCCAGCATTTTCTGCAGGCACAATGAATAAATGCATCGTCCGGTACAATTAGAAATTTGATAAGAGCGGACAAGATGTCCGCTACCCATACTTATGGGCGGACGGGACGATGCTGTTGGCGATCTCATCTCAGCTTGGTCTAGTGCAGATTTTTGCAGCTAGTATGGAGCGCGGACATCTTGTCCGCCCATAAGCGCGAAGCGCGTTGCAGCTACGCATTCGGAGTTTCGCAAGAGGTAGAGTCTCCCTAAAGCTGTAGCGTAGATAGTAGAATCTGCCTATGGGCGGACGGGACGTCCGCGCTCCATACATGAGATCGCCAACAGCATCATTTTGTCCGCGCTCCGCGGGATGCGCTTTTGCATGGCATCCCGCTTTCTCAATCTCATTTGAATGCGATCACTATTTGAAGATTCGCAGCATTTGATTTGCGCCAGCAACATCTTTGAAATGAACCGGCACATACTCTGCTCGAATACCAGCTTCCTTCAGGGCTTCCACCACGGCGTCAGCCATAGGGCTGTCCGGTCTGTTTGGTCCCTTGATTGGGTAGATTCGAACTTCGTCCTTAACTACTCTCAGAAGTTCAAAAATTGCACGCATATGAAACTCGAATGGGAACCGATCATCATTTAAGATGCCACCGAACTTCGACGATGCATAAAGAAAGAGCAAATTGGAGCAAAACGCTAGATGGAAGTAATCATCCGGGAACGGTAAATTAGGCAACTTGCCAGCGACGTAACGTCCGTCTGCTTTTCCTTTTGCAAAATCATTGCGGAAATTCCGCATTGCACGAACTTTCTCTGCTTCAAACTGATCGGCAAATTCCGAAAGGTGAGGATCAAATAAGTCTATTTTGCTGTCCTTGTTCTTCAAACAGAGCGCGACATCGTGCGCAGCCCAGTGAAACAGCTCGTCAGGTCTCTTTTCATACATGGGATCGCATGCCGTAACATTGACTCCAATAATGTGAGCTTCAGCAGCGAAGGACGCCGGGCCGGAGGCGCAATCTAATACACGCTTGCCACGAAGATCCTCTCGCTCAAAATGGAACATTTCCTCATATTCACCAAGTGTTCGTCCAAAGAACGCCACGTCGTCGATCAGAAATTTTCCCGAATCTTCAAGTACTTGCAAATGGGATGTTTGTGCCTTCATGGTCCTGTACCTTCTCGCCCTCGTTTTCTGATACTATAGGCAGCTCCTATGAGGATGTTGTGGGGATCTCATGGGGAAATTGTGAGTTTGATATGCGAGTTTGGCCAGGTCTACCTTATCCTCTAGGCGCTAACTGGGATGGGCGCGGAGTCAACTTCGCCCTTTTTTCCGAAAACGCAACCAGAGTCGAGCTCTGCCTCTTCGATTCAGAAGACCAACCCTATGAGTCATTGCGCCTACCATTGCCCGAACAAACCGACCGTGTATGGCATGGATATTTTCCGGATATAAAACCGGGACAACTGTATGGATACCGGGTCTACGGTCCATATGAGCCCAAGAAGGGTAAACGCTTTAATCCAAACAAGCTTCTTTTGGATCCTTATGCCAAAGCAATTGGAAGGGATCTAAAGTGGCACGATTGCCTCTACGGGTACTCCATCGGCCACAAGGAAAAGGATCTCTCGTTCGACGAAAGAGATAGCGCGCCCTATGCTCCACTTGCACAGGTTATTGACACCGCATTCACCTGGGGCAACGATCAACTACTGCGCACACCCTGGCACAAAACAATCATCTACGAAATGCACGTCAAAGGGTTCACTAAGTTGATGCCCGGAGTGCCCGAGCACTTGCGCGGAACATACGCCGGCCTTGCTACGGAATCTGCAATCAACCACTTGCTAAAACTAGGTGTGACTGCTGTTGAGTTGATGCCGGTGCATCACCACATGTCTGAACATCAATTGGTGAAACGCAAATTAGTCAACTATTGGGGCTACAACACGGTAGCCTATCTTGCACCTCATCTCGGATATAGCTCGAATAACATCAGCTATTTTGCGGTGCAAGAATTCAAATCGATGGTCCGAACATTGCACGCAGCTGGTTTAGAGGTGATACTAGATGTGGTGTACAACCACACCAGTGAAGGAAATGAGTTAGGACCTACCATCTCCTTAAAGGGGATCGACAACAGCAGTTATTACAGGCTGATGGAACAGGAAAAGCGTTATTATGCCGACTTTACAGGCTGCGGCAATACGCTAAACATGCAACATCCGCGCGTTCTCCAGTTGATCATGGATAGCTTAAGATACTGGGTAACTGAAATGCATGTGGATGGGTTCCGTTTCGATCTGGCATCAGCACTTGCACGAGAGTTGCATGATGTCGATCAACTCTCTGCATTCTTCGATATCATCCACCAGGATCCGATTCTCAACCAGGTGAAACTTATTGCTGAGCCTTGGGATGTAGGACCTGGCGGTTACCAGGTCGGTCAATTCCCAGTGGGTTGGGCCGAATGGAATGGAAAATACAGAGACAATGTTCGCCGATTTTGGAAAGGCGATGGTGGCACACTCAATGAGTTTGCGACAAGACTGACCGGATCCAGCGATCTCTACGAACATAGTGGTCGCCGTCCATATGCGAGCATCAACTTCATCACATGCCACGACGGCTTTACCGTCTCGGACCTTGTGTCCTACAACTCCAAACACAACGAAGACAACGGCGAAAACAATCGCGATGGCTCGAACGACAACTACAGTTGGAATTGTGGCACTGAAGGCCCAACTGATGATGAAACGATTAATGAGCTGCGCGCACGCCAGAAACGAAACCTGCTGGCGACATTATTTCTTTCCCAAGGCGTGCCTATGCTGCTGGCGGGCGACGAAATCGGCCATACCCAGGGTGGAAACAACAATGCTTATTGCCAGGACAATCAAATAAGTTGGATTGATTGGGAATTCACAGCAGAAAAAGCTGAGTTGATGGAGTTTGTTGCTTCACTCATCGCTCTCAAAAAAGAGCATCCTGTTTTTCACCGACGCAGGTTCTTTCATGGCAAAGAAATTCGTGGCAGCGATTTCAAAGACATCTACTGGCTCAATCAAAGGGGCGGAATGATGACTAATAAGGACTGGGATTCCGGTAACGTTCGCTGCTTCGGAGTTGTGCTGAACGGACAAATCGACGAACTCAATGAACAGGGCGAACGAGTGTTGGACAACAATTTCTTGTTGCTGATGAACGCTTCTCATGAAGATGTAGATTTCCCACTTCCAATTGAAAGCCGAAAAGAAGAGGGCTTAGAGTTATTAATTGACACGGCAACCCCGCTTCAACCAAGCTGCTTTATCAAACCCGCGGAATCTTTCAGAATGAAGGGAAGATCGTTAGCATTATTGACCTGGCCAAACCAAGGTCATCTGCAAAAGATCACAGCTCAATACACATCACTCTCTCTAATCAAACAGTAGAAGATTGCCCTGTGCAATTTTCGATAAAGCCAGCATTTCGATCTAAGAACTAATTGCTAACGGGGCGGACAAGATGTCCGCTACCCATACTTATAGGCGGACGGGACGATGCTGTTGGCGATCTCATCTCAGCTTGGTCTAGTGCAGATTTTTGCAGCTAGTATGGAGCGCGGACATCTTGTCCGCCCATAAGCGCGAAGCGCGTTGCAGCTACGCATTCGGAGTTTC
Source organism: Candidatus Obscuribacterales bacterium (assembly GCA_019747875.1). Classification (GTDB taxonomy): domain Bacteria; phylum Cyanobacteriota; class Vampirovibrionia; order Obscuribacterales; family Obscuribacteraceae; genus JAIEPM01. The sequence goes on from JAIEQI010000218.1 coordinate 7,733, forward strand.
GCAAGAGGTAGAGTCTCCCTAAAGCTGTAGCGTAGATAGTAGAATCTGCCTATAGGCGGACGGGACGTCCGCGCTCCATACTTATAAGCGGACGGGACGTCCGCGCTGAATACGAATTGACAGTCCTCTCGTGTTCGCACGCTCAAAGCACTTGTGAGGAACTTGAACGAACCTCACAAGTGCTTCTACCGTTTGGTCTAGCGACGCTTGCTCTTGAATGCGGAGTCTTTCTTAGATGACGAAAGTTGTTCACCTGCGCTGGTCGAGAGATCGATCGATTTGTGTCTGGAGTTGTTACCGATTTCTCTTTGAGCAGCATCACCCGCTCCTGTCTGGCGACGAGATTCTGGTGCCTCCTGACTTGTTGTTGGAGATTGCTTCAAACGCGGCTGCTCATCAACAGCGTGGTTGGGCTTGAGACCACCGTTTCCAACCTTTCCAGCTCCAGGATCCTGTGCTCTATCGTGATTGTTGCTTTGTCCTTGCTCTTGAGCTTCAGATTGAGAAGCGACATTATTTCCCATCGTTGCGATAGCACGCTTGTTAGCGGACTCTCTTTCGTTTCCCTGATCTTGTGGCTGGTTGCCATTTTGAGAGCTGGGATCCGCATCATCATTGATCGTTTCCTGCCCGCTCATTGTTTGATTCGCAGCGTCTTTAGAAAGATCACTCAAGTTGTTTCCGCGCTCAGTGTTTGGAGATTGCGGCTCAGAACGATCATTTTGCCCTTCGGGCGACTTCACATCATCCTCTTCGATTTCTTCTTGTGCGCTCATCGTCTGATTAGCGGCGTCTTTGGATAGATCACTCAAGTTGTTTCCACGCTCGGAATTTGGTGATTGAGGGTCTGAATTCGATTCTGGTGAATTGGAATCATCATCATCGTCTGCTACTTCTTCCTGAGCACTCATCATTTGATTTGCTGAATCATTGTTTTGATTTGACTGCTGTCCTTCTGGCTTTTCATTTGTTCTATTAGCATCACCCATGGACTGCCCATTCGGCGCTTGTTCGCCACCGGACTTTAGGGCTTCCTGCCCAGCTTGATTCCTTTCTTGTTCATTAGTCTGGCTACCAGACCCATCATTTACGTTCGGTGCGTCACTAGCATTTGGTGATGACATAGAACGGGTTGCATCAGATGATGAGGCTTGGTGTGCAGCCTCATGAGTGCTGGTGGCATCTGTACCAGGTCCTTTGTTAGCATCACTGACTGACGAACTAGAGTCAGGTTGCTGAGGTCCACCTTCATTGGATTGTTTAGGCGAATCGCTTTTCTCAGAAGCGGACTTTTCCTCGGCTTTGCTACTGGTGGTTTCCTTGCTTGAATTATTGGCTTCCGGAGACTGCTGACTTGTTGTTGCTGAGTCTGATGGTTGTGAGGTGCTGGCATCTCCTGGTTTTTCACCATTCGGTGATTCAGGTTTTTGAGATGTGGTGGCATCACCTGGCTTCTGAGCATTCTGTGCTTCGCCACTTTGCGATGGGGTGGCATCTCCTGGCTTTTGACCATTCTGTGCTTCGCCGCTTTGTGGCGCGGTCGCATCACCTGGTTTTTGAGCATTCGGTGCTTCGTTGCTTTGCGACGAGTTTGCGTCAGCTCCGGCTTGCTTTCCATCAGCGCCAGCGCCGGTACCACCTTGTTGAGACTTGGAATTGTCTGTTAATTCCAAATTCCCAAAATCACTCGGCACGCCCCCTTTGGAGGACTGCATATCACTAATTCGTTCATTTGAACTTGGGTCGTTATTGGCCTCAGATCTCAGAGATTCTGATTGCCCGCCCTTATCACCAGATTCCTGTACAAAATCGTTCGAATCTTTTTCACCAGCCATCTACGTTCTCCCAGCCCATAGTAAAACGTTGCTTGTCTTGGCTAGCAAGCAAATTAGAGACGCACAGATGAGACCCTGATCCCATCGAACTCTCATTTATAAATTGAATAGTAATTTGCCGAACAACCATACGGCGCAAAATGCACCGCAGCCCAGAACATAACTATAAGACGGGGCCATTACGTTGTCAAGAGAATATTTGAGACTTGCTTTATCTAACTTACCTGCAGCACTTCCTACACTACTCTGATGGGCAGTTTTCGAAAGCATTGGTTCGTTGGTACTACGCAAGTATGTGTAGTTCGGATCAATTGAAGTCAAAAAATTTGCATGCACACAGTGCAAGAAAAATGCTGAAGATGAAACCTTTAATTCTCTAGGTACCATAAACACTTACAATGATCCGAAGCTTCGTAAATGCGCCACCGGACCGTAATGAATTTGCAGAAATACAAGAAGCTAATCTGCAAATTCTGAGAAAGTAATGCAAAATTCGAATGGTAAAGAGATTATCTTCGCTTTTTGTTGGTTAGTTCCTGCTTACTGCTCATAGAGTTCTGAGCGGCATCCTTACCAGAATTCCTCGATGAATCATTTGATTTTGCGCCTGCTTCAGTGGATCCAGTTGGTTTGACTGCGCTTTGCGTTTGCATTTGTTTGTGCTCTGACGGTGCTCCATTGGGGTTTCCAATTTTTCCAGCTCCGGGGTCAGGATTTTTTTCGAAAGTATCATTCTGACCTTGTTCTTGCTGATCACCTTGGTGACCCCTATTATGCTGCCACCCGTGTCTGCCGTCCGCCCCAGACATGTTTGAAGACGGGGTCATTTGGTCACCGAAGTTTTTGTGAGATCCTTCAACGCTCTGGCTTGGCTTACTGGTATCATCACTTCCAGACATTCCAGCTTGTGAATCTGTACTTGCATCACTAGAAGGTGGCTTTGTATCAAGGTTATGATTTACACTACCAGAGTTCTGGTTGTCTGAGCCGACACTTCTAGGTGCCCCTCCATCACCAGGTTTAGATTCGCGTGGTGAAGAAGGACTCGGTTCGCCAGCATCTCCCGGTTTGTTCGATGATTCGGGCGATTTCCCATCAGAGCTTTTTTCACTATTCGATGTGTTACTGTCAGACTTTTCACTTGATGTTTCTTTGCTTGATTCAGAATTTGCATCTGTAGAGCTTTGATTACTTGCGGAATCACTCTGCTTTTGATTGTTTGCTGATTCTTTGTTCGAATCGCCCGCAGTGGACTTCCCATCTTGAGCTTGGTCGTTTGAACCAGCGCCACCTGATTTTGAATTACCATTGTCAGTGATTTCTAGATTGCCAAACTCACCAGGCACTCCACCTTTTGCAGACTGCATGTCGTTGATCCGTTCGTTCGAACTTGGATCGTTGTTTGCTTCAGATCTAAGTGAGTCGACTCCTGCGCCCTGGTCGCCGGATTCCCGTACAAAATCATTCGAATCATTCTCTTCACCAGCCATTTACGTTCTCCCAAGCACAGTAAAACGTTGCTTGTCTTGGCCAGCAAGCAAATAGGAGACGCCAAAACGAGACCCTACTCTCATCGACTTCTCTTTCAATTAAAATACTAAATTTGCCGAACAACCATGCAGCGCAAAATGCACCGCAGCCCAGAACTTCACTATAAGACTGGGCCATTACATTGTCAAGAACAATTTTCGACTCTAAGTTTCGTTCGCACTAAATTACGTCGCACAGCTGTCTTTACTTAGTTGGAGTTGTATCTATGGAGTTGAGTTACAGATCTTGATCGTTGTCGAGGTTTTTCATACAAGAAGATTCCGGAAGATCCTTGAAAAACATCACAACGTTGTCTACCAGCCTATCCATAAACACGTAATCCTGAGCTCCGATAAAACGCATTGCACGCCCGCCGAAACCTCGCTTGAACCGGGAGAAACGAGCATAGGCATGACCGGGCACCGCAAATTGATCAAATCCATAAAAATCGTAGGAAGTACATCCGGCAGCTTTTGCCTCAGTCATTGCTTTCCACTGCAAGGCATAACCTGGCATCAAATTGCGCTTGAGATTGCTGATACCACCGTATAAGTACGTAGCTCTCTGTCCTTCAGTTACCAACAGAAGAGCACCCAGCAAGCAACCATCGTGCTCTGCGATAAACAAACGCAAGATCTGGTCTTCCGAATTTCCCAGTTCAGCAAGAAGCGTTTCAAAAAAAGAGCGCGGCTCTAAATAGAAATCGTCACGATCGCTTGCTTCCTCTAACATGGAATACAGAATATCCAGAGGAGGCTTTTCATTTGGATCATGCAAAGCGTCCAGTTGGAGTTCTCGGACCTGGACGCCTTTCCTTTGCGAAAGCGAAATGTTGTAACGGCACTTAGCTTTCATCTGAGCCAGAATTGCAGCAGGTTCAGGTGTAAGATCCAATAACAAAGTTTCAGCAGGCACCAGATTACAGGGTCCAGCCCCGAATTCGCTAAGCAATCTAGGCACAGGATGCTCAATCCGCGGCTCTATTCGCAGAGAAACAATATTCAGCTCAGCAGCGATTTTTTCAGCAGCCTCCAAAATCAATCGCAAGCATGCACGTGCCAACTGAGCATCCTGCCACGGGAGCACAGGTCCATAGGGTGCCACCATGATGCTTGGCTTTTTCGGATCGTATCCTGCATAGACAAGCGTACCAGCAACTATTTCATCATTCTGCTTCACCAGTATAATTCTTGCAATCTGCCCCATTTTGGATTTAAAGCGGGCCCAACTCAATCGTTGCATAAAACCTGAGGCAGGATTTCTGCTGACTAAATCCTCCCATGACTGAACCGTTTCAGCATCTAAGCAATCCGGTGAAAGCTGCTGAACGATTAGATTCAGCGGATCGTCGGCTTTATCGAAACATGGATGCCAGTGCCCCGATTTGTCCGAAGATGCGTTAGCGCAAATCTCTTTTTCTGAAGAGCTCAACGATTGCATAGTATCCTCTAGTTATGACTGAAAGGTTTCAAGCACTTTGTTTGCAGCTGCAGTCTCCTGCGGCAAAGCATTCATTTGCTTTTGAAGCATATCCATTCGACGCTGAGCGCGTGTAATCATCATCCGGGTTCTGCGAACTGCAGCTTGCCGAGGAATCTGAGTGGCTCCAAACTGGACCGGCTGCTGCGGATCCGCATTCGGATCGGATGTATACTGCGCGAGATCAGACTGCAACTGTTGCAATCGCTGACCAGTTTCTTGTTGTTCTTGATTGAGGCTGTCTTGCTCTTTCGAAGAATCAGCGACCAATGATTGCAGATAGGTTTGAACGACCGCCTTAAACTGAGCAGGATACGGCATCCGCAATGGTGTCACACCCATGTCGCTATACCAGTTCCGTCCATTCATATAAGCAAGTGAGCCGTCATCACGCCTGATGATCACAAAACGTCCGTCCGGTGACATCCAGGTCGATGCAAATATTTCCATCGCTCCTGGCACGGGGGCACCACCACCGGTCGGCTGCTGATCCGGTGCCGGTGGCAACATAGACATTGCTTTATTCAAGCGATCAACAGCCGCTTGAATGTTTTGTGTTTCCGCCTGATCATCGCTCTGATTCTGGAAACCTGCATTCTGCGACCAATTCATAGTCGACTGGCGTGATTGCCCGGCAGATTGCAAGCCTTGCATTTGTCGCTTCAACTCGCGGTTAAGATTGAACAATAAGGCGGGATCATTTGCCAGTGACATGATTGGCTTGCCAGATGCCTGATCCATCACTACCGTTCCTTGCTGCGAAACTAGCATATAGGCCTTGTCGTTCAGATTAATAGCGATTTGTCCGTTCGGAAGAATATCCGTATCTGGTCCCAAACGGTAATCAGCGGTAGATGGATTTGACGATGCATCATCTGCATCGGCAGTTTGATCGTCGCCGTCTCCACCTCCATTATTCGGACCTCCACCATCCGGACCACCGCTGTAATTGCCGCTGGGTCCGTTATTAGGTCCGGGTCCGTTGTTCGGTCCATAGTTTCCATTTGGACCGTTGTTGTAGTTATTTCCGTAACTGTAGTTTTGGTAGTTGCCCTGCTGATTGTAGGATCGAGCAGGGTATGTGTTGCCTTCTTCGTCAACGGCCTGTCCGCTATTGTTGGAGTTGAGGTTCACGTTCAAATAGCCGCCACCACCGGCATAAACGGGAAGCGACCAGCCCCAGCCGCCTCCCCAGCCGCCCCAACCGCCCCATCCCCATGAGTGCCATGGACGAGCCCAGCCGTAGCGACCCCAATTGTGTCCCCAAGCGCCAAAATGCGACCAGTGATTGAAGTGTGAATAATGGTCTCCCCAACCGTGATTGAAGCCGTCGTGCCGACCGAACCCGCGATCGCCACGATCGCCACGGTCGCCTCGATCTCCGCGACCGCCATCTCCGCGACCACCATCTCCGCGACCGCCGTGATCGCCATGATCGCCGCCACCGCCATGCTCACCTTTACCGTATGCAGCATCAGGATGCGTCAGATTCCCTATAATCACAACCAGCGTTACCACTGTCATGACACGCATTCCGAGCTTGAACAGGTCTCGATAATCGCCAACCCAATCAAGAAGTTTATCCTGCAACAGTCGCAATTCGGCCACCACCAGCGATGGCAGCTCGGAAGCACGCTTGAGCAGCTTCTCGACCATTTCGTGCAAGTCGATTGATTCGAGGAATCGGAGGGGATTTTTGACGAAATCCTGGATCATTTCACGCGTTTGGTGGCGTCTCAATGAAGGCACCAGTGAAACTACACGCGAGAAAAGCTCCTCACTTTCGAATTCAACGTCATCGATGGACCCATACTCTGGTCCAGCTAGTTGCTCGCGAATCTCAGGGGGAAGAATGCGCGCACAATCATCAGGATCTGGCACAAACAGATCCGCATGGCGCAGTTCCAATGAGTTCATTCCTGCATCAGAAATAGCACTAATCTCGAGACTATTGAAGAAGTAATGCATAAGGATGTCGCTTCCTGCCCTGAAAGGCAAGGAATACTTGCGCGGTCCAATGAACTCCTCAGGAAACAGAAAGAGTTGTTTCAGCTGCTCAGTCCCCTTGAGAAACTTGAACTGCTTCCAATCTACGTTGAGTTCGCTCTGGTTGACATCGATTTCATAGGCTGACAATTCCTTTTTGGCAGCCAGCAAAAATCCCCAATCGCGCCCATACCCCTGCGACTGGAAGGATGGCAGAAGTACGTGGAACGGATAGGGTTTCAGCCCCGAGTAAAGCATACTGTTGAAGATTGACCAAAATGCTTCGGGGGTGAATAAACTAGAGACCGCATTAGCAGCTATAACGCCATTTTCTGAAAGAATCTCGTATAAAAATGCGTACCAGTCGGTGCTGTGAAACTTTGCCTCACCCGAGTTTTGAGCAACTGTCAAATCGCTGATGATGATGTCATACTGAACTCCGGCTCTGGCTGAGGCTTGAACGTATTCCCAAGCATCCTCACAGACAACCTTCACGCGTGGATCAGCCAGGCTGTTCTTGTTCAAATCAGGGAATTCGTTGGCTGCCAGTTTCAAAATGTAGGGATCATAATCGACCAGTTCAATCGAATCGATTTCACCAAACTTGAGCAATTCGCGAGCGCTCAAGCCATCACCGCCCCCAATAATCAGCGCCTTTAGTTTCTGTGTCTTATTTCTCTTCGTGGCAACGATTACAGCAGGCGTTACAAGCGCCTCGTGATAGATATGTTCATCGCGACTGTCGAATTGCAGGTCACCATCAATGAATAATGAAACCGAGCCATCAGCTTTGCGTTCGAGAGAAACGACCATAAGACCTCCGAGAAATGGATGCTGCTGGCAATTTTACTCCTCCTTGGCATGAAATCGGGCAAGTCCGTGCCCAAGATCGGCACCGTCAGCGCTGCAAAGAAGTATTTTTTATCTCTGCAATCACGGCGGAGATTAGCGCCAATCGATCCGGTATTTAAGACAGTTGCGAACCGAGCTTTGAATAATTGGCAGTTCTAGCTTGCTGGTCATTACTTTCCAGAGATATTTACGGGATTTCTGTGAGAGCCCGCGCCCAATTCCGTTCACTCTCAGGACTGAAAGAACCTCATCACGCCACAATAGCTGCACGAGGGCATTTGCATCCACGTCAAAATTCTGGCGTGCCGGCCAAATTTCGTTCAGGACGACACCATCGGCTGTCGATCTGGCTGCGATTAGTCCCCAAAATGGAGGTACGATTTTTACAGCATGGACAACATGCTTCTCATCGGCAACAAGAGTGATGCGATCAAAAATTTTGTTGTAATACTTCTGCTGTCTGGGCAGGCGGTCGAGATTGTCTGCAGCGCTTTTGATTTCATAACCGTGTAACTGCCCGTTTATCGCGCTAACATCCACACGTACCTTGCCTCCCAGAATGCAAAACTCTTCAACAACTCTCGTGCTGGGATCCTGCATGCAAAGGCGCGCAAGTTCCGATTGGTATAAAGCAGCTTTGATCTGAGCTTCGTTCAAGTGGATCCCAAAAGATATGCAGTCAGGGTAACGACAGATAAAATGTGATACTAAAAGCGGTGGCAACCATATTCTAACGTAGAGACGCTAATTGGTTAAGTGGTTTGGGGTGCCCAGGTTGAGGTGAAAGAAGTTACACATCGATGATAGTCGTCAGCGCGAAAAGTTAGCTCCCAAAAGCCCTGGTACGCAAAGGTTTAGACGAGAACCTTTTCTGGGGAGGCAGTGGTTGTCAGTGTCCAAAATGTTTCACCTAAACCGGGCGCGCTCATAACCGCGTGAGCGAAGACAGGTCGACTTCGATCAGCCCCAAATTTATTAAATCTGCGACGCCAGCGTTAAAGTTGCGAGTTACCCGGCTTAGCGCCCGCCAAATCAATGTTTCAGGGATTCCAAAGCCAACCAATGCCAGAGACTCCTATCACAGCAGCCAGAGCATGTGATAACAAGCATTTCGGGAGAAATATAAGCAAAAGTGCGTATTGCCAAGAGGTGGCATTTCAGTTAATTTGTTGTCTACGCCTCAGGAGGGCGCAGGGGACTGGATAGTTCACTGGGACTTCATCCCAGTTAGAGGGGCTTACTAAGTGGTTTCAATAAATAAGAAGGCACAGGCAACTGTGCTGGGTATCATTTCGCTTGCTTTTGCATTACCAATGCAAGCTGGAGCTTATTCAAACGACGATCTAGTTTATATGGTCCGTGCTGAGGAGAAAGCATTCGGTCATGCCGATTTGAAACTCTCGCTGGATCAGCGATTGGACGCCCTGGAAGCGAGCGTTGTTGGCTCCAGACAGTCGGGTACGAGTTCTCAAAGACTCAGAAGAGTGCTAGAGAAACTCGATATGGTCGCAGCACCAGCAAAAACAGCCAAGTCTTCCGAAATCAAGAAAGCAAAAACTACCAATAAAAGGAACGCCAAGCTCAGGTCAGCAAAACAGAGCAAACGTTCTACAGTCAGACAAACTAAGCCTCTCATTGCAACAGAGTCAAATGCAACCTCGATGGAGAGCGTAGCAACAGTTCCAACAGCAACTGCAGCAGACGAAAACAATCAAACCGCATCTGCACCGTCAGAAGTCGCCGCAAACGAACAAATTGGACCATCACCGGTTGCGATTGTCCTACTTGCGGCAGTCGGAGCCGTCGTCCTTGGTTGTTTGGGAATTGTTGTCTACTTGTTCTTGCGTGTCAAAGATGAAACAGTTTCATATGCTAGGGAAACTAATGCCGAGCTGTTGGGACGTCGACGCTCATTCTCTCTTCAAGACGACGATGAGTATGAACAAGAGAGCTTCGTTCCATCGCAGTCCAGTACAGGCGCTTTCAATGAAACAGAGTCGATGGCTCCTGATTCGCTTGCACAACGTTCCTGCGAAGCTTCGGCCAACAATGAAGCTTCGTTCGAGCACGAAATCTTCGACGCTGGTTATTCCGACTTTGCAGTCGAGTATCAGTCAGCAGATGCAGTCAAGGAAATTGTTGAACGATTCTCCGTGACCGTTGACGAGTTCGCTACTTGTTTCAATGAGAAAACGATTCAAACAAATACCGTCGACTCGGTGCTCCCGATCATGTCGATTGATTCTCCTACCGCCGCAATGGAGCTCTGGGATGAGGCTCCAGCGTCATCTATTAATACAGCCGCACAAGTAAAAGCGATTGCTCCAGTGACACCGATTTCTTCAGTAACCCCGGTTGCTTCAGTAACCCCGGTATCTTCAGTAACCCCGGTATCTCCAGTAACCCCGGTATCTCCAGTTGCTTCAGTAGCTTCAGTAGCTCCAGTTGCTTCAGTTGCTTCAGTAGCTCCAGTAGCTCCGGTTGCTCCAATTGCTCCAGCACGAAGCCGGCAAGATGCCGGCGCTCCCGGGACAGCAACAGTAGCATCGACGTCCACGACTTTTAAGCAATCAGATTCCGGAACCGCACTGCCTGCCATGGTTGCAGCTCCACCGCCAATCGTGCCGGATCAAATGTATGCTCTCGGCACAACCGGAAAAGAAGCGAGCCGAAAACTCGAATTAATATTGGATGAAAACCACGTCGCTGATGGATTTGCCTCCTGGATGCGAAGAGTTGTCGAGGCAGCGCACTCAAGCGCAGAACAAACAGCTAGCTTCGTCCATCTTCACACACACCACAGCTTTCTCGACAAAGAGGAGGCACAAGAGACGACCTATACAATATATACAATGCCGTCGGAAGAAACGGCAGCGGCACGAACTGACACAGAAACAGCTGCACCGATGAACTCTCCCGTTTTGTCAGCGTCATATGCCGACGAAGATGAGTACAATGCTGAGCTCTATGATACCTACACAAACCTCTCGGTAGCTGAGTTTTTCTGGAGCGACATGCCCCCCAGCAGACAAGAGCCGTTGATGCAAAACAGTTACAAATCATCGACACTTATTTCAACCGAAGATTTTCTTGCCGGATTAACCAATCCTGAAACAGAGGAACAACAAAAGTCCCCCTCAACTGAAGCTACAGGTTCCCCAACTGGGCTAGTTGATTCGTGCGATTTTGTGGCAAAATACGCACATCCGAATTCTTGCACGATCAATCCTGATGCATTTGCTGGCTTGAACGCCGTTCTTGCATCGGCCTATAAGGTAGACAATACTATGGACAATCAAAATACAGAAAATTACCAAGCTTATGACATCGATTTTTCTTCTAACAACGATCCTGTAAATGGTTCCGCTCCATCAAATCAAGAAGAGCCCATCGTCGAATATTCAGTGAGCGACTTCCTGGGTGATACCGCTGAGCCCCCGACTGCAATTCTTACAGTCTCTGAGATCAGATCGCGTAAGACAGCCGAAATCGAACTCGCTCCGCAATTTGCTTCCGCAAGCGGAGATGATGACGAGGAAGAAGAGGAAGAGGAAGAGGAAGAAGAAGGCGAAGAAGAAGAGGAAGACGAAGAATTCGAAGAGGAAGAAGAGGAAGAAGAGGAATTCGAAGAGGAAGAAGAGGGCGAGGAATTTGCACAGTCAGCTCAAGAAGTTGAGTGGACCAGCAATGAATACGCTGAACTTGCAAAACAGCTCATTCTCTGCCTTTCCGAAATTTGCGAATCAGCCCATTCACCGAAACCACGTGCAGGTCGTCGCACCTTGCAAAAGTTAGCATCGCGCAACAGCATCGGAAAGTATTCGTTCTCCAGTAATGGTCAAACGAAATTGGTCTCTGCTGAATCCCAACTTCAATTACGAACCTTGTTCTCTCAAAAAGAATCTGCTTGACACAGTCAGAGTCTCCTGAGTTATACTAGTAATTCGTCCCCGAGTTGGGAGTGAGCCAATGATCAACTCAATTGGAAAAATTCCGCCGCTAAGAAATTGACGTGCTCCGCCGTCAAGTCGTATTCGCTCAAACAAGCAGAACCGCCGCTGTTCCAGCTTGCTAGATTGACCGCGAGAATTCGATTTGGACGCGTCAAAGTGGTGCGATTGAGTGCGTAAGTTTTCGACCGTGCATAGATGCAATCTAGTCTCTGCTAACGAATTCGATGAGTTCTACCAGCAGGTGACTTAAAACCGATAATGCTGCATCATATTTAGATAGTGACCCGGTCGATCGCAAGATCTCAGCTCGCGGCAGAACTCTAGTCAGAAGCTCGAATGTGCTCCCAATCTGCACATTCTCGGGAGATAATTTTATGGATCACATTGTTGAGGTGCGGAATCTCCGCAAGGACTTTGGAGATACCACAGCAGTCAAAGACATTTCCTTCTCCGTAAAGAGGGGAGAAATTTTTGGTCTGCTCGGACCCAATGGAGCCGGAAAAACTACGACTATTCACATGATGCTTGGCTTGACCAGACCAAGCCAAGGTCACATCAAGATTTTTGGACAAGACCTCGAACAGCATCGTGTGGAAATTTTGGAGCGTTGCAATTTCGCATCAGCTTATGTCTACCTGCCCTGGAATCTGAAAGTCTGGGAGAACTTGTATATTTTTGCCGAGATATACGGTGTAAACAAGCCGAAAGAAAGAATCGAATACCTGCTTGATCTTTTCGAAATAACCAAGCTGAAAGGACACATTACAGGCACACTCTCGGCAGGCGAGCAGACACGCCTAAATCTTTGCAAAGCCTTTCTGAACGAACCAGAAGTGCTTTTATTGGACGAACCTACTGCCAGTCTTGATCCCGATCTTGCCGACAAGGTAAGAAAAATTCTCAGGCAATTGCAGAAGGAAAAATCCATTACGGTGATAAACACTTCTCACAATATGCTTGATGTTACTGAGCTTTGTGATCGAATCGTCTTCGTGCACAACGGGGAGTTGATCGCAGAGGGAAAGGCAGACGAGCTGATGGAGCGATTCGGTGGTGCCTCATTAGAGGAAGTGTTCATAACCATCGCCCGCGGCGGACATCTTGAAGGAGCAACAAAATGAATTGGCGACGAGTGAGAGCCTTATTGCTCAAATTTGCATTCATCTGCTCGCGGAACACTTTTCGTGCAATGGACGTGTTCTTCTGGCCGATGATGGATCTGCTTGTCTGGGGCTTCCTGACTGTGTACATGCTGAGGATGGGTAACACCGTTCCCGGTGCAATCACATTTCTCATTGGTTCAGTCATAATGTGGAATGTCCTCTACCGAGCACAACAAGTAATCAGCGTCGCCTTCCTCGACGATGTCTGGTCACGTAACTTGCTGAATATATTTGCAGGACCAGTGCGCGTGAGAGAGTACATAGCTGCGACTTACATAACGGGATTGATACAATCAACGATTGTCATTCTTTTCCTTTCAGCAGCGGCAGCGGTGTTCTATTCATTCAACATTCTGGTACTCGGGATTCCACTGGCAGCGCTATTCATCAATCTTCTTCTCATGGGATGGTGGTTGGGTCTTTTGACGACCGGAATTATCGTCCGATTTGGACCGCCCGCCGAAGCTTTAGCTTGGGCAATTCCATTTCTAGTTCAGCCGGTGTCAGCTGTCTTCTATCCAGTCAGCATCCTGCCACCATGGTTGCAACCGGTTGCGAAGATCATTCCTTCAAGCTACGTATTTGAAGGAATGCGGCAAATCATCGAACACAAAACATTTGACGGCAACTCGCTGTTCATCTCGTTCGGACTGAACGTAGTCTTCATGATCATGGCCGCCTTGGTTTTCCGCTACTACTTCGAAGAAGCGCGAACAAAAGGCTTACTGGCAAAGTACGGTACATAGGAACAAGAGTCGCTATGGATAGTATGGGGCGCGGACGTCCCGTCCGCCTATAAGTATGGGTTGCGGACGTCTCGTCCGCACCATATAGTTGCAACAATCTTTGTAATTGGGAATCTCGAATAAGTGCGTATATCTAGTCGCGGATATTAGCTTCAGCATGGGCGGACGGGACGTCCGCGCTCCATACGAATTGCCACTAGAAGTGGTGCCATTGCCTTGAAAAGAAAGGAGCACCGGTAGTAACCGATGCTCCAATTTCATTTGCTACAGCAACACAAAGCGCTGCTGTGAATTTCCAATCCGATTACTGACCTTGCAGACCTTGGGTCTTGAGCATGGCCATAACCTTGTTGCGGACCATTTCCAATTCGCTGGCAGCGACGAAGCTTACGCCATATTTCTTTGCGGTTTGCATTGAATCGAGTCCGTTCAACATGCGAACGATGCGATCTTTGTCAGCTGAAGCGGACGATTGATCGAGTTTCAATTTGCCGATGATAGCCGAAATGTTCGAAACTCTTGCAGATGTATTTGCAGGAACCATCGAGAAATCGGAAATCATCATATCGAGTTTGCCTTCGATGTCTTTGCACTTTACGGCAAGCTCAGCATCGTTGGCCGATGACTTAATTGCGGTGTCGATATCAGCGAGGATAACGTCTACGTCCTTATCATTGATGCGGTGTGAGAAATCAGCGAGGCTGAGTCGACGCACTAAGCGCTGAACTTGCTCTCTGCCTTCTTCAGTTTCGCCATCTTTGCGGAGGACGCGTCCAAGCCAGTCTTGCAACATGCGCAGGTCCATGGACATAAAGCGAACTTCTTCCTTACGCAGTTCGCGTTCGACCAGGTCAACACCAGGTGTCGGTCCCGGATAAGCCTTCTTGAGTTCGGAAATCAGTGCCAACTCGTGTTGCATGCGCAATCCATCAATTGCACCAAGGTTTCCGTTGCGAGCGCCGCTTTCCAACAACCGGGTGATTTCGGCGATTGCCTTATCAATTTCGGTTTCGGTTGGCAGTGAGCTGCAGCCTTCATAATGGGTTGCGAGCAAGCGCTTGAAGAGCTGTTCTTTCACTTGCGGGGTCGCAAGACGGCTATGTGCTTTGTCCTGGAGAACCTTGTACAGCTCCTGACGAACTTGGCGCAAATGATCGGGCTCAATTTCGAAGCTCTTGTAGGTCGACAAGCTGCGAGCGCAAACCGAATTACGTGCAATGTAGTTATCTGTTCGGAGAATCAAATCGTCGAGTTTTTCGATATCGATCTTGTTATATGTCAAAGCACGCTCAAGTTTGTCATTCAAACTCGAAAGGTCAATTGCAAGTACGATGAATTCCCAGAAATCATAGAATTTATCGTTGTTATAGAACTGCTTTCTCAACCGATGGATCGCTTTGAGGCGCTCCTTATAAGGATCCGCTGCTGACGGCATAATCTGCTTCGATTTTTGCAGATTGTCGAGCTTGTTTGTGAAAGTGGTCATCAAATGATCGATGCTAGGGTGTTGAGCCTTCGCTTCTTGTGCTTTTGCTTCCAGTTCTGCCCAGACTTCTTCAACGCTGGAGAGAGAATAAGCATTTCTGAGAGACTCGGAGAATTTGTCGGCATCTTCTTTGCTAATGCGTCCGGCAGCAATTGCATTGTTTAGCTGCTTTTGGGCTGCGGTGCGCACATCTTCAACCGAAATCGGTGCATAGTTGGTTGAGCCTGGAACAGGTGATACAGCGCCAGCGCTCATAAACCCGCTCAAAGCGAAGCTAAGTGAAAGAGTTCCGATTATCGAAACCTTTTTGCTTTTTCCGGAAAACATTGAATACTCCTTATGAATTCGTTCTGCACCGGAAGTTGTCCTCTTAACAACGGTCGGCGCATTAGCAACATTCAAACTTGAATTCGATGAAATATATCACAAAGGAGCGGCTATTTAGGGCATTGATGACAAATTTTCGGAACAGATTGGGTGAGGGTGATTGTTTACATCTATTGGATCAAGCGATGCCAATCGTTCAAAATACTCTATATAGCAGACCTAGCAGACGGATCATCAAGAGGAAACGAGATTGCGCAAGCCTGTTCTAGTTAAAATCGCGGGAGTAGCTCCGGTAATCCCTGAGCGCATTCTGAGCAATAGTGATCTAGAAAAGTTGGTCGAAACCAACGACCAATGGATTGTCGAACGCACCGGCATTAAGACCCGCCATATTGTTGATCCAGGAGTCGCGACATCAGACTTGGCGGCCATCGCAGCGAAGCGAGTGATTGACGAGGCCGGCCTCGATGCAAAAGACGTGGATCTGATAATAGTCGCCACGATTACTGCCGATATGTCACTGCCGGCTACCGCTTGTCTAGTCCAAGACAAAATCGGAGCCAGCAAAGCATGGGGCTTCGATCTCTCAGCCGCCTGCTCCGGATTCCTCTACGCTTTACAAGTGGGCGTGCAGTTTGTTGCTAACGGCACACATAAGAATGTAATCGTGTGCGGCGTTGACGTTATGTCTACTATCGTTGATTACACAGACCGAAAGACCTGCATAATATTTGGCGATGGTGGTGGTGCCGTTCTTTTGCAGCCTTCAGCCAGCGAGGAGGATGGATGCTTTATTGACTTCCTCCATCAAGTGGATGGATCAGGTGGTCAATATCTCTGCGTACCGGGTGGTGGCAGCCGTAATCCAGCAAGCCATGAAACCATTGATCAGCGAATGCACTTTGTCAAACAAGATGGTGCCGTCGTATTTAAGTTCGCGACAAAGAAAATGGCGGATCTTTGCGTTCGCCTCCTTGAAGAACACAACCTCACCGGTAAAGATCTCGATGTGTTCGTCCCGCACCAGGCAAATCTGCGAATCATCCAATCAGCAGTGGAACGCATGGGGATGCCACAAGAAAAAGTAATTATCAACATCGATCGCTACGGTAACACCACAGCCGGTACCATACCTCTTGCACTATGCACAGGTTTGAAGGAAGGTAAAATCAAGAAAGGTGATCTCGTTCTTCTCGCAGCGATGGGCGCAGGATTTTCCGCCGGTGCATGCTTGCTGCGCTGGGCATATTAATTTTGATTGAATGGTCTACAAATCGCGATGAGTAAAGGATCTTGCGTTTGGACCGGCGTAGTCGCCAACGATGTGTCCGGCGCCTTCGATTTTATACTTGTAGGTAACTAGCCCCTCGAGACCGACAGGTCCGCGCGGATGCATGCGGGCAGTGCTTATTCCAACTTCGGCGCCAAAGCCGTAGCGGAAGCCGTCGGCAAATCGGGTTGAGGCATTCCAAAAGACACCGGCTGAGTTGACCTTTTGAAAGAACGTTTCGAACTTCGCCTTGTCTTCCGTAATAATCGATTCAGTGTGGGCAGAACCAAATCGGTTGATGTGTTGAATTGCTTCTGATAGAGACTCCACTGCCTTGATGGAGATCACTAGCTCACAATATTCTGTCGTCCAATCGTCTGACGTGGCTAGTTTCAACAAGCTGCGATCGATCTCAAACTTTGATGCATTCACTGCTGCCATGCAGGATTCATCTAACCGAACTTCCACTTTTGATTTCTGTAATTCGGAAGTTATCCTGGGCAAGAACGATTCCAATTTTTCTTTGTGAATCAACAACGTCTCGACTGAATTACAAGCTGACGGATATTGCGTTTTTGCATCCAACACGATCTTCAGCGCTTTATCTTCGTCAGCGGCATCATCTATGTAAATATGGCAGACGCCATCAGCATGGCCCAAAACAGGAATGCGAGTGTTGTCCTGAACGAAGCGCACCAGATCGTTCGATCCGCGAGGTATTACCAAATCAACAAACTCGTCGGCTTTCAACATTTGGTTGACGTCTTCGCGTGTTTCCAACAATACTACGGCACTCTCCGGCAATCCGGACTTCGTCAGTGCGGACTTCAAGACCTTATAGATTATTCGATTGGAATTTTCCGCTTCCTTCCCGCCCTTCAAAAGGATTGCATTGCCCGACTTAATGCTGAGAGAGACTATTTGAGGAAAAGCATCCGGCCGAGATTCGAAAATGACTGCAACAAGTCCGAGCGGGCAAGAAATGCGAAACAGATTCAGACCCTGATCCAACTCTCTGGCTAAGGTGCATACACCTAGCGGATCAGCTAGTCTGGCGACCTGGCGAATTCCTTCAGCCGCGTCGGCGATTTTTTTCTTGTCGAATTTCAAGCGTCCATAGAGTGCTTCCTTAATTCGTCCTTGTTCGACTTGCTCTTTTGCATAGGCGAGATCTTTAGCGTTCTCTGCCTCAATTTCATCAGCAGCGGCTTCTAATGCATCGGCCATCGCGATCAACGCATTGTTGCGCTGCTCTGCAGTGGCGGTCGCGAGCTCGGTAGAAGCTAGTTTTGCGCCCGCCGCTTCTTGCAAAATTATGGAAGATACAGTTTCACCCATTTCTCAACCTACTTCCTCTGACGCATTCCAAACTGATTTCCATCTTCGTCTTCGAACATCGCAAACGGTCCCCACGGCATTTGCTTTAAGGGCTGAGTAAACTTCACTCCTCTTGCAGACATTTCGTCAAAGTCTTTCTGGAGATCTCCAGATTCAAAAACTATCGACGGACGATGCTGTGCCCAGTTTGTCATCATACTCTTCGGATAAATAACCAAACAAGATTCACATCCCTTTGCGGCAACTTCAAGCCATCTAGCATCGGGTCCCATTTCATGGCTGCTGTGGATCACAAACCCAACCTTCTTAGTCCAGAACTCTTCCGCCTTCTTCTGATCATCCACATAGACTGCGACAGTTGCGATCTTCATATCTTCTCCTCTGGCACTATCAGCCGGGCTCGAATTACTATTCCAGGATTGCTAAATTGTCTCTTGTTATGATTGCGTCATAGTTCCTATGATCGATCATGTGTTCCATTTCTTCCGAATGTTTTCCTGAGATCTTCTGAGTTTCCTCACTTGAATAATTTACGATGCCACGGGCAAACTCCTTGCCGCCCGGATCAAGAATGCTAACTACATCACCGCGATCAAAGTGTCCACGCACCTCCACAATGCCGGCAGGCAGCAGGCTGGCTTTGCGCTTCAACAGTGCGTCACGTGCACCTTCGTTAACCACCAAGTAAGAGCTGACTGTCGTAGCAAATGCAATCCAGCGAAGCTTGCCTGCCATGCCATGCTTTGGCAGAAAAAGCGTGCCATATTCTTTTCCTGAGAATACCTTTGAAATAATTCCAGGTTCTTTGCCGCCGGCTATAATGGTAGCGCATCCGGACTGAGTTGCGACTCTTGCAGCATCCAGCTTGGTCTTCATGCCACCACGACCGAGATCTGTTCCTGCTCCAGGCTTACCTTTCCCTAGCAATTGCGCTTCCATTTCAGGAGTCAGGTTATCAATTTGGTGAATCAATTCTGCACTTTTATCATGACGGGGATCAGCCGTATAAACCCCCTCAACATCAGTCAGGATAACTAGCAGATCCGCTTCGACCTTGCTCGCAACCAGTGCAGAGAGTTTATCATTATCTCCAAAATTCACCTTGCGCGGCTGACCATCAGCTTCTAATTCGGCCGTCGCCACCGTGTCATTCTCATTGATGATTGGCAAAGCCTTCATGCGCAGCAATTCACTGATCGTGCTTCGCAAATTCAAATAACGTTTTCGATTTGCAAAATCGTCTTCGGTCAGCAGCACCTGCGCCGTGATCACATCAAGAGCGGAAAACGCATCAGAATACAAAGCCATCAATCGACCCTGTCCGACGGCAGCACATGCCTGCTTAGCAGGAAGTTCTTTCGGTCGCTTGGGCAAACCTAGCTTGCGCACCCCGAGACCGACGGCTCCGGAGGTCACTAGCAAGACCTCTTTGCCAGAATGCACCAAGCTGGCGATATCCTCCACAAAAGAATAGAATCGACTCAACGCTATACCACCGCCATCCTCTCGCATGAGAACGGCAGTTCCTAGCTTGATAACGACGCGAACAGAGCGGTCGAGAATCTGATTTCGATCCACCAAATGGACTCCGGAAAGAGTTCTATATTATCCACGAAAAGCTTGTCATATGGTCTGGCAAGCGCTTCTAAAGTCACAGATGGATAACAAGAGGGTTTCGTCACTGAGACCTTGCTGCCAGAACGTCGGACAGAGCAAGTGGAAGGCTTAATTCGGTCTGATATTGGCAAGTTACAGGGGGATGAATCCCATAGAGTGGCGTTGCCGGATTGGGGGTCGCAGCTTATGCTCAATGCGTGTGCGAAATTTCGGGTAAGCACGGAGCTGTGCCATGCCGAATCTAGAGAATCCATTTATAGAACGCGATCTGCCGAAAACTGCAGATGCTTCCGCACGCTTATTTGAAGTATCTTTACCAGAACAATCCCCCAGGGCGCAGTTACCAGCGTTGAAGGATCAACTTGCAAGCTTACAAGCACCATTGCGATTGACTGATTCGAATACTTCAGCTGATGCGGGCAAGCTTGCGCTTGGTCCATGCCGAAACCTGACAGCAGAGCAGCCGGACGCATCATACGGTATAGTTCGAGGTCTGCGTAACCTGTATGACTGGGCTGACGGATTGAGAGAATTGTTTCCAACGAAAGAAGAGCTGATCACCGACCGACCCCTACCACGCAACACGGACAAGTGGAAGCGAGAGCACGCTGATCTTGCGAAGAAAGCGCAAACAACCGATGCCAATCTGGTGTTCTACGGTGACTCGATCACTAAAGGAATGAGCATGGGAAATGCACTCCAGAATGAATTCGGGTGCAGAGCAGAGAACTTCGGCATAGTCGGAGATAGCACTCAACATTTACTGTGGCGAATGCAAAATGGCGAGATGGAATTCAAGAACGCACCAGAGAAAGGTGTGATTTTGATCGGAGCGAACAACATCGGCGCAGCGACAGAAGACGAAATCGTCAAAGGGATTATTGCTACCGTCAACGAAGCACGAACAAGATTGCCAGATACTAAATGGCTAGTGCTCGGTGTTCTTCCTCAAGGTAGAGCTGCATCAGACCCGCGCAGAGCTGTAATCGAACGAATCAACTCGGCAGTCCAAAGAGAACTTGCAGGAAAAGACAAAATCAACTTTATGAACGTGAACAAAAACATGCTTCAAGCCGATGGCAATATGGGCGACGACGTATGGTGGCGAGATGGGCTCCACCCTCGCAATTACACTCCGCTATTCAAAGCAATCCGTCCAGTTCTGGATAATATGTGAGTGATGTATGAAGTACCAGGCATTATTATCAATAGCTCCGATACTCCTTTCAATGCTTGCACTCAGCCAGGCGCCGTCTTTCGCACAAGATGAGAGTTGTCCAGTAATGATTCGAAAGAACGACCATTGCCCTGATCTAGGGAAGAACATGAATTTAGTTAGGGAAAGCCAACAATACTTGAAAGATCATGATAATGAACAAGGCAAGTACTCAAATCGGTCGAATCTGTATTTTTCTTATCCAGAAACCAATTTCAGAAGACGCGCACGAGACCATGCCGCATACAGCTGGTATCAAAGCGACGCTGCTCCGGAGAAACCGCGTGATATACGTTATCTGAGCCTTCCAATTGAAACCCTCGAGGACCTCGAGCTCGCAAAAGCTGAAGCAGAAGATCTGGAGGGAAGGGGCGAAGCTGGTGCGAAAATGGCTGGCATCCTTCGCATTCGCATCGACAATGCCATGGACGAAATATTCGGACAGAAACTCACAGACACCAAGTTCAAGTGTATATCCGTAGCAGAAGAACTAAGGGCTAACGCCTGGAAATGCCAGGAGCGTGGACTATATGATATGGCCACAAAACTGAACGAAAGAGTTCTGGCAATTTACCAAAAGGAAGTTGGATCTGTACCTAAAACGGCTGGTGTTATGGCCGATCTAGGAAAGATTGCCGAGATTCAAAACAACCCAGAAGTAGCGCAAGATTGGTACGCTCGAGCTCTTCAGATTTACAACAATTACCCATTAGCCGCAAGCGCGGAGCGTGCATCATTCTTAGAGAGTTTTGCTGGTTTCGTATCACGAAGAAAACAAACAAAGATCTCTAAAGATCTCTATGAGCAAGCATCACAGGTTAGAGACAAACTAGCAAAGGCAACAGTCCGAAAATGACCAGTGTATTGATACGCCAACCGCCAACGCGATGTTTCTGCACAAATACGTCATTTGCATACCCTCACTCTCAAGATTCCCTTGATAGCGACGGCGAAGCACTGGCCAAGTTCCGATTGTGAGTTCTCTTGTGCTTGCACTATTCCTTCTGAGACGAGGAGATCGTTTTCTGCAAATCTTTCATGAGCAACCACATCCGAAGTGAATCTGCTGGAAAAGATTCAAAATCGAACTCGGAGTAAAATGATCTAGCCTTATCGTCAATTGCATCCACTACAATAGCCCTTATTGGTACAGCTTCAGAAATTGCGCTCGCTCGATTTAAAGCATGCCTAAGTAGTCTTTTCCCTAGCGCAGTTCCTCTAAACTTGACGTCTCTCGCGAGCCTGGCGATAAGAAAAATTGGTATAGGATGCTTGGCTAAACCTTTCCTTACTCTTGCCGGAATTGAGTCCGCGTGTTCAACTGAACAAACGTTGTACGAATAATAACCGACAACAACTCTTTGTTCGCCTTCAGTCACCACCATAGTTTTGCTGTGCCCAGACTGTTGACTCTGTAGAGCATACTTCTTGAGCCAATCAGTCAGTAGTTCATTACCACATTCAAATTGCCTAAGATCATGTTCTTTTGTGAGCGACTCCGGACTAGAAACCATTACTTCAGATCCCACTCGTCAGCTTGAGTGAGTTGTTTTTTCAACCCTGGAAGTACGCGAGCGGGCGCATTAAGCAGTTTCTCAATCATTTCCCATTGTTCATTCGTTACTACAAATCGACTCTGATCATGAACAACCGCCTGTGCCGCTAAGACTGCCTGTTGTCGGATAAAATTTGTCGGAGTTGTGGCCATCAGATCAGCAGCGTGCTTAATTATCGCGTCTTCCTGTTGGCTCAGACGTATATCAAATTTTTCTGTTTTCTGTTGTTTTGAATTGTGGGCCTTGGCCCCTGCATTCTTTGGTTCAGGAACTGCCATCTAGCTAACCTCCAGCTAGTAATGATTATAGCAGCCCGTCATGACAACGTCCAGACAAAATAGATATTCAGGGAGAAACTTTTCCCGCTTAACTAGAAGCCTTTAACGTTTAGAATCGGCTCGGGGAATTGATCCTTATCGCCCTTCATTCCGTAATTTGGATCGTTTTGTGCTTTCCCATTGTCGATCAGGTGTTTATAGACCTGGTGCGGAGTGAAGTGTGGGTTCCTCGCTTTGACCAGACCGGCTGCACCAGCCGCGTGCGGACTTGCCATAGAAGTTCCACTTATTGATGCGTAGGTATCTGTGTTGCTGCGACTTGCTTTCCATGCGGATTCAATGCATGCACCAGGCGCTGCTATTCCGACTTTTTCACCGTAGTTGGAAAAGCTTGCCAGAACATCATCTCGTTCCCAATCACAAGTTCTGCTTCCGAGCCCGCCGCCCTTCCCGTCACTGTCTGCCAATGCAGAGACGGTTAAAACGTCTGGGTGATTTGCAGGCGAATAATCCTTCGCATTATCACTTTCGTTTCCGGCGGCGACGACGTGCGTCACGCCAGCCGCTACTGATTGAGAGATCGCGCGATTAAATGCTTCAGACTGTTCCTTATCTCCCAAGCTCATGTTTGCGACTTCAATCTTGTCTGCATTCTTGGTGACATAATCGACGCCCGCGATAACCTGCGCCATTGTGCCATAACCAGAACTATCGAGTACTTTTACTGCCCAAAGGCGTGCACCGGGCGCGACACCAATTACACCTTTTCCATCGCCCTTCGCCGCCGCGCTTCCGCCAACGTGGCTGCCGTGCCCGTTGTCATCGTCACCCGTTGCGGCGCCAGGAATGAAACTGACATTCTCAACGACGTTGAGATCTGAATGACGCAAATTGATTCCAGTATCGAGAATTGCAATATCAACATCAACGCCTCCAGGAGTATTATGTGTGGGACTCTTGTCCGCCTCGATTCTCAAAACGCCGGTAGGGTATTCCCCACCATTGCGAGCTGTCGGCGTAACGTTGCGCGGCTTGATGCCGACGACTTTGTTTTGTTCGACAAACGCTACATCAGGATCGTTTTGCAGTGCTTGTTTTTGCTTCGCGTCAAGAGTAGTTGCGAATCCGGTAATTGCATTTTTGAAGATCAACGTGTCTTGTGAAGCACCGATAGTCGGTCTGATTCCATTTCTATTCATCACCTTTGCGATTTTGTCTTCAACAAGGTTTCCTGAATCTTTCGCTGCGCCTAATGGTTTATCTTTCAGCACGATGATGTAGTGATCCTCGACAGCATCGCCAGCTTTTCGTTCTTTGCCTGCACTTCTGGTGCCCGTTAGCGCATTGCTTTCCTTTTCCATGAAACCGCTATCGGCAAGCAGCTTTCCTGCGTCAACACCCGCCTGACTGCCTTTCTCTGCCGCGTCATTTGCTGTTCTGAAATCTTCCATAAACATTCCTCTCGTGTCGCCAACGACACGGTCCTCCGATTCGAAACCGGAGCGCCTGTTTCAATCCAAAAACGGAATGATCCAACCTGTCCCCAAATCTGATTATTAGGAAACCAGGCAAGGGCGTCGAGGAAACACTTGCTCATAATTGCAGTCAAAGTGGGGGATCTACGACGACACAAAGTGCCAAAACTCAAGAGTCCTATTTTCCGCGCGAAGTGATTCGCCATTTTCCATCCTTGCCTCGTTCAAGAATGTCTCCGTTGGAAAATGCGATTTGATTGTTGTGTGCTCTTCCTCTACTTTCCGTGCCGTCCGGATGCTGGATTCTGTAGCTTCCATCCGGGTTAACGGTGAGTCTCTCACCGTTTCTGTTACCTATGGTTTCTGAACCATCCTTATTCGGGTGGTGATATTCGTCATGCTCGCGTGGCTTGTCCGGTCGTTCTTCCGCAGGGGTTGCAGGATTATCTGTACCAGGATTTGCAGGGTTGTCTGTACCTGGGTTCGCAGGGTTGTCTGTACCTGGGTTCGCAGGGTTGTCTGTACCTGGATTTGCAGGGTTGTCTGTACCTGGATTTGCAGGGTTGTCTGTAGCTGGGTTCGCAGGGTTGTCGGCACCTTGCTTGACAGGATTCTTTTCTGCCTGTGCTGGTTCCTTCCCATTAACGAGACCGGTGATCTCTAATGGAGGAGTTTCAGGACGCGTGGTATTGTCGCGTCCACCGTTTGAGGGCGAGCTGTCGTCTTGTCTGCCAGACTGCTTGGAAGCATTCTCCGAAGCTACCTCAGCTGCAAATGCATTTCGTGCCCCTTCAGCAACACTGGCTTCGCTCGATTTATCACTACCACGATCCTGAACTTCGGGTTCTTTTTCCATAAAATTGACCTCTTAAATCACCGAGTTTTCAACAAAACTTGTGAGCATAGTAATTTTTGGAATTTATCAGAAAGGTTCTCCCAACAACCTCCACGAATTCTCCCAGAAGATACAAAAGTGGTGTATTTTGAAAAGTGTGCCGAATGGAACAGTAGATCAGTGTGGAATTGTGCGAAGCAAACTGCATGATGAGGAAGAGAAAAGGACCGTGTAAGAAGGGTTGGAAAGCCTTTCAATGGAGTGCGCCATTGAGTTTCGAAGCCGGCAGGATGCCGGCGCTCCCGGGATCGATAGAAACGACCAGCTTTGTTAGGCTATGGGCGGACGGGACGTCCGCGCTCCATACGAAAGAGCGTATCGCTCTCACAAATCGAAGTCGGCGGATGCCGGTGCTTGTCGGGATCTATAGAAAACGACTAGCTCTGTTAGGCTATGGACGGACGGGACGTCCGCGCACCATACGAAAAGGGCGGCGCATTCAGTGCACCGCCCCTTTGGATAGGTTCTATTAGTTAGTGTGTGCCATCTCCGCTTGCGGCTACTTGCTTGTTGGCAGAGTAGGCACCGCGTCCGGAAGTTACGACATGAAGGGCGGCGGCTGTCTTGAGGACTTTGTTCACCACGTTCTTCATTTCTTTCTTGTCGGATGATGCGACACCGCGCAGGTAGTCGAGCTGGTTGAATGCGCTCATGATCGAGAAATCGGATTGGAATGCGGTGATACCACCTTCCAAGTTGAACTCTTGAACGTCACGAGCGGCGACTGCTCTACCTGGATTGACTTCTTCGAATTTGGCATCCTTGACTCTGGTCATCACAAGTTCGGTTCCAGGGTTCAGATTGAACTCTTTTCCACCGGTCTTCACTTTGACTTTGCCAGAGCCGCCATCGTGCAGGTTGAACACGGCGACATCGTTGCCAGTTTCCATAACGAATACTAGCGAGCCGGCAGCCAGAAGCACATCGCCTTCGTGAGTGCGCACTGTCATGTTCTTCGTTGCTTTAACAAGCAAGTTGCCCTTGTCGAGGTTCAAGAAGTTGCCACCAGTGCCAGGTCCGAGTTTGACTCCGGATTGCCCCAGGTCGCTGATGACAGCAGAGTTGATCTCTTTGCTGGCAACCATCGCGCCGGATTCTTTCTTCTTGTTCTTGCTGACGTGACCTTGAAGCGGCTCAATCACATCATTGAATTGATTGAGCTCATCCGTGGCCTTGCCTGCAGCGTTTCTGTTGGCTGGTGTGAAGTCAGTTGCAGCGCGTGCGCCGACTCCATTGATGAAGCTGTTATTGATCAGGTTGTTCAGGTTGAACTGAGTAGCAGGCGCGACACCTCGGACGGTTCCACGGCGACTCAATCTGATCGGGTTAGCTAACCTGATGACACCGGCGTTGATTACCGCAGTTCCTTCATTGTCGCCTCCACCGTAGAGGGTTATGTAACCGCTCGATGCAAAGATCGGAGCAGATGCATACAAGGCACCACCGTATCCAACTTCACCGGTCGCGCTAATCGAATCAACGAAGATGCCGCCACCAGAAGTGAGCACAACCTGACCACCGGAAACGTTGCCGCTGGCGTTGATGAAGTTAGCGAAGATCGGTCCGGCAGCATTCAATCCAACGACGCCGCCGTTCCATCCACCGCGTGCATCTGAATTGAAGATTCTAATGCCACCAGCGTTGACGAAGACATTTCCGCCGTTGCCAGCGCCGCTTGCAGCAATCGAATCTGCGGAGAAGGTGCCGGCTACATTAGCGAAGAATGTGCCACCGTTTCCGCCCCAGCCGGTAACTCCAGCCGAGCTAACCGCAACATTGCTTCCAGTGACGTAGATGTTACCACCAGAGGCACCGGCAGCTGATAGGACGATTGCATTGATGGTCGGGGCGTTCAAGTTTATTTGACCACCTCTCCACATACCGTCGGCAATGTAGACGCCGGCGTTGATCCATGACGAGGCCTCAAGTCCAATGTTACCTCCAAAGATACCGGAGGCGTTGATATAAGGAATGTCGATCATAATTGGATCGATGAGCACGTTTCCGCCTATAGCAGATTCACTTTGAACTGTGATGGAAGGAATTTTGATGTTGCCCGTCATTGTGATCAGATGTACAAAGCCACCATTGGCACCAGCTTTACCATCGGCAGTAATCTTGCCTGTGGTGATATCGCCAGATGCCCCAGTTGCGGTAAGGATAATCTTACCGGCTGAGTTGCCGACGCCAGTACCATTGGCGGTGACATTCTTCATCGTCAGAGGTCCGTTGTTAACTGTGAAGTTAATCGTACCGCCCTGGCCACTTGCTTTCGGATTTGAAACCAAATCGGTAGTCAGTTCCAATCCGCCGTTGCCCGTAAAGAAGATTGAGCCGGCTCTCGGTACAGCAAGCTTGGTCGCAGTTCTGCTGTCGAGGTAGATATCGCCATCAGTTGCGACAGTGATATTTGGCGACGAAACATGCAAGTAGTTCAATGCCAGTCCGATATCACCCTTGTCCGAAATGATGCTTACTTCAGGAGCAGCAATCAAGTTGTCTGTGAACAATTGGCTTACGCCACCGACAGTGGTGTTGAGGTGAACGAACGATTTACCGATGACGTTGCTGGCGAACTCCATTCTTCCGTTGTTAGCGGTCATGCTTACTTTGTCGCCGAAGATGTTGCCCACGCCCAGAATTGTGCCGTTTGTAGTGACATCGATATTGCCGCCGGCTTCCAAGCTGATGATTGCAAGTGCGCCGTTGTTATTGAATACAGCATTGCCACCGACCGAAGCAACTAACACAGCCACCTGATTATTGCTGACTGTCATATTGCCCAAGGTATTAGCAGCGATCATGAAAGCATCGGTGTTCATTGGTCCGATGCCACCAATTCCAGAAGACATTGCCAGGACGGTTGAAGTGACGACTTTGCCCGGGTCCTGGCTAATGCCACCAGTGCCTTGAGCGTTCAGGATGGTTGAATGTCCAGCGGTCGTGTTTGCCTTGAGGACAATGTTGCCATTGGAGAAGGTTCCAAGGACAAGGTTCTTCGAAGCATTGAGATCGCCTACCACATTGAGGTTGCCATTTTCGAACAACATCAACGTGGTGCCGCTCCAAGGTTTCACATCGAGGGTTTTGTTGACGTTCGAGTTGAAGATGTAGACGCTACCTTTCGTCGAGAAGGTCAGGTCGGTAGCATCGGTGATCATAAATTGATCTTGTTTGCCGATGTCGCCAGTTCCAGTGCTCATCGTCAGAGTTGGCGATGAGACGGTAACTGCATTGTTCTTCTGCGAGATGTTGCCTGCTCCTGAGGCAAGCAATTGCAGGCTCGTGGTTCCGGTGATGTTGTCAC
Source organism: Candidatus Obscuribacterales bacterium (assembly GCA_019747875.1). Lineage (GTDB taxonomy): Bacteria > Cyanobacteriota > Vampirovibrionia > Obscuribacterales > Obscuribacteraceae > JAIEPM01. The sequence goes on from JAIEQI010000218.1 coordinate 36,042, forward strand.
CCAAGTCGATGCTGCCATCGGTTCCAGTTGTTTGCAAGGTAACGTTGGTGCCGATCACTTGTCCTATGGTGTGGATATCGCCTCCAGCCTTGGCTGTGAGATTACCGGCGCTTGCAATCGAACCGATATAGAGATCGCTGCTTGTGGTGAACGATCCACTTCCGACATTGGCTAATAATCCCAAGGTCGCAGATGTGTTGCTCACGTTTGCTACACCAGAGGTGGTGAGTGCCAGGGAGACAGTCTCGAGAGTAGGCAACTCAACTCCGCCCGAACCGGCAAATATTACGGTTAGCGGTGAATTCAGGGTTCCGGCGTTTTGCTTCAATCCACCGGTGCCGCCAGAGATAAAGATTGCAGCTTCGCCGGCTTTAACGTCAGCGTTCAGATTAATGAAGCCATTGTTAGTGGTGCCGAGAACAAGGCTATTCTTTGCATCGAGAGCGCCGTCAACGTGGATGATTCCATTCTCGACAAATTGCAGTGTGCCGCCGGACCATGATTGCAGATTGATGGCACCGTTTGCGTTGCTGTTATAAATGAACGCACTGCCGGTTCCGCCTGTGTTGAATTCAAGCTGAGAGGCTGTTGTGTTCAAGAAGACTTTGTTGGTTCCGATATCACCACCATCGGTGAACAGGAAGAGGTCTGGAGCGTCAATCTTGTCTCCGGCTCTAACCTGCGCGATAACTCCAGATCCCAAAGTCTTTAGCGTGACACTGTCTGTGCCTTTGAGCGTGCCGGTGACGAAGATGTTGCCATCAGGAGTTGTATCCATGGACACTTCGGTACCAGAGGAATCAGCGGCGATGATAGTGCCCTTCGCATGTACGGTGAGCTTGCCTTGTGAAACAAGCCCGGCGACAGCGACGTTGTTATTATTCTGCAACTCTAAGCTGCCCACGCCACCGGTCACAATGGCTGCCGAGATGTTGGTCATGCTGACCGCACCTTCGGTGAGCAGACCGATGAACTGCGAGTTGGTGTTGCCCAGGGTGATTCCCTTGCTGCCGGCGCTTGCAAACAGGATTGGTGCGAAGAGCAGCCCTTTTGATTGCTCGATACCACCTTGACCATTCAGCACAACCATCGTCCCGGCGATAACGTTGTCATCGAGAGTGAGCTTGCCGCCATTTTCTGTGCTTAGCGAAATCATACCGGTCGCGAGCAACTGTCCTCTGTTGGTCAAATCACCATCTACTGTCAGGTTGAGCGATGTACCGGACCAGGCATTGACATCGAGATTGTGGTTGACGTTCGAGTTGTAGATCGTCACATTACCGGCTGACGTGAAGTTCAAGGTCGTTGCATCGGTCTTGAGTGCCAAACCTGGTGCACCGATGTTTCCGCTGGCGACGTTCAATGTCAGGGTCGGTGCAGAAACAAGAACCTTGTTGTTGAGCTGCACAATCGAGCCCTTGCCTTGAGCAGTCAAGGTCATAGCACCGGTTGATTTGATGCTTGAACCGAGATAAATACCGCTATCGGAACCGGCCTTCATGTTGAAGGTTCCGCCGGCTTCAGTTTTTCCGCTGACGATGATGTCGCCGCCAGACTGGAGGCTGAAGTTACCGGCAGCTGAAGAGGCAGTGTCTGTTGTGACGGTGCGAGTTGCAGGATCGACAAAAGCTCCGACTACAACTCCACCGGTGGTGTTCACAGTGATGTTTCCGCTGGTGTTGTTAGCAACGAGCAGTTGAGCGTTGGTCGTGGTGATGTCGATATTACCGCCCCCGGCGCTCAACTTCAGGGAACCGGTGTTCAGACTAGCTGAGGAAATACCAGCGTTCTTTGAGGTCAGGTAGATACCTGTAACGGCGTTGATCTTTTGAAGTCCGTTGGAATCAGAGATGCCGTTGCCGGTCATGATGTCGATAATACCAGCGGTTACATCAGACAATATATTGATGGAGTTGGCAGCTGTCAGTTTTCCGTAACCAGCGGCCATTTTTCCGTACACTGTCAGACTGCCATTGGTCTTCAGCTCCAGGTGAGAAGCGATAGATGTACCGAGGCGCAGGTCTGTGCCAGTGTTGTTGATGTACGCTCCGAGCGGCGTGATCACCGTCAGGTCGCGAACATTTGTGCTGATAGCGCTGTTTTGTTGACCGATGAATCCACCCAGAGACATCAAGTAGGCGCTATTGGAGTTGATTGCTCCGGTGCGAATGTTGCCGGAAGAAATCAGGAATGTGTGTCCAGTTTTCTCAGGAGTTCCTGGTGTTCCATTGGCAGTTGTGATTGAACCGAGGTTGATCGCACCTGCGGCTTTGTTGGCACCAGTTTCGGTGCCAGAGTGCGCTGTTGCGAAGGCGAGCTGCCCGTTTGTTTTCAGCCCAACGTTGGAGAGATTGATGTCACCACCTGTCTTTGTGGATCCGCCGATGATCATCCATGCTTGCTGACCGGTTCCTGTACCATAGCTCACACCTGCGGCTTGATCGCCTGCAGCCATGATGATGCTACCACCGGGACGATTGCCGTTTGCACTGGTGTTGAGGGTGACGCCGGCTGTGCTCGTGCTATCGACGATGCTACCAGCTGCCAGCGCGATGAAGTCAACTCCATTGGTATTCAAGCCCTGAGAAACAAAGTTCGTTCCACCGACATTGCTGAGGTCGAGCGAGCCGCTGCCGTTTTGTGCGATGACGACAGGCGTGGATGCAACAATGGTGCCGTGATTAGTTCCATCTCCGATCGTCAGATTAAGAGCAGATCCCCAAACTGTCGGAGCTGGTACTACTGGTTTCAGAAGGAACGTTGCACCTTGATATTGGGTGATGAAGGTCAACGATCCGCCGATCACGGTTGCGCTCTTGCCTTGGCTTGCACCTATATTGATGCTGTTTCCTTGCATGAGAACCGCGCCACCAGGTCCTGTGAAACCCTGTCCATTAGCTGGCTCGAATCCACCGGCAGCGTTCACGCTCTTGCCGACGCTGATGCTCTTGCCGGCAACAAAGTGAATGCTACCACCGCTTGAGCTATAACCTGATTTTGTCGGATCTTGGATAGAACCCAGTGCAGTAACAGTGGATCCGGTGGACGATAGACTTGGCGTACTTGCAGTGCTGTTGCTCGGTAGACCGTAGTTGGTCGTGCCTGCATTTGGCGCTGGATTGTTGGTGTTGTTATTATTGTTGTTGTTATTGTTATTGCCGCCGCCGCCACCAGGGGTAGTGTTGACCGGATTGTTCTGAGGAGCAGATTGAGTCAAGGCAGCTGCTGTGCCGACGGTATAGCCGTTTGAATCAGAACCACCGAACTGCATTCCCAGTCCAGTAAAGTTCGAACTGGAGGCTGAGACCGAAGTTCCCGATACGCCTCCCTTTCTGCCAATATGGCGCGAGACAAAAACGAACGAGAGTTTAGTGTAGCTCTCAACGATTATCTCACGTGCTG
>JAIEQI010000208.1 GCA_019747875.1 Candidatus Obscuribacterales bacterium
TGAAAAATGGAGCCCATGACGAGGCTCGAACTCGTGACCTCCCCCTTACCAAGGGGGTGCACTACCACTGTGCTACATGGGCATCATCATTTCAGCAGCTACGCCTCATCCATATTTTCTAACGCTCAGAAGTTCGCTGGGCTTTCGCCCCTCTAGCTTCCTCGGCTAAAAATAGACGCTCTGGAAGTTTGTGGGGCTTAAGCCTTTTACTTCCTACGCTATTTAGGAGCCCATTTTAAGCTCCTTGATAGCTATAACCTTCACATATTTAGTTTGTTTGCATGATTCAGGTAAAAACGCTTCACTTGCCTGAGTTTTTGAACTCCGCACGTGACTATTTTTTCCTGATTCAAGCAAGCAAAATCTTCCTTCCGTCTGTATCGAGGAGCAAAGCAGGGCTATTGCCCTTCATTACTGCTTCGTCAAGAGAAAGGAAGTGGTGGGCGGAGCTGGGTTCGAACCAGCGTAGGCGTAAGCCAGCGACTTTACAGGCCGCCTCCATTAACCACTCGGACATCCGCCCGTATTTTAGCCGGTGATGGGATTCGAACCCGCGACCGACGGTTTACAAAACCGTTGCTCTACCACTGAGCTACACCGGCACAGCAGAAAGCGGGAGATTGTGTATTCTACAAGCGTTAAAAGATCCAGTCAAATCCGACTGCTGGCAAGCAGAGCTACTCAAACTGCTTGCAGGTACTGGATTGTCAGCGCTTTGCAGCTGCGTTGATACTTGCAGGCGACTTAGTTTTTCCCTTTTCCGCTTTGTCTGACAACCTCATAAAACATAATGCCTGCAGCCACTGAAGCGTTCAATGATTCTGTCTTGCCAAGCATTGGAATTTTCAACAAAAGGTCGCAATGCTCCTTAACGAGTCGGCTAACGCCTGAACCCTCGCTTCCGATGACGATCACAAGTGGCCTCATCAAATTGCTTTCCGTGTAGAGTTCACTACCGTCGAGATCTAAAGCGGCAACCCAGAATCCATACTTCTTCAGCGTTTCCAGGCATTGTACGATGTTGCCTACGCGGACGATGGGTAATGTTGCAAGAGCACCAGCACTCGTTTTGGCCACTGTCCCGGTCAGTCCTGCTGCTCTTCTTTGGGGCAGGAAGAGTGCTTTCACCCCGGCGGCTTCTGCCACGCGAATGATTGCTCCGAGATTGTGTGGGTCTTCAACGCCGTCCAGAAGTGCCAGCATGTATCCGTCCATCGTTTCGCCGTTGAGTTCTCGATCGATTCTGTCGAGAATCAGCTTTTGCAAGAAGGTATCAAGTTTCCACATCTCAGCTGAACTGATCAATGCTAGAACGCCTTGGTGTCGGCGTTGTGGACCGGCAATTTGATCAAGTTTCTTGCGGTCGCAAGCCTGGAATGGAATGTGCATTTGCTTGGCCAGAGTTTTAATCTTCTCGACGCGAGAGTCGCGCTCCATCCCGTTTGCCATGAGAATCTTTGTTACTTTGATACTAGAGCTAGGTGCTAAATGAGCTCTAACTGGCAGTTTTAGACCATTGGCAGTTTGTTGCTTGAGGTCCTGAACCGCTGCTTGTATCTCTTTTTCTAGCTCGGCGATGTCGTCGTTCGCAATCGCGCGACGCGCTTTTTCCATAGTTTCGCTCAGCAAGGCTGCCTGCACCTTTTTGTGTTCGGTATCAGGCTCCATTTGATTTTGTTCGAGGAAGGAAAGAACGGCGTTTTTGCCGAAAATCAGATCGTCTCGCGAATCGGCAGAATCCCGAGCATCTTTCTCATTGCTCACAGCTGCCCTCCGGTGACATTGTTCGGGTCTAGCCATATGGGCATACTCCCATGGACAGTCAGTTCGGGGCTGTTTAATCTATTAGCGAGTCTTGCTAGCAAAGCTGTCCTCATTTCGGCGATAAATCAGCATATGTTGTTCGATCTATTCTTTCTAGGTTTTCCCCTTTTTGCGGCAGTTTGTCTAGCAATTGTAGCTATTCGTGAGACTAGCCCGAAATTTTGGCATTGTTCATTTTCCTTCATCGCCTACTGTGCCTTCTATCTGGCGGGCGGGCGGGAAGTCTTGCTGTATATCATGGCTGGCATGTGCATCGCTGGTGGATGGCTTACCCTTCCTTTATAACGCTCCGAAGGTTCGCAGGGCTATCGCCCCTCTCACCTTCTCCGCTTGCACGTGGAACTGACAGTCGCGGGGCTGTCGCCCCTCTCCCTTTCAACTAATACGCTCCGAAGGTTCGCAGGGCTATCGCCCCTCTCACTTCTCCGCTTGCACGTGGAACTGATAGTCGCAGGGCTATCGCCCCTCTCACCTTTTAACTAATACGCTCTGAAGGTTCGCAGGGTTATCGCCCTTCCTCGGGCGTCAATAAACATATCTGGAGCAGTGCTCTGGACAGCAATTGGATTCTCGAATGCGGATAGCGTTGCTATGACGTGCGATCAGCGGGCTTTCTTTTTGGCGGGTGGGGTTGGTTCGGCTGTTGCGTGGCGATTTTGCTGGGCTTGTTGCAGGGTTCGGATTGGGATGTCGTGCTTTTTTAGCCAGCGTGAGATGGTATTGGGGTCGCACCAGCGGTTTTCTTGCTCTCTATAAATCCGAGCAATTTCAACGGTGCTTAATTTCTGTTTGACATAAAGGTCGTAAAGCCAGTCTCTGTCCTGGTAAAGAGTTTTAGATCTAAGGGTCTTACCCACAGGAGCGTCTCCCAGAAAATATTTCATCACTTGTCATATGCCCTGATTTTGCAATTTGTTCTGCATCCGTTGATCTTGCTTTTGCTAAATTGTGGAATCTATTTATATAGTCTTGTCTTGGAGAATATCGTGCAGCCGAGGTTACCGCAGGTTGATAAAGTTTTGAGGCACCCTCAGATTCTCGGGTGTCAAGAACGGTACCAGCGAGCCGTTGTCGTTAAAGTCGTTAGATCAGTTCTTTCCGGCTTAAGAGAAAAAGGTGCCACTGCAACCGAAGACGAGCTTGCCGGCAAGGTCGTAGCTGAGCTGAACGCGTTGGCAAGCCCATCTATGAGGAAGGTGATAAACGGTACTGGGGTTGTCTTAAACACGAACCTGGGCAGAGCGCCATTATCAGCCGAATATCTTGATTCGTTGAAATCAGTCGCGAGCGGCTACTGCAATTTGGAATACGATCTCATCGCTGGTAAGCGCGGTAAGAGATCTTCTCGTATTCAGCAACTTTTGAAAATTCTGACCGGTGCAGAGTCCGCGATTGCAGTAAACAACAATGCAGCTGCCTTGGTTCTCACAGTCAACTGTTTTGCGCTTAGCAAAGAAGTGATTGTTTCGCGTGGCGAGCTGATTGAAATTGGTGGCAGTTTCAGAGTGCCCGACGTTATAGAGTCAGCCGGCGGAGTTCTTCGCGAAGTTGGTACGACGAACAAGACGCGCCTTTCTGATTATGAAAATGCTATCGGTGACAGAACGGGACTGGTTATGCGCTGCCATCGATCCAATTTTGAAGTAAAGGGATTTACGGAGCAGCCGGATCTGCGCGACCTAGTTAAGCTTTGCAGGCGGCGCGAAATATTTTTCGTCGAAGATCTTGGCAGTGGTGCCTTAGCTAATATGGCCGATTTTGGGTTAGCAGAGGAGCCGACAGTTGAAGATACGCTCTCCGCTGATTGCGACTTAGTCACTTTCTCGGGCGATAAGCTCCTGGGCGGACCGCAGGCTGGGCTGATTGCAGGGCGTAAAGAGCTGGTTGATCGATTAGCCTCTCATCCTTTATATCGTGCTCTGAGGCTAGATAAAGTCAGCCTGTTTTTACTCGAGCAAACATTGCGCTCATATCTACTGAATAGACCGCAAGATAAATTGCCGACCCTTGCGCTGATTGCAGCGGGAGCAGAGCAAATCAAGTTGAGAGTCGAAGGTTTTGTTGCACGCGCAAACAGCAATTTTGACGTTTTGAGAGTTGAAATGATTCAGACCCTTTCAGCGATTGGCGGTGGCTCCATGCCAGGGCAAGAAAAAGCCAGTTATGGAATTAGATTAAGAACGACAGAAGCAAGCGCCCATGATCTGGCAAGTTCATTAAGGCTTTTAGAAATACCTGTGGTTGCACTGGTTCGTGAAGAAGAAACAATAATTGATTTTCGAACCATTCAAGAAAGTGAAGAGTCTGATCTGTTGCAGGCTTTGCAGAAAGTTGATCGTCAATTGACGAAGAGGAACTCGGAATTTGTCGTCTGATAACGATGCCAGTCCTAGCCAAGAGCGAAGACTTTGCTCGTCGCGCGGGTATAATTCGGCCGGAAGCAGATCGCTAGTTGTAAATACGAAAGGAATCGACGTATGGCGGATGAGACAGCCCCCAGCGGACTGGAAGGCAAAATAGCAGCCCTCAATTCAAAAATCGAACGCGAATCTAGATTTACTCGCAGTTTGATTGTTATCTGTACGGCAGCAATTTTGGGTGTGAGTTTGGTGCCTGTAAAAATCATGCTAACGGATCTTCCCACAATCATGTGGGCTGAATTCTCTGAGCATTTGGATACTCTTCATTCACAATGGAAAATTATGGATCGCGTGAAGGGTAATGATGCTGCTCCTTTGGCTGGTAAAATAGGAAATCCTGCGGCGTCATCAACTGATGCGGCCGCTCCAGATAAAAAGCCCGAATAGAATCACAATCAAGTCTATAATTCGGAAGGCGCTTTCGGGCGCCTTTCGTGCTGGCTAAGCACCTGGAAGCTAAGCTCGAAAGTGCCCGCATGAATGACGGAACGCCGAATGCGCGCTGTTCCCTTTTGTCTGAGCATTGTTCAATTATTTGTTCAGCAGCGATTGGCGTCGCTTCACTTCTGCTTCAACTTCGTCAGGGCTTATGTTATTTACTTGCATCGGTCCAGCGCAGATCTCGCGCCATGGCGCGCCGGCAAGAGCCTGACGAACAATCACTTCAAAAACCTGTTGGCGAACACCCATGCCATAGCTGCCTGATTGTTGACCGGCAAATGGTTGTGTTGTTGGTCCGCCTGTGTTCGGTGCTGGTGGACGCGGTTGTTGTGGCTGCGGGGCTGCTTGTTGTTGTTGTTGCGGAGCTTGGAATGCTTGTTGCGGTTGCGGAGCTTGGAACGCTTGCTGCGCTTGCGGTGCCTGGAAAGCTGGGGCTCCCTGATTGTATTGTTGTTGAGGTTGCTGGGGTTGAACAGCAGGATAACCGCCGCTGTCTACACCGAAATTCTCCGAGGATGGTTGACCGAAATTGCTGTCACCAAATGCGCCACCACGGTTGGCGTCGAACACGGGTTTGTTACCAGCTGGAGCCGCTTCGAAGATATCTGCTCTAGCCGCCGGTGTCTGGTTTGGAAGAGGATCGAAGAAGCCTTGCGAATTCGGAGAATTAGGTTTGGCGGACTCCTGCTGTTGTTGTGGAGGAGCCTGCTCTCTCTCTTCTTTCATCTTGTGCATTTCTTTTTGCAGATCTTTGACCATGTCTTCGGTTTGAGAACGCAGCTCTTCCATTTGAGCTCGCAGCATGTTTAGCTCTGCGTCCTTTTCGATAAGGTCCATGTCCTTGCTTTCGAGCGCTGCGCGAAATTCTTCCTCTCGACTCGCTATTGTGTCGGCCGCATCTGCGTAACGATTATTGATTTCTTCCAGCTTGTCGTTGAGTTGAGCTTGAGCCATTTGTAGCTCTGCTTCTTTCTGGCTGAGTATTTCGTTTAATTCTCTCTCTCGCTCATCTTGGCGTTGCTGCAATTCACGATTGGCTCGTTCCAAACTATCTAGTTGTGCCTTAATTGCTTCATCGCTGATGCTTCGAGTATAGTCACCACCGGCGGTGGGCGCACTGCTGGTAAATGTGCGCGGCGGTGGTTCGGCAGCCTGCACTGCCTCGTAAGCTGCGCGGAACAAGTCGCCTGAGAGGCGCTGGGTTCCTAGAAGTTCTACCAAACGATGCAGCAGATCGGCTGGATGATCTGTCGGATAAACAGCCATGTATGCGCATTTGAATGTCCATGGATCAATAACACCTGCCGATAACTGATCGGCCAGGCTGGTTACTAGAGTGTCCGGTGATAACTTCTCTGATTGTTCTTGCTCCTTTGTTTCAAGAGCGCTGACCAGGGCGTCAAGCGCCGGGACTAATTCACCAATAGCCTTCATTGGCTCTAAAGCCGCAGTTAGCGATTCGGTGAGGCTATTCAAATTCAAGCCGATTTCCAATAAGGTCTGGTTTTGAAGAGTCGATGACAGGCCTTTCAGTACGTCGGTTTGTTCGCCGGCCAAATTCTGTAATGCAGCCAAATTCGTGGCACAGGCGTTCAGTGATTGATCGATGCTGTTAATTAGCTCTACTGTGCCGTCTGCAATTGGCGAAACGACGATGGGAGAAATGTTCTGGACCGGAATCGCTGCTGCCGGCTGACCTACTGGTGGTTCCGGAGCTGACGGTGTTGGCGTCTCCTGAGGAGGTGTAGCCGCCGGTGCGGGTTCAAAAACTTGATGCTGTGCAGTTGCCCGACGTGTTCGCGGGGGTCTTGCTGCCGGTGAGTCCGCTGGAGGAGGAGGTGGCGGTGGCGTCTCTTCCTCTATTGGCACTCCGTAGACGTTGACCGCTTGATTGGATTCGGCAGGAGCGGCTGGAAATCCTGTCTGCTCTTGCTCTTGATACGCCGATGGATCTTGGTAGACGGATGGATCAGGCTGATAAGCGGAGGGATCTTGCTGATAAGCTTGTTCTTGATAGCCGCTTGGATCCTGATAAGCCTGTTGATAGTTGTTTGGATCCTGATAATTGCTCGGATCTTGATAGTTATTCGGGTCTTGATTGCTGGGGTCAGTCTGATAACCTGACGGATCTGCTGTGTAGCCATCTGGATAGCCCGTTGGCGGTGGAGATGAGAATGGATCTGCCGAATACGAGGTCCGCGCGCCGAGCGCGCCTCTTAATTTCGCTCGCCTTGCGGCCAACGAAGCTGCTGCATCTGCCGAATTGTTGCCTGATCCGTTATCCACAGAACCAACTGATTCCTTTTCTTCCCGCTGTAGGCGGTTTTTCTTTTCTGTTCCCACTCCGCATCCTCAAGAGGGTTCGGCAAATACTCTCTCCAGTAGATCTGTTCCACACTCTGGGTTGGAAATAAACACATATCAGGAGCTATTTACCAAATATTCGCCTGGCTTTTCAGCCTTCAGTCACCTCTTATCGCCTTTCGCCTGATCAAGATAGCCTGCTTTACCAGACTCCCCCAAAAACATGGAGGACCCCCTTCCCTCTAGTATAGCGGAGAAAGGGCTGGTTGGGATGCTCGCGGACGCTTGACAAGCGCCTGGTGCAACTGTACCATGCTCCTTGTATTAAATACAACTTAAATTCTTGTCTTTCCTGAGACGCAGCAAGGTTTTAGGTTTTACGAAAAGAGATTTAGTTTTGGCCAATATTCGGCCCAATTATCCTCCCGCAAAGCAGTCAAAGGGGTTATCATCAAAGCAGAGCTTCTGGATTTCAGTTAAGTGGAACTTCTCATTTGCCAAACATGCGGGTACATAATCCGCGGCCGAAGTAAATCTTGTAACGGCTGCGGCGTTTCAGTGTCAAAACATTCTCCGACACTGGTGACTCAAGGCATAAATTCCACTGGAGCGCTTAGTGTCGGTGCTCAAAATGATCCCCTTGTGCTGGAACGCACCGTCAATCAGATTATCTACCGGAACGGCAACGGCAATGGAAATGGCAACGGCAACGGCCATTATTACGGAAATGGTCATGGCACAGGCACTGAATACGGACCGGATGGTCCTCGTCTTTACGATGAATCCGACCTCAGCAAGATTATCTACCCGGCCAGCGAAAACGCTCAATACAGTGGATCTTCCTCGGACTATTCCTCTGGCTCTAACGGATCCAGCGAATACGCGGATGACTCCGATTACGACAATCAGCGCTCAGAAGATTATTTAGAAGAACCAAGTCCATCCGAGGATTCATATAGTTCAGAATCTCCGGACTACAGCGATCAGGACGATGGTGAGGACCGGTATGCTTCTCATCAAGGCGTCATGCCTGGAACTCCCATGGCTGCAGGAGCCGCCCATGCGATGGCGGCTTTATCAGCTGCCACTGCTGCCGGTGCGATGGCTGTTGGAGCCTTCGGACAGGCCAATGAGGAGTCAAACTACACTGAGGCTCCCGCTTCAAATGAAAATTATGCGCCGGCTGATCCCGGTGAAGAGTATCAGAATGAACAGCGATCAGCTGCTAGTGAACAACAAAACGATAATTTTGAGGACCACGGAAGTCGCTCCGATGTTCAGGAGAATACTTCTTCGCCGAGTGGCTCTGACTTCTTCGCAGGCGGTGGGCAGTCGCAAAGCATCCCACCTGCAGCAAGCTCTTCTGCTGGCGAATTCTCCGCAGCTCCAAGCTCGGCTCCCGCTCCAAGTGAGCAATTTCAGCCTGCAGTCGCTGCTCCAGTTATGCCACCAAGTCCGGAAGCCGTTGGTGCCGGAGTTAGTCCATGGGCCAGCATGCCAATGGGTGACGCTGCGCCGATGCCCGCGGAGCTACCCTCTGCTCCAGTAGCTGAACTTCCAGCAACTCCTTCTTTTGACCAGTCATCAACTGTGGTGGCACAAATCGCTGAGGCGCCTCCACGTCCACCGATGCCGCCTCCTGGCGGGATGGATTTCTTCGCTGCTACAAACGGCCCAAGTTCGTCTTCCTTTTCTCCAGCACCAGCTGCTGAGTCATCATCTTCGTCAAACAGTCCTGCTGAAATCGCTTCGTTTATGCAGGGGGCACAGGCTTCTATAATTCAGAATGCCATACAGGCCGCAATGAATTCTCAGGTGCAACCGGAGCGAACTTACAGCAGTGATACCGGAGGCAGTGCTCCTTCGCCCGCACCAGCTGCGGTGCCGAGTGACGAACCGTCACCCGAAAAGAAAGCGAAGAAAAAGAAACTCAGACCGAAACCGGGAGTCGAAGAAGAAGACGACAGCTCAACGGTGAGTTCGCTCAAGGCAGGAAAGAAGAAGTCTGAACTTGCCAGTACCAAGTCAGGCAAAAGCTCGAAGTCATCTTTCTCATCCTTAGATAAGGACAATGACAAAGACAAGAAAAGCAAATCTGGTGATGAACCTAAACAGTTCGAGTTGATGGGCTTTCCAGTCCCGGCGAAGATGATCGGCATAGCTGCTGTTCTCATTGTGTTCGTCGGATTCCCGATTATGGTATTGCTTGCAAATGTAAGCAGCATCCTTAGTGGTCTTGGTGGCGCGCTCGGTGGTGGTGGCGGCGGTGGTGCCGCAGCAACTAGTAGTGGCGGCGGTGGTGGTGGTGGCTCCTCTAATGGCATGACTCTCAACGGCCAGTGGGATTTTGCATATCAAAATCCGAATCAGTCCGTGGGGCGTGGGCTTCTGAGTTTGACCCAAAATGGAGAAACAATAGAAGGTTACGGTGTTGATAAAGCGCAATTCCAAGTTCGCGGTTCTTTAAAAGGTAATACGCTAACTTTCAACAAACAATATGTTCAAGGCGGCCAGCCAATGGGCAAGCCGATCCTCTATCAAGGGAAAATTGATTACGCAAGTGCTAACCCGCCTCAGGGTCAGCCATATGTTCATGTGTCTGGTGTATGGCAGCTGACAAAACGCGAAGGCTTTAGTTGGAGGGCGCAAATTGTCCAGCTCTCTGGGCGATGGGAAGCTGCGTTAACGAAACCTGGCGGAGCTGACGGTCAAACGCCTGTCGCAAACAACGGCAGTGGACCTGGATTCAATGTTAGTACTCCATCCGGTAATGCGATGGGCGAAAATAAGGATCCAAAAAAGGCCCACGACTTTTTCATGAAAGTTGCGATGGGCATCATTGGTGTCGGCGTCGCACTAGCCATGCTGTCTTTGAAATTTTTTGGTCCTTCCGGATTGTTGAACATTTGGGCTAAAAAGGAATACATTCCTTCGCAGTTCAAGGCACCGCACTATAAGATGGTGGCCGAGATGGGCAAGCCTCCGAAGGAAGGAAGCGTACCCTTGGGCACCCGGCTGGAATGGGGCATACATCAATTCTGGCGGCCGAGAACACTTAGTCTGCCCCCTGATCTGCGTGAGCAAAATCCACACGTGCTGATCATTGGCGCAGGATCAAAAGGCAAAAGCCGTCTCATGGCGAGCATGATTGTCAATGACATCGAAAGCGGCGACAGAGCGGTTGTGCTTGTTGATTCTGATGGAGCACTTGCCGATCTCGTGATGAACTGGATCGCCGCCCATCCTAAAGGTAAGCAAATAGCCAAGCGCGTTATCGTCATCGACCCTACGCATGAAGGCGAGACGATGTGTTACAACCCGCTAGAATTTCCGGAAGACGGCGATCTGCAGAATGCTGCCTCGGCACTAGTTTTCGGTTTTAAAGCGATTTACACGGAGCCTCCTGGTTCTCAGAGTCAGTGGAACCAGCAGACAGCTAACATCTTGCGTAACTCAGGTGTTTTGCTCATGGCAAACGGGAAAACGTTGACCGATTTGCCAGTTCTACTTTCGGATAACGACTTCCGTGACATCATGCTAGAAAAAGTCGAGCGCATGAAACATGAGAAGAGCGAATATACAACGCTGATCGAAGCGTGGATGAACTATAAGCGATTGGCTAGAACAGATCAGTGGATCAACTGGATTGAACCTATTCTCAACAGAGTTCAACCGATGCTTGGAGATCCGCGCATTCGTCCGATTCTGACGAAAGCAAAGGGTGATTTAAATCTGGGGAACATCATTACGGACAAGAAAGTCCTGCTCGTCAAAATCCCACAAGGACAGTTGGATCAAAATGCAAATCTTCTCGGAAGCTTGATTGTCACTGGCGTTAAACAAGCTGCACTTTCACTGTCTGTGCGAGGTAAATCAAAACAGCGTCCTTGCGCACTGTACCTTGATGAGTTTGATACTTTTATTGAGAAAGAAACCTTCGACGCTATTACGTCTGAAACTCGCAAATTCCAGATTGGATTTTGTGGTGCGGCGAAAACACTTCAGATTTTGCCTGAAGATTATCGAAACCAGATCATTATCAACGTCGGCATAATGGCTTGTTTTGCATTAGCTAAAAAAGATGGCGATATGCTTGGTCCTCAGATGTTCCGCGTGGATGGAAGAAAAGTAAAACACCAAACCATTCAAAACGTTTTCAACAAAGTAAACACCTCCCCGCAATTCGAGCTCATTTCTGACGAAGAAAAATTGAACATCGACCGCGTCGTCGGACAGGAAGAGCGCACCTACTTCTGTTACCGGGTTGGTACTGTCGCTGGCGTGTTCCACATGAAATCACCTGACTTCAAAGACATAGCCGACAAGGACATTAACTGGGATATCGTGGATGCGATGTACTCCAATCGCCAGAGCGACGATGATTCCGACGACGACGATGACGACGAAGACGAATGATAGTCTTAACTTGACATCCCTGCGGTCCGCATTTAAGATCAAGGTCTGTTTTTTAGTAAAGAGTATTCCAACCGACCTCCGCTGCTAGCGTGGAGTTTGCCTCGTCATAGCGAGTTTTATTATCAGGTAAATTACTGTGGATACCCGACTTTGCCAAATGTGTGGCGCGCTGTCACGCTTGTCCTCTGGTATTTGCGCCAACTGCAATAACGTCCTGAACACAACGACCTCATCGTCATTGACTGCTGTTATTGAAACTGTGCCACCGGCTGCAGTATCAGAGAATTTCGACTACATAAATGCTGAGCATGTAATCACCAAGTTGAACTCGGTGATGAATTCCATAGCTCCTGTCTCTGAAACATCGGCTCTGTCTGCAACGGCAGCTCAGTCTCCAGGCGGACCAAGCATGGCATCGCCCCTCGAGGTCTACACCAGTTCCTCGGCGGTAACGGACAACAATGTGGGAGAATCCGGTGCTGTCTCCGCTTTTCCTGTTGAGGCTGTAGCTGCGGCATCCGTTGCAGCAGTTTTACCGGCAGCGGCGGCAATGGCGCTTGAATCCGCAAAAAGAGTTCTTCAGCAACCGGATTCCAAACAAGATCAGCGTCGCAAGCAGGTTCCTGTTGGTGATTTCTTTGATGAGGTGCGCGTTCCACGTCCTCATTTTGAACAAGCCAACGAACAACAACTTGTCGCTGCCACCGAGGCTCTCAAGGTTTTAGAAGGGCTGCATCAGTCAGCTCGCTTTGTTGAAGATTGCAAGCAGTCCGTCGAGCGAACATTGCAAGACGCCTCCATCGTCACTCCGAAAAACTTCGTGCCTCAGAGCAAGGTTCAGCCGCGCAAGGATGAAAATGTACTACAGGATTTCAGTTCTGAAAATGAATCGAAAACAAGACGGCGAAATCGTCCTAAAGGAACGGATTCGGGCTGGAAGGATGCACTTCCGGCTGGAATAAAGGAATCTTCCTGGCAAGAAACTGAAGCTTTCTCCGGCAAGTTTGCTCCAGCAAAGCGCGCAAAAACTGAGCGTGACGAGCAGGAGGACAGCTTGCCCTCTGTAGCTGATTCTGACCATTTCGTTTTAAAACTGCCTAAAAGGGTTACTCTAATTGCATCTGTAATTTTTGTGCTGATTGGATTCTTCCTGATAAAAGGAGTTGCATTTCAGCCCGATCAAACTACTAATGTGCCGCTCGTTGATCTCTCTGAGACAAAATCACAGGCAAAAGCTCCCGCACTCAATCGCCGCGTTGTACTGACTCAGGCTGATTTCTTGGGTGAGTATAAGTTCCGATTGACTGAATATTCAGGACTAAACTCTGAGGGCTCCCTTTTGCTGCGATCCAAGAATGGCAATACATTCTCCGGCGAAGCGATAATCAACCATGCGCAAGCCAGGGACCTTGTGAACAACGCCAATGGAACCCACAGCCTCAACACTGTGTTAACAAAGCAAGTCTATTCTGTAAGTGGAACTTGCGCGAATTCCAACGTCTTAAGCATGCGACTGATTCCGAAGGTAACCAGCTTTCGTCCTCTCCATATTGATGCTGTCGTAGAGTTCAACTCCAATAGGTTCGCAATGACTGGTGGTTGGTATCCCGAACCAGTGAGAGTTTGGGCTCGTCCTAGCGTGCGTTACGCTTTCCAGGCTATCCAGACAAAGGCATTGGCTTCATCGTCGAGTGATTGGTTTAAGTCAGTATTTTGGAACGATAGCGACTCAATGCATACTCGTTTTCTCAAAATCTTGGCGCTTTGTTTAATGACTGGTTTAGCGATCGCATGGACCTCGATCAAGTTTTTTGGAATGGACGGACTTTTGTCCAGATGGGAAAGAGACAAATACATTCCTAATTCAAAACTGAAAGAGCACCAGAAGTTGCTGCGCGATCTCTCGCCTGCCAAGGCCAATCGCACTGGCTCTCTCTTTCTCGGTATTCGTTCTGATTGGAAAATCCATGATCCGCTCAGTCCCAAATCGCTCTATCTCACTCCAAAGTTGCGCGCCCTCAATCCCCACATGCTGGTATTAGGCGCCGGTGCCAAAGGCAAGAGTCGCTTGTTGGCAAATCTGATTGCAGATGATATCAGGCATGGTGACAGAGCCGTAGTCGTAATTGATTCGGACGGATCGCTGATCGATTTGTTGCTGGGTTGGGCGGCGTCCCAGCCTGATGGAAAGCAGCTGGCAAATAGAATACAGGTAATAGATCCGTGTAAACGTGAATCGTACTTGGGTTACAATCCGCTCATTGCAAATGATTTTGAATCGATATCAAGTCATGCTGCTTCCATAGTCATGGGCTTCAAAGCTGTCTATACGGAATCGCAGAACTCACAGAATCAGTGGACTCAGCAAACCGGAAATATTTTGCGCAATGCGCTCATTCTACTGATTTTGAACAGGCGGTCCCTCTCTGACCTGCCACTTTTACTTTCGGATAATGATTTCCGCGATCTGATGTTGCAGCAGGTCGAGCGCGAGCATCCACATGATTGGAAGATTCATATGGAGGCTTGGTCCAACTATAAGAAATTGGCACGCAGCGAACAGTGGATCAATTGGATTGAACCGATCCTGAATCGCGTGCAGCCATTGTTGTCAGAACCACGGCTTAGCCGCTTATTGAATGAGCGAGAGCATGCTGTCGATCTGGAAGATGTGTTGTCAAAGAAAAATGTTCTTTTGGTTAGAGTCCCTGAAGGTCAACTTCACAAAGGTGGAAACCTGCTTGGAAGCTTGATTATCACCGGATTAAGGCAAGCTGCAATTCAGCAGTTTGAAAATGAAGGAAGTGAAACAAATCCCTGCTCGATATTTGTCGATGAACTGAATAATTTTTTCGATGCCGAACTTTTCGATGCGGTCTCGTCCGAGACGCGAAAATTGCAGATTGGCATCATCGGTACCCTACGAACATTGCAGGACTTGTCCGAGGAATTTCGAAATCGGGCTGTCCTCAGTTTTGGAAGCATGGCACTCTTTTCGATCGCAAAGAAAGATGCCGATATTCTTGGACCAACGATGTTCAGAGTCGACGGGCGCCGAATCAAAAAGTGGAACATTCGAGAATGGTTCAACCCTGTAAACTCCCTCCCTACAACGGACCTCGTGTCCGACGAGGAAAAGTTCAACATCGATCGTTTGCTGGGTCAGCCAGAGCGTTCTTACTTCTGCTACCTCGTAGGATCTCAAGCTGGTGTATTCCGGATGACTTCCCGAGAGTTTCAAGATATTTCGAAGGATAAGATAAACTGGGACTTGATCGACAAGATTTATGAACCCAAGCAAATCAGTGATGATGAGGCTTGCGAGTCGGACGAGCCATAACTTGTCATGTGCAATTCCCACCCTCAGCCGCTTTCGATGCGCTCAGGGAAGTAAAAATCAAAAAAACGGGTATTATTCAACTAGCGGCGCCCGCAGGGCGTCGGGTATAGGGTGTCACATAACATGGTTTCAGCTCCTAGCAACCGAAATATTTGGGAAGAGAAAATCGCCGACCTCAGGCGATATGACCTCGATGCACTCGAACAGGAACCGATCAGACCAGAAGATATTCAAAGCTGGCCAATTCCTGGGTTAACCTTTGTCCGCGTAGACGGCATTTTGCGCTCGTGGGACATTGAGGCTGAAAAGCAGCAGCGCAATCAGCAACCGCAACAGAACCAAGATCCCAACCAGCTGCCCAAGCGCATGTACTTGATGGAAGATGCGCTTACCGGCTTGAACAGCCAGAAGGCCTACGTAGCTTTCGCTGTTATTGGCGGTAAAACCGGCGTCAACTATTACATGGGCATGTCTCTACAGCAGCCACCTGAAGGGATGGATCAGGACATAGATACTGTCTGCTACAACATTCAAAAGTCAATCATTCACTCTGTCTACAACGGTGTGGATATCTATAAGGATAAGTTCACCGGTGACGATATCAAAGGGCTGATTGGCCAGGTCTCGAACTATGTTGGTGTTGTTACTGGTGTTCCATCGCTGAAAAGTACTGCCGGTGATACTCTTGAATCAGAGCAAATAGAACGTATCGCCAATGGATTGCAGGGTCTAGAGTTTGGCATGCTCGTGCTTGCTGCACCCGTTCCTCAAAAAATGGTATCGGACGAAGAGTTTATCATCCTCGATCAAGTGCAAAGAGCACAAGAGAACGAAGACGCCGAGAAAAAACGCAAAATCAAATATTATCTCGAACTTCAGGATGCCTATCTGAAGCACATTCAGCTGGGACAAGCTATTGGACATTGGCAGGTCGGAGTTTACTTCTTTGCCAATAAGTCCGATGTCTTTATCCGACTACAATCGCTGATCAAAGCAACCTATACCGATGAAGGTTCAAGACCTACACCATTGCGCACCCATACTTTCAAGGGGCTCAAGCAACATCTCGAAAACTTCGGCTTGCTGAGAAACACGAGGGTCGATACGAATGGCCATCAATTGTTTGGTTATAAGTTTCTTTCGCCATTGAACTCACGGATGTTGTCTGGCTTCGTGCATCTTCCAAAACGGGAAATGGCCGGCTTCCGGGTGCGACGTTCTGCTGAATTCAGCTTGGCTACACCAGAGGTACGAAATCCCGATCGTACCATCGCCGTCGGCAACATCCTCGATCGCGGTGTGGACACGGGCAACCTGTATTACGTTGACGTTGATGCGTTGCAAAAACATACCATCATATGCGGTGTCACTGGCGGCGGTAAAACGAATACGTCTTTCTATTTATTGAATCAGCTTTGGCGCTATCGTGTGCCGTTCATGGTGATCGAGCCTGCAAAGTCAGAATACAGGCATATGATGCTGATGTCCGAAACCTTCAAGGGAGTAGGGCAAGCCTTCTCCTTAGGTGATGAAACCGTTTCACCTTTCCGGTTGAATCCATTTGAAATTATGAAGGGCGTCAAAGTACAGACGCACTTAGACGCTCTGAAATCAGTGTTCAACGCCAGTTTCGAAATGTATTCTCCGATGCCTCAGGTCTTGGAAAAAGCGTTGAACCAGATCTACGCAGTGCGCGGATGGGACCTTGTCCAGAATAAAAACAGGCGCTTGCCTCCAGGTGTATCGATCGGCGATCCGGATTGCCCGCCTGAGATTTATCCGACGATGAAAGATCTCTTTGAAATCATCGATCCTGTCGTGGAATCATTCGGCTATTCGGAAAGAATCGGACCTGACGTACAAGCTGCATTGAAAGCTCGTATTGGCTCCTTGCTGATCGGTGGGAAAGGGCAGATGCTCAACACTCGCCGCTCGATTCCTTGCGAAATTCTGTTCCAGAGACCGACCGTCGTGGAACTGAAGATGGTGTCGGAAGACTCTGAAAAATCGTTCTTGATGGGTATGTTGCTCGTCTTCTTGTACGAGTTTAGAGAAGCAAGAGGTCCTCACGACAACTTGCAGCACATCATGCTCATCGAAGAGGCTCACCGATTGTTGAAAAACGTGCCAACCGGACAAAGTTCGGATAGCGCCAACCCAGCTGGTAAAGCGGTTGAGTTCTTCACCAACATGCTTGCCGAAATTCGTTCATATGGTCAGGGCTTCATCATCGCTGACCAAATCCCGAATAAATTAGCACCAGAAGCTCTGAAAAATACGAACTTGAAAATCATGCACCGTATTGTGGCTGTCGATGACCGCGACTCTATGGGTGGTGCCATGAATTTGGATGACATCCAGAAGCGGCACGTTACAGCGCTGGGGCAAGGACGTGCAATTGTTTATGCGGAGAAGATGGAAACACCGTTCCACTGCGCCATTATCTACGACAAAACGGCGGCGGTGCCACCGCCGGAGACACCAGAAGAATCTGATGAGATCGTGCGAGAGGCGATGAAGGATTTGAACATTGTTCAGACTTTCGATCGCCACTTAGGTTGCAAGTTCTGCTTGCATAGATGTGATTCTGCTATCTTAGATACCGCAGTTATGGTCGCCGACGATACATTGTTCAGGCAGGTATACAATCGCTATCTGCTCTCGACGCTGAAGGATTTGACGCAGCTCGTTCACTTTAGAGCTCAGATCATCCACGAAATTCAGCGGGTAATAGGTGGTCGGGCCCGTTCCGGAAATCTCACCGGCATCACATGGTGTGCGCTGACTCAAGCAACAGAACGCTATTTCGAACGAAAAGGCGAAGAAAACTACTGGTTCTACGATCAAGTGCGCGAGCAGCATTTGCGCTGGCTGAATCTGCTGCGTCCGGCTTTCCAGCCCAGTGAAGTTAATCGTCGTTTGGACATCAGTGTTCTTCGTGAATGGCGTGATGACTTTGTCGATTTGCACAAGCGCGACCAAGGTCCCCACCCAACTTGTGGACCCTGTACTGCGAAGTGTCTCTACAGATTTGAAGTATCTGAGATCGTTCGCGATCCCAAAATCAAGTTTGACTTCAACTCGTCCATCAACAGAAAAGACAGCTCTGCCTCTGACTCGGCAGCCTGGTTTTGCCGCCTGCTGACCGAACGGATGATCGGTCAACACGACATCGACCTTGCCTATTGCTTGGCGGTGCACTTGATCAAAGATCAACAACTTTCAACGGATGCTCAGCTCGTATTGCTACATAAAGTACGAACGGCCTTAGAGAACTTCCAGAACGAAGCAGAAGAAGGCGGCGAAGGCGGAGGCTAAATTAGATTCGGTTCGCTCCCGGGAGCGCCGGCTATCTGGAGTGCGGTTCGATCCCGGGAGCGCCGGCATCTTGCCGGCTTCGATCTTTGAGAACGATTTGCTATTGCGGGCAAGATGCCCGCTGCCCATACTTATAGGCGGACGTCCCGCCCGCCTATAGCCTCACAGAGCCGTTTGTGTTCTACCGAGTCGGCAAGTGTCGGTAGTGCCGACTCCGATCTTTTTGAGAGCGATTCACTTAAATTGACTCTATGCGAGTTCTGCTGCTGCTGCTTCTTCTTCTGCTTCTTCTTCTGCTTCTTCTTCTTCTTCTTCTTCTTGCTTGGCTGCTGACTCTTGCTCTTTGATGCGTTGTGCGGCGGTTTCTTTGCTACCGAAGTGAGCGACGTACTGTTCCCAGTTGTTGAGAATGTCGTTCTCCGACAATTCCTTTGCCGCACGTGGTGGCAAGTAGATTCTGCGGCTGGAGCGTCCGCCGTCTGCGCGCATTTCATGGCGCCACGATTGATCGATGTTGAATTCGTAGCTGAGTACTGGATACCACTTCGAGCTTTCGTCGATGCGCATCTCGAGCATTGCCGCGTACGGAAGGCTATTATCGTCTGGATCACCCTTTCTGTTCAGGCGAACTTGCGGTGACAACAAGGTGATGCTTGCATTGTTCACAGCTTCGCGACGATGTCTGGGCATTGATGCACTGGCAATGCTTTGTCCATCAACTGGCGTTTGTTGCGCTTCAAGGACTGTGCCAGGCATTGCAACTATGGGAGAGCGACGGAATCCAAAGGTGTTTTTCTGTCCGGCTGTGCGCTTGCGGAATTCTTGAACTTGCTCGTAGCTTGGAAGTCTGAGTTCGTTGCCACGCTTCAACATGGCAATCGGGTTGCCCTTCTCATCAGTTGTTGTCGGGAGATCATTCACTTCAGCTAGCAATCTCCACAGTGAAACATCGCCCATATTCGGATGTCTCAATGCAATCGATCTGAGAGTATCACCAAGTCGGCAGGTGTATTTGATTTGATGCTGTTGTGGTTGCAGAGTGAGATACGATGATCCATCGTCAGCTGCATCGTTCAACTTGCCGAGTACGCTCTCAATATTTCGTCTGCGTGCAAGTCTTCTTTCCAGTTGCGCTGGATCGATTGGACGGCTGCTAGCAGCAATTACATCTGGATTCAGCTGTTGCTGCAGAGCATTTGTTCCGTGCAATATCTGGCGACCTTGGAAGATTCTGGCTTCCTGCGCGGTTGGTATTGTCAAAATAGCGCCAGGCTTGATTGTTACTTCACGGCGTCCGTTGATATCGACAAATTGGAATTTGTCTTTGTTGATTTCCCAAAGGAGACCCGCCATTGTTGGATCTTTGAAGATTCTCTTGGCGATGTCATCGATGGTTTCGCCTTCCTTTACTACATAGGTTTTTCTTGGACCTAATACTTGTGAGAAGGGATCCTGTTGCTGAATTACGGCTTGATTGATTTTTTCCGGACGGAACTCATCGAGTCTGTCGGTTGTTCTTAGATCGGTTGGTTTCATTCCAGCAAGCAATGCAGCTTCGCGGATCTTGCGGTCAATCTCTTCTTGAAGCTGACGCTCTTTCATTTCCTGTTCATAACGTTCGCGATCTTGCATTGCTTGCTGTTGATCTTGGTTATTGCCAAGCAATTGCGAAATCATTCCGGCGGCGGACAGGGCGTCTTGCGGCTGACCTGGATTTGCTGTTTGATCCGTTCCGAATAGTTGTCCAATGATGTTTTGCTGATCAGCATGCGGGTTGTGGACAAAGGAAAGAGGGTCTTGTGAGGCAGCATTGTCGTGGTCCACAATAATTGATGCCGGACCATTGAAGATAGTATCGATGCTTGTGAACGCATCTGTGCTGCCGTTAGCACCTAGCGCTGAACCGATAATGGAATCAAAGTCGTTAGGACCTGCGGTACCGTTGCCTGCGATCACATCATTGATCAGCGACGCTATTTGAGAGATCTGGCTAGTGTCTCCAATGCCACTTGGATCGGTTGCAAAATTAGAGGGACCGAACTCTCCTGTGCCGAATATGCCGTTGCCACCATTAGCGGTGAAGATGCCGCCGGGCATATTCTCACTCCACGGTCCTGAGTGAATGACTCCATCTGGTCCAACATATTCTCCACGCTCATTGATATGTCCCACACCAAGTGCAAGACCTTGACTAATTCCGAAGGCATTTCCGTCAAACATTCCTCCATGCTCGCCGGATGAGCCTTGAGCACCATTGGCGGTGTTGCTCGATTCGCCGAATCCGAAGAAGGAGGAGAATCCTTCTTGAATGCTGTTTAGAGCACCGATCGTCATCGCTGTTAGGGAGAAGTTGCTGATGTCACCCAATTGATCAATCGTGTCGTAATGACCATTTGTGCTTGCGCTGGTAGTGCTTAGTCCAAAATCAGAGCCCCAGTAGCTTCCACTGTTGTTATTATCGGAGCCCCAAATGCCGGTGCTGCTTAGAAGATCGGAGCCCCAATTTCCAATGGCGCTACCTGTATCCCAAATACTATCTAACGTTGACGAAACTATTGAGTCGGAGCCGAAGAAATCGGAAGTCCAGCTGCTGGTACTGGAAAGCATGTCTGAACCCCAGCTGCCCAGTGCGCTGCCTGCATCCCAAACGCTGTCCCAGGCCGAGCTGAAGATGGAGTCGTTGCCATCGGAGCCCCAGCTGCCGCTGAGAATGTCGGAACCCCAGCTGCCGAGGGCACTGCCTGCATCCCACATACTGTCGAAAGTTGAGCCGAAAATTGAGCTGCTGCTATCGGACCATAGCCCACTGCTGCTCAGTAGATCGGAACCCCATTCGCCTACGGCGCTGCCGGCATCCCAGATACTGTCGAGCGATGACCCGATGATTGAATCGGAGCCAAAGTAGTCTGACCAGCTACCGCTGCTGCTGTCTTCGGAGCCCCAAAGTCCAGTACTGGTCAAAAGATCGGATCCCCAATTGCTGGCAGAGTCCCAGGCACTGTCAAAGGCTGACCCAAACGAGTCAAAGTATGAGTCGAGGGAGGACGATCCGAGAACAGAGCTGTCCAGACCCCATTCTGGATTGTTCCAACCGGCACCGAAAACGGAATCGAAGTAGCTATCTGTCGAGCCGGTGCTCCACTGTCCAAGTGGGTCAGATTCGCTGCCCGATAGATTGAAGGAAGTCCAGTCGCTAGCGAAATTCCAGTCAGTGCCCATTCCTGCTTGAAATACGTTTCCGTTGACGTCACTAACAGCAAAGCCATTAGCATAGTCCATATATGAACCGTCCCAAGCACCGCCACCGTATGGATCTGTTGGAAGTCCAAACCCGAAGTCCATGCCGGTTGTATCCCAGCCCATGCCGGTTTCAAGTCCGTAGCTACCAGCGCCGAAATCAAACATGCTGCTGGTGTCCCAGCCCATGCCTGTTTCAAGTCCGTAGCTACCAGCGCCGAGATCAATCATGCTGCTGGTATCCCAGCCCATGCCTGTTTCGAGTCCGGCATCCCATGCTATGTCACTGGTCATACCCATGCCGCTGAAGCTGGTATCGCCAAAGCCGTACTCTAAAGCAAGATCCATTGGCACGTGCGTGTTGCCGGTATCGAAACCGGTATCGCCAGCTCCAGGATTCCAGGTTGTATAGGCCGTATCCCCCCAGTTTCCGAGCATTCCGGTTTGACCGTCCAAGCTCACAGCTGTGTTAAACCCTGAATAATTGCCGAGATCTGGACTCGGTCCCCAGGCTGGATCCCATCCATCCGCTGCAGTCCCGCCCAAGGTGTTGGCACCAAGACCGTTCTCCATGCTCCAGTTTGGATCTGCCATACCGTATGCCGTGAAGTCATTGTCCGGATTGAAACTCGGATCTGCGCTGAAATTCGCTTCGGCGCCTAATGATGCGCCAGTCCCCTGAGCAAAGTTGTTATCGGAACCTAATGACTCAGCAGCTGCAATTGCCATGCCGCCACCAAGGCTATGTCCGGCAGCCTCTATTCCCAAGCCGCTTTCCATGCCTGTTGCGCTGCCGTCGAAATTGGCGAAGCCTTCTTTGCCAGCACCGACATCGCCGAAGGCGCTGGTGTCTTTGATACCATATCCGGTTTCAATTCCACCTGGTGCATAATCTATGTTGTTAAACGATGTCTCGCCAAAAGAGCTATCAGTCAGGTTCGCATCGGTACGAACGGTGTCCGGCGCGAAATTGCTAAAATTGGTGTCAGTGCCAATGCCCGCTTTGTCGCCTGTATATTGATCGGGCTGGCTGTAATCTCCATATCTCTGAGTCAGTTCAGATTGGTCGAAGCCATAGTTCGAGTTCTGATTGTAGTCTGGGGAATTTAGATTGACGTCTTGACCGAGTCCATAGGTCTGGCCAGTCGCATCGTATTGATTATTTAAAACGTCGTTCGTGTTTGCAGCCGAATTCTGCTGGCTTCCAGCATAATTTTGGTTGTAATTGTCTTGATTATAAGTTTGCCCGTTCTGATCATAGTTTTGAGTCAGATTGACATCTTGACCGAGAGTCTGATTGTAGCTGTTGTGACTTGCGCCAAGTTCGAATTTCAAATCTGAATTGGTGTCAGAGTTGTAAGAAGATGCGTAAGGATCTACCGGACTGCTGGTGGCACTGTCGATGGTGCTCGATACATCGCCAGTATTTGAATCTGAGAATTGAACTTCAGGCAGTTCCATGTCGTCGATCTGTTGGCTGCTGCCGCTTACCACACCGCTGCCGCCTGCTGAACCCGATGATGCTTGTTGATTTTGTGGGTCGTTGTTGGAATTGTTCGTAGTTGGATCTTGGAAGATCTGTCCCATTTGAGCATTTGGATCGCTGGCGGTCATCTCGGCTTCTGGTGAAAGCTCGCCACCTTCCTCTGAGAATAGTGAGTCACCTCTAAAGCCGATGTTAACGAAGAAGGAGTTGTCTATATTTTGAATCTTCTCGGTCTTCTTTCCGTCCTCTTCTTCCTTGCTGCCTAATCCGCGTGTTCTCAGACCCGGATCAAGCTTTGATTTGTCATCTTTGCTGAGCCCATCGATTCCACCCGGGCGCATGTCGACGACCGAACCATCCTTTGCTTGTCCCGGTTCGCCTGGTTTGGCTTCCGCTTTTAGTTCACCAGGCTTCGCTTCCACTGTCTTCGCGTCGGCAGTTTTTAGTTCGCCAACTCTCAGATCACCTGGTTTGAAATCACCAGACTTGATGTCTGCAGGTTTGGAGTCGACTTTGTGATCACCTTTGTGATCTCCCTTCATATCAGCTAGTTTGGCGAGATCTCTCTCGTTGATCTCTTTGCCTTCAGGCACCGACATGCGGAATTCTTTTTGTTCCGCTTTGTGGAGATCGGCTTTGTTGTCCTTTTGTTGTTGGTCTCCCTGACCTTTATCGTTTTGTTTTTCTACATGGCCGGTTTGTTGATGGCGATGTTGTCCCTCATTCTGATCTCGATCGGCGGCTTCTCGCTTGCTGTGTTCGACTTTGTCGTCTTTTACACTTCTATGCTCTTGGTCTTTTTCTGTGCCTGGTTTATGGTTGGACTTGTGCTCTGCATCTTTCTCTGTCTGATCCGGCTTTGTGCCTTTATTGATACCGGCTTCAGTTGTATGCCTGTCGTCCCTGCCACCGTCCCTGCTGCCACCTGTAATACTTTTTTCTGGGCCGTGATCGGCTTTGTCATGACCGGACCTATTTCCTGCATCCAGAAATGCGCTCTTGCCTTTAACTGAGTTTCCGTCGATGTCGGCTCCAGCACCATGTGAGCCACGGGCATGCGCATCTACTCCACCTTGCCCTAAGCCGCGTATCTTATCGAATTGGGCATGGCCATCTTTGTCCAATCCCTTCGGTAGATGTCCGGCATGTTGGTCACCGATCGCATGACGATCGAGTTGTCCACGCAGTCCCTTTCCATCCGGATTGAAATCACCTTTGCCATCGCGGTTGACTCGCTGATCGCCCTGATTACCGTCGCGATCGTGTCTGTGACCGCGGTGATCACCCTGATTGTCTTGGCGACCATCTCGATCGCCCCTATGTCCGCGTTCGCGATCACCCTGATTGTCTTGGCGGCCATCTCGATCATGCCTGTGTCCGCGTTCACGATCTCCCTGATTGTCTTGGCGACCATCTCGATCGTGCCTGTGTCCGCGTTCGCGATCACCCTGATTATCTTGGCGGCCATCGTTATCTCTGCGATGGCGGCCTCTGTCATTGTCGCCTTGATTATCTTGGCGGCCATCGTTGTCTCTGCGGTTTCGTCCACGATCATTATCGCTAGGATTGTCGCCGTGTCTTTGGCGTGCTCGATCTTCACCGTTGCTGTCGAATCTTCGACTGCGATCCCTGTCACGATCTCCCTGGTTGTCGCCATCTCGGCGGCGTCCGCGATCATCGCCCTGGTTGTCGCCATCTCGGCGGCGTCCGCGATCATCGCCCTGGTTGTCGGCGTCTCGGCGGCGTCCGCGATCATCGCCCTGGTTGTCGGCGTCTCTGCGGCGTCCGCGATCATTGTTGTCGGGTTGGTCGCCTTTGTTATCAATTCGGCGTCCGCGTGGAGTTTCGTTGTCCCCCGGATTTTCACTCTTATTCTCGAACCTTCGATGGCGACCACGGTCGTTATCACCCTGGTTATCGCCTCTATTGTCTGAACGGCGGAAGCGATCGTTATTGTCGTCGCCCTTGTTATCAAATCTGCGTTGGCGGCCACGGTCATTATCACCTTGGTTATCGCCTTTGTTGTCGCCCGGATTATCCCTTTTATCGTCAAATCTGCGTTGGCGGCCCTGGTCATTATCACCTTGGTTGTCACCTCTGTTGTCGGAACGACGGAAGCGATCGTTGGTGTCGTTGTCGCGGCGTTGGCGGCTTCGGTCGCCATCTTGGTTATCATCGTTCCTGTTATCGGTGCGACGGCTGCGGTCATTGTTATCGGTGCGGCGGCCGCGGTCGTTAGCGCTCTGATCCTCGCCCCTATTTTCGGGTTGATTGCGGCGACGGTTGTTATTGTCGTTTCTAGCTGTTGAATTTTCTTCCTGGTTATTATTTTGGCGGCGTCCAGCGCGATTGTTGTCATTTTGATCGTTCGCGGATCTGGAGTTGTCGCCCTGGTTTCGATCGCCTTGTTCGGTCTGACGACGGCGATCCTGTTGTTGTTTGCTTACTTCGTTTCGTTCAGCGTCTTGACGCCGGTCTTGTTGTCCGTTCCGGTCTTGTTGTCCATTCCGCTCTTGTTGGCCGTCCCGGTCTTGCTGCCCGTTGCGGTTTCCGCCTTGACCGGATTCCCCTCGTTCGCTAGCGTTTCGCGATTGAAGACTTCTTGTTTCGCTGCCCTGATCTTGTCTGCCGTCTGCGCCGGTGCCGGTTCTGTTAGCTCTGTCCTGGGTGTCTTGCCCGGCCGCTTGGTCGGAGCCAGATAGCCGACCGTCGTTATTTTTGCTTCGATCTATTGATCGGGAATTTTCGTTTGCGGTGTTGTCCGCTTCAGTCTGGGACTTAGCTGATCTATCTCTCTGCCCTTGCCCTTGCGCATTGCGGTCAGTAGCGTTGGAACCTTGTGAACCTTCTCCGTCTTCTGCGTCGGCTTGCTGTCTTTGCTTCTGCGATTCGCCGTTACGCGATTTCTGCGTCTCTGTCGTCTCGTTGTCTGTCTTCTGTTCTTTTTTGGCCGTTACATTATCTGCATTTTGCTCGCCAGCGTCGTCATTCTTTGCCGCTACCTTGTCTGCATTTTGTTCATTGGCGTTTTGCTTCCTAGCAGTGGTAACGTTCTCTGCTGTTTGTTCAACGTTACCTTGCTGTCTGGACGTTGGCTTATCAGTGTTGCCTGCTTCTTGATCGGCATCTTCTGATTGGTCGTTATTCTTTTCAGCGGAGATCGTTCCGTCATTTTGGACGCGAGACTGGTCTTTTGCTGCTGCCTTCTTCTCTCCGGCGTTTGTGGACTCGCTTGCTTCAGCTTGTTCGCTGCCGGGCTTCTCACCGTTGTTTTGGTGGTCCGCACCATTTCTTGCCGCGTTGGCATCGCCATTGTTCTGTTGGCCGCTCTTCTTGCTGCTGTCAGCGCTCTCTGCGTCTTGTCCGTTCTTCTTGGTTGGATCGGCAGCGCCGTCTTGCTGGTTGTCGGCACTTCTGCTGGTTTTCTCGCCCGCCTTTGCGTTGCTCTTACTTTGTGCGTCAAAATTTTCCGGCTGTTCACCGTTGTTAGTCTGTTTTGTTTTGTCAACTCCGGCTTTGCCAGTTTCTTTATCGGATTTCTCTTTGCCGGCGATCGTATTCCCGTTTTCGTCCCCTATGCTGAGCGGATTATTTCCGTCCAGGGCTTTCTCCGTAGTCTGGTTGGGCTTTCTATTTTCTTCGGTCGCTTTTTGAAAATCTTTGTTCGCTTCTGGTTTTGATAATTCAGGGCGTAAGCTGTTGCTAGACTCCTTTTCAGGGGTCTCTTCAGGTTGATCCACCTTCTTTGTATTGTCTTCTGGAGGAATATCTTTGGTGGACATGCCATTCTCCGGCACAGGATAGAAACGGATGAAATCTGAAAGCGATTTTTAGGCAAACCAATTTAGCGAGAAAGACTCGCTAGGGCGATTCTCAGATAACAACCAGACGACGTACTTAGTAAATGCCCATTATTTGGCGATTACAAACCCAGGAACTTAGGCTCGCGAGCAAGTGCGAGACTTTTTATTACCCTCGTACTGCCGCAAGGAATTTCCGAATGACAGTACACAACCAGCTCACGAGATATTAGAGCAAACTAAGGTGGTTGTCAATAAGCGAGGTTCTTCTAGAATCGAGCGGACCAGAGATTTAACCTTTGGATTGAACTGGGCCGTTTTATGTTTTTGACGAACCAATGCTCCGAAAATTTAGTCAGTCGCCTAATTAGTTTCGTAATTGAGTAAAAGTGCAGTCCACTTTCGTTTCATTGCGTTTTCATTTGTTTGAATGAGAATGGCTTTAATGTGGGATTCAGCGCGAATCCAATTGTTTTGTTGGAAAATATCACGCAGAATTCATATTTGGACTATATATATTGCTTGGGGTACACTTAAGTATTCGAGAAACCGAAGTAACGAGGTTAGCGTATGGCACGATTGAGGCCCATTTCTTTGTCCATTGAGGGCGAGACAAACTATCGCGTTCGGTTTCAAACCGAGAAAGGCGAAGTGGAGCACGTTTTTAAGATTGAAGAGACCTTCATTCCCATTGTGGTTTGCGACAAAAAATTTCTAGAAATGGCCGATGGTGACCCCGCCGCCAAGATGTTGAAAGATGCAATTTGCTTGTTTCATGAAGCGCGAAATTACAAGCCACCAAAAGATAACTCCAAAGAGAATCTAAGCACCGGAGCGTCGTCTTCTAAGTTCGAAACAGCTAAGTGGAGTACCTAGGAAAACTCCTTACATACACCTTCAAGTTTTTCGTAGGCCTGTAAGGATCTTGACTCAGTTCGATATCGCAAAGTACTTCTAGTAACGTCGCCACCATACCATCATCGCGAACGCAGGAAACTCGCTTTGTAATTTCCTCCGAGCATCCTCTATGAACCAGCTTTCTTCAAGGTCCTCAGGAATCTCAAAGAGAGACCCTTGAATAAGCGTCTCCACGAAGATTTTGGCATTGCTCAGGATTTACTCACTATTTCTTTGCCGCATACTCCGGTATGTCCAGCGCCGGATTCCGTTTGAAAAAGCCGTCCGGCATGATCTTGAATCCCATCGTTGCCGATGGCATTACGGGCCAATCTTCAACTCTAGGTGTGTGAGTTATTCCAACTGTGTACCAGAGGACCAGATCTTTGTTTTCGATTTCTTCATCACCGCTCCACGTGGGCAAGCCTTCTCCGCCAACACTGCTTACAGGATAGTCGCCACCTGCGTAAATTTCTTTTGGATTGAAGCGAGTTGCCCAGAAATGATTGGCCAGGAATGGGGCTCGTTTTCTGTTATATGATTCGGTGTGGCTGTATGGATACGCATTTGATTCGGGCGCCAGAACATAACCCGGAAAGTGTCCGAGAAACCTTGATGCCGTCGGATTGAATACCTTCCAGCAGCGGTTGCTTTTGTCGTTCAATTCTCTTCTTGCTTCCTCTTCTCTTCTGAAAAGTGTTCGTTCCAAAGTGAATGTGTTTTGCTCAAGATGTCCGCGACTTTCTGCAAGCGGCCTGACGTTCATCTCGAAGATACTGTTGCCGGTGCCATCGACATCGAAGTCTAACCGAAAGCAAAAGAAGTGTTGATGATTGATGCCCACTATATTTGGTGCCATTAAAGTGCCATAGCGTTCAAATCCGGTCGGAATGATTTTGCCCTCAGCGTCAGGTTCCTGCCTGCAGACCTGACAGTCCTTATTCACTACGCCTTGTGTTAGAACGTCGCCATTTAGAGTAACTTTGACTTCGATGGAACCATCTTGATTGAACCACCAATTGGAGAAATAATCGTAATTTCCGAGCGTAAACATGTGCGCGATAACCAGTTGCCGCCCACGGCGCGTCGATGTTCTGTTGCCATCATCGTCATGGTGTTCCCAGAGAATGCCACCATCTTGTTCCCAGATTGCGATCGCTCCCTGTTTCGATTTTACGTTTCCGACGCTGTCAGCATAGGGGTTCGACAAGAGTGTTGCCCACTCGGGTACTTCATGACCGGCGCGAAGCGTGGTCGTCAGTCTACCTAAACCATATTCACCCTCATCAATTGGTGAGCGCCAAACCCAGTCCGCTCCTGGTGCTCCATAAGGAACTGAAATTTCTGAGATTCCTGCACGGTACAAAATTGGTCGTACTTTACCGTCGTCGTCATAAGATATCTGATGAAGTACCAATCCTTCGCGTGGGTCGCATTCAAATCTGAATTTCCACTTTTGCCAGCGAACCTCGTGTCCGTTTATTTGAAAACTTGGTCCTTTTGGAAGGGTAGTCACCATTGGATTGCAAGCTACGCGCAGAGGACCTACTTGTTTTGGATCCAAATAATTGGAACTGATACCGGCAAGCGGAATGATGTCCTTGCTGTCTCGCACCTGTGCAGTTTTTTTCGTCAAGTTAATCAACGCGGACAAACCTTCAATGGGCTCTCCAAAAGAGTTGTTGCCTACCACGCGGTAATAAGGGTACGCGCGAAGTAGCCTATCCTTTTCCGGATTGTTAATGCCAACTGGATTACCAACTACAAACATTTCCATGTGAATGTTCGTCATGTCTTTTATTCCGCGCCGTTCCAATCCCTTCATCCATTCAGAATTGGCGTTGAGGATTTCAATGCCCAACGGAGTGTCTTCCTCCAGTTGCATTGGCTGAACGCCGGGGCGTTCGGTAATCGAAATCGTTTTTCCTTCGCCGTTCACATCAACAATCGCTTCTTCTGTTTTGTTGGTATCAATGTTGTACAAAACTGCAATTGCTTTACGATCTATCTGGTTTCCTGCCTTGAATGAAAGCGTTTCTTCCTTTGAGGGTTCAAGTGATACTATTGAGACAAGAGAGACATTCTTTCCAAAGTGACCTGACGCTTTCAATGTCTTGATGGCAGTCTCGAGCTCGGCTTTGTTCAGCGGATCAAGTGGGTGTGTGATGTCAGAATGTACGGCATTAGTCGTGCCCATATCATCGTGTGGAGTCCGCGCATCGCATTCCTGAATGCCAGCAAATACGAAAGAGGCGCTCAAAAACACGCAGACGAGGCTGCTGAAGAGGGTGCGCATTAGGAATTCCACTCCTTGAGCTATTGTTGTCCTATTGTTGATCTGACTATGATATTTGGCTTGCCGAAATCTGTCCTTAAGGCTGCGCAAGCTGCTAGCTGGGAATGACATCTCTTTTGGGCTTATGCTGCCGGGTTTGATATAATTTACGCTTAATTTTCAGGCGGTGGTTCATTGTCATGAGCTGGATAAACAAGATCAGTTCATCGCCGGTCATCCTGCTTGTTTGTTCGTATGCGCTCTTCGTCGAAGAAGTCATATACGGAATGGTCGCGCCCCTGACACCTGAATCACCGGCGCAGATCAAAGATGAACATACCATCAGTATGCTTTATGGAACTTATGCTTTTGGTCTGATCCTTGCAACTCCAATTCTCGGAATAATAACCGACAGAATCGGACGCCGGCAGCCCATGGTAATTGGCGCAATTTGTTTGCTCGTGTCCAGCATTTGTTTTTGCATAGGCACCAACAGCACTTTGTTTTTCGCAGGTAGGGTATTTGAAGGCATTGGTGCCGCTTGTAGCTGGACCGCTGGGATGGCTCTTGTTGCGGAGTTCCATTTGAAAGATCGTGTCAAAGCGATGGGGTTTGCGATGTTAGGTGCAACCATCGGTACTATTCTTGGACCAGCTGTTGGCGGGGAGATTGGCGATCTGTTCGGATACAGGATGCCTTATTACATCGCTATTGCATTGCTTGCTGTCAATCTCTTTCTTGTGATTTTTTGGATTCCAAAATCGAAGGATCTCCTACCTAACAGTTCCTGGAACCAGACATTTAGAGAACTTTGGGGAATCGTTACCGACAAAAGCGTTGTGACGGCTGCCTTTGCTGTAGCGCTTGCCTCCGCGGGCTGGTCATTGATGGAGCCTTTATTTCCCATGCACGCTATTCGGATTGCACAGGCATCAGCGGCGACAATTGGTATGGTTTTTACAGCTTCGAATTTGTTGTATGCATTTCTTGCACCAATGGTCAGTTTCGTCTCTGACCATTTCGGTATCCGGCAAACTGCCGCGCTTGGACTTGTTTTAACCGCAATATTTATGCCTCTTTTGGCTTTAAGTCCAACGCTTTTTCAAGCTGGTGCAGTTCTTTGTCTGTTGAGTGTTTCTTACGCATTTACCATCAATCCGACCTCAGCCGAGCTAGGTAATGCAGTGGACAGGCGTGGTTCGAAATCGTATGCCGTTGCCTATGCTGTGTACAATCTGGCTTATTCGGTAGGAATGATCTTTGTTGATTTCTATCTCGAATTTGTCACCGACGAGGCGCACAAGCTTGAGCTACTACACATACTGTTGTTGATGAGTTTCCTGTTCCTCTTGTGTGTTCCAATCTTCCTCAAGCATAAACACGGGCATCACAGCTCAGCAGCTCCTTCTCCTGATGGCAAGTCTGATCAATCTGCTTCTGCGTCTGCCTCAAGCTCAAACACAACAGCTACAATAACTTCATCAAGATCGGATAATACGTCTTCCGATCAAAGCTCAGCAGATGAGTCCAAGTCAGGGAGCCGGAAAGAATAATGTCTAGTTCAATCATTAGTGATCTCGTCAGGAAATTCACACCAAGAGATGAACAGCTCTCTCGGCGCGAAATGTTGAAAGGTCTGATGGCAAGTGCAGCGGGCTTGATGCTGAGTTACAACTGCGCGGGAGCATCGGCAAGTAACGGCAAGCGCATCATTATAGTCGGCGCTGGGTTCGCTGGACTTGCCGCCGCCTACGAACTCAGTTCCGCCGGATATGAAGTTACTGTTGTTGAAGCTCGTGATCGCGTTGGCGGTCGAGTTCACACGCTTTATGATTTCATTCCGGGCAAGACAGTTGAAGCGGGAGCAGAGCTTATCGGCGCCAATCATCCAACCTGGCAGGCCTACGCAAAAATGTTCAAGCTCGAAATGCTTGAGCGTACTCATTATCCTGATAACGAAAAGCCGACTTTTCTGCAAGGGAAGTTGTTGACTCCGAAGCAGACGCAGGGTCTGTGGGAAGAGGTGGACCAATATCTAGACAAGTACAATTCACTTGCTATGAAGGTCGATGCTTTCCAACCGTGGAAAAGTCCTGATGCACAGAAGCTCGACAACAAAACTGTGGACAATTGGATTGACGAAATGGATTGCTCGCAAATGTGCAAGCTTGCGATCAGGCTTACAGAATCGTCCGATTCGAATAATCCTGGTTGGGATAGTTTGTTAGGTCGCCTGGCCACCATTAAAGGTGGCGGTGTCGAGAAGTATTGGACTGAATCGGAGGTTTATCGTTGCAAGGGCGGCAATCAACTCTTAGCTGAGAAATTAGCTGACGCAATCGGACGCACAAAGATCATTTTAGAGACGCCGGTGATGGACATCGATATCGAAGAAAAATCGGTTTTCGTTACGCTTGCAAATGGTACCGTCATTCGAGGTGACGATGTGATTCTGGCTATTCCGCCTGGCACCTGGAAGCGAATTACCTTCACGCCTCCCTTGCCGCCGCAGTTGAGTCCACAGATGGCTAATCAGGTCAAATTGCTCTCTGAAGTGCACAGCAGATTTTGGGAGAAAGACAAATTGTCTCCAAATTCATTGAGTGATGGTCCGGCTGCTGAAACCTGGGATGCAACCGACAAACAGTCAGGCGACGGGCACGCTTGTCTTACAGTCTTTGCAGGAGGCAACGCTGCTGATCAAGGACGCGCCTGGCCCTCAGATCAAAGAATTGCTCACTATGCGCTTGAAGTTGAGCGCATCTTCCCCACATTCACGCAAAATTTCATCAAAGCAAGGTTTATTGATTGGCCGTCAGATCCCTGGGCACAGGCCGGTTATTCTTCACCAGCTCCTGGTCAAATCATGATCTTCGGTCCCATTCTCTACGCCGGACTTGGGCGCTTGCATTTTGCTGGAGAACACACTAGTTTTGCTTTCGGCGGCTATATGGAAGGCGCACTACACTCTGGTGCGACGCTTGCTAAGCGAATCGCGCAAAGAGACGGAATTAAGTAGCGCTCTTATGTGTTGCGCGCAAATATACCACAAGCGGCAACATCAAGAAGGGGGCGCTTGCGGAAATGGCTAGCCCATAATGCAAGTCTGACTTGTCTGCAATGACGCCCACTAGCCACGGCATGAAAATGCCACCGGCATTTCCAAAAGCGGCGAGGGCACCAAACATAGTGGCACCACCGTTGGGGAACTTGTCGGCGGTTACGGCAAGCATCGTTGGCCAGAGGCAGCTGCCCGTGAGACCAGCCATCACGCAAGCTATAAGTGCGCAGATGCCATTTGGACAAAATGATCCGATCAAGAACAGTAAGACCGAAAGTCCGCATCCCCAAGCCATTATTACGAAGGAATCAACTTTCTTGCTTAAGGCGCCGATTCCCATCCGCCCAATCGCCATCGCTACCGAGAAGCAAAAGAGGCCTGCAGCAGCAACCCACTGAGGAAATTTCAATGAAAGCTCTGCATATGCAGGAAGCCATTGCGCCATTCCCAGTTCGGTTGCACCGCCTAAAAATATGGCGACCAGTGAACCTATGAACCAGGGGTTGAGGCACAAGGTACTTAAAGGAGTTCGCTCGGTTTCCTCTTCCGTTAGATCCGGAAATTTCTGTGCAAGGAAAGCGAAAGATAGCAATGCTGGAAGAATGATCAGTAGTAGGCAGGCGCTCCTCCAGGATATTCCAAATTGAAGGGCGGCGCTGCCTGCCAATACGGTCAATGTTGCCCCAACGCAGTAGAATGAGTGGAGCCAATTCATGGAGCCCGTGCGCTCATCCGGATTCAACGCGGATACTACTGGACTTAATACCATGTCCAGGGTTCCCGCACCTAAACCAAGCAGAAAGTTCGCGCAGAGCAATATTTCATATGTCGGCGACCATGCTGTTACGACCAAGCCGGCCACGAGCAAGATATTGCCGGCAATGGCAAACAATTTAGCACCGAAACGATCAGCAAGTGGTCCCGTAATGAAGATGCTTGCCACCAGACCGATAAAAGTGACCGAGCCAATTCGACCAAGTTGCTCTTGTGTAAGTCCTGTCCCTTGAGTGCCTGGGAACGCGTGTTGTATTGTCACAAGAAAAATTGGCAGCAAATTTATGCCGATCGCAAGGCTCATCATTGCGGCATAACAAAGGTTTGTTAGCAAGCGGGATGAGTTCATAGAATTAGTTGGCTATCGGCATTCGTGCGGGAGTTTATCGACATTCTTGAGTTGCCAGAGCCGGGCAATGGTGCTCTAGCCAATCACGAACTTCAAGCAGCGAGTTGAAAACTCCTTCTGCGATTTTTCTTGATTCATCAGAAGCCGGCAACATATCTGGAACCAGGCAAGAGCGCATGCCGCCAGCCTTTGCCGCCAGCAGTCCACTATGTGCATCCTCAAGGACAAGGCAATCTGCCGGTGCCACACCGAGTGCTTCTTGCGCTTTTATGAATGTGTCTGGATGCGGTTTGCCTCGTTCGACCATGTCACCGCCGACGATGGCTTGAATGTATTGATCTATTTCGTGTTTCTCGAGCCGCTTTTTAGCTTCCAGGTGAACGGTGGAAGTACCGAGCGCGCACGGGATATTGTTTTCCTTCGCCCAGCTCAAGAGTTCCTTTACACCGATCTTCAGAGCAAATCCTTCGGTCTCATGTAGCTTTTCATATCTGGCAGCGGCCGTTGTATGAAATGCGGCTTTGTCGAAACCAGATCCGAATGATTGATGGAGAACCTCTTCTGCATCAGCGACTGTTATTCCAATCAGCTTGAGATAGAGAGTATCTGTAAGATCAAATCCCATCTCTTTTGCGACTTCACTCCACGAGCGCTTATACAAGCCTTCGGTGTCAAGCAACAATCCGTCCATATCGAAAATAAGTGCTTTTGGTCTTGCCATGTTTCTATATCTCAAGCTTAGTGTGGAACTTTAGTGGATCCGCTATTTTATGCGGAACTTCTTAAACAGGGACAGCCACCTTTTCGTCAGCTTCCGGAGCCTGGAAAATGTCTACCTTCGGGTTGGCGAAGATATTGTCTGTTTCTTCATTGCAAAAGGTGCTGACTTCGCCAATCAGAGCGTATCCGCCTGTCGGTGCGAATTCATGAAATATGCCTGATGTCAAAGTGATTCTGCTGCCGGCGTGCAATTCAAAAGGAACACCTGATTGATGCTCTTCCATTTTGCGATTGATTTTGACTTGTACGCTGCCTTTTACTTCGCCTTCGTTTGGATTCTTTGCCCAAAGTGTGATGCGTAGTTTTCCGTAGCGGACAATGATGTCTTCTTTCTTTTCGTAGTGAGTATGCGCAGGTGTGACCATACCTTCGCGTGCGTACATGATTTTTTCGCAGTACTCAGGTTCATTTGCAAGAAGAACCTCAACCAATCCGGTCTTTCGATAATCGCCCAGACCAAAATCGGTGGCTGACCATTCGGGCTGAGGCGGAAGCACCCAGTTGTGCTTCTTCATAGCATCGGCTGCTTCCTTCAATAGTTCGTTTATCTCACTTTGCTTCATTTCTTACTCCGCTATTGAATCAAGTGTGTGATCAATTATTTGCGGAAAAGCACAGCTGTTTTTTTTGCTGTGCTTTTCCGTCAGTTTTTCCTGGTGTTAGCGGGCGCCAGCGCCCACTTCTGATCTGATGTGGCTTATGGCTGCCTTGGCTGTTTGACCTTCATGAAGAACGGCCTGTAATGCGCGCGTCATTCCTTTAGGATCGTTATGTTGAATTACGTTTCTGCCGTAGATGATGCCGGCGACGTTTTGTCCGACTAGTTTTTCTGTATGCTCAAGTACTTCTTTGTCTGACGCTCGCCCGCCACCGCGTACGGTGACTGGTACGCCGGATGCAGCTTCGATGACGCGGTGGAATTCTTCTTCCGGTTCGGTCGAGTCGGTCTTGATCAAGTCAGCGCCGAGTTCAGCGGCCATACGAGCCAGCGTGACAACTTTGGCTGGATCAAGATCGCCTTCCATTCCGTTCTTCGTTTTCTTGAATGATAGTGGCTCCACGCCCATAGGCATTCCATATCGATCACATTCATTCTTTGCTTTGAGAATATTACGGACGCACTGATTGAGCATGTCCGGATAATCTTCGACTTGCAAGAGATTTAACAAGATGCAAGCGGCATCCAAGCGGACTGCCATCTCGACTACTCTCTCGTAGGCCTCACAAAATAATCTTGATGACGGCAACACGTCATTGTAGAAGTTGGCAGTATCAGCTCGAAGCATGAGCGCTGGTTTGGCTCGACCTGCAACCTTTTGCAAATGTACTGCTTCTCCCGGAGATAGGAGAATTGCATCAGGATTGGCGTCTACAAGGGTTTGAACAACTTTTTCCATGTTCTCTATGCCAGAGAGAAATGCTGCGTTATTGAACAACGCATGGTCGACAGCGACGACCAATGTGCGCTTCGACTGAGGATGAAAGAGACGATTCAGGCGGTACATCATTGGACTGTTCTCCGTGTGTTTTGAGACGTGTGACAACGTTTCTCCCACTTATGGAGAAACAGGGCTTCCGATCTTAACATGCGCTATCCAAAACCGATCGCTTGAATATGCAAGATCTCTCTGTTGAAAGCTGATCTTTGCCTGTCATGGCTATAGAAACTTGATCCCACCGCGGGGGCGGTATATGATCGTCCGGGGCTGGGCATCAGGCTGTGCTTGACT
Organism: Candidatus Obscuribacterales bacterium; assembly: GCA_019747875.1. Lineage (GTDB taxonomy): Bacteria > Cyanobacteriota > Vampirovibrionia > Obscuribacterales > Obscuribacteraceae > JAIEPM01. The sequence continues at coordinate 36,453 of JAIEQI010000208.1, forward strand.
ACTGTTTCGGCGAACAAGAGGAATACCAACCATGCAAACGATCAAAAGAGCAAGTGATTTACTCGAAGCATTAGATCGTGGCGAATCGCTTCCCGCGAGTTGGTATACAGATCCATCGATCACCGAGCAGGAAATACAAAAGATTTTTCGCAAAACGTGGCAATACATGGGTCCTTTGCAGCAACTGAAGGACCTGGGAGATTTCATTACTGGTTACGTTGGCGAAATTCCTGTTGTTGTAATTAGAAATCAGAACGGACTTGAAGGCTTTGTCAATGTGTGCCGGCATCGCCGTCACGAGGTCATGAAAGGCTGTGGAAATTCAAAGATTATGCAATGCCGTTATCACGCCTGGACTTACGATTTAACAGGACAATTGAAGGCCGCACCAAGATCTGATCGCGAACCCAATTTTTGTCTCGATGATTATCCGCTTCTCTCCATCAAAGTTGATACGCTCGGTCCCTGGGTGTTCGCGAACGCCGATGAAAATGCCAAGCCGATCGCCGAATACTATGGTAAAGCCTTGGAGATCATGAAGGAATCCGGACTTGATTTAGATTCGTTGGAGCTATGGGGTAGAGGTGACTGGGAGTCTGAAGCCAACTGGAAGACAATGCTGGAGAATTACCTTGAGTGTTATCACTGCGCCGTCGCTCATCCGGGATTCTCGGCAGCAATCGACGTGGATCAAGACAGCTACAAGCTGACTCCTTATGAGTGGTTCTCGAGTCAAGTGGGGCATGTTCGGGAATCTGCTTTGGAAGGCAATTCGAAGGTGAAAATATACGACGCAAAGGGTTCTGTGAAGCAAGCCCAGTATCATTTGCTCTGGCCTAATTTCACCATTAACATCAATCCAGGTTTTCCCAATCTTTCAATAGATGTCTGGTGTCCGAACGGACCTAACAAATCGAAAGGTTTTTCGGAGCAATATTTTGGACCAGGTGTAGACAAGAAGTGGGCCGAAGAATTGATTGAATTCAACGTAGAAGTTGGTCTTGAAGATGACGTACTTACCAATTCGGTTCAGCGAGGGCTGATTGGTGGCATTCCAGCCGTTGGACGCTTCCTAACGACAAGCGAAGGACTTTGTGGGCACTTCCAGAAGCTGGTTGTCAAAGCACTTTCTGACTGATGCAAGCTGCAAACAAAGGGAGGCTGAGGCGGCATCGTCTCTCGTGATAGATCGGATTAAATCGTTGATGATACAAGAAAAAGCAATGCCACAGATTGCGGTTTTGAAGAAAGTCGTATTGGTATTGCTTTCCTTCCAATTGTTGGCGTTCCCTCTGACTGCGTATTCGGAAGAGATCACGCCCGATGAGCAACGAATTGAATCTTTGTCGTATCAGATTCTGCATAAAGAGATAGACTTCGAGCGATTCTATCTACAGTACCGTGTCGATGGAACCAGAGAACCAAAGTGGCGCCGTCTACGGTACTATGCGTTGCAGGTTGGTGCGACGTCCACGGCAATGGCTTGCAACATCATTTTTACGAAACTCTCCAAGGAGGGACTAAAGGCTCCAGGTGTTCAGAACTTCGGCAAAGCAGATGCAGACACAGACGATGAACCTGATAGTCCGGAGGAAGCTGCACGTTCTGTAGAAGTCGAAGAAGTGGCGGAGCCCGAGCAACCGTCAGGAAGCAATGATGCTGCTGGCGGTCCACGTGCGCTGCCTCGAAGATCGACAACTAATCGCATAACGTCAGGAACAGCAAATCGAATAACACCAAATCAAAGTTCGGAAGACTCGTCCGAACCAGATACCAATGGACAGGTGAGGGCGGCTTTTGTAATGAATACTATCTCCACCTGTCTCGATGGAGCAAGCAACGCGATTGAACTGAGTTCAGGTATTTATACTTGGCTGAAAAACAAAAAGAATAAGACAGATCCAGCTTCGACTGTGAAGAAGGTTATTGCTCGCATTAAGGAGATCGATCAACTTATTGCAGAGCGTGAAAGCCTTGTCCAAAAAAATCCAGACTTACCGGCGGCGTCGATTCACCGAGCAGAGGGGCGGGTTCTCAAAACATTTAGAGATTGGTGTTTATCTGAGTTCGCTGATGTTTATGCAGAGGTTAAGTCGACTCATTCATCATGCAATGTTTATTACGCTTTGGCTCTTGCGGCTGATGGCATGTACCTTGCGGGCTCGGTTTTAGGATTGAAAGCTCTCAGAGCAGGTAAGGAAAATCTGAATGGACCGGCTATCACTAATTCCATCGTCGGCGACAGCTTAGCTGTATCAAGTGTGCCAGTCAGTACAGTCGCGGCTAAGTTGCTCTACAAGTATCATCGCAATAAATTAGAGGACAAGCTGAAGCAAGAACTTGGACAGATTGAAGGTGATGCAAAGGCTGCGATGGCTGAACTAAACAAGGAAATTCTTTCAGCTGATGTCAGCGCGCTCCGCAGAGCCAGATCTGTGCGAGAACGTGCGTCCGCATATCTGCTTTGGGCCGGGCGCTATGATCGGTATATCGATAGAGAATTGGACGAGTTAAGACACCAGGGCAGAGTTGCTCTGCAAGGAGAGCTCTCGGGTCCGATGATCTCAGGCTCATACCTGGCCACGGATATCTTGGCGGCAATCGGCTTCTATAAATTTCCAAATGATGCTCGCCGCGCTTCAGCTCTTTCTTACGCTGGAAGCATCACAAGCATTTCAGCAAACTCCGCCTCACTTTTCCTGACAAACTACAACATGGTCAGCGAAATCATGCACCGCCGCAAGTTAAGGAAGAAGGGACTGCTTCCGGAGCAGTTGCTGGCAGATCGGTTCAAAACACTCGATCAGCTAGATTCTCTAATCCGACCGCTTGCTGCTAAGCCGTCGCTTCCTGCCAAGTTAAGCAACCCAACTGCGACCAAATCGATGTAGGAAGACTCTTGTAAGAGAAGTGTGACGGAAATGCCGATTCTGTCAGCGTAGGGCGATGCCATGCATCGCCCGAAAGAGCGAATCGCTCTCAAAAGAAATAGAAGCCGGCAAGATGCCCAATACCATTAATTTAGCCCACTTTTAAACCATACCAAAAGATCTCATACCAAGC
>JAIEQI010000117.1 GCA_019747875.1 Candidatus Obscuribacterales bacterium
GAGAAGCAAGAACAGAAGCCGGAAGCGAAGGTAGCTGCGGAAGCAGAGAAGCAAGAACAGAAGCCGGAAGCGAAGGTGGCTCCGGAAGCAGAGAAGCAAGAGCAGAAGCCGGAAGCGAAGGTGGCTCCGGAAGCAGAGAAGCAAGAGCAGAAGCCTGAAGCGAAGGTGGCTCCGGAAGGAGAGAAGCAAGAACAGAAACCGGAAGCGAAGCTAGCTCCGGAAGCAGAGAAGCAGCAAGAGAAGCCGGAAGCGAAGCTAGCTCCGGAAGCAGAGAAGCAGCAAGAGAAGCCAGAAGCAAAAGTAGCTCCGGAAGTAGAGAAGCAAGAACAGAAACCGGAAGCGAATCTAGCTCCGGAGGCAGATAAGCAAGAAGAGAAGCCGGAAGCGAAAGTAGCTCCGGAAGCAGAGCAGCAAGAGCAGAAGCCGGAAGCAAAAGTAGCTGCCGAAGCTGAGAAACAAGAAGCCCAGGAGAAGATAAAGCCAAAAGCTGATTCACAATCAAAGACTGAAGAAAAGAAATTGGTTGTCGAAGGCAATGAACTAGTCATTCCAAACATTCAGGACTTAATTCCTTCAGCGAAGGACATTTTGCCTCCGGGAAGCCCTTGGCTTAAAGACAAGACCGCCCAACCCGCCCAAAAGCCTCAAGAGGTGTACCTTCCGAAGTTGCCTGAGCAAAAAACTGAGGGTGCCCCCAGTACAATTCCGAAACCAGCTGATTCACCTGAAGTTCGTTTCGCCAATGGAGTTGCATACAAACCGGTCGATGGACCCCAAGATAGAGGGAAAGCCTCGTTCTATGGCGATAGATTCCATGGACGCAAGACAGCAAATGGCGAGCGCTACGACCAGTGGGGAATGACGGTCGCTCACAAAACACTGCCCTTCGGAACCATACTTGAAGTGACCAACCCAGCAAATGGAAAGAGTGTGATTCTGCGAGTGAACGACCGAGGTCCCTTTGTGAAAGGACGCGTTTTGGACGTTTCAACTGCAGCGGCTCACAAACTTGGTATGGTAGACGTAGGCGTCACTAGCGTCGATTACAAGATTATCGGAAGGGGTCCGCACAGAGTCGGTCCAGTAGTTCCGGACACTCCGCGTAGACGCCGCACACGATAAGAACTCTAATATATTGAGCCTTTCGGGTTGAAGAACCTCCCTGTGTTCTAGTAATCTGTCCTTCGGCTGCTGCCAGGAGGATAAAATGCGCAGAATCATAGGCTCATTATTGGTGCTATCAATTTGCAGTTGCTCGCTGTCAGCGCTTGCGAAATCTTCCAAAGCTCCAGCGGATGCCGAAGCCAAAAAGAAAGCCGTAATTGACAAAATTATCCAGGTTGTTGAGGACGACAAGCTCACGGCTGAGGAGCGCAAGGCTGCGAAGCAGAAAAAGAAAGAGCGCATTGCCAAGTTCGGAAATTTCATCGCCGATAAGTTGGAAATTCCTGAAGCAAAGAGAGAAGAAATCCACCAGAAGATGCGGGAGCAAAAGAAGAAACACAAGGACTTGCCGCCCGAAGTCAAAGAAGAGATGAAACGCAAGCTTGATATCGCTGGATTCAACAGACGGGCAGCATATCAGGTACTCAGCGATCACTTGGACGAAAAAGATCTCAAAAACGTTTTGAAGTTCATGAAATCCTCTACTGGAACGAAGCTTGTAAAGGAAGCACCGGACATGCTGCTTCAGTTCGGGATCTTGGCCGGAGAACACTTCCTGCCAATAGCCATAGATTTCTTCAAAGGTTTGAAGATGATGCATAATCTGATGCCGATGCCTATGCCAGGCGGACTAGAAGGCGATCCGAAGAATAAACAGATCATCGATCAGATGCGCAAGTTGATGGAACAGCAGCGACAAAAGACACCACAAACACCCCCACCTTCCCCGCCTGACGCTCAGAAGAAAGACAACGAGATCTAGTTTCCAGGTCGACGCATGCCATCGCCGGCAGGACTCAAAGACGTTCCTGGAACTATTCGGCGTTCATAAGGAAGGTCGCGAAGTCGCGGAAATAGAAATCGAGCGTGTCGCGGTGCGCTGCGAATTCTGGCACCGCTGCTAGTGCGCGATCCATATTGTTAAGCCAAGCATCACGTTCCTTGATTCCGATTTTGAAGGGCATGTGCCTCATTCTCATGCGTGGATGTCCTCTTTCCTGGCTATATGTTCCCCTCCCGCCGAAGCGCTGAATCAAGAATAGAGCAAGATGCTCTTTCGGTTTTGTGAGATCTTCCGGATAGAGAGGTCGTAAAAGCGGATCTTCTGCGACTCCTTCATAGAAACGATCAACCAGGCGAAAAAAAGGTTCTTCGCTGCCGACGGCTGAATAGATCATGGAGACCGGATCTTGTTGCATGGTCAATTTCCTTGATTCTGTGGCTTGTATACGTCGAGTTTAATAACGCGACTCCGATATTCTCTGATTGAAACGCTCAGCTCGTACTGTCCTGGTGGAAATTGCTTTGGTATTCCAACCCTCAACCATCCATAATCAGACTGTGCTACTGGAAGGTATGTAGACCCGACTTGTACAACATTTTCTTCAGGACGCGAGCTGAATCCAGCTCCATAGATAGTCAGCCACTCACCAGCAGTGATACCAATTTCATCGGCTTCAAACAATCGAGGTGTGCCGATAGAGCGAATCTCCCAACTGAAAACACCACCAACCGGTCCTGCGCCTTCAATCTTGATTCGATTTCGCCCCGGTCGAAGTTGAGATGTCACATCCACATAAACTTGCGCAGACTTGGCAAATGAAGTTGCATCAACTAGGAGTCTCCCGACTGGTTGCGAAAGTTGCTGGAGATCCGCGTCTTCCTGCTCTGGCAGAAGAAACATTCGAACCCAAGAGAAGCCCGGTGCATTTTCCGATCCATCAGTCGCAACAAAATTCATTGGTTGCTGAGCATACTCAGGCGGAATGTCGATTACAGTTCTGAACCATTGAATTTGCGTATTTCTGGATTCATACGGTCCCCCCGAGGAAATGATTACCCGTGGCAAACGCATGTCGAGGTCGGCAAAACATGGCTGTTTGCATACGAAAACTGAAAGCAAAACAGCTAAGACGAGGCTTCGCAATCTGTTGTGGGCGATCAATTAATAGCCGCCACCCCAGAGGGTTTGACCTCCGTTGAATCCCATACCGCCAATGCTGTAGTTGGGAGCACGTGATGCTTGGTTAAAGGAAGCGGGTCCCATTTCTGATTGCAGCTCGTTGAAATAATTCATCTGCATTTGCTGGCGGAATTTGTTATCAGCCTGAGCATCGTTAGCAGCCTCGCGCATTGCCGCCACATCATTGCTTAAGTTTCCCATTGTTTGATTCTGTGTTTGCTCCATTGCAGCAATCCGGCGGCGGAGAGCTGCTATTGTTTGCTGGTCGCGCAATCTCATTTGTGCGTCAGCTTTTAGCCAGCGTTGCATAATTGAAATCTGTTGTTGATTGTTGGGAGTGCTTTTAAGTTTTTCCAAGTCCTCAACGCGTTTTTGTGCGTACAAGCGGTAGGCTTGATTTCGCTGGTCGTCGTTGGCAGCTTGCATCTCGGCGTTCTGTTCTTCATTTTGAAGCTCGCGAACTTGAGCATTATTTATGCGCATAAGTTCATCATCATCTTGAAAAGCTGATTGATCCGCAGACTGTTCGCTTTGTGAAAAGGCTACTGGAATCTGCATGGTGAGCACAGCCAAAAAGCAGAGTGCAACTTTTCCCAATCTTTCGTTCATGAATCGTCTCCTTGACAGCAATTCAGTACTGCTTTGAATCGGACCAGCCGACAATCGTATCTATTATGCCAAAAATGGAATGTATTTCCTCTTTTCACGGATACATTCAATGCATTCTCCTGCTAATCTAATCGAACTGCAAATCTGATAGTCCGGCAGAAGTAAGGATGTTAATAGATGTCAGTCAAGAGAAACCTTTTTACTCACCTTTTCTTTTCAGCTCTCGCAATCGCGGCAGTTTCTTTGCCGGTGAATGCCGCTGGTGGTGGACCGTCGCCAAACGTTCCCTCGCTTGAAGAAATCCAGGCTAAGAGACAAGAGATACGTGAGAAATTGATGTTGCCATCCTTGGTCGGATTGAAGAGCCTTGCTTATCGAGTCGTCGGATACAAAGATTACCAACCTCTCGAAAAAGCAATGGCTGGAAAATTGAAGCAGTTGGGTATTCGCATTGAGCCTGTTATGGGTATGAAGAATGATCGTTCGTGCGACGCCCTTGCTCAAATTACCTTTGTGAAAACTGGTGCGCATACCATTGGAGAATTGAAGGTCACGCAATGGGTTACGCTTGATCGCGATCCGCGCATTCACGTCAAAGCAGTAACCTACAGCGAGAAGGCATACGTAATTGGTAATCGAGCGGAATCAGTGGTTAATGATTTGACTCAACAACTGGTCGTTGATTGTCTCAAGGCTAATCAAAAATCATTTGTGATTCCGCATCTAGATACAACTAAAGCTCCAGCGAAGAAGTAAAAGTCTTTTCTCGATTCAATTACAAGATGCCCTTCCTGAGTGCAGTTTGACAGGAGCGCTCATATCGCGTCGGCTTTGAGCTTCGATCAATTGCCAGCGATGGTGAAAACTTCGTCGCATCTAATTGGTCCGACTGGAAAACGCAACGTTTCATACGCCTGCGGTTTGATCGATCTGTGAGACTGGTCGGCAAGTTGTTTAACGAGCCTGGTTTGCGTGCTATATGTGCCGTGGATTCATAGCCCGATCAATTTCGTAAGGTCACTGCTGCGCATGGAAAACGACGGAAACTGCATTGTATAGACAGCTTCGGGAACCCCTCGATTCTCGCGACGTCATTTCTAACAGCTCGTAAATCGAACTGACGGTTAGTCTAGAGGAGGAGCTATGAACAAGAAGATGCTCAACGGAGTTGTCTCACTTGGGTTATTGAGTTTAATGATGGTGGTGGCAATTCCAAGCGCTCTTGCTGACCGCTCGTGGCGACATGACAATGGTCGACATATGGGTTGGCGAAACAATCATCATGGTTGGAGCCGATGGCAACGGAATCAATGGCGAGATAATCGCCGCGATTGGCGCCGACACAACAACTGGAACAACAGTTGGAACCGTAATTGGAATTGGAACCGTAATAATTACAATTGGAACCGTAATAACAATTGGAACCGATATAATCCCTATTACACTCGATTTAACCAGTGGTAATGGCCAGGTAAAAGTGTGAAAGACGTCGCGATGGAGAAATTCAACGCGGCGTCTTTCCGATTTTTTTCAAAGGAGCGTTATTGCGCTACTATCCGTATAGACTTGCATAAGAAACGAATACAACTAACGAATCAACGAAGAAAGGAGGTGGCACAATGGCAATGTTCGACCCTACCGACGAGAATAAGTGCAAACAGGCTTCTTGTAGGTGCGAAATAGAATTTGGAGAATTGTATTGCAGTGATGAATGCAGAAATGCATTTTCGTCAGATGAGTGCCCCTGCGGTCATAGGCACTGCAAACAAGACGACACGGATCTGTCTTCCATCCGAAGTAGAGAGCTAGTCACAATAGGCTAATCCAAATTACATGTTTTCACTAGCCGAGATAGGGGAAATTCGTATCACACGATGTGGTATTTTTTCCCTCTACGGTGCGGTGCTCGGCTATGTGAGGGCTTGTCATTATGATTATAATCAGATCGTCGATTCAACCCTCATTATGCAAAGCTATTCGCGACTGTCGGATTACATTAGGTTTGAGCGCAGCCGATTTTGCGCAACGCTTGGGTAAGCCCGTATCTTATGTTGAACAGCTTGAAACTGCAAGCCTAAGCCTGGACGGGCGAAAGCTTAAGAGCTGTGCCAGTGCGCTTGGAGTTTCGTCTGGAGATTTGTTTGACATCGCATATAGCACAAGTGAAATGCGGGCGATTGGCGCACAATTCAATTAAGTTCTTACTGTTCGGTCCAATAGAGATGCTTGAGGGTCGTGAACTCCGGATAAGCGCTGCCGAAATATGGTAGCGAACAGGAAGTTCCAGTTAGTCCTAAATGCCAAGGCGCGCTTTGCTGAGCCAATGAATTAGCTTTTCCTTGAGAGACTGCAAGCTGACGGGTTTGCTAAGAAAGTCGTCCATGCCAGCGTTGATACAGCGACTGGCTTCCCCTTTCATAACACTTGCCGTAACTGCGATTATTGGAACGTGATTGTCGGTTCCATCCTCTCGCTTGCGAATCACCTCCGTTACTTCAAAGCCGTTGATTCCAGGGAGCTGGCAATCCATCAAAATCAGATCGAACTTGTGCACCGAAAGAAGTTCTAGAGCTTCCTCGCCATCTTCTGCTGTTTTAAAGTCTATGTCGAATCGTTTGAGCTGCCTTTGAGCAACTTCTCTCATCAATGCGTTGTCTTCGACAACCAGCACTCGTTTTCCAGAAAGTAATTTGGCAGCCAATTCATCTTGTATCCAGCTCTGATTGCTCAACTCCAGCGCTGGTTGTTTTTTCTTTAGCTGGACGACAAATGAGAACGTCGTGCCTTTTTGCTTTTCGCTTTGAACCTGAATCCGTCCGCCCATCATTTCGACTAATGCCTTACTGATTGCAAGACCGAGACCGCTGCCGCCAACCTTTAGAAACGCGCTGGCATCGAGTTGCGAAAATGGCTGAAAGAGTAATTTTAGATCATCCCAGTGGATTCCGATTCCGGTATCAATTATTCTGCACTGAAGTAGAACCGTCTCCTCGTGCAACGCCTCTAAGTCAAGTTCCAATCGCACTGATCCTTTTTCGGTGAACTTGATTGCGTTATTTGTGAGGTTCATGAGAATCTGTCCGAGGCGTAGTGCATCCCCAATTAAAACGTCCGGCATTACTGGGGAAAGCTCGCATTCGACCTTTAAAGATTTTCGATCGGCCTCCGGTTTGACTGTTCGCAACACATTGTTTATGAGGTCCCGCACGTTGAACTCAGATTCGCTAATCGTAAGTTTGCCGGCTTCGATTTTTGACAGATCCAATAAGTCATTGACTAGTTGCAAGAGATTCTTGCCGGATACTTCTACCATTCCTAGAATCTGCCGCTGCTCCTCAGTCAGTTCGCCAAGAAGCATTACTTCTGTCATTCCGAGGATTGCGCTAAGTGGAGTTCTAAGTTCGTGACTCATGTTCGCCAGGAACATACTTTTGATTTTTGATGCTTTCAAAGCCTCGTCTCGCGCGGTTTGTAATTCTGTATTAGAAGCAGAAAGCTCTGAGCAACGAATTGCCAACTCGTTGTTTAGTTGTTTAATGCGTTCCTCATCTTCAAATCGTTTAGAGATGTCTCTACAGACCATTGAACTACCGATGAGCTTCCCTTGAGAATTGTGGATGTGTGAGATACGCAAGGATAGGCGCACGGGGCGCCCCAACTTTGTTGCGCCAACTAGCTCGTAATCCTCGAGCGTTTGATCAGTGCCTATTTCCATGTCCTGCAAAGCTTGAGGTCCGGCGTGCGGAAATAGAAGTGAGTAATGTTTTCCTATAATTTCCTCGCTACTGTAACCAAACAATTTTTGAGCACCGCGGTTCCAGCTGCTGATATTTCCGGAAGTTGAACGTCCAAAAATTGCATCGTTTGAAAATTCGACGATCGCTGAAAGCTCCGCAGCACGATCTTCCTCCATTCTTCTTTCCGTGATATCGATGGCGATACCACCCACAAATTTTCTCGGACCGGGCATTTGAATGGGAAACTTATGGACAATGCTATGGACAATTTCATTCTTGCGCGGAACTTTCTCGATTATTTCAAGCGGTTTGCCTGAATCCCTGACAAGTTGATCGTTTTCGGTGAACTGTCGAGCAACATTTTCAGGCAGCCATTCAAAATCAGTTTTTCCTATAACTCGATCGGGGGATACATCGAAGAATTTGCAAAAGCTTTTGCTGATGAAGAGATATCGACCTTCGTGGTCTTTTACGAAGCACAGCGCCGGATTATTTTCGACAAACTCTTTCAGTAAGTGATGTGAATCGACTAGCTCCTTTTGGCTTGCGCGCAACTCTTCCTCAAGTTGCGACAAGCCGTCGGGATGCGTCTTCAGGGATTTGTCTTGCTCAGGCATGCATTATGTTTTCCGAACAGGCAGCTAATCGCCACACACGACTACTTCGATTCTATCATTCCAGCTGTATGGATTGATGTACGTATGCGCTGTGTGTTCGGCTACTAAAGGCTACAAAGTTTTTCGAATCTGAAACTTTTGTACTTGTCACTCGTCTCAACTTACGTAGGTCGTACGCCGCACAATTTCTTTCGGAGACATGACAATGAATCGAATTTTCTCTCCTCCGGACGTTGGTTCGGCAGCATCTCTTGGACTACTGGTATTGCGCGTAGCAGCAGGCTTGGGTCTTGCCATGCATGGATTTTCCAAGGTTCAGAATATGACTTCGTGGATGGGTCCGGATTCATGGGCTCCGCCTTTACTACAAGCGCTGGCAGCGCTGGCTGAATTCGGCGGCGGTTTAGCACTGGCTCTTGGTTTGTTTACTCCATTGGCTTGTTTAGGCATAATGTGCGTGATGGCTACGGCTATCTTTGCTGTGCATGTCCCACAAGGTCATCCCTTCGTTGGTAAGAAGGGGTCTTACGAACTGCCGCTGCTCTACCTGACGACAGCGTTCTCGCTAATGCTGACCGGACCAGGAGCGTTCTCCATAGATGCATTGTTATTCAGGAAGAAACTAGTAACGCCGACCACAGTTGAACGTAGAGAGACGATTTCTGTCCCTTAACTGAGGTAGGTAGATTTAGAGATCAGAAAATCAGAAAGGCAGGTTCAGGGAACTAACTACTGATCCTGCCTTCTGCTAGCCCTGCATTTTGATAGAGTTTAGTTGCAAACTATTTTGTGGGTGGGTTGATGTTTACCGGAGCCGATGGGGCGGCCGGAGGAGCCGAACCGGTACCAGGAATGGTTGAAGGGAAAGAGGACGACGGCGAAGGCGTTGAGCTCTTGCTATTGGATTTGCTGCCGGTGTCCTTCGTGTCCTTGGTATCTTTCGTATCCTTCTTCGGTTTTCCGATGGTGGATGGTGGTGGTGCCTTTGGTGGCGTTGGTGGCTTTCTTGTTGGTTTAGGCGGTGGTGGGAAGACCTTTTCGAAACCTTGCTCGCCTTGTTTGGACTTTAGAGTTCCTGCTGACTTGGTGATATCGGACAAGACGTTGTTTGCCTTCGGTCCGTGTTCCTTTAAGTTTTTGATGAGGTCGTGTGCTTGCGCCAAATTGTCCACCGAAACTTCTGCCAATACGAAGATTCCGTTTGTTAGCGTCTTGAAGTCGCGTCGACCGATACCGTCCTGCCGTTTCACCTCTTCCATGGTGAGTGGTTCGCTGCCAATGATTAGCTCATAGCCTGGTTCGATAGCTATGGCACCACTCTCGATATCATCATAAGTGCGAGCTTTGCTCTTCTTCTTTGAGGATTTTTCTTTCTCATTGAGTTGCTGCACTCTGTTCAAGTGACCCCAGGGAGAGTTCGTCCAGAGCTTATCGTGCATGTTTAGAAACACGGTGTCATTCGTGGACAAGTTGACTATGCGAAGTGTTTCTTCTGCTCGGTCAACAAGCGCGTCTCCACCTGTAGTTACACATACGTCACCGAACTTGGTGGCAACAAGAACCAATTCGGATGGCGTGCGAACCGATACTAAGAGAGGACCCTCCTCGAGCCAAATGGAGAGGGGGGTCAAGAGGTCATATTTAGTTTCTTTTCTTGCGTGCAGCAGAACACCTGCTGAGCTGCCATGAATGTCTATCGCTGAGGGAAACACATGGTTGAAGCTTGTATGCAGTCCAGTCAGCGATGTCACTCCATCTGAGTTAACATTTGGAAATGGTAATTTTTCAGGCTTGTCAGCGGCCGCTTGCGCTTGAGGTGCAGCTGCAGGAGCTTTTCCCTTATCAGGGGATGTTGGGTTTGAGGAAGTTTTACTAATATCGGACTTCGGTGGAATTGCCTTTTGAACGCCAGGGTCCGACATCGCGGATTTTGACGGCGATGAAGATGCGGCAACCGGTTCCAGTCCTGATTTCTTGCCATCGCTAGTCTGCGCCGCAGCCGCCCCACCTAGCTGAGTCAGAGCAACCGAAAGCGTTGAAGCAATCAGGACTTTCGAAAGTGTTTGCCGCCACTCAAGCAACTTAATTGCGTTGCTACTTAGCAGCACTGGATCATCCTTTCCAGAACCCAATGAGACCCTCTTGCAGACCCACCCCAATACATACTACTCTCTGTACACATACCTTTTCCAGCACCAAATGAATCAAATTTGTTGCTATCGTTGAGTCCCCGTGGCAAATTTAATGTAGTGCCAGTTGTCGAGATATAGCCAGTGTCCAACGCCGCAATGAATTTTTTACGCGCCTTGAAACGTACCATAAAAGGCGATCCGTATCCAGCACTGCAAGGGCAAAGCTTTGCGCCTATTTCGTACTCGGTTGCCAATGTATCGGACCCTCTGGTTGGTGTGACTTTATCTCACAGATATGTAGTCACTCAGCGGATAGGCAGCGGATCGATGAGCATTGTGTATAGTGCTCTGCAAAAACCAATCGACCGCATCGTAGCTATAAAGATGTTAAAGAGGGAATTCTTGGACGAACCTTTAACAGTCAAGCGCTTCTATCTGGAGGCTACGGCGGTTAGCAAGCTAAAGCACCAAAACATCTTGACGATTCACGATGTCGGCGAAACTGATGAGGCAGTCCCCTACTTCGTTATGGAGTTTCTTGAAGGGGTCTCGCTTTCGCAGTTAGTTGAAAAATACGGTGCCATACACTATCTGCGCGCGCTTCCGATTTTTGCTCAAATTTGCAATGCGATGGCTCACGCTCATCGTCAGGGCTTGATTCACCGGGATCTTAAGCCCAGTAACATCATGCTCACCGAAGAAGATGGCAAACAAGATTTTGTGAAACTGGTCGACTTTGGGATCGTGCTTATGACCAAGCGTTCCCAGCGGATCTCGCAAAGACTTACCCAGAAAGGAGAGATTTGGGGAAGCCCGTTTTATATGAGTCCTGAGCAATGTACGGGGTCATTGATAGACCACAGGTCTGATATATATTCCATGGGCATGGTCATGTACGAGATTCTTGTGGGCCGGCCGGCCTTTGAGGAAAAAAACATAGGACGCATAGTCAACAAACACTTGAAAGAGATGCCTCTGCGCTTTGTTGAGTCGGCACCAGGCAAAGCAATTCCCGAGTCTGTCGAGGAAGTCGTTTTTCGATGTATCCAAAAGAATCCTGACAAGCGTTATCAGACCATGGAGGAGCTGGAGCTCGCCCTTCAAGCTCTCATTCCAAGAAGATCAAATGTCTCCTATCACGGGCTGACACCACCAGCAGGAATCGATCTTGGCAATAAGCCTCAGACTCCTCCGCCACGTCCGGCCCGCGAAACCACTACTGAAATCCCACCGTTTGCTGCTAATTCAGGCAAATTATCGAATAGCGCGTCTAATTCTGCTCCACATAACGTAGGAAGTGCAGGGCCAGAGAAAAGGCAGGCACCGCCACTGCGACCTTCCGTCGGTTCATTATCGAATTCAAGAAGCGCGAGTGGGGACCAACCTTTAAGCCTTGATAATGGTGCGACTCAATTTGAGAACAACTCAATGCAAAGCGAATTTGAGGACGATAAAGTGGACGATGTGATTACCCGCAAAAAATCATTTGAAGAAGTGAAGGACACGCTTAGAAATAGTCAACCTGAACAAAAATCAAGCAGCGGCATTTATGTTCTTATCGGTGCAGCAGTAGTTGTATTGCTCCTGTTCTTCGGCGGCATCGGATTTGCTTTAACGAAATTGGCTCCACAATTTGGCGATATCAATAGTCTGATCAATGCCGTGAAAACAACGGCTCCAGCCGGCACATTTGAAGATCGTCCAGGCAATATGAATCCTGCAGGCAATATCAATCCTGCAGATGGTGTGGATAACAATTCGAATTCATCAAATGATCAAGCGAGTACAGATAATTCCTCGCAAAGCCAGGCGAATCAGAATGATGCGCAAAACAACAATACAGCGCCTGATCAGAGTTCTTCCGGTAGCAATGCTGCTGATAGTTCGACTGGAAACAGTGCTGAGCAGAATGCGACAGGTTCAGACGGAAGCAATGGCGAGAATGCCGGTGTAACTACCGCCGGTGTCACACTATCTGGTAAGCCAGTCACTTATCCTGCGAAGGAAACTGCCATTACGAATCCGTCACGCGACGCTCTTATGAATACTCAAGACCAGAGCCAGAACCAGAACCAGAGCCAGAATCAAGGGCAAAGCAATTTCGGCGGTCAGGACTCTGCTCGCACGCAACCGGTTCAACAAAGAACACAATCAGCTGTTGGACAAAGGGCGCAAATGCATTCAATGCCGAGTTCAAAAGCGCGTGCAAACCCGGTTAGGATCAATCGCAAGCAAATGTCAGGACCAAGTGACGACGATCAAATTGAGCAACTCTATTTAAAGAAAAACAAGCACCGCGGAGATGCACAACAACAGTGGCAGGACTACAGCGATACTGAAAGATCCGACGACCACTAGAATCAGTAAGGTTTTGAAGACTCGTTTTGTTCGATTCCGCTAGAGAGCCGGCATCCTGCCGGCTCCTATCTGTAATAAGCTTCCTTGCTTGGGCCAGTCATTTGCTAATTAATTCGATTAGGATCTCGAAGCCGGCAAGATGATGCTGCGAATGTAAACACTGCTAGCACTCTCCTTTTGATTCGGCTCGGAAACGTATGGAGCGCGGGCATCTTGCCCGCCCATATGCAGATTCTGCTATCTACGCTACAGCTTTAGGGAGACTCTACCTCTTGCGAGACTCCGAATGCGTAGCTGCAACGCGCTTCGCGCTTATGGGCGGACGGGACGTCCGCGCTCCATACTAGCTGCAAAAATCTGCACTAGACCACGCTGAGATGAGATCGCCAGCAGTCGTATTACTTTCTGTGAAAGTCACATCAGGTGAGGAACCGGAATATAGTTCCTCAGGAGTATCAAGATGTCCGCGCTCCCGGGATCGGGCAAGTATCGTAAAGCAGATTTATGGCTAAGACGCAATGCGTTGCGCGCTCTGGAGCGACGCGTCCGACTATTTGTTAGTTCAACTCGTCATTAAGAATACGCTTCCAGTCTTCCAGTGCTTTTGAAACTTGCTCGCGAAACTCTTTCATCTGCGCTGTCTTCTTAAGGAGCTTTTCGGCTTCAGAGAAGTTGTGTGCTTCAAAAGCGGCGGCACCAGATTTAGAGAGTTGAGCCAGCTGTCGATCGAGAGCTGCTTGCAGAACGTCGCATGCTTCGGATGCGCTAATATTCGACAAATTTTGTTGGGGCGGAATTGCTCCTGATTGTTTTGAGGAGGTTGGTTGTGTGCTGGTTTCTGGTCCAACCAGATAATCACTTTGCTGAGAGACAGGGTAGTTCGCTTTGCTTGCTGGAAATTCTTTTCGATGACTACCAGTCTGTCGTGCGGATTTGGGAGGAGTGCTGGCTTGAGGTTGATTTTGCAAAAACGCTCCATCATCAAATACATTGCTTCGATTCAAGAATGATGCCGGTGGTGCATTGCCTTCGATCTGCGCCTTCGTCTTTTTCTTGGCTGGGCCCATTTGGAATCGCTCTTCATCACTAGCTTCGCCTTTCGCCACTTTTACAAGCTGGCCGAACAATTGCTTTGCAAATGCGGGAAGCAATCCTTGATTGATTACTGCTTCGTCGCATACCCACGTAAGCTCACCATCCCAATTTGCGTTGACTTCGAAGAACTGTGTGTACGATGAGTGGTTTGCCTCGAAACCGATGTAATGGTCGGAAGGAACAATGAATCCTTCAAGATAGTAGAGATTTCCCACGATGATCATCGTCCAATAGCGTGTGTAGAGTCGTCCGTGGAAATGAAGCTGATCGTTTCCTTGCATTCGAGAGATGAGATCGGCCGTGACAATGGGACGATCTGTATTGATGGCCACGTCGATCGATGGCGCTACCCGATTGAACTCAACTTCATACTGCTGGAAAAGATCGAACAACTTGTCGACCCATTTGAGGTGCTGTTGTGCCGCAGCAAGCGTGTAGGTTTGCTTTGGCGCATCTTTGGAGGCTTTCTCTGGAGAAGGACTCGCTGGCTCATCATCGTCATCGTTTGACAGATTGCTGAGCCACTTCGTGGTGTCTTTGCCGCTCCGACTCTTGAGGTTTCCCAGAATCATATCGTTGAATGCCGGAGCACCTTTCTTCTTCTGATCGCCTTGATTATTGCCCATAAACCACTCTTTTTTGTTTGCCTGCCGTGTTAGCAGTTCTACCCACTTTACTTACCCTTTGGGCTGAGTATTCAGCGCCAAAAAAACATATTCCTCCCTATTTCACATCCGCAGGTACGCTACCTGCAACACTAATCGCACAGTCGTTGATGTTCATAAATTTTTTAATTGCAGCATTTGCTTGGGTCATCGTTACCGCATCGAGATTCTTTGCGTGCTCGTCAATGAACTCCATAGGAATTCCGAGAATTGAATACCGGCTAATAACGCTTGCTAATTGCGATGGCGTGCGCAACCGATTGACAATGTATTCACCTGCAAGCCGCTTCTTTTCGGTCGCAAGTTCATCCGCCGTGATACCTTTCTTGTAGTAGTTTGAAACTATTGATCTCAGCAGCGAGATAGCCTTCTTTGTATTTTCAGGATTTACCGAAAGGGAAATCTGCCAAGCTGAGTAGGGCTCACTCACATCAGTGATTGATGAATCCACACCGTATGTCAGTCCGTATTTGTTGCGTAGTTCGGCTAGGCGTGAGCTTATGGTGTCGTGTCCGAGGGCGGAATTGACTATCTCGGCTGCGAAAAAGTCTTTGCTTTTGATGCTTACATCAATAGGTTGACCGATTACTATGTCGACGCTAGTTTTGTCTTTTAAGTTGCTGACGATCAATTTCTTAGCGGCCTGGTTTGCACAAGCATCGACGGTGAATGAAACCGGCGATCCTTTCTCGAGATTGGCAAACGTTTTTTCAGCCAGTCCGAATGCTTCATCAGCGCCTATATCGCCTACGATTGCAAGGACAGTGTTCGCGCCGACATAATACTTCTTATGGAACTCTTTGAGCTCGTCGGAGCTAATCGTTTTTATCTCGTCGATCTGTTCAGCGAATGACTTTTCGTAATAGACACAGTCTTTCTTGTATATAGCACCGAGCAGTTTGTTTTGCGCTAATTGACCAGTTTCAACCATTGCATCTGTCAATGCAGCTTCAGTTTGTTTCTTGACTTTATCGACTTCGGCTGTCTCGAACAATGGCTCCCTTAGTGCTTCAGAAGCAAGCTTCAGGTATGCTTCGAGATCTTCTTTGACGACATCAGCTTTGAACTCAGTCCAAAAATTTTCTGCATCCGGATCAAAAGTTGTTCCCATGCGCTCCATTGCATCGGCAAACTGTTCTTTGCTGGTACTCTTAGTTCCTTTGTTCAACATCTCTGACACGAAGGATGGCAGTAGACCCTTTTCGTAGCTGCCAAAGCATGCCCCGGCTTTCAATTTGCCGGCAACAGATACGCAACCAGAGCCTGGTATTTGTAGTGTGTAAACCGTTATTCCATTGGCTAACACTTTCTTCTTTATCTGTTTTGCGATCTTTGTGCTGCTTGTGCTTGTATGACTGCTGCTTCGCTTTGCCAGATCCGTGGAAATATGCGGATCCACATTTCTCGTATCGTCCGAGGGTGATCCGGGAGCAGCTGCGGCAATCAAATTGAGCATAGAGAAGGATTCAGTATTAGATGCCGGCGAGACGCCGGTGCTCCCAGATTGTCCGTGTTTTTCGGAAAGCGTGGTCGCCGAAGAGTTCGGTGCTTCGATCCCGGGAGCGCCGGCATCTTGCCGGCTTTTAGTTGCAGCTTGTGTCGTTGAAAAATTTTGAGGGACTGCAGGAGCTTCGCTCTTCTTCTCTGCGTTTTCTGCACCGGTTTTTGTTTCTTTTGGATAATAGTAGCCCACTGTTCTATTGCGTGCGTCGAAGTATTTTTTTGCAACTCGTTGAACATCGGCCGCTGTCACTGCTTTGATCTTGCTTTCCATGTTCACCCAAAGCATCCAGGTGTCAATGGCGATTGCTTCGGTTAGTTGCTGTGCCATGTCAGCAATGTCTGTTGCGTCCAATTTGATCCGCTTCCAGACAGCTTTTTTGGCTCGATCAAGTTCATTGTCTGAAACCGGATCTTCGGCCAGTTTCTTCAATTCGTCCTCGATCGATTTCTCAATGGTTTCAAGTTTGGTGTCACCTGTGGCGGATGCGCTAATCGTGAATAAGCCTGGATCGCGCAATGTTGTGTTGCTGCAATCCGCTTCCGAAGCTAATCCTGTGTCAACAAGGCGTTTGTACAGCCTGCTAGATTGACGTTTCTCGTCTCCTAGTATGCTTGCCAGAACTTCAAGCGGGTAGGTGTCCTTATCGGTAGCTTTCGGTATGTGATAACCGAACATAAGCTTCGGTAGTTCGTCACCCCGTTGTACGACGAAGCGCCGCTCCCCTTCCTGCGGAGGTTCTACTGTATAAACGTTTGGAAACGGTTTAGGCGATGGTGGCACTGAGGAGAAATTCTTGGCGATTAAATTCAATGCATCGGCCGTTTTGAAATCTCCCAAAATGATCAGTGTTGCATTATTTGGGTAATAAAAATCGTTGTAGAACTGCTTTAGACGCTCAAGCGGTACGCCTTCAACATCCGAGCGCCACCCAATTACCGGATGGTGATACGGATGTTCGCGAAAAGCTGTAGCATAAGTTAAGGTGTCGAGAATACTGCTTGCGTAATTTTCGCCGCGTTCGAGTTCGTTACGAACAACTGTCATTTCGGATTCACGATCACCTTTCCGCAAGAGTGCATGCCGCATTCGGTCAGCCTCAATGTCTATGCAAACTGCTAGATCTTTACTCGGAACTACCTCGTAGTAATTTGTGCGATCATAAAAAGTGGTGGCATTATTGTATCCACCCAAAGGTTTGAGCAAGTCATCCAATCCTGTACCCTTCAATGGATCATGCGCCGCAGTTCCTTTGAACATCATATGTTCGAGAAAATGTGTCGCTCCTGTGTAACCGACCGCCTCATTACGGGAACCGACGCGATAAACAACGTTTACGATCAAGACCGGTGCCGTATGCTTCTCGCCAAGTAAGACAGATAGCCCGTTCGATTTGAGTTTGTACTCTTGCAAGCCTGCAGCTTCACGGACAAATGTAAATGCCGGATTGACAGATGCTTTTGACGACGCAGGTATAGTTGATGAAGCCTTCGATGAAATCGTTTTCGATGGCGTGGAAGGTCCGGTTGCAGCTTTTAATTTCGGTACACAATAGTTGAACATAGCAATTGCCACTGACAGTGCCAAAATGCTGATGCGTGTTTGACTATATGTGTGCGAACCAGACTGAGAGGTTGCCATTAAGAACTCCCTAAACGTATAGAGGAGGATCTTATCAAACACTGGTGCCGTCAGTAGATTTTGATTCAGTTTCGCTGCCGACGTTTCGCCGAATTTTGCCGCGGTCGGCCGGCACCAGGCTGCTCAGATAGAAGGTCAGGTTAGGGAAAAGGGCGGCCATACGTTCGACCATGATGCCGGGCGCGGTCAAAACAATTTCGTGGCTGCCGCCTTTAGCCATCGCTTTGACGATGTCATTAGAAGCCTGTTCGGAGCTGATGCTAAGAACGTTTCTCATCATCCAACCTCTGACTGTATTCTCTTTGGCAATTATGGTTGGATCTTCCGCTAGTTTATTTCTCTTGAAGAAATCTGTGCGCACCCAGCCCGGACATACTGTAATTACGTCAACTTTTCCGGCGAACTCCGCAGCCATGCCTTCTGATAATCCGGTCATGGCAAATTTGCTTGATGCATAGCACACGCTGCCAGGGAAAGATACTTTACCTGCAACGCTGGCAACATTGACAATCTTTCCGTGTCCTTGCGCCATAAATTCGGGTAGGACGCCATACACCATTTCGAGCGAAGCGAAGAAGTTGACCTCGAAAACATAACGCCAGTCATCTACTGATAGTGATGGCATCGGTCCTGAGCGAGCAAGTCCGGCGTTGTTCACGAGAATGTCAATGCCACCGAATTTTTCCTTGCAGGCCTCGACCAGTTTGGCTGCCATTCCTTTTTCGGCAACATCGCCAGCGATACAGTGGGCTTCGCCGCCAGCTTTCGCGACCAGATCGGCAGCTCGATTGAGATCGTCTTTGCCTCTAGCGTTGAGTATCATTTTTCCGGAGTACTCCTTCGCCAGTTGAACCGCAATCGCACGACCGATTCCAGTTGATGCTCCAGTGATAACTGCGCGTGTATTTGGCTTTAGTCCGGTCATCGTTTTTCCCCAGCGAAGTTTATTTTGCGGCGGAGTTGAGAGGAGCGATAGCTCAGAGAACTCCAGGGTCTTTAATCAATAGTATGTAGTAGAAAGTCAGTCCTTACATTAACGAGAGAGCTTCTTTCGAGCTTTCTTTATCTTGCCATCCGCGTTCTTTTGCGACCTCGGCAATCGCAGAAGCGATTCGTTTTGATTCTTCGATATCACCGATTTGCTTTGTGTCTTTAGCTATGCGCAAGAAAGTTGAGAGTTCCAATTCTGTAGCGATTGCTTTGTTTGCTTTCAACCAATTAATCGCGGTCGAGTTGTATTCCTTCATGCGATCAAAGTTTTTCAATTGTAGAAGCGCTATTGAGGCATCAGTCCACAGGAGAAATCGATCTTGGACGACATAGAACTCATCTGATTGCTCGAATCGCGGCAAATACTCTTCAACCAAAGCTAAGGCTTCTTTTGGTTTGTAGGCTTGCAAGCAGTACTGCGCTGCGATTTGTGCCATCAAGCTGCTGTATTTCAATTCCGTATTTGTTGACTTGAGCTGGGTGAGCGTGTCTAATGCCAGCTTCGCTGCAGAATCGCCGTCACCTGAGCGAGAGAGGGCGACACAGTAATGGGAAACAGTATCGACATAAACCGCATTACACGGAACATCTCTAAGTTGATTCCACGAACTCCTGAAAAATTTCAACAGGTCAGCATTGGAAGCCTGCATTCCGATCAATTCATTCATCTGTGCGCGAAACTTCGACAATTTAGTTGGCTTAGCGAGTAGTTGTTTGATCAGTGAAGTCGACTGAAGTGCTCCGGTCGTTCCTTCCTTTCCGACGGACTTGAAGTATGCTTGGTTGCGTCTCAAGATGTCCAGACCTGTGACAGACTGATTTGATGCTTGCGCTGCATCGCGCACAACGGATAGGTATCTGCATAGTGAATCAGTTCTGGCCTGCAGCTGTTCATCTCGGACTATTTCCAGATCTCGAATAGTACTGAACCCCTGCTCCAACTGGGCAAGCGCTTCTCTGCTCTTTTTTGCATCATAGAGTGCACGCCCAAGTTGGAGCTTGCTGGTTCCACACACCCAGCACTCACTGGTTCTCGAACATGAAATTTCTACGGCATATCTTGCTATCTTTTCTTCCAAGTCTCTTAGCTTGAGGCGGTCAGCTGCATCCGTCGCCAAATCAAGAGCGCCCAACAATGTATCATTATCATCGCGGGTGCAGTGCTCGAAACTCATTATGGCTTTGTTCAAGTAATCGCGAGCCAAGGTCTTATAGGCATCATCTAATGCAAGCTCTCTAGCTGCACGTGCATATGCTCGAGGAATGCGCGGATTGGATGGACCAAAGAATGCACGCTCGGCACGAACAGCCGGCTCCACCAGCGCTGCTACTGCGTCGGGCCGTCTTGTAGAAGCCAGTAGATCCATTTCGAAACTTAAAGTCGTAGCAAGATACTTGCTTGGAGGTAAATGACTTTCTTCAGCCGCTTTGGCGATTAATTTGTTGAGATTTACTTGGTGTGATCCAGGCAATGCTTGAATGGAGCGTGCAAATTCAATTAAATCTACAGCTTCTTTTTTTGTGAATCGTTTTGGATTCTTCATTGCATATAAGGCTGCTGTCTCCACTTCGTTCGTGAACGAATCGATTCGCTCCTTCTTCGCGGTACTATTTGGTGGACCAATTTCTTGAATCTTTTGAAGACTTAGTAGTCCCCATTTTGCAGCTGATTCGTGATTGCCCTGATTTTCATATTCTGTCGCACGCAAGTTGAATAGCTTGGGAATTGCGTATCTGCTGTTATCATCTTCCGCCGCTAACCTTATTATTTCGAGACGAATTTGTTCGGCGGAGTTTTTATCAAGCGCTTCCGATTTCTCCAACCAGTAGAGTTTTCGTTCGATCGAGTTGTTTTTCTGTAAGTCCAGTCTTACTTGTAGCGAGCGGCCTGCAGCTGTATTGAAATACCAGAAAGAGATGCCGCAAAGCATGATTGCAAACACTAGAAAGGCTGATGCTAACAAAATGGTAACTTGCATTGACCTTTTGCCCGCAGCATTTTCTCGCGGGAGTTTGATTTGTAGGTCGTTTCCCCTTTCTTCCGCTACGAGTGCCAGATCCTTTTCAAATAGCGCCATTGATTGGTATCTGTTTTCCGGTGCTTTTTCCATCGCCTTGGCGATTACAAGCTCCAATCCGGAAGGAAACTGCTTAGAGGACAGATCTGAAATGAGCGGTGCTTGCTCGTGAGCATGTTTGTGAATCATCCCAACCGGATTATCCGCTTCAAAAGGTAGCCGCCCGGTGAGCATTTGAAAAAGCGTGCAGGCAAGTGAGTAAATGTCAGAGCGCTCGTCGGCATTTAGTCCAACGGATTGTTCAGGACTCAAATAATCGACGGATCCGATTAGCGCGCCGGTCTGTGTTAGTTTCTGCTTGCCCGATTCTGAAACTTCAACGAATTTGGCAAGACCGAAGTCGACTACTTTGACATAGTCGGGGGTTGGTGTTTCTTCCAGCACAATATTGTTCGGTTTGAGATCGCGATGGATTATTCCGGCTGCGTGAGCGTATTGCATTGCCTGGCAGACTTGACGCGCGATGTTCAGCGCACGCTGCCAACCCATCGCGTCAGGCAGTTCATCTAGCACATGATTTAGAGCCCTTCCATGAAGGTACTCCATTGCTATATAAGGAGTGTCTTTGAAGGTCCCATAGCTGTAAAAGGCGGCGATGTGATTGTGCTGCAGTAGGGAAATTGACTTACCTTCTCGCTCGAACCGGGCGACGGCGTCAGAGTCTGCTATCAGTGATGGGTCGAGAATCTTGATTGCGACAATTCGGTCAAGACCGAGCTGGCGAGCTTTGAACACGCTCCCCATGCCACCGCTACCGAGAATCGAGATGATCTCATACTTCTCGTCGAAAATTTCGCCGCAGCTGGCTAGTGGTGGGGTCATGCGCCGGAGCGTTCTCCTCTGACCTTTTATTCCCGAAATGTGCAGTTTGGCTCTCGAAAAGATGTGTAGTAGACTCGCCGAGTGATGGATACGGAAGGCAAATTTGTCTGGCTCGATCTTTGCGTTGATTCTTCAAAAGTAGGAAGGCGGATTTTTTTTCTGACTTTTGAATGCGTGTGACTTTTTGTATCCACTTGAAATGTTGGAAGAGTTGAAGTGATTCTGGATATACTTCCACTGCTTTGCCTACCATGTCGCCAATAAAGTTACCAGCCATTAGCCTTTTTGTCGGCTCCAAGAAGCTTGGTATAACTGCTTTGGCAGGAATTCTTGGGCTGCCGGGCAGGACTGAGAAGTTTGCATGTGGAAGACTCGAAATTTATTTTTGTTCGTAATCGCGATTATTGGTACGCAGAACTGCCCCAGTGCAGCCGCACAGAATGTGTTGGCTGAGTCCCCGACGCACGAAAGTCAAAGCAAAGTGGAAGAAAGCAAAGACTCGTCGGAAAAGGATGTCGTGCCTGTGGTGTTTCCTGCCGTAATGCCGCCGGTTCAAGCGCCTGCGCAGCTTGTGCCTGCTCCGACTCGCATTGCGATGCCCGGTGTTGCTGCTCCGACAATCCCCATGCCCCAGGTGCCGCGGACCGGTGCTCCGAATGGTCGCGTGAACGTGAGTATCATGAAAGGCGAAGTTCATATGCGCAACTTGAACCCGAAGATGGGCAGCGGTGAGATTCTAAGTCTCACTACCGGAGATCGCAGCTCTTGCGAGTTCAAGCTAAATGGAGCGATTGGCAGGGTTTGGCAAAACAGTGATGCAACGGTGTTTGCTGGAAGTAACGTCGTCATGCTTTCTAAGGGTGATCTGCATTTATCGGTTCGCCGGGCCTCTGGTGGCGAGTTCACAGTAATCAGCGGCGATTTGCTGTGCCGCGTCAAAGGAACGACGGTCCACGTCAGCCGCCATGACGGTCATGTGAAGTTCAGCGTCATGGAAGGCACGGTCACTGTCTACAACCGCCAGACCGGCGAAATCCTGAAAGTCTCACCATAAGTATCCCAGCGACGCAACTACGAGAAATCCAGAATACAGGCACGTAATGAATTTCGTTTGATCAAGCCCCGCATCTGCTGGCGCTCTGAGGATCGAAGCAAGCGCCCACAGTAGCAGTGATGCCATGCATGTGCTCGCCGCATCATGCCATCTTCTTGGTCCTGTTTTCCTATTTTCCAACACGGTTTGTTGGAAAGTTGTATCCCGTCTTTGCCTACTCATGCGGGTTTGCAGACTCAAGACATCCAATTGCGGCGTTGGAAATGGAAACCGTAAATTGATAATGTGAGTCTTCGGAGTTCCCTCTCCTATGTTAACGACGGTAGTCCAATCGGCATTCGGCAAGCTCGGCGGCAACTTCAGCAAGGCATTCCTCGGTCAGCCTTGCCGCAAGCAAACGGGCGATAACTCTGTCGTTATGAGCAAGGGTGGTAACATCTACAAACTCGAAGGCGTACTCGGAATGGGCGGATTGAGCGTCGTTTACCGGGCTGTTCGTTTCTCCGATGGAAAAGTCGTCGCTCTCAAAGTAGCAAACATCGAGAAAGCTCCCGAAGCAAAAGACTTGCTACGCCGCGAAGCTGAGCTGATGCAAAATTTGCAACACAAGAACATTGTCCGCATGTACGAAGCTGGTGAAAGCGTCGATGGCGATCCCTTCATCGCAATGGAATTGCTTGAAGGTCAAACATTGGAACAGCTCCTGATCAGCGAAACGTTTCTCGACCTCCCCCGTGTTGCTCGTATTTGCCTGGATGTTGCACAAGCCGTTCACCATGCGCACATCACCGGCATCATCCACAGAGACATCAAGCCTTCGAACATCATGCTTGTCAAACGAGATGGCAAAGAACAAGCCGTCGTTTATGATTTCGGCATTTCATTGACAGTCGGCGAGGACGGTTCCTCTTCCGACAACACAAGCAGCGGTAGTCTGCTTTACGCTTCGCCGGAACAGTTGTCCGAGCAAAATTGCAGCTATAACACCGATGTGTATCAGTTGGCTCTCGTTATGTTCGAAGCCCTGACAGGTCGCCTTCCGTTCGAAATTTCCGTTTCCGGTGCCCTGGCTTACCGCCGAGGCGAAGGTCCAGTTCTTCTCAGCGATGAGGAACTCGGCGAGTTCGCACTGGAGTCAACGATCAGAAAAGTACTCGAAGAAGCTCTACACAGGAATCCGCAACAGCGCACCCGCAATATGCACAGCTTTATGGAAGACCTCCAAAACGCACTCCTCCAGCTCGGTGACTGGGGATTGCAAGCTCAAGCGGTTTACTGTTCATAAGATTAAATGCCGTCGACCGGCATGTTTTGCAGACAAAATGCATTTTCCAATTGTCTTGTTGGAAAATCAGACGGTAGAGTTGAAACAAGGTGGTATAACCCTTTTAAAGGTTATCAAGCGGAAGGCAATATCACCTCGCTCAGGTAGCCATTGGGCGACAACTTGAGCCCCAAATTCGGAGGTCGGAGCTATGAATCCCTTTAACCGAAAATTGACAGCCTCGCTGGCTGGGGTGATTTTTGCAAGCTCAAGTCTCATGGTTGTGGGTGCGCAAGCGACCCAAGTGGGCGGAGTTGACACTGACTTCCTTGCCAACGATTATGGTCTGGCTAAGGAAGTCATTGGTGATGTGAGCAAGTCTCAACCGACCGATGATTCGCGCGCAGCTTACGGCGAGTTTAAAGCTGTGAAAAATTTGGAGAAGTTGCCAGAAGGCACGTTGGTAAAGACAGGAAATAAGTCACAAGTCTCGATTGAGTGGATGGCCAATGCAAAAAGGATTGGACTAACGCGACTTTGGGCCAATACGGTAGCAACTGTTTCCACTAAAACGAAACTGGTGTATTTACAAAAAGGCGAGATCCATCACAACAAGATTGAAACGACTGGCACAGATCATGTAATTGAGACAAAGCTGTTGCAAGCTCGTATTCATGGAACCACGTGCCATGTGACCGTTGAATTTCAGGGTGACAAAGAAATTCATAGAATTGCAGTTTCGGAACTTGGCGGACGGAGAGCAGTCGAAGTCCTAAACCGACTCAACGGTAGTAGAGTTAATCTGCGTCCTGGTATTGTCCTTGAGATTAGGGGGGTGATAACGAGTCCTCCTCCTGTTTCATCACTCCCTTCTGCTGCTCCTTCGAACATGTGTTTGAAACCAGACAAGGGCGAACTGATCTTTCAAGACAACAAGACACAGATGATTGCCTATGTTATGAACTCTAAGACCGTGCTGGATCATCCGGCTGTACGTGGAGGCGACGGAGTCAAGCCCATACCATCGCTGGAGTTCATACGGCGTGATATGGCTAAAATTCCGAGCAGCGACAACTTTCTGAGTAATTTTGTTGATGCGGCAATCAACATTGGAAAGCCGGACAAATTGATCACAAAGAACCTTTCAATCGCATGCGTTCCTAAGAGAACCGCCTACTATGTTGGACCAAACGTCGGACAGAGCGGTGGAATCGAACTCCCAAGCTTGGCATACACCGACCTCCACCCGGCAGGCGTGATTGCCGCGAGGGATGTTCAGAATATCTTGGCTAACGCGCCTAGTGGGTCTTCAGTCGCCTCGAGCGCAAAGCCAGTGTTAGTTCCGGTTCCTCGTATCCCATTTACGGAACTTACGCCGGATTTGCCAATACCGGATCTGCTAACAGATCGTTTTGCTGATAGAGCGAGTATGCAACCAGTTTTGCAAGGACAACTGCAACAGTTCGCGCAGCAGCCCATGCAAATCCCCCAAAATATTCAGCAAGTGCAAACACAGATGCCTGTGCAGACTCAACTGCCAGTGCCAATCACTCCGATTGCACCCCTGCAGTTTTCCCAGCCGCAACAAGTGTTGCCATTCCAACAGCAGCAAAACTTGTCGATTGTGCCGTTCAATTCGCAAGGACCTGCGTTGCCGATAGGCGGATTCAATAAGGCTGATAATCTCCAGACTAATTTGCAAAACCTGGGGAAAGCCAACTAACATGAAGGTTTCGAACGCCCATGATTCTTCCAGGTCATGGGCTTTTCTTTACGGATGCAGAAATCCGCAATACAAGCGCGTCAAAACGATGCAAAGATGGCATAAAACGTTTGGCGGCACCGGAATTACTGGAGGAACGACCGATATCTGAGCTCCCCGCCCAGCCTGAGACAAACGAGAACAGAAAGAAGCAGAAGCTGTCGCTTAGCCTTTTTGCCATCTTCGTTTTGGTATCGATCACATTTGGGTTGATACTTAATGCAACTGACCTCTTGGACCGGCAAGAACTGCAGACCATAAACCGTCGCTTCGAAATTAGACCATGGCTATGTTGGTCAAAAACAAGTTTATCGAGATTGAATCCGGCGCTACTCTGGGACTTCCATGAGAAGCATGAACGCCCGCGCACACTCACGTCGTGGGACTACACACTGAGCTGGTTAATTGAGAATAACCATCCGGAGCGCGCAAATAAGATCGTCATCTTCAATCACTGTGTAGAAGATGAGCCTCCAAAAGATGCTTTGACGACATATCCATGGATGGAGCCATTGATGCATTACCCGCTCCGGCGCAAGGACGTCGGGCAGATGGTCGAAACACTGGCTAAGGCTGGTGCGCGCGCCGTCATTCTCGACAGTGATTTCCCGCAATATACTCCTGACGATAAGTTCCTCGCGCAATCGATCCACAAAGTATCCAGCGGCGAGTTCGGCAAACCGATTCCAGTGCTCATGGTGCGTGCCGTAAACTCAGGTACATCAGGACCGGTTATCCGATTACAAGCACCGACGACACCGCAGGGAGTGCTCGAACAACTTCAGAAGTTGGAGCCCGGGGTTGACGTAGAGAAAAAATACACGGGCATGACCTGTGTTCACCAGGATGAAGATCAAGTCGTCAGGCGCATCTATATTCAGTTGCCTTCTCTAAACAATGATGGGGCTGAATCAGTCGTTGCTAAAGTTTTGAAATCACTCGGTGAAAAGCTTCCAGATAATGTTCCGAAACTCATGGACGTGGACTTCTCTGGTCCGCCAAACATGGGCATCTACCAGGTGTTTCCACAGAGCCATTTGTTGGATCCTCAGCAAAAAGAGGTGCTATTCAGCAAGAATAAAACGAATCCTCTTAATGTTGATGGCGCCATTGTACTTATTGGAGACGGGCTAACTGACGTCTACAACACTCCGTTTACTAACGAAGGCATGAACCAAATGAGCGGGACAGAGATTCTCGCTAATGCCATTGATACCGTTACGCGCCGATCCTGGCCGCAACGTCTCTCGGGCTTCTCCTCAGCGTTCTATCTATTACTAGCCAGTATTACAGGTGGTGCTGTGTGGTTAGGTTGGAAACTCTTCCAGCAGAAATTCGTATCGCGGGCAACCAGCCTGAGGCATGCAAGCGTACTCCGACTTGCCAGCGACACATTGTTCTTCTGTGCCTTGTTGCTTGGCACTGACGCAGTTGCCTGTTTGATATTTGCTTATACGGGTCTTTTGGTCCCCATTTTTGTTCCATCAGTCGCATTGTTGATGGGAACTGTCGCTGCAATTGTCTGGGAACGGGAGCGCGAGCGCGAGGAAGCGTTCAGCGTCCAGCTTCGCTCCGAGAAAGAAAAACACGATCTCGAGCGCGAAAAGCTAGAATCCGAACTCATCCGCTCTGAGGTCGAAGCAGAAAATCGCGAAATGTATCAAGATAGGAAGCGTAGGCATGAGTTTGTGCGTAGAATCAACCACGACCTCAATGCTCCTGTTAGCGTACTGAACTGGACGATATCCGAACTTACAATGATGGAACTGGAGAACTCCACCGCTAGAGAAAAGGTCAGTCGATTGGTGAAATCGTCTGATAAGTTGTGCGAATTAATCGACCAACTTGTTCAATCCTACGATTACGAAATTCTGCCAGGACCAAATAACAATCAAGCTGCGCTTTGCGATCTGGTGGCCGTGGTGGACGATTCTGTTGATAGTCAGAAGCCACTGGCGGATAAACACGATGACACCATAACGTGGGAAAAGCCGGAGGCACCACTTTGGGTAAAAGCAAATTCGCTTGAACTTTCTCGCGTCGTTGATAATATTCTTCGTAATGCCATCAAGCACAACCCCAAGGAAACGCAGGTATTTATCACGGTTGAAAGCAACGGACAATTCCACAAGATCATCATCTCCGATAGCGGCAAAGGTATTCCGCCGGAACATTTGAAGAGAATTTTTGAACCTGGATACAGGGTCAACCCAGACAAGAAAGACGGACATGGACTTGGTTTAGATATAGCAAAGACTCTCGTAGAAGCCATGGGCGGTGAAATCTCAGTGACGAGCACACTCGGTACTGGCACCACCTTTAAACTGAAGTTGCCTCTCTGCTCAGAGGCAAAAGCGATGCACCAAGACTTATTTGACGACGATGAATTCCAAGACGAAACTCTTGAAGATCAACCAGCCTTACGGAAGAAAACTTTGGAAATAGCGAAACACGGTGAATAACAATGACTAAGATTCTGATAGTTGAAGATGACGAAGACTTCTCCGGTATATTGAAACGAGTAATCGAACAAGACGGTGAGATGTCTGTGGTCGAGGTGATCAATTGCGAGGAGGAGGCGCTAAAGCGTGTCCGCTCTCCAGAGGTGCATCAGAACAATTGCGTCCTTCTCGATTTGCAATTGCCCTTTCGCCATGGTGACAAAACAGTCAGCTCATTGGCCGGTATCAGAATTCTTGAAGAGCTGAGGCACCAACAAGGATTTTATGGCACCATTATTGTTCTTACTAACTCAAAAGCTCCTGCTGACGGACAACGGGCTCTGGCAGCCGGCTGCGATGGTTATCTCTGCAAGCGCGCAAAGATTTCAGAAGTGCCGCAGATGTTGAATGAATTAAAGATGGCGATCAAAGGTGAAGTTATTTTGGTTTCAACACCGATGCGTCACGTGTTCATCAGAGATGATATTAGCGCGAAAGAGGCTAGAATGCTCGACCTGCTTTCTCACGGCAAGAGTTGGGCGGAGATTGCGCGCGAACTGGGTTACAAGACACCGAAGGCGGCAGCTAACGTCGGTGATCGCGTTTTCGACAAATTGTTGAGCCCGCAAGATGCGCAAAAGGTTGCTGCCGAGGGAATGAAGAAGCGGCACAAGGCACTAGAAATCTGGACGTCTAGACGCTTGAGTCACGCACGCTAATAACAGCCCATGAGTATGATGAACGACGAGCAGTTGGATTCCGGAAAACTACCTGCAGGAGCTATCCCTCCAGGAAGTTTTATCGGAAGGTACCAGATCGTCAAAAGAATCGGCGGACCAGGCCTGCGCCTTTTTCAAGTTGTTTCACAGGAAACTCAAGAAGAACTATGCATGCATTTGCTTGAGGTGAGTGTGGCAGATCCAGCTAATGCAGCGCGTTTTGAACAGGACGCTAAAGCTTTCAAGGGAGTTAGTGATTCGCATCTCGCGAAGATCAAAGATTACGGCATTGACGAGAATGTCGGTGCCTATCTCGTGATAGAAAATGTTCAAGGCAAGAACGTCTCGCAAATGATCAAAGAGACTTCTGGTTTGAATGAATTACAGTTTCTCGATATTTTCTCGCAAGCCTGCATGGGGCTAGCTCAGTTGCATAAGAAAGGTATGGCGCACAAAGATCTGCGCATAGTCAATATTTTCGTCTCGGACGATTTCGAGATCAAGTTGCTTGGTTATGGAGCTGGGAAGACTGCTCGTTTCCCGCTGGACACAAGCACTGACATTTTTGCTCTCGGGTGTGCAATGTATGAATCACTTTGCGGTCGCAAGGCGTTCAAGGTTGAGGATCCCGTCGCAGCTATGAGTTCGCCGGAAGCACCTGTACGATTCGGGGATCTGGCTCCAGCAAAAGTAGTCAATGAAAAGATCGAAAGGCTTGTATTTCGGTGTCTCAATAAGAACGCAGATGAGCGATATAAGAACGTTCAAGCAATAGCTGGGGACCTCAAACGTATTGAAGAGGGGCAAGACTTATTGCCAGTCAAGGCTGGTGGCGCATCTGCTGGGTCAAAAACGATCAGCATCGTTGCTGGCATCATTGCATTGGTGTTGATTGTATTGGCGGGAATCTGGTACGCCACACCACAAAAGAAGGGATCTGATCCTGAGGTAATCCGCGCTTCGCTCCTGGAAGAGGAGCGCAAAGCAGATGGGATGGTGGCAAACGGAGAGTCGGCGTCAGCTGAACAACTCTACAACAAGCTAGAACCGAGAATACAATCGGAGTTTGGTAAAGCAAGTCCAGAACGAGCGGAAATCTTGTTCAAATTGGCGAAAGTCCAGCTGATAAACGGTCAGGTTGGACCGGCGACGGACAGCTTTATGGTTTTGGCTATGATGATGAAAAAGGATCCGAGCGTATTCAAGTTGGATGAACCGCTGTCCATGTTCGTGTTCAAAATGGGAAAGGAGCACCATTTTGATAAGGGTAATTTTGATGGAGCATCAGCGATCTTCAAAGGAGCGATGTTGATCGAAACAGAATCTCCGACCAGCAGTAAAGCTCGTGTATCGGAGCTCACGACGTGGTTTGCGCGTTCACTTTATCCTGAGGGAGATAATGATAGGGCTGCGAAGTTCTTCCGGAATGCAATCAAAATGGCATCCCATCCTGAAACAGCAGAAGAGAAAAAGGCAAAGGCGTTTGCTCAGGCTGAGTACACGCGGATGATTCTTACTCATCCAAGCATGGCAGAGGACAGAAAACAGTTGGACAAGGCTAAGCAAATGTCCGAGGAATCATTGCGGTGGCGAACAAAGATAAATGACCAGGCGGGTATTGAGGAATCTAAGGGACTGATCGAGGACGTGAAAAAGAAGTACAAAGAGCTCGACGATTAGTTGCTTTTAAAATCGACTAGGCCTGCCTTAAAGAATACGAAGGTTCGTTCAGGCTATGCTTGGCTGGGATCGGACCTGCGAGCGTCGGCGGCGTTGAAGCAGCAAGCTTTTCTTTAAATTAGCTTTAAGAAGATCGAAGTGCACGATGCAGCAATGAATTCAAGCACCAGGGAGACATACATCTTCGCAGCAAACCACGCTATCAAGTGCTCGTGAGCCTGCTTCTTATAGTGTTCGTGGGGTACATTACAGACTTGCCAAGATCGCTTATCGTTTACGTGATAGAATCCCATCCTCTAATGGCAGTGGAGTATTTCGATGCGCGTAATACTGGGTTTATCGTTGCTTTTGTCTGTAGCCGCATACACCGTCGATCTTGCGTTTGCTTCCGGCACGCAATCATCACCAGGTTCTAATTCGGCGAGTGCCGATTCGGACAAGCTTGATGCAGCTTCGATGAAGAATCTCGTCCTGCTTGAGAAAAAATATTTTGAGCATACTTTCGATTCCGACACCATCGAGAACAGAGTTGAGCGCATCGAACAACTGATTCTTGGTGATGCCACCAAAGGTAATCCGCAAGACAGACTCAACAAAATGGTCAACGCTTTGACCGCAGATGGCGAAAGCCTCGAGCCGGTTAATAACAATGCCGCCAGCAGCGCAAACAATTCAAACAAGCCGGCGCCGAACAAGCAGGTGGCAAGCCGTCCTGCAGCTCAAGATGGACGTGATTTGACCAACGATCCGTATGCCAATGATCGTGATGAAGATCCCGCGGCAGGACAGACTAGCAATTACCCTCACGTCACTAATCTGGAAAAACAAATCCTTGGCACCACATATGATGGTCAGCCTTTGAATTCGAGACTCGCAAGACTTGAAACGAAGGCGTTCGGCACAGTTTCGCAATTGCCGGATTTGAGCCAAAGGACTGATGCTTTAGAGCGCTATGCCGAAACCAAACTGAGCAAGAAGCCTTTTGCCGGCGTCGAGAGCCCTGATCTGGCTGCAGCTGAATTCGAAGCGGCAAGTGGCAATTCGCCAAATTATCCACGTAACTATTCAGGCGCACCGCAACAAGCTCCGCAGCGTACCGGCTCGCAGCTCCCGCGCCAGGTATTGCAATCGCTTTTAGGAATTCCGACATTTGGACCGCCGCCTCGCGCTCAGAACAGCTCTTATGAATCATATGACCAGCCTGCTGCTCCGCAAGATGATCCGCGCGTGTTCCAGCAAGATCCGCCGCCACCGGGTGAACAAATGTTAGTTAGAGTAGGCTGGTGCGAAGTGCATACCTTCGGTCACACTTATCTCGGCATGCACCTCACGCAGCGCTTGCGTCAATTGAACGATGCAGTTCGTCCGGGTGCGCCTAAACAGAA
Source organism: Candidatus Obscuribacterales bacterium (assembly GCA_019747875.1). GTDB lineage: Bacteria > Cyanobacteriota > Vampirovibrionia > Obscuribacterales > Obscuribacteraceae > JAIEPM01. The sequence goes on from JAIEQI010000117.1 coordinate 31,678, forward strand.
CGACATGCAGCTAATGGACGATCTCGACAAAATCGTAGCAGCGGTGCAAGCCCGCCACCCACATCCAGACAAGGCGATCGGTGCAAAAAACGCCGGCATGACTCAATAGCATCTCTTCCTTTCGGCAACGAGCCGCCACCCCACAAAGCTCTAGCAACGAGCTAGCTGATCCGAACCGAGCCATGTGTTGGCGACTAGATCAATATTGGGTTATGCAGTTTTGGTGATTGGGGTATTTTCGGCTGCCGCTACGAGGGTGATTGATATTTCGTGCTTGCTTGGCAGTTCGATGTAGCCGTTTCCTTCGCAGCTGACGAAGTAACGCCTGCGATAGTTGAGGTCGTCTGTGAATGGGCAGTCGATGCGGAAATGGGCGCCTCTCGATTCGCAGCGATTCAACGCTGATTGCACGATCAGCTTTCCGAGGAGTCCGACGTTTGCAGCTTCCAATGCCCTCTCGTCCATGGGCACCATATGCAATGCTGCCGATGTTTGTTCGAGATTGAAGTCACAGAGTTTTCCACCATCGCGACAGAGTCCTGCAATTCTGAACATGTCCTTTCGGAATTCATCAACATTCTCGGGCATGCAGTGTTCGTTCGCCAGAATGATTGATCTGCCAACTTCTCTGCGTCCGGTGTTAAGGTGCTTGATTGCAGCTTCACCTGCGATTACTTGGGCGAGTTTCATCGCCATTACGCCGCCTTCCAGCAATGAGTTGCTCGCCAGTCGATTCGCACCATGGAGACCGTTAGAAGCGCATTCACCGATGGCGTACAAGCCGGGAATGCTTGTACACGCGTTTTCGTCTGTCCAGATTCCTCCCATGAAGTAGTGGGCTGCCGGTGAAACCGGAATCGGAGTGTCGAGTGGGTCAATCCCCCAGTTGCGGCAAGTCCTTACTATGTTCGGGAATTTTTGCAGTATGTTTGCCGCGCCTATAGGACGCAAGTCTAGATATACAGAAGATGTGCACTGCTCGAGCATTACGGTTTGAATTGCGCGAGATACTACATCTCTGGTAGCAAGTTCGCCGGATGGATGGAAGCGGAATGCAAATCGTTCGCCTCTCGCGTCAAGTAGATGCGCTCCTGCTCCGCGTACCGCTTCGGTAATCAATGATGCCGGCGCTCCAGGAATGTACAAGGCGGTCGGATGGAACTGTACGAACTCCATGTCGACAAGTCTGGCACCGGCTCTGTATGCCATAGCGATACCGTCGCCGGTTGCGACTTGTGGATTTGTGGTGCGGTCGAAAACCTGTCCCAGCCCGCCACTGGCTAGCACTACATGCGGTGCATAGAGTTCCAGCATTGATCCGTTCTTGATTGCTTTCAGTCCAACACATCTGTCCTGGTTCATTAAGAGATCGAAAGCGAAAACCCGCTCATAGATATCTAGTCGTTTGCAGCTGCGAAGAGCCTTTAGCAGGTTCTCCGCGATCGCGCGTCCTGTAGCATCAGCTACATGTAAAACTCTCTGCTGGCTGTGTCCGCCCTCGCGTGCTAGCTCCAGTTTCCCATTGCTGCCCTTATCGAATTCCAAACCAAGCTGTTCGAATCTAGAATAAAGTTTTGCGCCGCCTTCAACTATCATGCGTGCAATGTTTTCGTCGCAGAGACCCGCGCCTGCCGAGAGCGTGTCTGATAGATGCTTCTCTGTGTCGTCCAGTGGATTTGCATTTGTGCAAATCGACACTCCGCCCTGTGCCCAAGCCGTATTCGAATCCAATAAATTGCCTTTACAAACAAGGGCAGTTTTCAAACCGAGTTGGTCTAATTCGTATGCCAGCAACATCCCTGCAATGCCTGAGCCGACAATCACAACATCGTATTTCTTTGAGTTATTACGTTGAGTCATTTGCCCGCCTTCCGGGATTATTCATCCCTCGCCAATCTTCTTGCCTTCCTAAAACGTTGTCCTTCTCCTGTGATCGCTGACTCTATTGAATGACCTCTGCCTGATCATTCTGTGGGGTTTGTGCATTTAGAAGATCGAAACCATCCGATCAATTGCCGTTTTTGCTTTCCTTGCGGTCTCCTCTGGAACTGTCACGTGGAACTTGTCTTCTTTGAGTGCCGCATGCAGCTTTTCAATTGTGATCATCTTCATGTAGCGGCAACTCATTTCGCTTTCAATTGGATAGAAGGTTTTCTCCGGATTCTCTTTTTTGAGTCGGTGGAGAATGCCGATTTCTGTGGCGACCACAAACTCATTTGCTTGAGATTCTTGGGCTTGCTTGATCATTCCTTCAGTGGAGCGTACTTTCAGTGGACTGCTGCCATTCAGTCTGGCAACTCGATCCAGATATGGTGTGAGGCAGCCGCATTCGGGGTGGATCAGAAGTTCGGCTTTTGGAAACTCCTTCATCTTCTCTTCGATGCGCAGCGGCGGGATGGCTGCGTGCACATGGCATTCGCCCATCCATATATGCATGTTCTTTCTGCCGGTCAGTTGCTTGACCCAAGAACCAAGAAATTGATCTGGGAGAAAGAGAATTTCTTTGTCTTCCGGGATTGATTGCACGATTTTTAGAGCATTTCCCGAAGTGCAGCAGTAGTCCGTTTCTGCTTTTATGTCCGCTGTCGTGTTGACGTAAGAAACAACAATTGCGCCAGGATGCTCAGCCTTCCATGCCCTCAGTTGATCGATATCGATGGACGCCGCAAGTGAGCATCCCGCGTCAAGGTCGGGAATTAGCACTCTCTTGTCTGGGCAAAGGATGGCAGCAGTTTCAGCCATGAAGTGGACACCGCAGAATACAATCACTTTTGCGCTAGTCTTTGCTGCTTGCTGTGAAAGACCAAGCGAGTCCCCGACATAATCAGCTATATCTTGAATTTCGGGAATCTGATAGTTATGCGCGAGGATGACTGCGTCGCGTTTGCGCGCCATTTCATAGATTTCCTGAGCCATTGTGGCTTGGGCGATTGTTTCAGAACATGGTGAAATTGAAATGGACATGGTCGTATCCTCAGAATTCCAAACTAATATCGATGTTTTTGACCGAGTGTGTGAGTGCGCCTATTGAAATTCCACTGACTCCTTCGATCAAATATTGCTTAAGGTTATCCAAGCGAACACCGCCCGAAACCTCAATATAAGCGCGTCCTGCGATTAATGCGACAGATTCCTTTATTTGTGTTGGGCTCATGTTGTCGAGCATGATGTGTTCAACGGACAGACTCAGCGCTTCTTTCAGCTGTTCAATATTGGTCACTTCCACTTCCACAGGCATACCGGGGTTGCCTCTACGTGCAAGATCCACGGCATTTGTGATGCCGTTAGCAATGGCGATATGATTATCTTTGATCAGGATTTTGTCGTAGAGACCAAAGCGATGATTTGTGCCACCGCCCAAGGTGACGGCCCATTTTTCTATGAGGCGAAGCCCGGGTGTTGTTTTGCGTGTGTCTAGGATCTCTATTCTCAGGGGCTCTGCCAGTTCGGTGAACTTTCGAGTCATTGTCGCAATGCCGCTCATGCGCTGCATGAGGTTAAGAGCGGTGCGTTCCGCGGATAAAACTGCGCGAGCTTTTCCTGTGACTCTTGCAACCGTATACGGTATCTTGCCTGCTGGTATCACTTGACCTTCGTTTACGAAGGCTTCAAACTGTGCGCCTTGGTCGCATTTTGAAATTACTCTCGAAAAAAGCAAGAGCCCGGCTACAGTTGCCGCTTCCTTCAATACAACATCTGCAGTGCATTCTTGGTCGGCAGGTACGATCGATGTGGCTGTAATGTCTCCGGTGGCGATATCTTCCTGTAATGCGTTCTCGATGATGCGATCGAGTTCAGTAAGATGACTTCCGAAGAATTCATGAGCTGAATCATTCGTGTCAGGGCGGAGCACATTACTTTGTGTTCTTCCTTTTGTAGATTCTTGCTCTTTATGTAGGTTCATTTCTGTCCTGCTTTTTGTCTAGAGACTGTCGGCTGTAAATATTAGGTTTGTGCCTTAAGTACCTGCTAACCTTACGGTGGTTCTGCTACAAGTAACCGTTCTTTCTACGATAACTAAAGTTTATCACAGAAATCCCCACCTGGCTAGAAAAGTTTTCGTATTTCTTGGTGTTTTAGGCTATTCTGGCGTGGACTTCGTAGCGTCTAGCTGCGGTCATCCCTTTGTTCACGTTATCTTCGGAATCCCATGCGTTTTCAATCCTGTGCGGACTTCCCTCGCTTTCAGAGTTGCGCGCTAACTTACGTGGGTGTGGGCAATAAGGAACAGTGTCGTATACATTAATTCTTAAAGTCATCCGCAGTAGTTTCGACGTCTGAGAATGCGCGAAAATACACAGGAAAGAATCTTCCCGACCAAACTCTCCGTATCCGACATGAGCATAGTACGTTTCCGGGTGGGGCTTTGAGAATGAGAGGATCCGCAATCTTTTTTGTTTAATCTCGCCTAAGTGGGGTTTCTCACATCTGCGATCAAAGGATCTGTGTTAAAGGCTCCCGGTTTCCTACAAAACAAAACACCGCAATTCTCGAGGTTGCGGTGTTTTGTTTGTGTGTGTCGATCCGATGAAAGCTTTGTTTTTGACTGAGGGATGTACCCTGTCTTTCCGCTCTTTCTTTGTACCAAGGCATTTTGGAAAAGTGCGCCTTCAGATCGGGGTTCTTGAACGGGTATCCGTGCCTGGCGTAAATCTCGTTTTGTGCAGAACGCAGCTGTTCACCGGTCATTGCCATGACTTCATCAACTTTAAGTTTGCGATGACTGGAATCGCTAATTGCTGAGCCGGGGAGATCCTTTTGAACAGTCGATTCCGCTTTATAGCGATCGCGTTGGCCATTTAGATCGTTGTCCAGTTCTACGATGTTCAAGTACATCGCATTGCGCCGCTCAAGGGGTGACAATGCCGAGTCTTTGTAATTGGCGTCAGCCTGATACCACGGTTGTTTTCCAAAATGCTCAGCGAGTTTCGGATTCGTAAACGTTCTTCCGTGACGTGCAAAAATTTCGTTCTTCGCGATCCAGATTTCGTCTGCGGACTTCCCTGTCACATCGGCTGCTGATAGAGCTTTTGTGCCGGACTCGGCAAATACCATTCCTTCCTTACTGTTCCTATCTATTTGCTTTTGTCCGTAGGTTTCTTCTAAGGCTTGTGCACGCCATCCCTGATCGCCCTGGTTCTCTGGGGTGACCTGTTGCTCTGGCTGTTCCAATTGGTTCTTCATCTATCTTCCTCAATCAGCACGAAAATCATGCCGTCCCTTGTTGGGTTGCCCGAACTTACTTACTTAGAGTAAGGGAGCAATCGCAGTCATTCAATGTACAAACTACCGAGGCTGGCTGCATAATTGTGCATTTCACCATTTGAGCCGTTGCTCTCTTTTTCACTGGGGACCTTGGCGCGCAATCTGTAACGGTATTTTTGATTGTTCAAAGGGGCGTTGCAGATCAATCGTGTGATTGTGTGTTTCTTCCTTAGATAGAGACTCAGTTCTTCGAGTGATGATCAATTCTGCAAATATGCATTGTGCATTTGAACTGTGCTGCTCAATTCTTCTGATAGCGGGAACTGCTGCACGTTTTTTGATCAGTGACTCGATTGTATTCGAGCCTTTTGAACGCCCTCTTATTGGAAAGCCAATAACAATTGTGTACAGCTAGTAAGCAAAGTGTTTGGTCTTCACACAGAATTCACGTTGCGATTTTAGGTTAGATGCATGATGTCAAGGAGGTGGTTTTTCAATGGAGTTTCGAGTCTTTCGTGCCGAAGATGGACGGGCTGTTGTCCAATCTAAATTCGACGATTTTGTAGCTTCGTACAAGCATGGCGAGTGGGTCAACGATATGTTGTTTGATCCTTACGAGATGCAGGATATTCCTTTACTAGATGATGATGTCGAAGCGGCCAACTTAGTCAAAGCCGCAAAACGTGCTCTCCACCGTTGGTAATCAAAAAAGAATTGCTCCCAAAAAGCTCATCGTTCAATTACAAGTTTTCCTCACACACACCACCGAAAAAGAAACCAGCACGTGCACACTCACTGAAAGGAGAAAACTGACAAAACACAAACGATAGAAGCAAGGAGAGTCCCTGCGGTATGGCTGTCTTCAGAAGTCCGAACAGCCAGCGCGTAAGGCTAAACCACTACAAGAATTGCGCTCCCCCGCATCCTATTCGCGAGAATCACTTTAGATATAAAAACGCGATTTCAGGGCTTGTATGTGCGTCAGTAATTTTCCTGACAGCAAAAAAGGTTTATTAGCTGAAGGCTCTTCCTTGCTTCTTACTTCCCTGTAAGGCTTACCAGAAGCGGTTTTCCGGATTATCAGAATTAACCAAAACTTCGCGTAAACTTCACTCAACATTTCTTTTTATTTGCTTGGATGGAAATATCGAAGCCATAAAACGCTGAGATTTTTCCAGGGGAAGCAAGGAGTCCGGTAGATGACGAGTGAGGCACGCGTTCGAGAAACAGCTGCGCTGGCGATCAGCGCCTATAGCTTTTACAGAAATGGCTTCTTCCACGAAGCCCAATTGGCTGTACAAGAAGTTCTGAATTTAGAACCGATGAACTTTCAAGCAAAATTATTTCTTGCAGCTTGCCTGCAAAACCTCGGTAAGACCGAGGACGCGAAGGCTGCACTTCGGGCTGTGTATGAAAACAGCAAGGAAGAATATCTGCGTGAGAAAGCGCAGATGGGAATGGCTGATCTCGAACAAGCAACTAGCGAGTTGGTGGGATCGCGCAAAGCTTCGTGGATCAATATTCCTTCTAGTTCGAAGAAGGAAAAATTTGCAGATCCTGGAAATGCACAGGTTGTTCAATAAGTACCGGATTTTCGAAAGCCCTGTCTTTTTGTTGCAGCCAGGCGAGTCGTCTCGCTGCCAGCAAAGACCTCAATGACCGAGGAGCGACCTTGTCATCGCTCTTTCAAAATCTAACAAGTTCTTACTCGGAATTGGCAGCGACATGCGGGCGGCTGATCGTTCTTAAATCAGGCTGGGATCGAACCGCGTGCGAAAAAGCGAATCTTTTCAATAACATTCGTGGGTAATGTTAGTTTGCTTTGCCTTCGATCATGGGAGTGCAGCCTAGATGGTGGGTGCCTTACTTGCTGACATGCAAGCGATGTCTTGTGCTCTGAAACCGGGGGTTCAGGTCCTGTCCTGGGCTTTCGTTGTTGAATTAGAGCTGCTTGACATCACGCTAACTTAACGCCTGATAAAAAGATGCTAAGTTTTTGCTATTTTCTGCCATAATGAGCCGGTTGCCCTTACAGTTCTGTATAGATGCTTTATAGGGCTAGATTAGGAGTCAACTCTAGAAATGTGCCTTAAATCAAAAAGGCTTTTGGTATCCCTGATGGTACTTACTGCACTTGTACCATTTGCAAATCAGACATCTTCCGCTTACGTAGATCAAAGCGTTTACGATAACTTGAAGAAATCCAGAGATGCACTTTTGGCTCAGCAAGGTACGCTCCAGCAAGCGTACGATGATACCAATAAGCAAATAGATGCACTGCAAGCAAAACTGGGTCGCATAGATGCGTATATGAAGCAAGTCCGAAGCGCTCTTAAAGACGTTGAAGACGCTATGGCCAGTGCGAACAGGTAATTGCTCGAGAGGGCAAAGGAGTAATAATGCATAAGAACTTCGGATTGGGATTCTCGCTTCTTCTCACGGCTAGCTTTGCAATTCCTTTTGCATATAGCGCCGAATCCTCCAAGGAGTCGAGCTCTCCGAGTTCGGACGCTACTCATTGTAAGATTCCAGCTGCGACAACTCCCGCCGATCACCATGCGGCTGCTGCGCATCCGGCGACTGGTGAACATCATACAAGCACGACACATACAACTACAGTTGAGCATGCCGGAGTCAGTCATACGACAGCTACTACGCATCATACAGCTGATCCGTCGCACGAGCATGCGGTAGACGCGAAGTCCGTCGTACATGCCGCCAACGCCACCGAGTGCAAAATCGACATTTTTGACCCGCACGTCGCATGTGCCGAATCGCAGAAAGTGTTGGATGTTTTGCACAAGCTGGTCAAAGCATATAGCTCTGGTGACATGAAAACATACGAGGAATATCTCGACGATCATTGCACCACTTTTGATGAGGACACAAAGAAACTTGTTTCTGGCAAGGCGAATGTCTTGCACGATATCGAGGCACGTGTGCATAAATTTGCACCAGATGGACCGACGCCTTTGAAAACGTTCACCATTGATCAGCCTTTTGCGAAAGTCATGGGCGATACTGCGGTTGTTACTTTCGTTGCCTATCGTGAAGTCGGTGGCGCGCATCCTTCTAAGCAGAAATGTCATGTCACCGATGTGTTCGTGAAGCGCGGTGAGACATGGAAGAAATTGCACTACAGAGGCGCCTGGAAGAAGGCTTAACAGTCGTCCCGGCGCACTGCTCGTTCAAGCTTTCGAGAGCGATTCGCTCATTTGTATGGAGCGCGGACGTCCCGTCCGCCCATAGCCTTCCAGATTCGTTTGTTTCAATCGATTCCGGCGAGCGTCGGCTTGCCGACTCCGATCTTTCGAGAGCGAATCGCTTTGGAAAGATCGAAGCCGGCAAGATGCCGGCGCTCCCGGGATCGAACCGGACTCCCAAATGAGCGAATTGCTTT